>NZ_QNUG01000025.1 GCF_003385395.1 Epilithonimonas hispanica | reverse complement strand
TTAAAGCTCTAAGATACAAATTCTTGCAATAAAAAACAAGCTATTTTAAACCCAAAATACTAATAATCAGTAAATTATAGGTGGTTTAAGGAGAGACTATTTAAGAATTGCGCCACAATATTTTTAAATTTTGACTTATCAAAACCTGGAGTTGAGGGATGATGTAGTCCAATTGCTTTGCAAGTTCCGCCAATATATTCTAATTCTCGGATATTCCATCGGTCATCTATCTTATCAAGATGTTTTCCCCATCCTGATTTATTAAAACAATGTTCCCAAATACGACTCGAAAAAACAATCACTTTTTCTGGCTTCGTCATATCCAAATACTCCCGAAAAGCGAGTTTGGCAACATCCAAATCTTCTTTAGTTGGTTTTTGGTCAGCCGATGCAAATGGTTTTTGTATCGCATTGGCAAATGCAATTTTATCCCAAATGTCGTGTTTCCCACCTTGGTTTAATACAGCATCAACTTTATCATAAAAATTGGCTGAGATGATTCTCAGTTCTTTTATTTTTTCAACCGTAAACTCCGACAAATTATTAGGTAAACCATTATTGAAATAGTGAGAATCTCCAATGATTAGTAATTTTCCAAGCTCAGAATTGCCGTAGTTTTTGCCGATATGAGGTTTGTAGGTAAGGTGTGACATTTTTTTATTTATGTTAAAAACAAACCTAACGTGTTTTTAAAACCTGTTAGATTTTGGAAAAAGTTTACAACCTGTCGGTTTATTATATTATTTATTGTTTTGCAATATCAAAATTGGAAAGGCTTAATCCATTTACGGCAGTTTTATCGCCATATTTTTCGTTAATGGCTTCCAAAACTTCTTTTTGTGTAGGCGGTCTGCTGGCATTTCTTATTGTAATTTCTACAAACATTCCTTTGGCAAGTTTGCCGTATTGTTTTTTTGCAGTTGCAATGTATAGGTGGGTGGACATGGTTTAGAACGTATATTCAATTTCAATTTTAAGAGTTTGGATTTTTTCAATATTTTTTTTAAAACTAGAGCTAATATTAAAGACAGGATGACTTAATGACAACGAAATATCCAAGAGATGGTTGTATTCAGAAGTTAATTCTGATTTAACTTTTCTTGTTTTTAAAGTTGTCCCACTATTCTTTGAGTCTCTAGCATCAATTAAAGATATAAGTTCACTTTCATGATTAAGATTACAATCGTTAATCAATAACCTCACATCTTCAATATTTTTATCTAAATCAAAATTGCTAAGTAACTCATATGTGTCTTCTATTTCATAACTTGATTCATTTTTTTTTTGTTCTATTGTTGTGACACCAACCTCAGCTTTCACTACTTTAACACTGCCGTCAGCATTAATTTCAGTAGTTATTTTTTCAGATTGTAAGCTTAAAACTTTTGTCAATATTTTTTTAGCACCTAATTGCTGACCAATTTTTTTGAAAATTTCTACTTTCTCTTTCAAATAATAATCTTCATTTTTAGTATCTTGAACATATGTATCTTTTTTGTAAGGGTGTTTAAAGTATACACTATTATTTGATGGTTCGGTTGTACCCACAAAAGATACCCCTTCTTCTTTCAATTTGTCATAATCATAATCAATTGATTTAATAATTATGTCTTTACTCAATTTTACAGGAACTTGATCATATTCATAGCCTAATGCGATTTCATCATCTTGAAATAGAATCACTTGTGGTTGTTTGTTTCTCATGTTTTTTGTTGTTGAAAATTGTATAAATTAATACTCCAGCCAGAATAGCAATTATGGCTATTTTAAATACATTGTTATTTAGTATTCTTCTTTTACTTATTAGTTTTTCAATTACTTGTTGTAACTGGTATTTGTTAATATTTCTATTAATAACTTTTGAGTCTTCAAGTAGTGACTGAATTATATTATCAAAGTCATTTGTGTTTTTATCAATGTAATAAATGTACATAATTGATCTTCCTACGCTGTCTTTTTCTAAGTAGTGTGAATATATAATAAGTTCTTGTTTTCTTTGTTTGATAGAAATTGAACTATCTTTATAAATAGTTTTATAATCACCAGCATTGATCACAATGTCTGTATATTCTCTATAATCTGATTTGTCTTCTAATAATAAGCCATCGACTACAACATATTGAGTTCTGTCATTATCTTCAATTTGAGATATAAGTATTCTTTCCATTATTTAAATAGTATTTCGTTCAATTCTTTTAGTTCATCTTCATTAGTTGTATTTACATAAATAGTTTCTTTAATTAACTCTTTATATTTTTTATCCTTAATTAGATTTTCAAAATCTTTTTTGATTTGTTTATTCTGCATATTATTACAAAGATCAGTATGTGTAGCAAATAGAACTAATAATTTATTTTCTGTTTTATCAAAAGACCCATGTAGGTACAGAAAACGACTATTGCACTCACGTCTGTATTCCATATCATTAAAATACTTATTAATATCGAAAAAATAAGTAATTACATCACTCTTTTTAATGATATCACTATAATTCTTACGATACATTTCTAAACCTCCATAGTCTTTTCCGGAATTAATTTTTATCTTACTTCCTGACTTAGTTGTATAGATAAATTCAGGATAATCATCCTGATTTGTTTGCTTGTCAATAAATGGTACATTTCTTAAATGAGCTAAAAATCTAGTTTTTCCAGATTGTTGCATTCCAATAATTCCTAAACTTTTACCATCTTTTAGAAAATTCCTTATTTTTTTTCGAAATAAAAAGCTTAATAGAACAGCAATAGGTATTAAAATTGGCAGCATAATTATATTTTTTATATTATTTATATATATCTTTTTTCTACAAATCTACTCCCACACCCAGACAAACCACGTCCAAGTAAAAAAATACTTTTTAATTCTTCGCTAAGCTAAACCAAAGCTTAACAAAAATTTTACGGGTTTCCGTAAACGTCTATTTAATTTTCCGCAAACTTAAAACCTCACTCAGACAAACCACGTCCTTTAGCTTCTTGAGAATAATTTTTCATCATTTGTATTTCGAGTGACAATTTATATTAATTTCCTGTCATTTTTCTGTACAATTCTGTACAATAATGATAGGTTTATAACTATATTTGGATTCCATTTTTAAAACTATGAACCGGGAAACAAATGTTTTGAACCAATTGCGGAAAACCATCGCAAAACAATTTGGGAAAGACATAAAAACAGCTACAGATTGTGATAATCTGGTAAGTGTGATCATTCGAGATTGTAAAACAAACATCAGTTCTCAAACACTTCGTCGGTTTTTTGGTTTGATAAAAACCAACTCTGGATCCAGTCATTTTACTTTGGATCTGCTGAGTCAATTTTGCGGATTTAGCGATTTTAAAGCGTTCAGAAATGCTTGCAACGACCAGGAACTCGAACTGTTTTTTGGAAATTCAGAACATACAAATCATAATTATTGGGACAGAAGTGAGCAATTGTGTAAGCAGATTATTAAGTCGCCCGAGCTTTTGATAAGCACACATCATCGATTGATGTCTTTTCCCATGGCGAGAAAATATTTTATGGAAAATCACCCGCTTCGTGATCTATTAGGTTCGGTTTACGCCCAGTATTTTTCGGCTTATCTAAAATACAACATGAGCAACGAAGCTAAAATCTTTGCTTACGGTTTTCTTTTTCAAAGTAGTTTTCTTCTGCAGAATACTGAGTTGATGGAATTGTATTACAAAAAAGTTAAAGAAACCGAACTTTCGGATGAAGTCCACGTCATTCCTGCTGGTTTGAAATACGGCGTGCAACTTCTTTATGCCGATTTCACGGGAAACGATAATCTTTTCAAAAAGTATTTTGCCGAAATGAAAAAAACAAGAGTTCGTTATCGGAAAGCGTCAGAAAAATCGGTTTGCAGTTTTGAATCTACGGTTCTGGAATCCCTGATTTTTACAAACCGTACCAAAGAGATGAAGTTTTTGATTGAAAATAACATCTTTCAATCAAGTAATGATGAAGATTACATTCCTTCAAAAAGAAAAGAAACACACGATGAGGTTTGGAAAATTCTTTGCGCTGTAGCTTATCAGAAAATTGGCGACAGGAAAAATACGGAGCGTTTTTTGAACCAAATTAATCTGAAGAATTTGGGAACCGGTTGGGAAAAATATTATTCACTGTTGTACTATTGTGTCTATTTTCATTCGGCTCAGTTAGAGCAGAAAATAGAATGTATTTCCAAATTAAAGATCTTGATTGGTGAAACTTATTTCAGCTATTATCAGAATTTTTTAATGGAGTTTTCAAAAGAATTGGAGCCTTTCGTAGTTGGAGGTAACAACGTACAAGCTTAAGATTTTTTCTTAAAATATAGATCCCGTTTCGTTTTATTACGAGACGGGATTTTTTTGTTTGAGATCTAGGATTAATGTTTTATTAATGCGCTATCCTTTTAATTAAAAGTCACAGCGTTTACCTTTGCCAAAATCTTACTAATGAAGAAATCCTTCGCCATTTTCCTTCTCACTTTATCAGTCATCATCAATGCTCAAACGGCAATCACAGACACCGCACAAGTCATAATTCCGAATCGTTTGAATAATGCTGAAGCAATACAGAAACCTTATGTGATAATGATTTCCACAGATGGTTTCCGATATGATTATGCTAAGAAATATAATGCGGAGAATCTTCTGAAATATTCAAACCAAGGCGTTCAGGCAAAAGCTATGATTCCGAGTTATCCTAGTATTACATTCCCAAATCACTGGAGTTTGATTACCGGATTATATCCTTCTCATCACGGTTTGATAGACAACTTTTTCTACGATTATGCAAGAAAAGAATCTTATGCGATGAGCAAAAAAGATAATGCGGAAGATGGAAGTTGGTACGGCGGAATTCCATTGTGGAGTTTGGCAGAAAAACAAAATATGGTTAGTGCTTCTTTGCAATGGGTAGGTTCTGCTAGTGATGCAGGCGGCATTAGACCGACATACTATTATCCTTATCACGAAAAATTTTCGCCTTCAGAAAAAGTCAATAAAGTGATTAATTGGTTGAAGCTTCCGGAAGAGATACGTCCGCATTTTATCTCTCTATATTTTCCTGAAGTGGATGGTGCCGGACATCATTACGGTCCAGAAGCGAAAGAGACAGAGTCGGCTGTTCATTTGGTTGATGATGCGATTGGAGAGTTAGTTCAAAAAGTCAATGATTTGGGATTGAAGAATGTCAACTTTGTTTTTGTTTCAGACCACGGAATGATAAAAGTTGACGGCGGAAATCCTCTTGAGATTCCTGAAATGTTATTCGATAAAAATAGATTCGATTATTATAATTCCCAAACTTTGCTCAGAGTTTATGTTAAAAATCCTCATGAGGTTAAGAAAGTTTACAAGGAATTGAAAGCCAATAAAACAGATGATTACGAAGTATATCTCGATAAAAAACTTCCAAAATATCTTCATTTCGCTACAAGAGATGATAAGTATAACAGAATAGGACAGATTTTATTAATTCCAAAAGCGCCAAAAATTTTCTTAGAACAAGGGAGAAAAACATCTACTGGAAAACACGGCTATAATCCAAGAATAGTCCCAGAAATGAAAGCTACATTCTTTGCTTGGGGAAGCGATTTTAAAAATAATCTTGTGATTGATGAGTTTGAAAATGTCACTGTTTATCCTTTAGTTGCGGAGATTTTGGGTTTGAAAATTGATGAAAAAATTGATGGTAAGCTAAAAAAATTAAAACCAATTTTGAAAAAGAAATAAAACTTTAGTTTTCTATTATTTCAAAAAAGTATTCTTCTACAAGCCTTATGAATACGGCTATTATAAGTGGAACTAAAGCTGTATGTATATGTTGAATAATGTGTTCGTATAAAAAATGCTCCCGAAAAAAATTTCGAGAGCATCACGTATAGAGAGAATAATGAATGTTTATTTCCAACCGCCACCTAGGCTTTTATAGATGTTCACAACTGTATTTAGCTGTCTTTTTTTAGCATCAATGAGTTCCAATTTGGCGTCCAATGCATCACGTTGATTCATTAAAACTTCCAGATAATCCGCTCTCATATTTCTGAATAATTGATTGGCAATATCAATTCCTTCATCCAAAGATTTTGATTCTTGAGCTTTCAATTGATAGTATTGATCCAGATTTTTAATTGCAGATATTTGATTACAAACATCCAGGTAAGCTGTAAGAATAGTTTTATCATACTCGTACAAAGCTTGGATTTGTAGCGCATCTGTAGTCTTGAACTGCGCTTGGATTGCACTTTTATTAATCAATGGACCAGCCAATTCACCTGCTAGATTATATGCGATTGATTTTGGAATATTAACTAAATATGTGGGATTAAAAGCTGCTAAACCTAATGTAGCATTGATATCTAGACTAGGGTAGAACTCTTTTCTGGCAGCTTCTACATTTAACTTTGCAGATTGCAATTCTAATTCTGCTTGCTTTATATCTGGTCGATTTGCTAATAACTGAGATGGGTTCCTGTATATACCGTTTGTGGAACTATTGTCATAAAACTTTCTTTAGTTCTTATAATCGGTTGAGGATAACGTCCTAGCAATGCATTGATTTGATTTTCTTTTTCAATGATTTGCTGTTTCAGATAATATTCAGTTGCATTAGATTTTGCTAATTCTGCTTCGAATTTTTTAACAGCTAATTCCGTTGCTGCCATTGCCTGTTTTTGGATTTTTGCTATTTCTAGAGCTTTTTGTTGTAAACCAATATATTGGTGGATGATGTCCAGTTGGTTATCAAGAGATAGTAATTCGTAATAATTATCAGCAACTTCTGCAATCAAACTAGATAAAACAAAATTCTTTCCTTCAACTGTAGACAAATAATGAGCAACAGCTGCTTGTTTTTCTGTTTTCAGTTTTTTCCAGATGTCTATTTCCCAGTTTAATGTTAATCCGCCTTCGAAGTTGGGCAAAGGAGTTGGGGTTGGCTTACCAGGTTTGATGTCTGTTGTAGCGTTCCCTGCACCATCTGCAGTTTATCTAACAGCTTTCATAACGCTAGCTCCCATTGTGCCTACAACAGTTGGACTTAGTTTTCCATTTTTGTACATCACATCACTTTTAGCAATTTCTATCTGTTGAAGAGTAATTAATAAATCTTGATTATTCTTCAAAGCTTCATCAATAAGACTGACAAGATTAGGATCTGTGAAAAACTCTTTACAAGGTGTGATGCCAGAATTGTTTTCTGAAACATTTTGATTTTCAAAATTCT
The DNA here is from genome assembly GCF_003385395.1 of Epilithonimonas hispanica. Classification (GTDB taxonomy): domain Bacteria; phylum Bacteroidota; class Bacteroidia; order Flavobacteriales; family Weeksellaceae; genus Epilithonimonas; species Epilithonimonas hispanica. Next base: position 47,664 of record NZ_QNUG01000025.1, on the reverse strand, counting down.
GAGGAATTGTTTCTTTTATTCTATCCTGAATTTTAGTCGCCATTGGTGCTTTACATCCAATCAATGCTAATGAAATGAATGTTGCAGTTATTATATTTTTATTTATCTTCAAATTTTCCATCGTGTTGGTAGGGTTCTGTTAAAGGATTTTCTTCTTCATAATAAGTCATTTTGGACTTGGAAGCAAAACTGCCAAAAATGTAATACAATCCTGGGATAATCATCAATCCGAAGATTGTTCCAATCAGCATTCCGCCTGCAGCTGCAGTTCCAATTGTTCTGTTGCCTATCGCTCCAGGACCTGTTGCTAAAGCCAAAGGGATCAATCCTGCAATGAAAGCAAAAGAAGTCATCAAAATGGGACGGAATCTCAAAGATGCTCCTTGTAATGCCGCTTCTTTTGTAGAAATTCCTTCCTCCGCTTTTTTCTGCACTGCAAATTCGACAATCAAAACGGCGTTCTTTCCGAGTAATCCGATGAGCATTACCATTGCCACTTGTGCATAGATGTTGTTCTCTAATCCGAAAAGTGAAAGACATAAAAACGCTCCAAAAATCCCCGTTGGTAAAGACAAAATAATAGGCAATGGTAAAATGAAACTTTCGTATTGAGCAGAAAGAATCATATAAACAAATCCGAGACAAACCAAGAAAATATAAATTGCTTCATTACCTCTGGAAACTTCGTCTTTAGAAATTCCCGCCCAATCGATTCCGAAACCTCTTGGCAATGTTTTATCAGCAACTTCCTGAATGGCTTTGATTGCATCTCCGGAACTATATCCAGGAGCTGGCGTTCCACTCACTTCAGAAGAGTTGTACATATTATGTCTGGTGATTTCCGACAATCCATACACTTTTTCAAGATGCATAAAATCTGAATAAGGAACCATTTGGTCTTTATCATTTTTGACATACAATTTTAATAAATCACTTGGCAAAGCTCGATATTGTGGACCGGCCTGAACAATCACTTTATAAGGTCTGTCGAATCGGATGAAACTGGTTTCGTAATTGGAACCAATCAAAGTAGAAAGGTTGTCCATTGCTTTTTCTATTGTCACCCCTTTTTGTTCTGCTAAATCATTATCTACTTTCAACATATATTGAGGGAAACTCGCAGAATAGAATGTGAAAGCAGAACCCAGTTCCGGACGTTTTTTCAATTCTTTTACAAAATCACTGCTGACTTGTTCCATTTTGTGATAATCACCACTTCCGGCTTTGTCCAAAAGTCTTAATTCAAAACCTCCTGCGGCACCATAACCAGGAATTGATGGTGGTTGGAAGAATTCGATATTCGCTCCAGGAATTTCTTTGGCTTTTTGTTCCAGTTGTTCGATGATTTCCGTAGCCGATTCTTTTCTTTCGTCCCAGTTTTTCAAATTAATCAAACAAGTCCCAGAGTTAGAGCCCGTTCCTTCGGTCAAAATCTCATAACCTGCCAAAGAGGAAACAGATGAAACACCATCAATATCTTCAGATGCTTTTTGAAGCTGTAATGCAATTTGATTCGTTCTTTCCAATGTTGAACCTGGCGGCGTTTGAATAATCGCATAAATCATCCCTTGGTCTTCACTTGGAATAAATCCTGAAGGTAGTTTGTTACTCAAGAAAAAAGTTCCGATACAGAAAAGAACCAATAACGGAAGTGTTACCATTTTTCTTGTAACAACTTTAGTTAATAAGTTGTGGTATTTCCCGGCTCCAATTGTAAACAAGGTATTGAAACCATCCAAAAATCTTGTGATTGGTGTTTTCTTTTTCTCTTTTCCGTGGTTGTTTTTTAGAATGATAGCACATAAAGCAGGTGTCAATGTTAAAGCTACAACTCCAGACAAAATGATTGATGAAACCATCGTAATGGAAAACTGACGATAGAAAACCCCAACCGGTCCCGACATAAATGCTACCGGAATGAAAACCGAAGCCATTACCAAAGTGATTGCGATAATTGCCCCGCTTATTTCGTGCATTGCTTCTTCTGTTGCCTTGAGTGGCGACAGATGCTTCTCTTCCATCTTGGCGTGGACGGCTTCTATCACGACAATCGCATCATCGACGACAATACCAATTGCCATTACCAAAGCAAAGAGTGAAATCAAGTTCAATGTAATTCCAAAGGCGGACATTATGGCAAATGTTCCTATTAATGAAACCGGAACTGCGATTGTAGGAATTAATGTAGAACGCCAGTCTCCTAAGAATAAAAAAACTACAATTGCTACTAATATAAACGCTTCAAACAGTGTATGAACTACTTTCTCAATAGATGCATCCAAGAATCTGGAAACGTCGTAGCTTATTTCGTAATGCATTCCTTTTGGAAACGTTGTTTTTTGAAGTGTTTCCATTAGGGTTTTCACATTCTTGATGACATCACTTGCATTAGAACCATAAGATTGTTTCAATGTAATCGCTGCAGACGGTTTTCCATTCAAAGTAGAGTAGATGTCATACATTGAAGAACCGAATTCTACATCAGCAACATCTTTCAGTCTTACAAATTCGCCATCAGTTTTAGCTTTTAGAATTATATTTCCATAATCTTTTTCATTATTGAAACGACCAGGATATTTCAGAATATATTCGAATGACTGAGAACGTTTTCCAGAGCTTTCACCGGTTTTTCCGGGAGAAGCTTCTATACTTTGGCTATTTAAGGCATCCATTACTTCATCGGAAGAGATATTGTAAGCCGTCATTCTATCGGGTTTCAGCCAAATACGCATTGCATATTCACGAGTACCTAAGATATCAGCAAAACCAACTCCGCTAACCCTTCTCAATTCTGACATTACGTTGATGTCCGCATAGTTGAAAAGGAATTTTTGGTCGGCTTTCGGGTCATCACTGTAAAGGTTGATATACATCAGCATATTCGGCTCTTCACGCGTGATTTTCACACCTTCACGAACTACTAATGGCGGAAGTTTATTAACAACAGATGATACACGGTTTTGAACGTTGACAGCAGCAACATTCGGGTCAGTTCCTAAGTCGAAAACGATTTGGATGGAGCATTCTCCATCGTTTCCAGCATCGGAAGTCATATATTTCATTCCTGGAACACCGTTTAATCCGCGTTCCAAAGGAATTACTACAGATTTAATCAGTAATTCGTTATTAGCTCCGGGATATTCCGCTGTAATATTTACTTTTGGAGGAGAAATAGCCGGGAATTGCGTTATAGGAAGTTTTACCAAAGATAAGATTCCTAAAAAGACGATGATCATAGAGATCACAATCGACAGAACAGGTCTGCGAATGAATTTCTTAAACATAATTTTTCGTTTTTAAATGGAATTAGTTGGCTTGTAATTTTAATGAGTTCACAACTTTTTTTGGATCTTGAAATTTGGTTTCAACTTTTTGATCGTCTTTCACCTTTTGAACACCTTCTAGTAAGAATTTGTCATTAGAACTTAATCCTTCGGAAACTACATATACATCTGGAAGAGCGTATGCGATTTTTATGTTTTTTGATTTGACTACCCCATTTTTATCTACAACAAAAACATATGTCTGGTCTTGAATTTCGTAAGTTGCTTTTTGTGGGATAATTAAAGCATTTTTTAATGGTAAAGTCATTCGGATTTTTCCCGTTTGTCCATTTCTAAGTAATTGATTTGGATTTGCAAATTTGGCTCGGAAAGCAATATTTCCTGTCTTGTTATCAAACTCACCGTCCATTGTTTGTATGATGCCTTTTTCAGGAAAAGTTTCTCCGTTGGCTAGTATCAGCGAAACTAAATTGTTGCCTCTTTCTGCAGAATGTGTTTGATAATTAATATACTCGGGTTCTGATACATTGAAATAAACATGGATTTCGCTATTGTCAGAAAGACTAGTTAACAGATCGCCTTCATCAACCAGGCTTCCTACTTTAAGCGGAAGTTTGTTGATGATTCCCGAGAAAGGCGCTTTTATAGTGGTAAAAGATAAGTGGGTTTGAGCAAGATTTAAATCTGCTTTTGCAGCATCTAATTTAGCTTTTGCCATTCTTTTTTCATTGATGGAAACAACGTTGCCGCTTGCTAACGTAACTGCATTTTTCAAATCTATTTCTGCCTGTGCTACCTGAGCTTTTGATTTTAGAACATCAGCCTGATATATCTGAGGCATTATTTTGAATAATACTTGCCCTGCTTTTACGTACTGGCCTTCATCAACATATGTTTTTTCTAGAAACCCTTTTTCCATAGCGCGGATTTCTATGTTTTTTTCTGAAGCAATTTGAGACACAAATTCTTTATCAATCATTGTATCCATTTTTAAAGGAGAGGTTACTGGATAAATAGCCGTTTCCTCTTTTTCTTCTTTCTTATCTTTGCAACTTAATATCATTAATAGTGTGCTGAAAATAAGAGTGATAGAGACTCTTTTCATAATTTTATTTTTTTAAAGAAATTAATGAACCTTGCGGATCCATTTTAAATAGATTTTATTTTTTTTAACTGAATGTTGAGCAAATAATCCTTTGGATATTAGATTTTTAGAATTAAAATCACAACCAATGATTACACGCAAAGTTGAATAGGGAGTTTTTCAAAAACAACAGAGATTGTTACCACTTTGGGATAAGGGTAATTTGGTTTTTGAAATATCGAAGTTTAAATGCGGATTGTACGCAGTAGAATAAATCTTTTGACCGAAGAAAGAATAAGTTCCGGCTCGTGGAAATCTTGTTTTCTGTGTCTGAAATATAAGCTTATTAGATAACCAAAGCCGAAAGTAACTATAACGGCAACAAAGTTAAGCGTATTAGAAAAATTAAGATTGCTTTCCTCGGGAGAATCCAAAGAATCGTTAATCTGTTGCAGAGATGCTTTTTCTAAAGAGTGGTTCAGGTGGTGTTTTTTTGCAAAAGAAAGCAGGCGCAAAGATATATTATGAGTTCCAAAATCTGGATGGAAATCAAGCGTCTGTTTGTTCTCTGCCGTGAATAGTAGAAAGATAAACATTAGACTATATAAAATTGCTTTTTTCATTTTGATATTGCAAATTTATATCGGATAATTGTTAAAATAATCTTAATGTTTCATTTTTAAGGCATTTTTAAGTTCTGATAATCAGTAGAGTAATTTTAGGAATCGTGTTTTTTTTAGTAATTTTAACCATTCAAAAAAATAATTGATGCCTCTTTATAAAGATTTTTCTGATGATATTGCCACTGTTCTGATTTGGAAGTATGATGAAAATGAAGAACTTAATCCAGATATACTTTTGGAGTCAGAAAATCAGAACAAGATTTTGGGTTATCATCCTAACAAAATTGCTGAGGTTCTGATGGTAAGAAAAATGCTAAAAACAGTTCTTCCAGAGCACAAAATTCTTTACAGAGAAAACGGTGAACCATATCTTTTCCCTCAAAATCATCACATTTCTATCAGTCATTCTTATCCTTTGGCAGCTTTGGCAGTTTCTAAAAAAAAGGTTGGAATTGATCTCGAAAAAAGAAAAGAAAAAATCAAAAATATTAGGCACAAGTTCATTCTTCACGAGGATATTTATATTGATAACAGGGAAGAAGTCGATTTTTTAACAGCCATCTGGTGTGTGAAAGAAGCACTTTACAAAATCCATCACAGCAAACATTGGTCTCTGAAAAAGCATTACGATGTTTTACCTTTTGAATTGCAGGAAGAGTTTACTGTAAAAAGTAGAGTTTATGATCTAGAAAATGAAGATTTTTTCAAAGCTAAGATTTCTTTCTTTGACAATTATTGTTTGGCAATTGTTGATTGATAAATCAAATATTCCTCAATAATTTTTCTTTGATCTTTTGCAACATCATTGATTAGTTCTAATAATTCTTTGATGTTTTTAATTTCTGTTAAATGGCTTACTCCAAATTTTCGTTCATCGGAAATCACTTGACTCTCTAATTCGGTTTTTCTTTTTTCTAATAAATCTACAACCTGATCTTCTGGTTTTATGTGGCTTTCTGCTCTGGTTTTCTCGTCCAGTTCTTTTTGAAACAGTAGAGATGAGGTTCTTAATAATTCTGCAGAAATCTTGATTTTCCAATTCTCCAAATCAATTTCTGGAAAGTTGTGCCCTGTTTTTGCATATTGTGACAAGGATGCAATGTAAGCTGTAATCAGATGGGTTGTCGTTACAAATTGATGAACCGTTTCCAATTTTCTCTGCTGGTTTTTTGGGTCAGAGATCATTCTCTGAAAGTTGTCGGAAAGATTCGCCAAATCAATGATTGCATTTTTTCTTTTAAGACGAAAATCTTCATCATTAATATCTTTTTTTAGAAACTGATCCATCACAAGACGGAAATAATCCAAATTACTTTTGGAGGATTTTTTCATTAAAGCCAAATTCTGAGTATGTTCCCAAACTGGTAATATAAAATAAGCGACTAAAAATGTTATAACACCTCCAATCAACGTATCTAGTAGGCGGTCTTTGAAAATGAGGTTGACATTTCCTGGTCTAAGAAAATTGAATGACAGAAAAATATAAATCGTCATAAACAACACTGCCCAGAAATAATTTGATTTTAACAGACTGAAACAGATAATCATACTTACAAGAAGTATTGCCAAAAGAACAGATGGCTCATCTACAAAGTATAAAATAATATAAGCAATGATTGCTCCTGCCAAAGTGCCAAAGAAACGAAGGAGATTCCGATGTTTGGTTGTAGAATAAGCAGGTTTTAGAATCGCAATAATGGTGATGAGAATCCAGTAAGAATGCCCAATTCCAAGAATCTCAAACCTTGAAACAATGTAACCAATCAGCAATGCGACTGTAACTCGGATTGCGTGACGAAAATGTCCAGATTTTAGGGAAAAATTGGACAAGAAAACTTTATGATTAAGTTGTTCTTCTTTTGGTAAAAACTTAGAATAATCTAATCCTGTTGATAAGCTTTTTGCCAGTTTTACATCTTGAGAGTTAACTTTTAAAATAGTATTGACTTCGTCTGTGATTTCTGTGATTCTCATCAAAACTTGGCGCAACATCATAAAGTCTTCTAGGGTTTCTGATGAGAATTTTTGTGAACGATGCTCAAAAAAGTCGTCATAAATCTTTTTGAGTTCTTCGTCAAAATTGGTGATCTGTTTGTATGATAAACCACTTTGCAGAGAAATCCCTAGATTGGTAATCTCGTTTGCCATCAGCATCAGATAATTATGAATGCTTTGAAGAAGCCTTGTTTCTCCAAAAACTTCATTCATTTTTTTATAATCGTTTTCTGATGTCAACAATTTATCATAAAGATCAACAGAATTAAGAAACATCAACATTAGGATTCTACTTTGTGTCGTAGATTCGTTGACAATTTTTCTGGTTTTGAAAACTATTTCTCTGGTGTCTTCTTGAAGGTTTTTAATCTTAACTTGCTGAGAAATCAATTGATTTAGTAATGAATCAAAGTCTGGTTTTTTTGTATAATATTGAGCTTTGATTCTGAGGTAATCTGCTAATTCGAGATAATTTTCACCAACAACCTGGCTAGCTAATTTGTAAGGTTGTAAAGTAGAAACAATCATAAATACTATGAAAAACCAAAGACATCCGAGAAAAAATATAAAAGAGCTTTTGAAAATATCATCGCCCGTAAGATGCCCATCAATAAAGATGCTGAGAACAACCAAAGCTAATGATCCAAAGGTTGCCAATCGTAATCCATAAACTCCAATCATGGAAAAGAAAAAACCGAATACGAGAATTTCTAAATAAACGGCAATAGGAAACTCTTTGACCAAGCTTGCGAAAAGTGCAATCAGGAAAAAAGAAAAAACAGAGAGCAACAATGTGTTTCGTCTTCTAATGAAAGGGCCTTGCTGATCTGTTAATCCCACAAAACTAGTCCCGAGTGGAAATAGGAAATACTCTTTCAATAGCCCGAACTGCGCCAATATGATACTAGGAATCACAATTGCCAAAGCAATCCTTGCTCCGGAGTAGATGTATTGGCTGGTTAAAAATTTTTTGAGTTCGGACCTGTAGTTCATATTACAAATTTAGAAAATAAAAATGCCTCTAAAAAGTAGAGGCATCTATTTTATGTTTAATATTTTGCAATATTAATAATCTTGAGCATTGTATGTCTCGCTACCGATGTTCCAAGTTAAACCAAATCTTAGGGTATTATCCAAAGCTGAATTTAGTTTTGAAGTATTGATAAGGTAAGAAAGATCTAGTCCAAAAGAAGCATATTTGAAACCTACACCCACAGTTGCATATTGTCTAGCACCTTGTTCTGGAGCTTCTGAAAAATATCCAGCTCTTAGCGCAAAAGTCTCATCATAAGAGTACTCTGCAGCTCCACTGAACATAATACTTTTTTTGTTGCTAAATGACTTTCCGATGCCTTCCATTACACCAACGTTTGGAACGTTACCTGTGTCATCTACACCAGGAACCAAAAGTTTTGAAGCCTCACCACTTAAACTAAAACGGTTTTGATCATCAATTAACAAGTCATAACCTAAACCTAATCTTGCTATTGTAGGAAGGTAAGATCTAGATTCCTCATCACCGGTATAATCTAATTTTGGTCCTAAGTTTTGAACTGCCCAACCTGCTTTTACACGGCCTTCATATCCACTAATACTCTCGTGTTTGGGAGACATGTAGTATCCAGAAACATCTACTGCAAAAGTATTAGCAGGCTTAAGTGTCCCATCTCCACCGAAATTGCCTCCAAGATCAGATCGGATGAACCTACCTGTTACAGCCATAGAGTAGTTGTCTGTTAATTTCAAACCATAAGCAATATCAATTGAGAATTCATTTGGTTTTGTAGTACCTCCTTGAACAACATCGTTCCCAACAAGGCTTGTAAGATCTACTTCTCCCATATTGAAGTAATAGATACTGGCACTTAAAGTAGAACGCTCATCATCACCTAAAAAAGTGTAATAAGACCCATAAAGTAAAAATACGTCATTTGTAATTTTACCCATATAAGGTGTGTAATTGACCCCAAATCCTGAAGAAACCTTGGCGAATGGATATTTCGCAGCATTCCAAAATTGAGAAAATACATCTGTAGATGTCACAACACCTTGGTCTCCCATACCACCAGCTCTTGCGTCTGGAGAAATTCTTAGAAATGGTGCCCCGGTAAGTACCGGTTGAATGTTTTGAGAAAAAGCAAAGGCACTTGCGCCAATTCCTAATCCTAAAAATAATCTTTTTGTTAAATTCATTTTTGTTCTTTTAAGGTAAAATTTTACCGATATAGTATGTGCTTATTATTTTAATAAAACCATTTTTTCAACAGCAGTTGCGCTTCCGGAACATTTTTCTTGATTTTGGCTTCTTGCAAATATCTTAAAAATATATGTACCTTTTGCTACCGTATCTCCAAAATCATCTTTTCCGTCCCATTCTATTGCTTGTCTTGGGGTTCGGAAACCTTGTAAAAATGGCTCTGCTGTGACACTTGTTGAGAGTGTTCTCACTATTTTTCCAGTAATAGTGTATATCTGAACATTCACATCCAGTATATCATCACAATTATGCTCAAATTGAACATAGGTTTTGTTTGTAAAAGGATTGGGCCAGTTTAGAAGTCTGTTTACAATTAATTTTTGATCTGCTTCATCTTTTACTACAAAGTTTAACGTGGAAGAAGAAGAATTATTGTTAATGTCCCAAACTTTAAAAACGAGTTGATGTTCTCCTGGTGTCAAACTTTTAAGAGGAAATGTTACAGACCCTTTTTGATAGTCTTTCAGATCTGTGAAATTGCAGCCATTACCATCTCCTGATGAGAAATAATCATTAACAGATGTTGTATTAATAACATCACCGTCTAATACGAAAGTGATATCATGACCAATACCTGCACCAGTGGAGTTGATACCCATATTATCTTTTACACAAGCTAGTAGCATTGGGTTTTGATCTGTAATACCACCATTGGCAAAGTTGGTATTGTTCATGTAAAGATTGATGCCTGGAGCTTCATTATCATTGATTCCATCAGGGTTTATAGATCCAACTTTTTGTACTTGGTTTGTGAAAACATCATGTGCTATCTTTCCTGTTGATTTTGCATCTGTAAAATTTTCTGCGTAAGCTAAGATTCTACCATTTCCAATTTCATAATTAATGTCTTTTGGAACATAAAATTCTACTGTATAAACACCTTTTTCAACTTTGCCCGAAGCTTTCACAATAGCACTAGGTTCTTCTGTGAATTCAAAAACCATTGGAGCTGTACTTATTGGAATATTGTCATTGTTCAATGTTGTTTTTTTGATTTTTTTATCAAAAATATTCACAGCAACACGGCCATTAAAAGTTTCGTCTAATGTTGCGCCATCAGCTTTTACAACATGTCCAGTTATTTTGATGAAATCTAATGCTCTTATTTTATCTGGATCTGGTTGTTCTATATTGTCTATTTTAAGCAATCTTTGCGGTCTGCTCATTTTCATAGCAGGATCTCCCAAAAAGTTAACTTTCAAAGGATCAAAAGAAGAATTATAACGAGAGTAATATTCTCTTCGGGCATTAAGATGTGCATTCCCTAGTGAAGTAAACTCATCTGAAGATAATGAGAATAGATTTTTTGTAAAAATTGCCGTGAATTGTCTGCCATAATTTACATAAATAGCGCGACTAGAAGTAATCATAGTCGTAGTTCCTCCTGTACTTAGTTTTATAAATTGTTCTCCTACAGAGTTGGTGCTAGGATCATCCCATAATGTGAATTCGCAAGTGATTGTAGATACAAAAGGAAAGCGACTATAAACAGACGTGAAATTGTTGAAGCCTTGAACTTCTGTTGATGTTAAAACTCTTTCCTGAGCCCATCCATTGATCCCTCCATGGCCAAAATAAAACAAAAACAAACTATTACCTACATCATTTGTAATGGCTTGGTTGACTTGTGGAAACCTTTGTCCACCTGCACTTGTGATAGCAGGAAAAGCATCTAGATATAATTTTCTAATATTATACTCTGGTTTTTCTGTATCTGTAAAACTTTGATTGATTGCATAATCTACTAAGTAATGAAATGGTCCAGGAGTATTAGTACCATTGGGTTGCATAGGACCATCTCCGTCATGATCGTCATCAGCAACAAAGTCGAGCTTCATTCTCCATTCTCCAAATGGGTTAGATTGTCCTGGTAAAGCATTATAATAAGCCAAGGTTTTGTCAATCAATGTTTTTGCTTCTTGAACATTGGCTGCTGGTAATCTTCCAATAGGTATGTCTGGAACTTGACTTAGATTGTTGACAGACTGAGACTTTGTCATCACAAAATAATCATCCGTAACATAAGAATCTGCATAATTTGAACTCATTTCACTTTGATAGCTAGGAATGATATCTGTATTGTTAGAGATTCTGTTTTTATAATCGTAAGAAGTATCTCCTAAGATAAAAACATACTTGAGAGTATTAGGAGCTGTGTTCAACTTAGTCACGAAGTCTCTAATTGCTGTTACATCTTTGCTCCCACTACTGAACTCGTTATATATTTTATTAACATCTACAATCTGAACATTATAACCATTGATTGATTGATGATAATTTGCTAGTCTCTGTGCTTGCGAGAAAAACGAGGGTTGAGTAATGATTAGATAATCTACATTAGTAAGAGATGCGAGATCTTGGTTTTCAATTTTACCTACAAAACTAGGTTCAAAAGCAGCCGAGTTTTTAAAAGCAGTAAACTCATTATTGAAAAAAGGACTATTAGCAATATATCCAAAATTGAATAATGTATTTTGGGTATTTTTATTAGTCATTCGTTTAGCATTGGTAACGTCGGACACATCCCAAACTTGATCTATTCCAGATGCGTTGGAGATAGAAAAACCAAATGTTTCCCCGGTACCTTCTTTGATGCCAAAATCTCTGAAATTCATTTGGGAGTTGTTGAAGTTCAAGTCCTCTTTATATTGGACTTCTGCATAATCAAAATAAAAAGCTCCATTGGGGTTGGCGCTCATGTTGGTTGTGAAATTAAATTTTAAAGTATTACCACTTTGATTGGATACTGTTGCTCCCTTTGCAATTTGTAAGTAGGTATTATTATTTACAGTACTAGTTGTGGGGATGCCATTATTAAAACTGGTTGTAATTTGAGCATTTTGAGCATTGAAACCAATCACACTGCTTCTGAATTTTATCGGGTCGTTAGCTCTTATAGGACTTTTGGTGGTGAAAACAACTTCTTTAGTATTAGCAATTGCATCTCCTGTCCATAATCTTCCAACTTTCAGTAGGTTGAATTTCTCTTCATTGATGACTTGGTAATCATCATACCGTGTTGCTAAATCTTGAGGTAAGCTGATGTCAATAGTTTCAACTCTTTTGCCAGGACCGATATCAAAATTGATGAAATAATAAGCATAATCTTCATAAATGTTTACAACGTTATTTGGATCGTCAAGCCTTCTATAATCTGTTCGTTTATTTCCATTTCCATTAGATTTATCAAAAAGATTGTAACCATTCGGTCCCTGTGCGTAGAACAAAGCATAATCATCATCGTTCCATACGCCATCTTCTTCACCAATCACTTGTATAGCATCTTCTTGTAAAGCATCAAAACGACTATCTCTGTTGTCTTCCGGGAGCATTAGTCCTCCATTGCCATAGATCCTGAAATTTTTTGGATTAATATTAGAGACATTGATGCCATTCTGTTGTAAAAATTGTTTTGTTATTTTAAAAACACCAGACTTATCAACTTTTATTTTATAAAAATTCCCAGATTTTAAAGGATTATCAGAGTTGCCATATTTGTTACTGTTTTTGTTCAGCTTAGAAGGACTTTGATTAGTTTGTACTATATTAAATGAAATCAGTTTGTAGAATTTATTATTCTCATATTTTATTGCTGCTACATTAATATTAGCACTTTCCTCATTTGCAAATTCGTCGAAAAAGTAATTGATGTGATTTTTAGGGAATTCTGAAAGTGGATTGGCTTGGAGATCTTTAATATCTTTATTGGCCAACTCTTGCCATTCAAATTGTTCTAATTTTACTTGGTTTTTAGTCTTGATATTAAGATTAACAAAAATAGTTTTAGAATCTACTTGAAAACTATAATTAGTGAAAAAAGGATAAACTTGTTTTTCTATTCCGTTGTCCATCTCTTTGTAGCCTTCCCAAGCAAGACTAATCTTTTGAGCCTTCCCAAGGACAGAAATTACCAAAAAAAATAGAATATAAAATTTGAATTTCATCAATGATATTTTAATTAGAATACAAAATAAACGATTTTTTTAAAAAAATGGTATATAATAAAATTAATTTAAATGCGTTTAATCAAAAAAAGACAAACAATATTTGATTAATCAAAGAATTTACTTTTTCTTTGTACTTTGAAAATTTCTATACCACATTATGAAAAAAACTAGGTTGTTTTCGATCATTACTTTTAGCGCTACACTACTTCTAGTAAGTTGTGGAGGCGGAGGGAACTCGAAGAAAGGAGGCGGTACAAAAGGTTTTGTGAGCAAAACTGGATGGAAGCCAAACGAAAAAGACGGGTGGTTCTTCTCTGCAAAGCAGCAAAAACCAAAAGCTTGGCCAGGAATGGTCTATGTAGAAGGTGGGACTTTTACCATGGGATTGGTAGAGGATAATGTAATGCGCGATTGGAACAATACACCAAGAAGAATGCAGGTAAGCTCTTTCTTCATCGGAGATACAGAAATTACAAATTCTGAATATAGAGAGTATACAACTTGGCTTAAGTTTGTTTTCCCTTCTTCAGATCCAAGTTTCAAACACATCTATTCAGGATCTTTGCCAGATACTTTGGTTTGGAATAACAAACTATCAAGAAATGACTATGCAGAGACATATTTCCGTTCTCCAGAATATGACTATTATCCAGTAGTTGGAGTTTCTTGGTTGCAAGCTACAAAATACTGTGACTGGTTAACAGATAGAGCTAATGAAAAAGCCTTGATGAGACAAGGTGTAATAGCCAAAGATGTTTATTCTGCGGACAAAGCGGCTACGGCAGGTGCTACTTTCAATATGGATAAGTTCAAATCCAACGATGCGGAGATGGATTCTTATATTGATAAAGACAAGCTTAAGAAGAGAAGTGGTATCAAGACTGCTAATGAAAAAATTGTTGCAGCTAATAGAAATGCATCTTCTGGTATTGTAGAAAAATTCAGACTTCCAACAGAGGTTGAATGGGAATTTGCGGCACTTGGTCTTCAGAAACAAAGAGAGTACAACAACTATTTAGGTAAGAACACTCAATTAGATAAAATAAAAGGTACCAAAGGAAGAAACCGAGGAATGTATCTTGAAAACTTCAAGATGGGTAGAGGAGATTACTCTGGTGTTGCTGGCTGGAAAAATGATGGATCACCTACAACTGCGGATGTAAAGCAATATCCGTCTAACGATCTTGGTATCTATGGGATGTATGGAAACGTTGCAGAATGGGTAGCGGATATCTATAGACCAATGATTGATGAAGAGTTCAGTGATTTTAACTACTTCAGAGGTAATGTTGTAGTGCAAGCTGTTAAGAATGAAGATGGATCTTACAAAAAAGTAAGCGATACAGAAATCAAATATGATACACTTGCGGATGGTCGTTTGGTTTACAGAGGATTGCCTGGAGAGTTTGAAAGAAAAGTTGTAGAAGATAACAGAAACTATAGAGATGGGGATTATCAATCTTCATTAGATGCTGGTGGAACTGCTCCAAGTGATAGTGCCGAGTTTAATATGTATAACTCTGTAAAACCAACTTTCATTGTCAACAAAAATGGAAATGTAGTTCTACAAAAAGATAAGAACAAAGCGACTTCTCAAATCAATGATTACAGTAGAGTAGTGAAGGGAGGTTCTTGGTTAGACTCAGCTTATTGGTTGGACCCGGGACACAGAAGATTCAAAAACCAAACAAAAGGTTATGGTTGGGTTGGGTTCCGTGTAGCACAAGATGCAAAGAACAGCAAAACTGGGCGTACCAAAAGATAATTAATTATCATTATAATATCAAAACAGCAGAATTTTCTGCTGTTTTTTTTATTTAAAATCATCTCATTTGTTTATTTTTGATTTATGAATATTAGCGAGTTTTATCCCGTATACTTACAAAGTAAAAATGTTGTAATTGATAGCAGAAAAATAGAAAAAGGAAGTGTTTTCTTCGCTTTTTCTGGCGATAATTACAATGCCGCAGAAAAAGCTCCGGAAGCTATTGAAAAAGGAGCTTTGGCAGTGGTTGTTGAAGATGAAAAATATGCGGATCAAGAAAAGAATATCTTTTTTGTTTCTTCAACTTTGGAGTTTTTACAAAACTTAGCAATATTTCATAGGAGCCAATTAAAGATTCCATTTATTGGGTTGACAGGTAGTAATGGTAAAACAACTACCAAAGAATTAATCAGCAGCGTGCTTGCGGAAAAATTCAAAGTTCAATATACATTTGGTAATCTTAATAATCATATTGGTGTTCCTCTTACATTGCTTTCTATAAGAGAAGAACATCAGATTGCTGTTATAGAAATGGGAGCCAATCATCAGAAAGAAATCGAAATGTTGAGCGAAATTGCAAAACCAAATATAGGTTACATTACCAATTTTGGAAAAGCTCATCTCGAAGGCTTTGGTGGCTATGAAGGCGTTATCAAAGGTAAATCAGAACTGTACAATTATTTAATTAATAATAATCAAACGATTTTGGTTAATGAAAATGACTCCATTCAAAAAGAAAAAACTGAAAGTTACACTTCAAAAATAACTTTTGGAACTCCCGAGTCCGATTATCAATTTCAACCTATTTTTAATGATCATTTTGTTGGATTAAAATTTAATGAGACCGAAATTTTGTCTAACCTAACAGGTCAATACAACTACGATAATATCTCAGCTGCTGTGGCTTTAGGATTGCATTTTGGACTTGATATTAAACAAATTAAAACTGCAATAGAGAATTATGTGCCTTCTAACATGCGTTCTCAGATTCAGCAAAAAGAAGGTAAAACTTTGGTTTTGGATACTTACAACGCCAATCCCAGCAGTATGCAGGTTTCTCTTGAAAACTTCAAAACTTTTGAAGGAAGTAAAACCATTATCATTGGCGATATGTTGGAGCTTGGTGAGGAGAGTTTGAAAGAACATCAAACTATTATTGATTTTGCCAACTCTTGTAACTTTGATGAGATTATCACAGTTGGACCGCATTTCAAATCTGTTTATCAATCTGAAAATGCTTTTGAAAATACAACAGAATTAATAGAAAAATTGAAATCAAATCCTATTAATACAGATAATATTCTTCTCAAAGCATCGCGCGGAATTGCCCTTGAAAAAATTATTGAATTCCTATAATTAATAAAAAAATCCTCAATTATGATTGAGGATTTTTATTTTGAAAATCATTTAGAATCAACTTGATATTTTGGAATGTTGAAGGTAGAATTTCGCTTTCCACTTCTTCTTTGGTTTTCCATCCCACTTCACTTATGCCTTCTTCTATTTGCGGTTTTGGCGTTTCATTTCCTTTGTAAAACATCTCAAACCAATAAGTTGTTTTAAGGATTTTTTCGCCGTTTCTTTCGGTGTAGATATGATATGTAGAATTGATGAAATCTTTCAGCTCCAGATCAAAAATTCCGCATTCTTCTTCCACTTCTCTCACTGCGGCAAGTTCTCTAGATTCACCTTTTTCTATTTTACCTTTAGGAAGGTCCCATTTTCCCAAACGATGGATGAACAGAATCTTGTTCTCGGGATTCAGGACAATACCTCCAGCAGCTTCTATATTTCTGAAAAATGCTTTGAACTCTGCCCAAAGTTGGTCAATGTCATTATGATAAATATTCAAGCCTTGCGATGGCGTATTTGTAAGTAGATCAATCGCAAATTCAAAGCTATGCGTTCCATCATAGTTCAATGTTTTTGGGCTGTTTTGAGGCTCAGAACTCAAAACTATTTTTTTTTCATTGATAAAAACTTTATACATTTGTAAGGCTTTTTAGTATAACTACAAAAATATAAAAATGAATTTAGAAGGACGAAAAATTATAGTAAATAAATCTTCATCAGAATTAGCTGGAATGCTGAAAAATCCTCAAGATTACAAAGACTTGATGCCAGAAGGTCTTCAAAGTTTTGAAGCTAGAGAAGACGGTTTCAAATTTGGATTGAAAGGTATGCCAGAAATTGCTTTGAAGATTGATAATGTATCTGATAAAGAAGTAGTTCTGAAATCTGCAAGTTCAAGTCTAGACTTCGCTTTGACTGGATCCATGAACGCTTTGAATGAGAATCAAACCGAAGTTCAGTTATTGTTCGAAGGAAAATTCAATCCATTTATCAAAATGATGGTAGAAAAACCGCTTCAGAATTTCATCAATTCTTTGACAGATAAAATCGAGCAACTTTAATTAGCAATCAATCCGGATGAGTGATCTACCGAACTTCCGGTTGCAGATGATAAAACATTATTGAGGTTAAATAATCTCAAAACACCCATAAAAGCAAAAATCAAAGCTTCTTTATATTCGATAATTTCTTTTTCAGGAATATTGATTTCGGTTTTGGTCTTTGCTTTTATTTTTTCAATTAGAAAGCTGTTGTAAGTTCCACCACCGGTTATTAATACATTTTTAATATCGTAATCATTAAAGACTTTTGCAATCTGAATCGCAGCATGTTCTGTGAAGGTTGCTAAAAGATCTTCGGGTTTTTGATCCTGAATTAATGGATAAACATTTTCATTGATCCATTCGATTCCCAAAGATTTCGGCGCTTTTTCTTGATAGAAATTTAATTGATTTAATTGATCTAAAAGATGGAAGTCAATAGTTCCATTTCTTGCAAAGTCTCCATTTTTGTCGTATTTCTTTCCAAGTTTATTAGCCAAATTATTCAGAATAATATTAACTGGGCAAATGTCAAAAGCTATTCTTTTTTCGTTTCGCTTCAAAGAGATATTAGAAAACCCACCAAGATTAAGACACGCATCATACTCCGAGAATAATATTTCATCACCAATCGGAACTAATGGCGCTCCATTTCCGCCAAGCAAAACATCTTGACTTCGGAAGTCATAAATAGTGGTTTTATTGGTCTTAATTTTAATCGCTCGTCCATCGCCAATCTGTAACGTGAACTTGTTTTTTGGCTGATGAAAAATGGTGTGACCGTGAGATGAAATCAGATTAAGTTCAGTAATCTTATTGTTTGAAATAAATTCTTTAGTTTTCTCACCAAGATAAAATCCGTATTCTGAATTAAGTTCTAATAATTTTTCGCTGGAAAGATTGATGGCATTTTTAAGACGGTTTTCCCAATCCGTAGAGTAGGGAAGTGTTTTGCATTTTAGAATTTCGAAAGTCCAAATAGAATCATTTTTGATAAATTTTGAATAGCAAATATCCAAACCATCTAGACTTGTTCCGGACATCAAACCTATTGCGAAAAAAGTTTGCTTTTCCATTTACTTGCTTGTTGCAGGTAAATTAGCAGAGCTGAAGCTGCCGGAGTTGTTGAAAAATGTATACTCAGAAAAATCGTCTTTTGCAACCATTCCGTGAGCGCCTACTAGGATGTTTCCGTCTTTATCAGAAACAAAAACGGTGTCTTTGGTGTACATTTTTTGCTTCTTTTTGTCCCAATTGATGGTTTCTGTTACAAAGGTTTGCCCTTCTGTTGTAATGATTTTTACTCGACCTTTAGCAAAATAAAAATCTTTTTTCAAGTTGTTTTTCGCGTATTTTGCCCAGATTTTTCCAGGAACTTTTGGATTCTTTTTATCAAAAAACTCCAGATAGATTCCTTTTTTAGCTTCTATGTAAGGAGAGTCTATCAACTCGTATTGTTCTATCAACGGTGCTTTGAATCTTACTTTTACAATGCCAGAATCTCTTTGGATAATGGTTCCGTTGTGGATAACGGTAGAGGCAAAGTTGGTTTTTTTGTTTTGGTTGATCTTTGTAAGATCTTCCTCACAAGACTGAATAAGAAAAAACATCAGCAACAAAAAAAGTTGTGATGTTTTTATATGATGTATTTTAAAATAATAATCTTTCATAGATTATTTGAGAAGAAGCTCATTAGTTATAATATCTCTTCTCAAACCACTTGCTTGCAAAGTTAACGCCAATTCTTAAGTTTACAAAATTTTGACGAATCATATTATTTTCAAGTGTTCCTCTTTTTCCAATTTCTATCCCAAGATCCAAACTGCTCATACGGTTGATTGTACTTTTTTGGAAAGGCAAGGTAACACCTGCTGTAATAGCATATTTATCGATGTTGTTTCCATTGATTTGAATACTTCCCTTTTCATAATAAGCTCCATATCTATAGATGATTCTAGAAAAATAAGAACGGAAGTTGTTGAAGTTTGGTAAGTACCAACCTCCAATGGCATATCTGTAAGAATCTTGATAGTTAAAAGGGCGTCCTAGGAAATTGATACTTTCTCCCTTCTTATAATCTACCTGAGTCCCTAAAAACCATTTGGTGTCTTTACCATAACCCAAACCTAAAGATGCTTCTTGTGGTAGGAATTTTTTATCAAAATTGTTTTGTTCCTCAATTATCGTTTCGTAGGCTTTGGTTTCTCCCACGAGATAATAGTAGGTGCTGGCGGTGTAATTATTTTTCAGATTTCCACTATTGCCAATGGTATAAGTTGCACCAACGGTCAATTTGTGTTCGTTCGCCATTTTTTTCTGGTAGGTAGTTCCTAATGTAAAGTTGAAGGCCTTTACTCTGTAACTGTTAGAGAAACCACTAATTAACTCAGCGCCCGAGAAAGCGTTTTCTTCTATATCATATAACTTTCCGAAGAAAAAATTAGATCTAAGACCTAATGCAAACTGAGGGCTAATCTGGTAAGAAAGTGCTGCCTGAACAGTGTTGATAGAACCTTCTCCATGGAAATTGGTCACTTTTGTAACGTCGCTGTCTGCCAAAGTTTGGCTAGTTACGATATCATAACTTTTGGAGCTATAAGGCTTGAAACCCATCCCAAATTTTACTTTTCTGGAAATAGGAAAAGCAATACTTATATTGGAAAGATAGGTAGAGTGTTTGGTACTTTTTAGATTATTAAAATCTGATTTGTAATAATTGTTTTCATTGGTTCCTTCTACCTTGAGCGACGTAAGTTCCAAGTTGGTATTAGCCGCAGGGTTTTTGAAGTTAAAACTGTTGTTAAAATCCCATACATAAGCGGTAGAAATACCTCCCATTGCATTTATGTCAAGTGTATTATCATATTTTACATCTCCAATTCCATAAGCTCCGTACGGCGAATTACCAATACTTTGAGCGTTTAGGAAATATCCTGCCACCAATGATGATAAAACAAAAATTCTCTTCATCCTTTAAAATTTCAATTCGCAAATATCTTAATTAATAATGAATTGCAAAAATATATTTGGGTTAAAGTTTGTTAAGTAATTGCGACAGTTAAGGCATCTTTGTCGATTGATGACATATATTATTAGATTGTTGACAATGTCGTGCTATTACGTAATCCGAAAATTGCCAACTAATAACCGACAAGTAAAAACTAATATTTATCTTTGCTCGTATGAAATCGCCGAATTACAATTTTGTTAAAGTTGACTCATTTTATTTGGGCGATTGCATATGACCTTTTAAAAAAAAATGATAATTACGTATGAAATGGGAACAGATTATCGGTCAACAATCAGTCAAGAATCTTTTACGAGATAGTATCCACGATTCCAGAGTTGGACACGCTCAGCTTTTTGTAGGAGAAGAAGGTTTTGGTGTTTTGCCTTTAGCTTTGGCGATGGCTCAGGAGATTTTTGAAAAAGAAAATCCAGCTTCTGTTCATAAAGTTGAGAATCTTAATCATCTTGATTTGCATTTCAGTTTTCCGGTTTTTTCTGAAAAAAATGTTTCATTGAGTAAACGTTTTTTTGATAATTTCAGAGAGATGGTTTTGGAAAATCCCTATTCGTCTTTTGATGATTGGACAAGTTTTTTAGAATCAGAGAATAAACAGTTCTTCATTTCTGCAGACGAAGCAGAAGACATTGGACAAAGATTTAATCTGAAAAGTTTTGAAGGTGGAAGCAAAATTTTGATTGTTTGGAGAGCTGATAAAATGAATGATGCTGCTGCCAACAAAATCCTAAAGTTCCTAGAAGAACCACCGAAAAATACATTCATTATTCTTTGTGCACCTAGTACCAATGATATTTTACCAACGATTCTTTCAAGATGTCAGATCGTCAATATCCCAAGAATTAATGATGAAGATATTTTAGATAGACTTCAAAATCATAATTCTGCAAAAGAAATTGCTTATCAAGCTCAAGGTGATTGGAATCTTGCCAAGTCATTGTCTGAGAGCAATGTTACAACTTCGGAGTTTGAAACATTATTTATACAATGGGTTCGAAACGCTTTTCAGGCTAAGAAAAAACCCGAAGTTCTTCGCGAAATCGTAAAATGGGCGCGCCAAATCTCCGAATGGAATCGTGAAAAACAAATGAAATTCCTTAATTATTGCATTGAGATTTTCCGATTGGCGATGCTTCAGAATTATGGAAATGATAATTTAGTTTACAAAAAACTTTCTGAAGGTAATTTCAATTGGCAATCGTTTTCCAAATTCATTCACGGAGCTAATATTGTGTCAATTGTTGAGGAAATTACGGACGCATCTTATCATATTTCGAGAAATGCTAATTCCAAGATTGTGCTTACAGATATGGGGATTAAGTTAACACGTTATATTCATAAATCTGCTTCTTGATTTTTTAATTATTTCAATTTATTTTTTATTGAAAAGGAGTTTTATTTACTTGATAAAAATTTAAAAATCTTCTATTAATCAATGTTTTAGAATTATAGATAAATTAGATAAATTCTTAATAAAAAATTAATCAAACAAATGTTTGATTGAATGTGATTTTTGATTTAACTTTGCTGCGCTAAAAAAAAAAAATATGCCAACTAAAGAAGAACATATTATGATGGTTGCAGAGAAACTCTTCGCGGCTAATGGTTATAATGGGACTTCTGTAAGAGACATTGCAACCAAAGCGAAAGTGAATGTTTCTATGATTTCTTATTATTTCGGGTCCAAAGAAAACCTTTTGGAAGAACTTTTCAAATGGAGAATGGAAGAAGGGCTCAACTTTGCAAAAAACACTTTGGAAAATAATGAATTGAGTGAGATCGAAAAAATAGAAGGTTTCATTGATAATTTTGTAAACAGAGTCCAAAGACTGAGAGACTTTTTTTTATTGGTTCATACACAACAAGTGATTGCTCAAAATAAAAGTATTCAGAATTTCTTGAAAGATTATAAAGTCAATTATATAGAAATCAATCAAAAGATTGTAGAACAAGGATTGGAAAAAGGGATTTTTACAATCAGACCTTCTTATCATCTTTTACAATGCACAATTTCTGGAACGATATTCAATGCGATGCACGGAATGAAGATGTACAAAGAATATCTAAAAAAACACAATCGTGATTTTGATGAAAAACATTACGAAAATCAATATTTCCAAGAAGTCAGAGATCACGTAAAGTCCATTGTGAGAGCAATGGTCGGCTACAAAGGACAATAACATTACTCAAACCTTAACAATAAATAATAACAGTGAATAAATTTTTAACAACAGCTCTAATTGTTGGGACTTTCTACTCGGTTTCCGCTCAGGAAAAACGATTATTGAGTCTTGAAGAAGCTGTGAAATTAGGAATAGAAAACAGCAAAAATCTAAAAATAGATCAAGCTAAAATAGAAGAATCCACTGCGAATCTTCTGGAGGCGAAAAACAGACAATTGCCGGAACTTAAAGTCTCAGGAAGTTACCTGTATCTCCCAATCAAACCAAATATTGATATGAAAATTGGTGGAGTTTCAGGTTCAGGAGGTCCAGATGTTCATCAGGCAATGTATGGAACTGCAAACTTATCAATGCCAATCTATTCTGGAGGAAGAATCAAATACGGAATCAAATCAGCAGAATATCTTGTAGAAGCTTCGAAACTAAGTACAGAAAATGATAAAAACGCAGTGGCGTACAATATTTCTCAGGCTTATAACAATCTTTTCAAATCATCGGAAGTTGTGAAATTGTTGAAAGAAAATTTGGCTTCTTCTCAAAAAAGAGACCAGTCTTTTATTAAGCTTGAAAACAATGGTGTGATTGCGAAAAATGATAGATTGAAAGCTCAGCTTCAAACTTCAAATATCGAATTGCAATTGATGGAAGCAGAGAACAACTATAATATTGCCAACATCAATATGGATTTGCTTCTTGGTCTTCCTGATAATACAGAAATCGAGGTTGATTCTAATTATATCGGAGCAGATGACCTTGGAAAACCTGATGATTATTACTTGAATCTTGCAAGAGAAAATAGAAAAGACATTCAGGCTTTGGATTATCAAAGAAAAGCAGCAGCGCTTGGAACTAAAGCTGCTAAAGCGGAAAATCTTCCTTCAATAGCTTTCACCGGTGGTTATGTTGCAGCTGACATTCCGAAATTTTTTACCTTGACAAACGCTGTGAATGTAGGAGTTGGGATTCAGTATAATCTTTCTAACATTTGGAAAAAGAATTCAAGTCTGATGCAGTCAAAAGCTAGGGAACAGGAATTATTAGCTAACAACGAATTGTTAAATGATAATGTAACGCTGGAAGTGAAACGTGATTATCAGAATGATTTGTATGCTCACAAGAAAATCGATGTTTATCAAAAAACGCTTGAGCAGGCAGAGGAAAATTACAGAATTACACTTAATAAATATAACAACGGTTTAGAAACCATCACCAATCTTTTGGATGCTGATACGGCGAAAATCACTGCCAACGTGAATGTCATCACTTCGAAAGCAGATGCAGCTTTGGCACATAAAAAATTATTACAAACTACAGGAACTATCAATAACTAATTACAATAAACTATAAATAAAATGGCACAAGATAATATAAAATTCGAGCAGGGAGAAGTTCCTGTAAAAAAGAAAAAAAGCCCGGTTTTCTACATCCTGATAAGCGTTGCAGTTTTGGCAGCAATATTTTTCGGAGTTAGAGAATATCAGTACAGTCAGGTTCACGAGGAAACTGATGATGCGCAAATCGCAGCAGATATCAGTCCTGTGATTTC
Source organism: Epilithonimonas hispanica (assembly GCF_003385395.1). GTDB lineage: Bacteria > Bacteroidota > Bacteroidia > Flavobacteriales > Weeksellaceae > Epilithonimonas > Epilithonimonas hispanica. The sequence goes on along the minus strand of NZ_QNUG01000025.1, from coordinate 23,562 downwards.
AAAAATCTCTGGTTACATTACTGAGGTTAAAGTAAAAGATAACCAATTCGTTAAAAAAGGAGATACATTAATCGTACTTGATAACAGAGACCAGAAAATGACTTTGGCTCAGGCTGAGGCGGCGCTTGGAACAGCTCAGAGTAATGTAACTTCTGCTCACGCAGGTTCAGAAGCTGCAAAATCCGGAATTGGTAATTCTAGAGCTGCCGTACAAACTGCTAATGCACAAATAGAAGCTGCTAAAGTGAATGTTTGGAGAACAGAACAGGATATGAAAAGATATTCTGAATTGGTAAAAGACCACACAATTACGCAACAGCAATATGAACAGGCTTCTGCAGCTTATCAAACCGCTCAGAAACAACTTCAGGTTTTGATTGACCAAAAAAATCAAGCAAGTGTTCAGACAGGTGTTGTCACTTCACAATCTAACGCTACTTATCAGAATATCGGAATTGCGAATTCTCAATTGAAACAAAGACAAGTAGATGTGGAAAATGCAAAACTGAATCTTTCTTATACCGTAATCACAGCTAAAGAAAGTGGGTATGTTTCTAAAATTCCTGTTCAGGTTGGACAGTTTATTCAGGCAGGTTCACAATTGTTCAGCGTTGTTTTGAGTAATCAAAAATGGGTTGTGGCAAACTACAAAGAAACTCAGGTTGAAAAAATGGTGGAAGGGCAGAAAGTGGAAATCGAAATCGATGCTTATCCAGGTCAGAAATTCGAAGGAACTATCAGTTCATTTTCTCCGGCAACAGGTTCTGCATTTGCATTGCTTCCTCCGGATAACGCAAGTGGAAACTTCGTAAAAGTGGTTCAGAGACTTCCTGTTAAAATCACTTTCGACAACCTTAACGAAGATATTATGAAAAAACTACGTGTTGGAATGAACGTTCAAACTGTGGTTTCATTAAAATAAAAAATAAAGAAGCTGGAAGAGGGAAGCGCGAAGTTTTAAAGCAACGATCTTCCATCTTCTGTCTTCCAACACAAAAATTATGCAAGACGATTCATTAGTAGAATACGGATTTCGCAGAGTAATTATTACCATTACAGCGATTATGTGTGCGCTTCTTGAGATTGTGGATTCCACAATCGTGAACGTAGCACTTAACGAGATGAAAGGTAATCTTGGGGCAACACTTTCCGAAGTAGGCTGGGTAATTACCGCTTATGCTATCGGTAACGTGATTATCGTTCCGATGACTAGCTGGTTGTCTCAACAGTTTGGGCGTAGAAATTACTTTGCGGTATCCATTATCATATTCACGATTTTCTCTTTTCTCTGTGGTAATGCGACCAATATTTGGGAGCTGGTATTTTTCCGTTTGATGCAAGGTATTGGTGGAGGAGCACTTTTGGTAACTTCCCAAACCATCATCACCGAATCTTACCCTATCGAGAAAAGAAGTATGGCTCAGGCAATCTATGGATTGGGAGTTATTATCGGACCAACACTTGGTCCGCCTCTGGGAGGTTATATTGTTGACAATTACAGTTGGCCTTATATCTTTTATATCAATATTCCGTTGGGAATTATCGCAACGTTATTGACATTACAATTCGTAAAAAGCCCAAGATATTCAGAAAAACGTTCAGCTTCGGATGTCGATTGGATTGGGATTGGATTGTTGGCAGCGTTTGTAGGTTCTTTACAATATATTTTGGAAAGAGGACACGAGGACGATTGGTTTGAAAGCAAAGCCATTGTTGTATTGACGATTACTGCAGTTGTAGGATTCATCTTATTCATCTGGCGAGAACTTACCTTCAAATATCCGATTGTAGAACTCCGAGTTCTCAAAAACGGTAACCTGAGAATTGGTACGGTAATGTCCTTTATTTTAGGCTTTGGTTTGTATGGTTCAACATTTATCGTTCCTCTTTATACACAGAGTATTTTAGGTTGGACCGCTTTACAGTCAGGAGCACTGATGATCCCGGCTGCGCTGACGACTGCATTTATGATGCCGATTATTGGGAAATTACTTACCAAAGGCGCTAAGCAGCAGGTGTTGGTTGCCTTAGGCCTGTTTATATTCTTTGTTTACAGTTTCTGGGGTTATAAGATCCTGACACCGGATACAGGAAAAGATGCATTCTTCTGGATGCTTATTGTGAGAGGTATGGGATTAGGATTATTGTTTATTCCGATCACATCGTTATCGCTCAGTACACTGAAAGGGCCGGAAATTGGTCAGGGTGCTGCTTTTACGGGTATGATGCGTCAGTTGGGTGGGTCATTTGGTATTGCTGCAATTACCACTTTTATTGCTAACAAAAGTGAACTTTACAGGAGCAATCTTGTTTCGCATCTTGACGTTAATGATTTTGATGTTCAGCAGAGAGTGGCCGCGCTCAAAGGGAGCTTTATAGCCAAAGGCATGTCACCGGATAAAGCCTTGCAAGCGGCTTACCAAATGCTGGATTATTCTGTAACCAAGCAGGCTACGGTGCTTTCTTATATGGACGTTTTCCTTTATTTGGGGCTTATGTTTTTAATATGCATCCCGTTTGTATTATTTGTAAGAGAACGAAAAAACAAAGGTGAAAAAATAGACCTTAGTTCGGCGCATTAATATATTTTAAAGTTGTTTGTTAAAAAACTCAGGATCGTCAGTGGCCCTGAGTTTTTTATTTTAAAATTATAAACAGGCAATATTCTTTGATTTTTTCCCTTTATATCATTAAATTAGCCACTGTTAATAACCGAATCAAAACATACACATGAGACAGGGACCACAGGATGTACTCGGCAATCACGGAACAAACACCATTTTTACGGTTTGGAATTTTAAGGAAGGTGTACCAATCAAAGAAGCTTTTCAGCGCATTTGTGCTTTGGTAATCAACCTTAACCATTCTGCTTATGTCCGTTTTCCGGATGATAACGCCAGTTGTGTCATGGGAATTGGTTACAATGCATGGCATTTGCTGGATTTGCCCAAACCATTACCGAAAGAGCTGGAGGAATTTGAACCCATTGTTGGAAGCCGTTATACTGCCGTTTCTACCAAAGGCGATTTGCATTTTCACCTGAAAGGATCCAATTCAAGCATCTGTTATGATATGGCGGCAGATATTGCCAAAGTACTTTCTCCGGTGGCCGATTGCGTGGAAGAGGTGCATGGGTTTAGGTATTGGGATGGCCGTTCCATTCTCGGTTTTGTAGACGGAACCGAAAATCCTGAAAGCAATTTGCGCGAATATTTTGGTTTAATAGGTGACGAGGATGAGGTTTACAAAGGAGGCAGTTATCTTTTTGTCCAGAAGTATATTCACGATTTGGCGGCATTTAAAGCACTTACAGTTGAAGAACAGGAAAAAGTTTTTGGCCGCTACAAAGACAGCGATGTAGAAATGACGGATGACATCAAACCTCAAAATTCACATTCAGCGTTGGCCAATGTGGGTGATGATTTTAAAATTATCCGCGATAATCTTCCGTTTGGTAATATGTCAACCAACGAGATGGGAACATACTTTATTGCTTATGCAAGTACTTTCAATACGGTGAAACTGATGCTTAACAATATGTTTATTGGCAATCCTCCAGGCAATTATGACCGTTTGCTGGATTTTAGCACCGCAAAAACCGGCAGTCTGTTTTTTGTTCCAACGATGGATATGCTGGATGACTTTTCCTCTGGAGTTGAAGAAACGACATCAACTGAAAATCATCCGAAAGCCGTGGATACCGTACTGCCAAAAAATGACGGCTCTTTGGGAATTGGCTCTTTAAAATAAGTAAGCTTTGGCAAAGTTAAAACGATAGAAACATCAGAGTAACGATGCCTTTATATTGATCAAATTTTACACATTATATAAAAAACTAAACGATATGAATAATTTACACCGTAAGTTGGCTCCCATTTCCGAAGGAGCGTGGGCGCAAATCGAAGAAGAAGCGGTACGCACACTCAAAAGATATCTTGCCGCAAGAAAAGTGGTAGATGTTGACGGCCCTAATGGTTTTGATCTTTCTGCCGTAGGCACCGGGCATATTCAGCCAGTTGAGTCACCGGGCGAAGGGGTGCAGGCGGCTGTGCGCAAAGTAAACCCAGTGGTTGAGTTCCGGGTTCCTTTTGAACTGACACGAGAGGCGATTGATGATGTCGAACGCGGTTCCGAAGACTCAGACTGGCAGCCGTTAAAAGACGCTGCAGAGAAAATAGCTTTTGCAGAGGACCGCGCCATTTTTGAAGGTTATGCCGCGGCAGGCATTCAGGGGATTCGTGAAGGCAGCAGCAATCGTACACTCAAACTGCCGGCAAGCATCAAAAATTATCCCGATACAATTGCCTGTGCATTAAGTGAACTGCGTTTTGCCGGAGTCAACGGCCCTTATGTCTTGGTTCTGGGAGCTGATGCTTATCCGGCGGCCAGTGGCGGGAGCGATGAAGGTTATCCAATGCTGCACCACCTGCAGGAACTGATTGATGGCGAAATTATCTGGGCACCGGCAATCAAAGGTGGTTTTGTAATCTCTACCCGTGGTGGTGATTTTAAGCTCACTCTTGGCCAGGACATTTCCATCGGTTATCTAAGCCATACTGATACTTCGGTGAAGCTCTATCTTCAGGAGAGTTTTACCTTCCAGTTTTATACTTCGGAGGCTGTCGTTGTGCTGGATCCTGCAGAGTAACTTTTTAATAAATCAATTGATAGAAAACTCAGGATTGTAGCAGTTCTGGGTTTTTTATTTTTAGGAGCCGGAAACCTGCTTTCCGCTATATCTTTTTGCGCTAGAACGTTTAGTCTGTCAGGCTGAGGCTCTCGAAGCCGCGCAACAATTAAAAACCCATATAAACTCAAATCGTTATCCCATAACTATTTTTAATTTCCGACATCACAAAAGAACTGTGTGTACTTCCAATACTTTCCAAAGAACCCAATTTGTTAAAAACAAAATCCTGATAATGCTTCATATCCTGAACCTGAACTTTCAAGAGAAAATCAAAATCACCGGAGATATTATAACATTCCACAACTTCATCGATGGAAAGGATATCGGTGACGAACTGATTTCCGATATTTTTATCGTGCTGTTTCAGTTTGACATTACAAAAGACAATAAAACCTTTATTCAACTTTTCTGAATCCAGAACGGCAATGTAATTCTTAATAAAGCCATCTTGTTCCAGCTTTTTTACACGCTCAAAAACAGGCGATGCGGAGAGATTCACTTGCTGTGCTAACTCTTTTACCGTGAATTTAGAATTTTTTTGAAGGATTTTTAAGAGTTTGATGTCAGTATCGTCGAGCATAATTCAGAATATATTTTGGTTTCGATTTAATGAATTGTAAAATTATAGAATATTTATCTTTTTAATTATTGTTTGTGAGTTTTATTTGCTTAAAAATTTCGTTTAATAAAAAATAAAAAACTTTAAATATAATTTTACACAAAATATTAATCTAAATAATAAGATATGTGTGAAACAAAAGTAAGAACACCAAAATTAGACACCGTTGGAAGCTTCTTAAGACCAGAAGTTCTAAAAAAAGCAAGAGAACAATTTTCTAACGGAGAAATATCAAAAGAACAACTCACCGAAATCGAAAACCAGGAAATCATCAAATTAGTTGAGAAGCAAAAAGAGTTAGGATTAGAAGTGATTACCGATGGCGAGTTCCGCCAAAGCTACTGGCATCTCGATTTTTTCTGGGGATTCGAAGGTGTTGAACACAATTTTATGCCGCGCGGTTATCAATTTCAAGGAGAAGAAACTCGTAACGATTCTGCAAGATTGACTGGCAAAATCAGATTTGCAAAGAATCATCCATTCTTAGGATATTTTGCATTTCTAAAAAGTTTGGCGGGCGAAAATCATATTGCAAGACAAAGTATTCCTGCACCAGCACAGCTTTATGCAGAATTGCTAAGAGAATCTAATGCGGATAAAGTAGCAGAATTTTATCCAGACAGAGAAGAATTTCTAAGTGACTTGTCCAAAGCTTACCGCAACGCCATTTTAGCTTTTTACGAGTTAGGTTGCAGAGATTTGAAAATTGATGACTGCACTTGGGGAATGTTATGCGATGCCAATTTTTGGAAAACAATGGCAGGTGAAAACTACAATCCGGATTTGCTAAAAGAAACCTACTTGAAACTCAATAACGATGCTTTGCAGGATTTGCCAGCAGATTTAAGGATTTCGACTCACGTTTGCAGAGGAAATTATCATTCTACTTGGGCAACTTCGGGAGGTTACGAGCCGGTTGCAGACACGCTTTTTGCCAAAGAAAATGTAGGCAATTTTTATTTAGAATTTGATGACGACCGTTCTGGAGGCTTTGCACCATTAAGATTTGTTCCGGAAAATAAAAATGTAGTTTTAGGTTTGATTACGAGTAAAAATCCAACTTTGGAACAGAAAGAAATTATCATTGCAAGAATCAAAGAAGCCAGCCAATTTGTAAGTCTTGACAGATTAAGTCTCAGTCCGCAATGTGGCTTTGCATCCACCGAAGAAGGTAATATCTTAACCGAAGAAGACCAATGGAACAAGATAAAATTGGTAAAAGAAATCGCAGACGAAGTCTGGAAGTAAAATATTCTAATCATCATCAAAGCATCCAATTTTGGATGCTTTTTTTATTGGAAACTAAAATCGGGAAAGATATTGTGTAAACACAACAAAGCCTTTACTTTTGCTTAGTTATTAATGTAAAAATACAATGAATAATCTGAACGAAAAACAAAAAATGCTTTCCGGCGAGATGTATGATGCAGGCGATGCGACTTTGGTAAAGGAAAGACAAAAATGCAAAGACCTCTGTTTCGAATACAATCATATTCCACCTTCAAAGCTTAAAGAAAGAAAAGCTCTCATCAAAAGGCTTTTCGGAAAGACAGAAAAAATGTTTCATATAGAGCAACCTTTTTATTGCGATTACGGTTACAATATCGAGATTGGCGAAAACTTTTATACCAATCACAATGTTGTGATTTTGGATTGTGCAAAAGTGACTTTTGGAGATAATGTTTTCATTGCGCCCAATTGCGGATTTTATACAGCCGGACATCCTTTGGACGCCGAAACCAGAAACAAAGGTTTGGAAGATGCCAAACCAATCACAATCGGAAATAACGTTTGGATTGGCGGAAATTGCACAATTCTTCCGGGCGTTACGATTGGTGATAATGCAGTCATTGGAGCCGGAAGTGTTGTTACAAAAGACATTCCCGCCAATGTTTTAGCAATCGGAAATCCTTGTAAGGTTATTAAAGAAATATAGAGAATCAACCGAAAAAGTCACAAAAGTTTTTACATCAAAATAAAATCGAAGATTTTAAGAGTCTGTTTAAAAAAATATAAAAAACCTGTTTTATATTTTGAAGTAATTTTTTAATGATTTTAAAATCAAATCGTTACAAAAAAAAGTCTTCGACCAGCTCAGACTGACACCGCACTTAATTAGGATTGTAGCAATTGATTTGTCACACTGAGCTTGTCGAAGTGTTATGTTAATTATTTAAAAACCACTTTTAAATCGAAAACTCTAAATGCACAACAAGTTATAAAAAATATTAATCCACAAAGTCACAAAAGAAAAATTAAAAAAAGAAAATCTTTCAAAGAGCAAAAAAGCTAACTTATGAAACCATTATCCTTATTTGAACTTTTGATAGACTTAAGGAAAATTAAAACTTTTGTGACTTTTGTGGTTTTCGAAACAAATTTAAACAAGTTCTTAATTGTTTCCTTTGGTGTCTTTTGTGTATAGATTTTAAGTACTCAAACTTTCAAATTCTAAAACTCTCCAACTCAACTCATCCAATCAAATCCAAAAACTGCTGTTCATCCAGAATCGTAATAGTTCCGATATCTTGCGCTTTTTTCAGCTTGCTTCCGGCTTTTTCGCCAACAACCAAATAGTTGAGATTTTTCGAAACGGCAGAAATGTTTTTTCCGTTGTGTTTTTCCACCATTTCTTCCGCTTGTTCTCTTGTGAAAAGCGACAATTTTCCAGTGAAAAGGAAAGTTTTACCTTCCAAAACATTGGACAAAACTTCATTAGTGTTTTCTCCTTTTTCCAATTGAACGCCGTAAGATTTCAAACGTTCAATCATCAGAATATTTTCGGGATTCTGAAAAAAGTCTGTGATGCTGACCGCGATTTTCATTCCGATATCTTCAACCTGACAAAGTTCTTCCAAGGTTGCATTTTTCAATTCATCAATTGTATTGAAATTCTTGACTAATTTCTTTGCAACCGTTTCTCCAACGTGTTTGATTCCGATTCCGTAAAGCACTTTTTCAAACGGAATATTTTTGGATTTTTCAATGCCGTCCAGAATATTCTGAGCAGATTTTTCCGCCATTCTCTCGAGTGGAAGAAGCTGTTCTTTTGTCAGGGTGTAAAAATCAGCAGGGTTTTCAATCAATTTTTCCCTGTAAAGTTGTTCGATAGTTTCTCCACCAAGATTCTCGATATTCAAGGCTTTTCTGGAAACATAATGAATCATCCTTCCCACAACTTGTGGCGGACAATGCAATTCATTTGGACAAAAATGAATCGCTTGGTCTTCAATTTTTACCAATTCGGTTCCACATTCAGGACAATTTTTGATGTATTCGATTGGCTTTTGGAGAAGCGTTCGTTTCTCTGTGTTCACGCCAACAATCTTCGGAATAATCTCGCCACCTTTTTCTACATAAACAAAATCGTGGTCGTGCAAATCCAGTTTTTTGATAATATCTTCGTTGTGAAGAGAAGCTCTTTTTACGATTGTGCCGGCCAACAAAACTGGTTTCAGATTGGCAACAGGCGTTATCGCTCCAGTTCTTCCGACTTGATAAGAAACACTTAAAAGCTCCGTCTCCACTTTTTCTGCCTTGAATTTGTAAGCCATTGCCCAACGTGGCGATTTCGCTGTGTAACCTAATTGTCTTTGTTGTTTCAATGAATTAACTTTCAAAACAATTCCGTCAATTTCAAAAGGTAATTTATGTCTTTCCGTGTCCCAAAAAGTGATGAATTCTTTTACTTCATCCAACGTTTTACATAACTTCGCTTGGTCTTCTGAAACTCGGAAACCCCAATTTTTGGCTTTTGCTAAGATTTCCCAATGCGTTTCTGCAGGAAATTCATCCGAAATATATTGATACAAAACTGCCGAAAGTCCGCGTTTTCTAACTTCTCCCGAATCTTGCATTTTCAAACTTCCGCTGGCTGTATTTCTAGGATTCATAAACAAATCCAAACCTTCTTCCTCACGAATTTTATTGATTTTATCGAAGTTTTTTCTTGTTAGATAAATTTCGCCTCGGATAAAAAATCGATTAGGAAAATCGCCTTTCAAAGTCAAAGGGATATCGGAAATTGTTCTCACATTATTAGTGATTTCATCGCCCTGAAAACCATCGCCACGTGTTACAGCCTGAGATAATTTTCCATTTTCATACAGAATGGAAATCGAAGCACCGTCATATTTTAATTCAGCAACAAATTCCACAGGTTCATCAATGGTTTTGATGATTCGTTTTTCCCAATCTTCAAGGTCATCAAAATCATAAGAATTGTCCAAAGAATACATCCTGTATTGATGTTGAACGGTTGGAAAATTCTTCGTGATTCCACCTCCAACACGCAAAGTCGGAGAATTGGCATCAAAAAATTCCGGATGCGCTGCCTCCAAATCCTGAAGTTCTTTCAATTTCTCATCAAATTCAAAATCAGAAATTGTATTATTATCAAGAACATAATAATTGTAATTATGCTGATGAAGTTCTTCTCTCAGAGATTCTATCTTTTGCTGAATGTTTTCGGACATTGTGGGAAATATTTAACGCAAAAATAACCAAAACAAGTAGAACGACTAAAAATAAAATGAGTAATTTGGTTCTTCATAAAAATAAAACCAGATAGTCTCATTGATTTGAAATTCTTTGTGCTTTGCTAAGTTTTACGCCTTGTGAAGCTTTGATGCAGTTTGTTAATAAAAAAGAAATTCGTGTGCTTTTCTTCCAAAATAATATGTTGTAAAGACAATTGAATTCCTCAATCATAAAATTTTATTAAATCATAAGACATTATTCTATTTTTAAACGTGTGTTCGGTAGATTTGCATCTTCGAATTTTATACATTATATTATGAATTTAAAAGGTAAAAACGCTATCATCACAGGTGGTGGAAGAGGTCTTGGAAGAGCTGTTGCTCAGGCATTAGCGAATGAAGGCGTTAATATAGGGATCACAGGAAGAAACGAAAATTATCTTAAAATAGCAGCCAACGAACTGAAAGAAACTGGTGTAAAAGTCGCTTACGCCGTTTTCAACGTCGATAACGAACTGGAAGTAAAAGCCGGAATTGAATCGCTTGCAAATACGTTAGGTGGAATCGACATTCTGGTTAATAATGCAGGAGTTGGTGATTTTGGTTCTATTGAGGAGATGCCGTCTGAGACTTGGGAACAAGTTATCAAAACCAATCTTTTTGGTGTTTATTACACAGCCAAAGCCGTTTATCCGTTTTTGAAAGAAAAGGGACAGGGTGACATCGTAAACGTTGCTTCCACAGCAGGATTGAAAGGTGGACCTAATATGTCTGCTTATGCAGCTTCCAAAGCTGCAGTGGTTTCACTTTCGCAATCGATGATGGCAGAATGGAGAAAGCAGAATATCCGTGTGATTACATTGACTCCAAGCACTATAGCTTCAGAAATGAGTATTAATGGCGGTTTGACAGACGGTAATCCGGACAAAGTTCTTCAGCCGGAAGATTTTGCAGAATGGGTGAGAGACATCCTGAAGATGAATAGACGCGCATTGATTGCGAACGGTTCTATTTTCTCGACTAATCCTTAGTTAGAATAAAGCAATTCTACATATCAACCCTTTCAGAGTTTCAAATTCTACCAGTATTGGTTTAAGTTGGTGTGTTTTGGCGTATAATAGGGCGTTTTAGCGTATTTCAACTTCCATCAAAAACCAAGATATATCAACTTAAATCGCCATTTGTTGTACCTATGTTGTACCCATATTTGGGGGAATATATCTGTTTTTTCGGGCAATAACTTGCGTGTCCATTATATTCTATTTATCTTAGACTTGCCTTTTCATCCAGAAAAGAACACCTCCTTTAAGCCAAAGATACCATTTTGGAATTTCATATTATTCCTTTTTTTCCAAAAAAAACCATTTTTCTTGCAGGAAAGGCTCAAATTTAAAATCTTGAATTATGTCTTCCATTACCGCTATTTTACGAAAGAAGCCCAACAAACAGGGTCAGTATCCCATTTATATCCGAATCACAAAAGATAGGAAATCTTCTTTTATTGCTCTCGGATATTATATTGAAATAGAACAATGGGATGAGAAAAACAAGAAAGTACGGAAATCTCATCCCAATTCTTCCCGTCTCAACAATCTTATTGCAAAAAGAATAAGTGAAGCTGGAGGAAAACTCATCGAAGCAGATGCATCGGATAAAAATGTTTCACTTAAAGCCATCCGAAAAAAGATCATCAACAAAGGTTCGGATTTCTTTGTTGTTGCAGAAGAGTATCTAAAGAATATAGAACGTTTGGAAAAATATAATGCTTTATATTCTGAAAAACCAAAAATTGCCCACTTTAAAGAGTTTCTCAATTGTAAAACTTTTCCGATAGAGCAAATTGATGTTCGACTTCTCAATGAATATCAGGCTTATTTAAAAGTGGAAAGAAAAGTTTCAGATAGAACCATTGCCAATCATCTTATTACCATACGAACCATCTACAATATCGCCATTAAAGAAGGAATTGTGAATAACAAAAATTATCCTTTTGGAAGGGAAAGTATTAGAATTAAGATTCCTGAATCTATAAAACAAGGTTTAAGTCAGGAGGAAGTTCGCTCAATTGAGGATTTGAATCTGAAAGAAGGATCTAAAGAATGGCATACAAGAAACATTTGGTTGTTTAGTTTTTATTTGGCTGGAATTCGTGTTGCCGATGTTTTGAAAACAAAATGGTCTGACTTTAACAATAATCGTTTTACTTACCGAATGGGTAAGAACAAAAAAATTATTTCTCTGAAAACCCCCGAAAAAATTCTCCAAATTATCTCACATTACGAATCTCAGAGATACCAAAACAACGGTTATGTTTTTCCAGAACTGAAAAATGTAGATGAGAAAAATATAAAAGAAGTGATACGAGCTGTTAAAACAGCCGGAGTTTCTTTGAATTTTTATCTAAAACGGATTGCCGAAAAAGCAGAAATCAACAAACCTTTGAGCATGCACATCGCAAGACATACCTTCGGGAATATATCAGGCGATAAAATACCCACCCAAATGCTTCAAAAATTGTATCGACATTCTTCAATTACAACAACTGTAAATTATCAATCCAATTTTATTCACAAGGATGTGGATGATGCTTTGGAAAAGGTGATTGATTTTTAGGAATCCAAATTGTATTATAAACATCTTCAAAAAAACCACGCCCAAAAAGCGTGGTTAAATTTTTATATCTCCTTTCGTATTTTCGAACGAAAACAAGGGAGGTTGAATATTAGGTATCGTGAGTTATACATACCTAAATTTATCTTTTTTCATACACATAACATACTCTATCATTACCATTGAAAAAATTATGTCTAGGACTAAGCATATAAATTTTGTCCCCTTCTATTTTGACGCTATAAGTTACGATCCCCACTGATCCATCTTGCGATATCCCTTGAAATAGATCAATTTTCAGATTTCCATTTTTATCCAAGTATATCACTCCTCTATGTCCAGAATAATTATAATCAGTATTTATTTTAGTAATATCAACACGTCTTAGATACCCATTATTATAAAATTGCAATGCGCTTGGAGGATAGGTGTGGCTTCCTAATTTTTCATATTTACCGTTAGACCAAAAAACATCAATCATCTCATAATAAGCATTTGTATCAATTTGCTTGTAGATACTAGCATTAAATTTATCTGCATTCTTAAATTTATAATCTGGTCTCGGTGCTTTTAACCTACCATCTCCAGTTTTTGTATATCTTTGGCCACAACCAAATATAAAAAACAAAACTACTAGACTAAATACTTTTTTTACCATGCTGTAAAAGGATTATTTGTTTGATATTGGAAATATGGAGACAATCCTGGACTTAGGACATTGAAACCTGGTTGCGGAGATACTATATAATGTGCAAAAATATCTTGAAAAACGTGTCTTACATATCGGTCAGAATCTATTCCTATTCTGTAGTTTCCATATCCAATGTAAAATGCACCTAATCTATAAGGCGTTCCATTCTCTAAAACACCACCTAACGGATGTGCAGATCCATATCCGCCATCTTCCTTTTGGTCAAAACCACCTGTAACCGCTTGAAGGAATCGTTTTCCCATTGCTGCCAGATTAGAAAAAAAGCCGTCTCCTGTTGGATACGTTTTGCCCGCCATAGTTGCTTCATCCTGTCCTCCATTCTCTGCATAACTATCTTGATTTCTTTCGCCAGTAAAGAGGTTGATACCCATACTGTATTTTCCTATAGCAACCCTTACTGCATTAGTTCTAAACCGGTCTTCATTATCAGCTAGTGCCCTACCAATTCCTTTGCCAAATGGAGAACCATCATTTTCATAAGCAATTCTTACATCCCCACTTTGTATTCCAGCTATTCCTGTCTGTTGGCTTTTATCTACTGTATTCCCGCTCCAAAGATTAGTTCCTACAAAAAGGCTAAATTCCTTACTACCGTATTGTAGCATAAAAGAGTTCCTCATTTCCCATCCAGATTTTCCTGTCCCATAATGTTTACCAAAACCAGTAAGTGAGACTCCATAACTGGCACTAAAATGTCCATCAGAATATGATATACTTCCGCTTAATCCAACACCAACACTCTTACCCAAATACAAAGAAATGTTTAAGCTAAAAGTCCAGTCTCCTATTTGCACCTCCCAACTTGGTAAAAACATTCCAATAATTTGACCTAGCCCACTTAATATTGCTTCCTGCGTACTTGTTGCCACCGGGGCTAAAGAAGTAAAGGAAGATGCAACACTGCCAATTCCAAAACTAATTGCTCCACTTATCGCTCCCATTGTAGCAGCTTTACCAAGCCCATACCAAAAAGGAATGCCCTGTATCATGTTAGCAATAGCTTTGCTAACAATAGCAACACCTACAGCAATTAATACAGCCACACCAAAAGTAATAGGTTCATTTCCGTCAATATCAATATATAACAAAGGATTGTTTAAGACATAGGAATACCTATCAAAAGTCTGTGTATTAAAAATGTCGGAAACTAAATTATCTGGTGATAAAAATTTTCTAATAATAGGATCATAAATACGGGCATTCATATTGATGAGCCCTGCTTTCCAAAGATGCTCGTGTCCTGTGTAGCCTCTGTCTATAAAATAATTATAATTTATCAACTGTTGAGCATCAGTTATGGTTTGTCCTGCTGAATTTACTAATGCTTTCAGATTCCCCCATGCATCAAAGAAGCGTTTTTCTACTACTGTACCTATATTGTCTGCTTTCGTAATCGCTACAATACTACCGATATTATCCCTATGAAGGAAGTAATTGGCTTTTTCTGTAACGGTAGTTCCAGAAAGCACTTCTTTTTTAATATAATTGGCAGAATACGGATCACCAGTAATGTAGGTTACAATTTGTGTTTTTCCTGTATTGTCTTTGGTGATTTCTATTGCGAAATCAGAAGAGTAATATTTTTGCTTCCCTGTAACAGAAGATACCATAGCGTATCTTGTCTTCAGGATATTGTATTCAAAAGAAAGATTTTCTTTGCCTGCTAAAGTAATCTGCAAAGGACTTTTGAAGGCATTGTATTTTACATCGGCAAATCCTCTTTGTGCATTTACATTTTGTCCGTTGGTATTAAATGCTATGTTTTGTAGCTTATAATCTGATTCGTTATAGTTATATTTCCCAAGCTCTGTGTTAGAGGTTATTCTTCCTCTTTTGTCAAAGGTATATTCATTTACCAGAACATTATTAACGGTCTCGGTAAGTAGACGGTTGAGCTTATCATATGTAAATTGTTCATTTTTGCTAAATGTAGCGTTGTTTCTTGAGTTTAGAACACCTTTATCAACATTATAGTCATAAGATATATCAAGAACATTAACTCCTGAAGTCTGATGATTATGGCTAATTTGTTTTAAACTGAAATTGGTTGTACTATAGGTATTATTTATCTTATAGCCATTGCCGTACTCCATTTCGGTGGTTTGACCTTTTGAATTTATATCAGAAATATGCCAAACCATTTTTCCGCTATCTACATCATTCTGTTGAACAAGGATACCATTAGCATCATATATATTTTTAATTTTTGAGGAAGAGGTGTAGGATGGATTTATGAGCACGGTAGAAATAGAAACTTCATCTGTGCGACCAAAACTGTCAAATGTGGTTGAAGAAAAATAGGTAAAATCAGGCGTTTTCTCTATTTTACCTTTTATACGGAAATAATTGTCATATTGTGTGGTATACGTATATGTTTTCCCATTGCTTGTTCCTGTAATAGTTTCAGGAAGCTTGGTGTTTGCATTATAACTATAAGTCTTACTGATGTTAGTATTTTCGGCCGTTGTTTTTCCCGTTATTGTCTCTGTAAGAGGTCTTCCTAATGTATCGTAAGTATAAACGGTAGTTCCTTTTGGATTTTCTTCTTTAGTAATTCGACTTAGGTTATCATATTCATAAGTGAAAACACCTGCAGAAGGATCGGTAATTTTTGTTTTATTTCCCCAACCATCAATTTCAAAGGTAGTTTTTATTCCTTCATAATTGGTTTCACGTAATGCTCCATTCGGAAAATAATAATAAGCAATCACTCCGCCATGATCCTGATGCCTAATGATATGTCCCATTGCATCCAATGTTTTGGAGGTTTTTTTGAAACCGTCGTCCACAGTTACTTTCATGCCTTCATAACAAGTGGTAATTGTTTTTCCAGTAAAAGCAATGTTTTTTATCGGACGGCTTAGCTCATCATATTCTACGGAATTCCATTTAGGGATTTCCCCTTCAAAGAATGATTCGGAAAATCTAGTTTTTCGTCCAAAAATATCATATTCTGCTTTGGAAACAAGCCATTTATTATTAATAGATTGGGTTTTAGATATAATTTCTCTATTAAATTTATCAAAAGTCACAATAGTTTCCGTGCCACCTTCGCGTTTTTTATGAAGATTGTAAATACCTCCTGTGGAAGCATCTGCTATAGATTTGGAAATAGTAGTTTTCTTACCAAGATAATCAGTAATTTCTGTAATATTCCCCCACACATCATAAGTGTAGTTAGTTGAAAGTCCTAGTGGTGATATTTCTGAAGAAACTCTTCCTAAAAAATTGACAACAGAAGTGGATGATAATCCGTCTGGTGTTGTGGTTTTGTTAACATATCTATTTGTTGTATCATAATCATAAGTTGTCGTTTGGGAAGAAACCCCAGCTGTTGAAAGAGTTTGAGTTTTTAGATTACCAATGGTATCATAAGTATAAGAAGTAATAATAGGTGGTGCATTGGCATTATTCCCATATTTTTTATTCTCCTTAATTGCTCCATTAGGAAAATAAGTTGATTCTTCTTTCGTAGTGAAAGATAACCCATCTTTGTATACAGTATTTTCAATGGTTGCAATTTTCCCATAGAAATGATGGTCTGCATTTGAAAATTCAGGTTGATAAGTATATTTTGATATTGCTGAACCAACGCCGTTGTAATCAGTATATGCCGTTTTTAGTTTAAGATCATCAGCAAGGTCATAATCATATTTTTTACTAATAGTAATTTTTTTTAGATTATCTTGAGAAATTTCATCTGTAGATAAAATTAAATATTGATGGTTTCCTTTATCGAATTTTTTATTTATCGTTGTATTTTCCGTGAAAAATCTATTTATTCCTCCATAGGTGGATTTTACTATGGCATTTTCCATTTGAGGATCTCTAGTTTGGATGTTCCAGAAAACAGCTTTTACAGGATTTTTATTTACATATTTTCCGTTTTTTAATTCAGATTCGTAGGCATCACTGTTGTATGTTTTTTGAAACCCTAAAAAGCCTTTACCATCCAAATGTTGGATTCCGTTTTCATATCGGTATTCTTTAGAAAGAATCTTACCATCAAATATGGTATGTATTTTATTCACTAAGTACAGTGCAGAATTCGTTTTATGAACATAATACGGATACTTCAACTCATTTACTGGCTTATATAAATAAGTGGCTTCATCACTTTGTGTACTTGGAATCATATTTCTATAATCTACCCTTTGTAATACTGTTGAGCCATTATCGACTTCTTGTATTTGCTTTTCCAAAAAATTACTGTTGTCAATAGCAATAGTTGTACACCTTCCTACAAGAGGGTCAAAAATATATACTCCTGCTTTGGAGACATTTAGAAAATCAAATTCTGTGGATGAAAGTATAAGTGATAAAGGAGATATTTTGATGTTTTCTATAGGATAAGTTTTAAGCTGACTAAACGTTCCTCCTTGCAAATTTTTGTTCTCGTAAAAATTTACCCTATTCGTAATTGAAGAATAAAAATTAACAGGAAAATAACCTGAAGGATTCATCAAGGTATTGCTTAAATTATCAATAGGCACACCACTTAAATTTCCATTTACATTATATTTTGCTGTTCCAATTTTATTTAGTGTTATAATGTCTGATCGTCCATCATTATTAAAATCTGTAACAATTATATTATGTGTAGAATATCTAGTATAGGCATATTCATCAGGTTTTCCATTCCAGAATTTTTGCCAAAAAGTGGATCTTTTAATATAGTTGCTTTGTGATGGCTTTAAATAGGCAATTTTTTGTGAAGTGTAATCTTCCTGATTTTTATTAAACTCTTTACCATTGCTGGTGTACTTCCACCATAACAAATTTTCCGTCTGCATCAAACGATAGGTTTCTCCCATTTTTCTTCCAGAATTATCATCTTCTGGAATCTCATACACTTTTTGTGGTGTTAAAAAATCCGTCAGTCCATCTCCATTAAAATCACCAAAAAATATCGGGGTGTTAGTTCCCATATTTGACAATGGTTGATCTAATAGGATTGTGTCCAAAGTATTAGTAACAAAATTAATTTTGTAGATTGAATATTTTGCAGAATATTTATTAACTACCATTAGTTCAGAAAGACCATCACCGTCAAATTCTATTGGATAAATTTCCTTACCGATAAACTTTTCACTTATAATTATTGGATTTACATTAACATTAGAACTTGAATTCTGTTTGCCTAGTTCAAAAAAATAAATTTTTTCACCTCTATTAAGATTTGAATATTCGAGTATTAAAAAATCAGTTAAACCATCATTATTGAAATCACCTTGAACTAATTCCCTCTTGGTTTGATCTCTCGTATAAGAATATTCATAATGTCCATCATTAGGCACATAAGGATCATCAGATGATACATAATTACTTGTTTCTTGTAAGCCCCCTTTTACAAGAACGGTAACTTTTCTTTTTGTACCTCTAACCAAATCAGATATTTCAAAGTTTATTTCATCTTTTAATGAAAAATTGACAGGATTATTTGGATTTACCTGATCTTCTGTACCTAAATAGCTCTCATTTACTGATATTAACTGGTCTTTCTCTGTTATATGATTGTTCAAATCCAATACTTTTCCAGAAAAAAGCTGGGTTTCAGCATTATTAGTAGTAATGGATAAATTTGAGTTACTGCTTAAATAGTAACCGTTTGGATTTCTATATTGATAAATAGGCTGGATCTTCCTCACAGAATTTGTAAAGTCTCCTACGGTAACACTTCCCAGTCCTGTTGCATATCCTAAACTTCCTACTCCTTCCGAAGAAATCTTAACAGCTCCTTGTAGAGAATTGTTATAATTAAAGTTGAGTGGTTTTAAACTTTCCCCACTCTCATTGTTTACCGTGATTGTCCTAATTCGTTCTATACTATTATCTTCCACAAAATCATGAGTAAGAGCATATTTTCTATATAAAGAACCATAAGTTGAACCTGTGTTTATTTCAGATAGTACTTTTGAATTAATATATGCAATCCCATTTCTGTATATCTGTATATTTTTTTTTCTTGTTTTATAAACAAAATCAATATAAAATTTATCATTAGAGGAGCTTGTTCCCCCGTAAGATACTCTTGTAATTCTAGGCGTATTATTCTCAACTAAATAGGTATAATGAATTTCATTATTGAAGGAATCAATAAATATTGAAATATAATGTTGTCCAGTGGTAAGCTCTTTAAACTTTGCAATTCTACCATCTGTATATTGTATAATAAATGAAAATTCTCCTGTTAGAGGTTTCCTTATTTTTATTTTAGAAAATTTTTCAGTTGAGTAGGTATTATCTGAGTTCTTAATTAAACGTTGTCCATCCAAATAAAAAGGATCTCCATCGTTAAACTGAGGCCCAATAGTAAGACCATCTATATCTTTACTTTTACCACCTCTCGTTATGACTGAAAGCCCTACAATATTCCATCCCCAACCAGCTTGACCATTTCCACTTTGGCTGTTATATGCTAGTGCAATATTAGGTTGAAAGTTATTTAATCCTTTCAATATTTCAACAGGTAGAATATAAGTCAGAGCTCCTGCTTCATTAACATTCATCTCAGCATTTACCGTTGGAACTAGAGTATTATCGGTCGTAGTTTTTAAAGCAGAACTTGTCTGATAACCAGATGTAGAATATTCTAAAGGAATTTCAATGTCTTCCTGAGCGGTTACTATTGAAAAAGCAAATAAAAAAGTATATAAAGAGTAAAGTTTTAATTTCATAGTTTTTACCATTTTAAGATATTCTTGGAGATCACCTGTCCTGTATTTAATGTAAAGTTTGTAACAAATACTCCCGGAAGTTGACCTTGCAAAGAAAAGGTTGTAGAATTAACCCCATTAGTTGGGATAAATCCATAAACTAATCCTCCACCTGAAGTGTAGACTTGCAAATTATTAATTTTATTAATAGCTGGTCCATTCCATGAAATATTTACAACATAACTACTATTGGATGTAGCAGGGTTCGGATAAACAAAAATGTTGTTTTTAATTGCTTCTAATTCGTCTGAAGTGTACCCATAGGTTGATGTACCAGGATTTGTTGCTGAACAATCCGTTGCAATAGTTCTATTTCCTGCGGTGTCATAAGTGAAGCACTTTCCTCCGTTATTGTATGTCCCATTTGGAATTTGTTCTACTTTTTCGATACTAATCGCACATATTTTATCTACTATATTCTTTACATTTTCACTCCAATCTAAAAAAGAATAATAGTTTTGATAATCATTTTTTACTAAAGCGTCATAACTTTGTATCGGCGGTTTATAAGTTGCATCTAACGGATTTGGTGTTCCATTACTATAATCATTGCTTGAATTTAGTTGTAAGGAATTTATAGAGTAAAATAAATTAGGCGTTTGCCAAATATTATGAATAAAATTTGTAGGCATCGGACCTTGTGGTCCTTGATAACTCCATTTAACAGAGCTTTTATTAAGTATATGTGAATTATTTAATGTATATCCTAAATACAATTCTTCCCTTTGATTCCTTAGCATAATTGCATTTTGGAGAATAATCTGATCTTGCTTTCCTGTAGTAGTGGAGAAAAAATCGGTAAATTCAGTTGTATTGGAAGGCAATGTGCTATAAGCCAATACCATAAACTGTCCTGATTTAATTATTTTTTCAGGAAACCAATACATCCCAACCTTATCACCTAAATACCAATTCTTTAAATTGATATCTTTATCACTGTAGTTATAAATTTCTACAAATTCTCCTCTGTGATGTTTTATGGCATCCACATAACCATTGGCTTGAGTGCCAAATCTTAATTTTTCATTGTAGGGTGTGTCATAATAGACCTCTGTAATGGCAATTTGAGAAAACAGATTACCGAATACGCAGAAAAATAGAGATATACAAAAAATAAATTTTAATTTCATAAGCTGGCTAGTTTTCTTTGTAAATTTTGAATATGGATTGGATTTTCATAAGAACGTCCTATATTCATAAGAGCGATTGACTTTTTAATTTCATCATTGCTTTCTAAAAATGATTTCGGCTCAATCGCAATATTTATAATTGAATTTTTAGTGTCATCGTCTCCGTTTTTTTGACAAAAATTGGCAATAATTACATTCATTCTATCGATTGAATGAGGGCTGGAAATTCCTCTCATCTTCATGCATTGATCAATTATTTTATCTTTTGCCTTTAATAAATTATTGTTTAATAATTCTATTTTAATTTTTCGTGTTTCTACCTCAAATTGTTGATATGGATTTTCAGATTTTTCAATCATGAATTGTATCAAAGAATCCATTACTACAGGAGCAGGCTGATTTTGTTTTTCTGCTTTTCTATAATATGCATCAAATAGAGATACTGCAGACCAAAAAGTATTTTTTGTAGCATGATTTTTTGTTTCAAAAGACAATAATCTATCATGCTGATGCAATTGTTTGGCTAAATCTCTAAACTGTTTGATAAAGAGGGGATCCGTAGCGCTTTTTGTATTCAAGAATACTTCCGAAGCATCTAATGCCTCCGAATATCTTTTCTCCGTTCTTAAAGCCTTTATATTTACTTTTGACATTTCACGGATGTGTTGTGCCCTGTCATCAGAAACTGGCTTTGCCTCGAGTTCAGCAAGCATTAAAGTTGTTCTTTGTGCTGGTAATCCGTCAAATCTTTTTTTGTGATTTTTCTTTTGCTGTTTGCGATATGCTTTTAAAGGGATATTTTCGTGCGGATTTTGTGTGTCTACGTTCAGCTGAATATATTTTTCAATTTTTTCCAGCTGCTTTTGTAGATTTTTCTTCTCAGGATAATTTGCGATCATTTCTTCATATTTACTTTTAACATGAAGCAACATCCTTCCCGGAATATTGATTTGTTGTAAAACTTTTCTGTTTCCTAACGCAGCTTTGGAATATTCATTGTAAAGACTGCGTTTTATTCTTAGATTATTTGGGATATGTGTTAATGCCTGTTGATATAACTGTATAACTTCAAATTCTTTATTCTTTTTATTTAGAAGAATTCTGCGTATTCCATTATATGCTCTTATTTCTGTAGGATCTATTGTAAGAACTTCTTGATAAGTACTTTTGGCTAAGTTTAATTTTCCTTGCTTTCTGTATCTTCTGGCTTTTTTTAACAAAGCAAAAGTATCAGGATTTGAGTTGGAAATAGTATTGGAAAAAAGAAAACTGGGAGTTAAAACAGATAGAATACCCAACGATCCCATCAAAAGAAATCTTTTTCGTGTAATCATAGTTTGTGTTTTTTAGAAAAAAAGGGGAAGAGCGGATTCGGCCGGTATCATTAGACTGTAAAAGTTGTAAATCAAATATTCAACTTCCCCTTACACCACAAATATATAAATATTTTTTAAAATCCAAACAAAAAGTTAAAAAAAATAAATTATGTTAAATTAGAAGACAATATACACTGTAATACACTAGTCTTATAAATCATTTTCCTTTTTTAATGACACCATTTCATAAAAGACCTTCAAGTATTTTATACATTGTATAATCTTAGAGCCTGCTTAAATTTATAATTTATTTTTAACAGTAAGAAAATTAAGACCATTTAGCTTAAAAAACTTAATAAAAATCAATTTATTGATTCTTTAATCAGAATCAACTTAACTCACTGAAATTCTTAATGTTAAATTTAAGAACAAACAAAGTTTATTTTAATTTAGAAAATTAAGAAAAAGCTATAAAAAACTTATTGAATAAAATTTAAACAAGCTCTTAAAAAACTTATTTTGAAAAATAGAAAATATTGAATAATATGTACTTTTAAATTGAAATAAAATAGTCAATTTCTCTGCGATACTTACTACGAATTTACTTATAATCTGTGTGCACAAAATATTAGAAACTATTACAAACGAGTTGCGCCTTTTCTTATGTGTTCACTTATTTTTCGGAGTGCATTGATGTATATACTTTGAGCCATTAAAACTCTAAAAAGTATTTCAAATTTATCGTTTGAAAATATCATTTGGTTCGAAAATGCTTCCGCTTGTCCCATAAAAAACATCTCATAGGGAACTATATGAGGTGTTTTTTTATGTTCATTTTTATAAAACCTTTATTGGGACTGGCATTTCATAACTAAAAAGAATAGTTTTTATAGAATTTTTTTAAAAATCAATTATATATTTTTTTATTAAAAAATATATGAAAACATAGATACAAAGCCAACTTTATATAGTTCGAATCCCCCTTGAAGAGTAATAAAATAGATACTATATAATTTAGCAATAAAAAACAGAATGGAACAAACTTTTAAAGGTTCGGTCTATAAATATAACTAATTTAATATTTTACATTTTTTATCATAGACCGAACCCTACTATGAATTAAAAGGAGAATGTTTATTTATTTGTAAGCATGAATAACACTTCAACTATATGATTTTTACGTTCGAATTGGTGGATGTAGTAATTTAGCGTCCAGTTAAAGTTAAGCATAAAACCTTATTTTTAACCTATGAAACGAGAGAGAAAAATCT
The DNA here is from genome assembly GCF_003385395.1 of Epilithonimonas hispanica. GTDB lineage: Bacteria > Bacteroidota > Bacteroidia > Flavobacteriales > Weeksellaceae > Epilithonimonas > Epilithonimonas hispanica. The sequence continues at coordinate 20 of NZ_QNUG01000025.1, read as the reverse complement.
ATGATCCAACATTTAAAACC
>NZ_QNUG01000024.1 GCF_003385395.1 Epilithonimonas hispanica | reverse complement strand
TTCCTCTGTCCCAAAATGCGTTGTAAAACTAAATATATTCATCTAACTAATTAAATTATAAGTAAATATACGAAATTATGTGTAATTACGGATATTCATAAATTTAAAACTCTTTAAAGAACTTTCAATTCCAAATCAATTGATTTTCCGAAGAATTTTTTAGAGATTTTTTCGAAATTTTTGGTAATATCTGACAAGAAGAATTCATAGGTTGATTGATGATTTTCTTCATTCAAAAGATGATGTTTATCCAAAATCATTTTCAATTGGTTGGCAACGATATTCGGAGAATCAATCACGCGAACACGGTTTCCGTAATATTGCTTGATTTCATCAATCAAAAGCGGATAATGTGTACAACCGAGAATCAAAGTTTCAATATTTTTTAATTTACTATTGCTCAGATAATTATAAATAATTGAATGGGTAATCGGATGATTTTTAAAACCTTCTTCAATTGCAGGAACCAAAAGCGGTGTCGCTAATTCATCAACCTTAATGAACTTATTATGTTTACGGATTGATTTTTTATAAAGTCCGGAATTAACCGTTGCTTTGGTTGCAATTACACCAACATTATTGTGAATTTCGTAAGAAACTTTTTCTGCAACCGGATTAATCACATCAATTACAGGAACTCTATCGGCAACCAATTCTTGAACTTCCTGCAAGGCATTAGCTGTCGCAGAATTGCAGGCAATTACAATCGCTTTACAATTTTTCTCCAGAAGAAAATTGGTAATTTTTGTTGAATAACCGACAATAGCTTCACGAGATTTTTCACCGTAAGGAAGATGTTTTGTGTCACCAAAATAAATCAAATCTTCATTAGGCAACAATCTTTTGATTTCTTTTGCAACCGTTAATCCCCCAACTCCGGAATCAAAAATCCCGATTGGCTGATTGGCTGAAAGATGCGTGTAGTCGGTTTTTTTCTTTTTCAAGAGATAATCTTTTATCTGTTATTTTGAACGTAAATCTTGCATTTTTTTTTGACCATTACAATGTTTTTAAGTTCGCAAAGGTACTTCGACAAGCTCAGCATAAACTTAAAACTCAGCAAAGATTTAGCTTTACAAAAATAGTGAAATTTTTATTCTGAAAAACATTTCGACAAGCTCAATGTGACAACTTTGATAGTAATTGTGCATTGTCTGCCTGAGCTTTTAGAAGTCTTTAAACTATAAATAAATCGCTTGCAACTCCATCAGCTAAAAACCAATGTTTTTCTGAAATTTTGAGGTAATTATTTTCGATTATTAGAATTCCGGATTCTAATTTATATTTGATTTCTTGATTGAGATAATCGATTATTTCTGAAGAAAAATTTTGATTGATTTTATCCAAATCAACACCCCAAATTGTTCTGAGTCCAATCATCATCATCTCGTTGAATCTGTCTTTTTCAGAAAGGATTTCGGTTTCTTTTGGAAGAATATTTTGGTTTAGATTCTTGATATAAATTGGATTATTAGCAATATTCCAACTTCTTTCTAAACTCCCATTATAAGAATGTGCAGAAGGTCCAATTCCTAAATATGGCTCAGATTTCCAGTATGCAGAATTATGTCTGGAGTGAAAGTTTGGTTTTCCAAAATTAGAAATCTCGTAATGGTCGAATCCATTATCTTTCAAAAAATCCTTCATATAATAGAATTCCTGATTCTGTTCTCCCTCTTCGGGAGAACTCACTTTTCCATTTTCAATCCATTTTTCTAAAGCTGTTTTTGGTTCAACAGTCAGAGCATAAGACGAAACGTGAGGAACTTGTAATTCAATTGTTTTATTGAGATTTTCTTTCCAAATCTCAAAATTGGATGTTGGTGAACCGTAAATTAAATCAATGCTGATATTTTCTAATCCAAAATCCTGAGCCATTTTAATAGAACTCTCAGCTTCGGAAGCGTTGTGCGCTCGATTCATTAATTTCAAATCTTCATCAAAAAAACTTTGTGTTCCGATAGATAAACGGTTGATTTCTGTCTGAGATAATTCTTTGAGAAAATTTTTATTCAAATCATCAGGATTGGATTCCAAAGTGATTTCAATATTATTATTAAAACTGAAATATTTTTGAATTTCATCAATCAAAGATTTGATTTCATCAACACTCAAAACAGAAGGCGTTCCTCCACCGAAATAAAGTGATTTTAAGGATTTATTCTCAAGTTCGTTACGTCTGAGCTGTATTTCTTTTTTAATCGCAGATAACATCTCATCTTTCAAACCAAGAGAAGTTGAAAAATGAAAATTACAGTAGCTGCATTTCTGCTTGCAAAAAGGAATATGAAGGTAAATCATCAAAAAAGCCCTGAAAAATCAGAGCTCAAAGTTATTCAAATTAAATTTAATTTTATCTGTATCGGAAACCTCTAGAATTGATAAAGTTATCGATATTAAATCCTAAAGATAGCATAAAACTGTTACCGAAATTCTCCGTCAATTCCGAAACGCCAAAGTTATAAACGGCACCGAAGGTAACGCCACCAAGCCTACCTTTGATAACAGGTGACAAGCCAAGATTTTGGCTCCCAACAGAGGTTTTTGCACTTCGAAAGCTAATTCCAGCAGAAATGCTATTTGTTTCATCAGCAGCGGTTGCTATCAAGTTATAATCCATTATTCTGGAGGAATTGGTATTAAGATTCATCATAAAAGATGGCGTTAAAAATAACCCCTCTGTAAAGTGCCAGTCGTAACCTAAATTGGCATAAAACTTAGTTGGAGAAGGCTCTATCCCATTAACAATTGGAATATTATTACTAATCGGAATATCTGTAACCGAAATACCTGCAAAAAAATATCGATACTTAACAGCGGCACCTAAATTGGCGTAAGCCATGAAAATATCATTCGTATTTTCGCCTAAAACTTGATCTCCTGATTGCGCTGCATTAATCTTTGTATAATCAATATTCATATTGTAAAGATTGGTACCAACACCAAAAGAGAATTGATCCTGGCGATCTTCCTCATCGGAAAGTGGAACAAAATAAGAAGCTCCCAACATCAATCCATTAGATGAAATAGGACCATTTTGATCTCTGAAAAAAGCAATTCCTGCACCAACTCGGTCAAAAACATTGGCATGTATCCCTATAGATTGTACATTAGGAGATTCGTCCAGTTGAGAGAATTGTTTTTGATAATTTAAGTTCAAAGCAACATCATCTGTTTTTCCCAATAATGCCGGGTTAAACAAGAAGTCTCCATCAACAAGATATTGCTGATAAAAAGGCAAAGTTTCCTGAGCTTTGACATTAATAAAAGAAACTGTTACAAACAGCATTAATATTTTATAAAATGGGTAATTTTTCTTCACAATACAAATATATAAAACTCTAGTTACTTTCTAAATATTTTCTCCAACGTTCAGACGCTTCTTGCATATCTTTTGGCATTGGGCTTTCAAAATACATTTCTTCCTTTGTTGTTGGGTGTACAAATCCTAATGTATGAGCGTGCAAAGCGTGTCTTGGTAGAACTTCAAAAACATTATTTACAAACTGCTTATACTTTGGAAGATTAACACCTCTTAGAATCACGTTGCCTTCATATCTTTCATCATTAAACAAAGTATGTCCAATATGTTTCATATGTGCGCGAATCTGATGTGTTCTACCCGTTTCCAATTTACACTCTATCCAGGTCATATAGCGAAAACGTTCCAAAACTTTGTAATGTGTGACTGCATGTTTCCCGTGGCTACCATCTTCGTAAGTGTACATTTGCATTCTATTCTTTGGATGTCTTCCAATATGTCCAGTCACAGTTCCAGCATCATCTTTTACATTACCCCAAACAAATGCCCAATACAAACGCTTAGTTGTTCTATCAAAAAACTGTTTTGCCAAAAAACTGAGTGCAAATTCGGTTTTAGCAATTACTAATAACCCAGAAGTATCTTTATCAATCCTATGAACCAATCCTACTCTATCTAGATCCGAATTATAATTAGGATCTTTTGCAAAATGAAATGCCAAAGCATTGATTAATGTTCCGTCCCAGTTTCCATGTCCTGGATGAACTACCATCCCCGCATCTTTGTCCACAACAATTAGATCATTATCTTCATAAACAATATTTATAGGAATATCTTGTGGAATGATAACATTTTCTCTTGGCGGATGTGCTAGAAGAATGCTGATTTCATCTCTAGGCTTAACTTTGTAGTTTTGTTTTACAGGCTTACCATTGACTACAATACTACCTGCTTTACAAGCTTCTGAAATTTTATTACGAGAAGAATTCTGACGAAAACTCAATAAAAATTTATCTATTCTAAGTGGTTCTTGATTTCCATCCACTTTGATATTAAAATGTTCAAAAAGTCCACTGTTTTCATCATCAGTGGAAATGTCTTGATTACTTAATTCATCTTCCAGAAAATCTTCGGTTTCGTCCAGCATATTATAATTTTAAAAGGCTTCAACATTTTGTCGAAGCCTTTTGTTTTTTTATTCAATTACCACTTTTTTAGGCTTTGGCTTATCTACAGGTTTTGTAGTTTGTGGCGTTGTACTATTTGTTTTTACAGCTGCATTATTATTTGCAGGCTGCGTTGTCGTAGGTTTTGGTTTCGCAGAACTTGTTGTAGCTCCAGTTGTTTGACTAGCAGAAACAGGAGCTTTCTGAACTACAGGTTTTTGTTCAACAGTTGGTGGTGGAACTTCATTATATTGAATCGGAGCCAATGTAGTATCTATTTTTGGGCGGTACATATCATCCAATTGTTGAATCTTACTTTGTAATTCAGCAGGTGTTTTCTTACTTGCCCAAAGATCAATCTGCATTCCTTGATCTCTTAGTGCGCCAAATTCTGGATCTTGGTAGTAAATAATATCAGATTCATCTTTTCCTCCATCTTCGTGTTCTACAATTCCAACTTCGAATAAAGCTTGGGCAATAATCTTTTTAGCCTCTTGAACCGTTCTTCCCACAACATTAGGAACTTGAACATTTCTTAAGGGACCAGAACCAATAACTAAGTCAACCGTAGAAAACTTAGGCAACAAAGTTCCTGGTTTTATACTTGAACCATTGAAAATAATTCTAAGAACTGCATCTCTTTGGATACTAGGCTCATAAAGCGTATCTCCCACTTTCAACCCAACAAGATTTAATTGATTAAAAGCTAAACCTTTGTATCGATCAATAATATCTGGAACAGCCACTTTTGCCCAAGTTTTTGGATTGACTTTCAACACAATAGACCTTCCATTCTTCACATTAGAACCTGGAGAAGGGAAAACTGCTAAAACTTGAAGAGGACGGAATTTTGGGTCATATTTGAAACTATCGACCTCATACTCTAGTCCAGAGTCATCTAAAATTTTGATAGCATCGTGCACTTTCATATTCATCACATTAGGCACAGGAACTTCATCTCCGTGATTGGTATGAAACTCCAACCAACGGAATGTAAGCCAAACCAATCCGGCAAACAATGCCATTGCAATAACGATATTAAGTAATACTTTCCAATGGAAAAGCGATTTGAACATAATTATTCTTTTTCAGAAACGTAACGCAAATATAGATAATTAAATTGTATTAGTCCCCGATGAAAAAGCTTCAAAAAAAGAAAATCGGTCATTTGGCATAAAAACCTTATTTTTGTACTTTGAAATATATATGGAGTCTATACAAGTTCACGACAAAAGTTTCGTACCATACCTGAAACACGATGAAATTCAGGAGATTATTAAAGAATTAGCACTTAAAGTTTACGAAGATTACAAAGACGAAACACCAATTTTCATTGGCGTTTTGAATGGTGTAATTATGTTTTTCTCAGATTTTTTAAAATATTATCCCGGGAAATGTGAAATTGCTTTTTTACAAGTAAGTTCTTATTCTGGAACACAATCTACCGGAATTGTTTATAAAAAAATGGAACTCACAAAAGATGTTATGGATCGTCATATTATCTTGATGGAGGACATTGTAGATACAGGGAATACATTGGAAAATCTTTTCGAATATTTCAAAAACACGCAACGTCCAAAATCTTTGAAAGTTGCTTCTTTACTTTTGAAACCAGACGTTTTCAAAAAAGATTTCAAAGTAGATTATGTTGCTAAAGAAATCCCAAATAAGTTTGTTCTAGGTTATGGACTGGATTATGATGAATTGGGAAGAAACTTACCAGACTTATATCAATTGGAAGAAGGTAGAATCAATCACTAATTTCTACTCAAGATAAAAAGAAATAAATCTAAAATTAAAGAAAATATGATCAATATCGTTCTCTTTGGCCCTCCAGGAAGCGGAAAAGGAACCCAAGCTCAGCATCTTATCGAGAAATTCAATCTGAAACAAATCTCGACAGGAGATCTTTTTCGTTACAATATCAAAAATGATACTGAACTTGGAAAATTAGCAAAATCTTACATCGACAAAGGAGAATTGGTTCCAGATCAGGTTACGATTGATATGCTAATTGACGAGTTGAAAAAGCCAACAGAAACCAATGGATTCATTTTCGATGGATTTCCTAGAACTGCTACTCAAACGGAAGCGTTGGAAACAATTGTGAAAGAGGAATTAAATTCTGAAATCAGTGTTTGTCTTTCATTAATCGTTGATGATGAAGTTTTGGTAGAAAGACTTTTGAAAAGAGGAGAAACTAGCGGAAGAACAGATGATTCTAACGAAGATATCATCAGAAATAGAATTACCGAATATTATACAAAGACTGCAGAAGTTGCAGAACTGTATAAAAAACAAGGCAAATATGCGGAAGTTAACGGAATTGGCGACATCTCCGAAATCTCTGAAAAACTATTTGCAGAAGTAGAAAAAATTAAATAAAAGAAACTTACATTTTTAGAGAATAGATTATAGACCAATTTTGAAAAGTCTATCATCTATTCTCTATTTGTCTATAATACCTAGTAATATGTCAAATTTCGTAGATTACGTGAAAATCCATTGTACAAGTGGTCACGGCGGTGCTGGATCAGCTCACCTTCGTAGAGAAAAATACATCCCGAAAGGAGGTCCAGATGGGGGTGACGGTGGACGCGGAGGTCACGTAATAATGAAAGGAAATGCCCACGAATGGACTCTTTTACCATTAAGATATACAAGACACGTGAAAGCCGAACGTGGACAAAATGGTCAAAAAAACCAATTGACTGGAGCTTTTGGTGCGGATGTTTACATCAACGTTCCTTTGGGTACGATTGCTAGAAATGAAGATGGCGAAATCATCGCAGAAATCTTAGAAGACGGACAAGAAATCATCTTAATGGAAGGCGGAAAAGGAGGAAAAGGAAATGAGCATTTCAAGTCTTCTACCAACCAAACACCAAGATATGCGCAACCTGGAATGGAAGGACAAGAAGGTTATGTCATCTTCGAATTAAAACTTTTGGCCGATGTTGGTTTAGTTGGTTTTCCAAATGCTGGTAAATCTACACTTTTATCCTCAGTTTCTGCAGCCAGACCAAAGATTGCGGATTACGCTTTTACAACGTTAACACCCAATCTTGGAATCGTGGAATGGAGAAATTACAAATCTTTTGTAATGGCTGACATTCCTGGAATTATTGAGGGTGCTGCAGAAGGAAAAGGTCTTGGACACAGATTCTTGAGACATATTGAAAGAAACTCGATTCTATTATTTTTGATTCCTGCAGATTCTGAAGATCATTTCCAAGAATTCAAAATCTTGGAAAATGAGTTGAAAGAATATAATCCGGAATTGGTGGATAAAGATTTCATCTTATCAGTTTCCAAAGCGGATCTTTTGGACGATGAATTGAAGGCTGAAATAGCTGCAGAATTTCCAGAAAATAGACAACCATTATTTTTCTCTGGCGTTACAGGCGAAGGCCTTCAGGAATTGAAAGATGCGATTTGGAAAAAACTGCACGGATAAAATTTCGGAACAATTATTGAAAGCTTAAATCAAAAAAAATTGCTATGAAATATCTATTCAGTCTTTTAATTTTTCTAGGATTAATGTCTTGCACAACTTCACAAACTTCTCAATATTCTAAAATCGAATATGAAGCGGGTCCATGTTTTGGATTTTGTCCTATTTATAAAATCATCATTAATTCTGACAGAACTGCAATTCTAGAGGCTGAACATTATAATTTCACAGAAGGAGAACGTGGACAATTGGAAACACCGAGAGAAGGGACTTTCAAATCTACAATCAACAAAGAAGATTTTGATAAACTGATTTCTATTACAGATGCAGCCAACGTAAAAACGTTGAAGGACAGTTACGAAGATAAAAGAATAATGGACGCTTCTAAAAATAATCTAAGAATCTATTTCTCAGATGGAAGTAAAAAAGAAATTAAACTATCCGCTGGTGAAAAACCTGCAGTTCTAACGACTCTTCAAAATTATCTTTCTGAGCTTAAAGAAAAACAAAAATGGGAAAAGGTGAACTAAAAACTTTATTTTAAATAAGTTACCTTTGCAAAACATAAATTCCTTCTCAGCGGAAGGAATTTTTTTTATTTACATTAAAAAAACATTTCATTTGAATTTCGAACAATTAGGTTTAATCAAACCAATATTAGACGCACTAAAAGTACAAGGTTACGAACAACCGACACCAATACAAGAAAAAGCAATCCCATCAATCCTTCAAAAAAGAGATCTGTTGGGAAGCGCACAAACAGGAACTGGAAAAACAGCAGCTTTTGCTATACCAATTCTACAAAACCTTTCCGAAAAAGAACAAAACAGAAATCAAATCAAAGCTTTGATTCTGACACCAACCAGAGAATTGGCAATCCAAATAGAAGAAAATTTCAAAGCTTACAGTAAAAATCTTAAGCTGAAATCTCTTGTCATCTTTGGCGGAGTAAAACAACATGCACAAGAGCAACAACTGAAAAAAGGCGTTGATATTCTTATCGCTACGCCAGGAAGATTACTGGATTTTATTTCACAAGGGATTATCAAACTTCATCATCTGGAAATTTTCGTTTTGGACGAAGCTGACAGAATGTTAGACATGGGATTCGTACACGATGTGAAGAGAATCCTTAAAATAATTCCTGCCAAAAGACAGAATCTTTTCTTCTCTGCAACAATGCCGAAAGAAATTGCAAATTTAGCTTCAGAAATCCTTGTAAATCCTATAAAAGTAGAAGTTGCACCGGTTTCTTCTACAGCTGATACAATTCAGCAAAGTATCTATTTTGTTGAAAAAGATAATAAGACAGACCTATTAATTCACCTTTTGCAAGATCAGAAATTGGATCAAGTTTTGGTATTTTCTAGAACCAAACACGGTGCAGATAAAATTGCAAGAAAATTGCAAGCATCCAAAATCTCTGCAGAAGCCATCCACGGAAACAAATCTCAAAATGCAAGACAAAATGCACTTAACAATTTCAAATCGAAAAAAACAAGAGTTCTGGTTGCGACAGACATTGCTGCAAGAGGAATTGATATCGATGAGTTGAAATATGTTGTGAATTATGAATTATCAGATGTTTCTGAAACTTATGTTCATAGAATTGGAAGAACTGGAAGAGCAGGCTCGGAAGGCACTTCTTTCTCGTTTGTTGACGGCTTAGATTTAGCCAATCTAAGAAGTACGGAAAAACTGATTGGTAAGAAAATCCCTGTTGTGAAAAATCATCCTTATCATACCGATGATTTGGTAGAGCAAAAGAGAGAAAGTAATAACAAACCTTTTACGCCGAGACCAAAACCACAGCAAAAAAGTGAAATTGGATTCAAAAAACCGAAGAACAAAGGATTTTTCAGAAAGAAATAAAAAAGAAAACCGGAAGTAAATTTCCGGTTTTTATATTTAAAATTATTGAGTTAATCCAAATAACTTCAGAGCATTCTCAGTTGTAATTCTATCAATTTCTGAGAAATCTTTTCCGTAAATATCAACTAATTTTCCTGCAACCAATTCTACATAAGCACTTTCATTTCTTTTTCCGCGGAAAGGAACTGGTGCAAGGTAAGGAGAATCCGTTTCCAGAACTATTTTATCAAGTGGAATTTCATTCAGAAATTGGTCGATTTTTCCATTTTTGAAGGTCACTACTCCACCGATTCCAAGAATAAATTGAAGATCAATAGCGTGATTGGCTTGCTCAAGATTTCCCGAAAAACAATGGAAAATCCCACGAAGTTTTGGATGTTTCTTTCTTTCCAAGACCTCAAAAGTTTCTTCGAAGCTTTCTCTTGTATGGATTACGATTGGTAAATCTCTTTCAATAGCCCAATCAATTTGTTGCTCAAATGCTTTTACTTGAATATCAAGTGTAGATTTGTCCCAATATAAATCAATTCCAATTTCTCCAATCGCAACAAAATCTCTTTGATCAAGATAATTTTTGACTAATTGTAATTCCTTTTCCCAAGATTCCGGCTGAACAGAACAAGGATGCAATCCCATCATAGCATAAACTTTGTCTGGATATTGCTCCTCTAAATCAATCATTTTGCGATGAGTCTCTGAATCAATTGCCGGCAGAAAAAATTTTTCTACCCCTTTATCTAATGCACGATAAAACATTTCAGAAAAATCATCTTCAAATTGTTCGGAATATAAATGTGTGTGAGTGTCTATCATAATTAATTATGAATTGTTAATTTTTAATGATTAATCAAACTTATAATTAACCATTGACAATTAATAATTATTAAAAGATTTTATGCTTAACTTTTTTTTGTTGCTCAACAATCCTTTGATTGATTTTATCCAAGAATTCTTGATATTTTGGATTCTTATCGTCTTCAGTTTTGTGATTGAGCGCCGTGATGATTTTATTATTTTCATTAATGAAAACTTTGGTCTCATCAAAAAAATAAGCATTTCCAAACTTTTCCCAAATGTACTGAACCGCTTGAGAATTAGGATGAATCAAATCATCTTTGTAAAAACGATAATCTCGCAAATCATCCATCATCAATTCGTAGATTGGTAAATAATAGCAATTTTCTTTTCCTAAAATAGATTCGTGGATTGCTGTTATTAATTTTGATTTACTCAATTGATTTTCAATAATACCATCTTTTGTATGACGAACGGGAGAAACTGTGAACAATATCTGAACATCATTTTTACAGATATCTTTCAGAAAGTCAATAGTTTTATTAATAGATCCTGTAAGTTCTTGATGCGATAAAAATCTCTTGGCAAAAAATTTCTGTGGAAGCTTATGACAATTGGCAACCAACTTATTTTTTGGAAGAAACTCATAAATATAAGACGTCCCGAATGTAATAATCACAAAACCGGTATTCTGTAAAAACTGGTTGGCTTCTTCAATATTTTTATTAATATTCTCTAATGATTTGTGAGAAAATCTGGAGTCAAAAGACGAATGGTGATCGAGACTGATGTAATTTTCATTAGCTAAGATCAAATCATTTTCCTGATATTCTTTTGCATCATAAATCTGCTGAATCGCATTATTAATAGAATATGGATTAAAAATAGTTCCGAAAGGATTGTTCAAAGATTGAATCTGCCCTTCAGAAAATTTCTCGTGCATCTCTGTCGCAAAACACGATCCAATAGAGAATACGCAATCCTCGATTCCTATTTTCTTTTCACTTACATTGATATCTACTTCTGTCCGGAATTTCATTATTTTAAAATGTAACAATTTAATCAATGTAGAAATTTACCAATATCTGAAATCATTGCTAGATTGGTAAATTTCTACATTATCATATTAGGATTCTCTTCTCAAAAGGTAATTTGCCAGTTCTCGGAAAGGTAATTTTTTCTCGTCAGGAAGATTGATTTTATCCAGATAAGATTGTCCAATCTCATTATGTTTTTGGATCAATCTTAGAACTTTGTCATCTACTTTTGTTCTACGGAAGATTTTTTCTACGCTATAAACCTTATCAACATTATCTGTTTTTTTAGAAAACCAATAATTAAGCTCTGATAATTCTTCTTCATTCGCATGTTCTAGAGCCAAAAGATAAAGAATGGTTTTTTTGTTTTCGTAGATATCACCCGCATGTTTTTTCCCAAACTGTTCCATATCTCCAAAGACGTCTAAGTAATCATCCATTATTTGGAAAGCAATTCCTATGTGTTTCCCAAAATTGTAAATTAATTCAGCATCTTCTTCAGAAGCCCCGGCAATCAGAGCACCTATTTGGAAAGAAGCAGCACTCAAAACACCTGTTTTACTTGTAATCATATTGATGTACTCGTCATATGAAACATGTTTTTGTGTTTCAAAATTGACATCATTCTGCTGGCCTTCGCAAAGAACAGCACCTGTTTCAGAAAATATTTTGATACATTTTTTGAATAATTCTGGTTCTAGATCTTCGAAGAATTGATAAGCTTTTATCAATAATGCATCTCCAGAGAGAATCCCAACATTAATCCCGTGAAGCGTATGGATTGTAGGCTTATTTCTACGAATAGGCGCTTCGTCCATAATATCATCATGAATCAATGTAAAATTATGAAAAAACTCGATGGCTAAAGCTGGCTTAATCGCTTTTTCCATATCACCATCAAATAACTCGTTGCCCATTAGAACCATTATTGGACGAAGTCTTTTTCCGCCATGCGAAATGATGTAATTCATCGGTTCATAAAGTTCTGAAGGTTTTTCTGTAAATGTGTATTTATCTACAGCTTCAGCGACGATCTTTTGGTAGTGATCTAAAAATTCCATTCGAGATTTTGTTTATGACAAAAGTACAATTTTTATAGATGTTTTTCCAAGATTTTGAAACTTGTTTTTGTCGATTATTAAGTGATTTTTTAACATAAAAAAACTTTCCAAAGTATTATTGGAAAGTTTTTAAATATTATTAAGTTTAATATTAATTCTAAAAAATTAATGCTACCAAAAGATAGGTAATCCCTGCAACAATAGCACTAATAGGAATCGTAAGAATCCAAGCCCAAAGTAAACTAACTGTTACACCCCATCTTACCGCAGAGACTCTCTTAGTCAAACCAACTCCAATAATAGACCCTGTCACTGTATGTGTTGTAGAAACAGGTATTCTTAGTTGTTCTGTGATAAAAAGTGTAATTGCACCTGCAGTTTCTGCTGCTACACCTTCCAATGGCGTTACTTTCGTAATTCTAGTTCCCATTGTTTTGATGATCTTCCATCCTCCACTCATTGTTCCTAATGCAATTGCTAAGAACGACACGATAGGAACCCAAAGATAATGTTCAGCAAAGAAGTTGAAACGATCTGCTTCTGCAATATTAAGATACATAGGATCTTTCATCATATTCACGTGAAAATAGATCATAGCTGCTCCAATAATACCCATTACTTTTTGTGCATCATTGGTCCCGTGTCCAAGACTAAATAATGCAGAAGAAACCAATTGTAATTTTTTGAAAACACGTTCAGCTTTGTGCGGATTGGCTCTTTTACAGATATTAACAATAATCAATGTAATAACAATTGAAATTGCCATTCCAATAAGCGGAGCCATAAAAATGAACAAGAAAATAGGAATAACTACTTTATACTTAACTACATTCTGCGAAAAGAGCTGTACAAATGATTGATACACTTTTTCGAAGAAAGAATAATCTGGGTGAGTAATTGCAATTAAATGATAGTCTGTAATCAAAGCGTGCATCAATGCGGCTCCGATAAAACCTCCAATCAAAGTATGCGATGATGAAGATGGAATCCCAAACCACCAGGTCAATAGATTCCAAGCAATAGCTGCAATAAGTCCTGCAAAAATCACTTCCAGTGTGATGAAGTTTTCATCTACTGTTTTAGCAATCGTATTACCAATTTTAAATTCACCTACAACGTATGCCGCAAGGAAAAATGCTGCAAAATTCCAAAACGCTGCCCAAAGAACAGCTTGAAAAGGTGTAAGTACTTTTGTAGAAACAATGGTTGCGATAGAATTGGCAGCATCGTGAAAACCATTGATATAATCAAATATCAGCGCAAGCGCGATAATGATAATGAGTAGAATTGGAAAATCCATTCGTTTATTTTTTGATACTGCTTTTTAAGCGTATTTGATAACTATGCTCTCCATTGTATTGGCAACATCTTCTGCTTTGTCTGTAACAACCTCCAGATAATCTAAGATTGATTTTTGCTTGATAATCAAGATTGCATCATTGGTTTCGAACAATTTAACGATCGCTTGACTTAGAACGTCATCTGCAATGTTCTCGTAAGAATTAATCTTGATGCAAGACTCTCTAACTTCATTAGGATTTCTAAAATCTTTTAAGTTTTCTAAAGCTTTCTTAATCTCTATACAAGATTTGTAGATCAACAAAGAAAACTCGGAGTAAACTTTGTTATCCGGACTTTTGTAAAGATAAATATATTTTGCAGAAGCATAGATATAATCTGCAATATCATCCAAACCAGATGTCAAATAACTGATATCTTCTCTATCAAAAGGTGTGATAAAATTCTCGCCCAGTTGTACAAAAATCTCGTGAGTAAGATCATCCAGCTTATGCTCATAATCACTCATTTGATTCAATAATGTTTCATCATTGATATCAAAATCTAGTAAACCGTCGTGAAAAGTCTTCGACATTTCTACTAAGTTGTCTGCTACCTTTAGAAACAGATCAAAAAAAATTTTATCTTTTGGTTGAAATGCTCTGAAAAGATTTCCTATTCCCATTTTAGTTCTTATTTAAGTCTTGCAAATATGATAAAAAACAAAAGGCGATGAAAATTTTTATGTTAAATTATCATTAAGATTAAAAACAACAAAAACCTGCTGATTAGCAGGTTTTTACAAATATTGTTTTAGATATCTATTAATGTTTTATGATTAATTTGCAACTTCGGCGCGCATTTCTTTTCCCCGAAATTTCATCTCAGTCAATCCATTCATCACTTCATTTTTGAAAGACTTTTCGATTTCGAAAAAGCTGAACTTATCCAAGATTTCGATATTACCGATATCTGCTCTTTTTTTAGATTTAGAAGTCGCTTTATTGATGATGTCAAGCATATCCACTTTCTTCAGTTGGTCTCTTTTTCCAAGGTTGAAGAAGAATCTTACCATATCTTCATTTTTTCTTCTTGGTTTTCCACCTCTGTCGTTTCTATCGCCACGCTCTCTTCTTTCTCTCGGTTCGCCGTTTCTTTCACGCTCTCTTCCTCTTTCTCTTCTGCTTCCTCTGTCATCCCCTCTACTATTTATTTCTTGTTTTTGAAGATCATTTCTATCCTTATAATAAGTCGCAAGATCTTTCAATTGGAATTGTAGTAACTGATGAACCAATTCTTCTTTTGTGAAGTTGGAAAGGTCTGGAATCAAAGAATCATCAAACTCGAAGAAATCCTCGTGCTCTGTCAATAATTTTTCGAAAACACCAGCAACCTGAGCTTTGATAATATCTTTTCCTGATGGAACTTGCTTCTCAGTCATTTCGATTTTAGTCTCAGACTTGATTTGCTTCAATTTTCTGCTTTCTTCTGGTTTGATAAGAGCCATAGAAATTCCGTCTTTACCTGCACGTCCTGTTCTTCCGCTTCTGTGTACGAAAACTTCTGGATCATCTGGTAAAGAGAAATGGATAACGTGAGTCAAAGAATCCACATCCAAACCTCTAGCCGCAACATCTGTTGCCACCAAAATATCGATGTTTTTCAGTCTGAATTTCTTCATCACTGTATCTCTCTGTGCTTGAGAAAGATCACCATGAAGTGCATCTGCTGCGTAACCATTTTGCATCAAGAAATCTGCAATTTCCTGAGTTTCCATTCTTGTTCTACAGAAAATGATTGAATATTGATTCGGATTTGCATCGATCAATCTCTTCAAAGCTTCTTTTTTCTGTCTGTAACCAACCACATAATATTCGTGCTTGATGTTTTTCTTAACTGCATTGATCGATCCAACAGAAATTCTGTGAGGATTGGTCAAATAGTTTTTAGAAATACGCTCCACTTCTTTGTTCATCGTTGCAGAGAACAAGAAAGTTTGCTTAGTTTCAGGCGTTTCGCTAAGGATTGTTTCCAAATCGTCTTTGAAACCCATTGATAACATTTCATCAGCTTCATCCAAAACTACCCATTGTACTTCAGAAAAGTCAAGTGCTTTTCTTCCGATCATATCGATCACACGACCCGGAGTTCCCACAATAATTTGCGGTTTGTCTCTCAAAGATCGTATTTGATCCATAATACTGCTACCACCATAAACTGCAGTAGTCTTGATGTCTTTTAGGTATTTAGTATAATTTTTGATGTCTTTGGTAATCTGAAGGCAAAGTTCACGAGTAGGGCAAAGCACCAATAATTGGATTTTACGACTGTTGTCGTCTATCATATCCAAAATCGGAAGCGAAAATGCTGCTGTTTTGCCTGTTCCTGTTGCCGCAAGTGCGATAAGATCGCGAGTATCTGTAGAGATAAAAGGAATAGTCTGTTTTTGGATTTCTGTCGGCTCTACGAAGCCGAGGTCGCCAATCGCCTGAAGAACTTCAGCGCTAAGATTGGATTCCGTAAATAAATTCATTTAAAGATCGTCTAATTTGCTGCAAAGATACGAATTTTATTTTTGCTAACAAAATGACTTCTTTTTTAACAATTCTTTATTATGAAAATTTAATATTGGGAAATATTGATTAGAAATTAGACTTTAGAAAATTAGAACTAAAATCATCTTTCAATATTTATATTAATTTTTATTTGGAAAGCTTCGCTTAAGTATTTAGATATCTTCGAGAACCTCAGACTGACAATCTATAAGGCGTTCATTACAAAATTAGCACTCCGCAACATTTACCGCAACTGCTAAACCGCCTTCAGAAGTTTCTTTATATTTTGAATTCATATCCAAAGCTGTTTCCCACATAGATTTGATAACACTATCTAAAGAAACTTTTGCCTTGGTGGGATCTCCATCCAAAGCAAGAGAAGCAGCAGTTATAGCTTTCATTGCGCCCATAGAATTACGCTCGATACAAGGGATTTGTACCAATCCGCCAATAGGATCACAGGTTAATCCAAGATGATGTTCCATTGCAATTTCTGCAGCCATCAAAACCTGCCCTGGTGTTCCGCCAGAAATTTCTGTCAATCCTGCCGCTGCCATTGCAGACGAAACGCCTACTTCTGCTTGACAACCACCCATTGCTGCAGAAATAGTTGCATTTTTCTTGAAAATAGTTCCAATTTCTCCTGCAACCAAAAGAAATCTAATAATATCTTCTTCAGAATTAAATTCGGTGAAACTTTGTGCGTACATCAAAACTGCGGGAATTACGCCGCTTGCACCGTTGGTTGGCGCTGTAATGATTCTTCCGAAAGAAGCATTTTCTTCGTTAACAGCAAGCGCAAAACAGGAAACCCATTTGGTAACAGAGCTAAAAGTTTTTTGCTCGTTTTTTACCATTTCGAACCATTGATTTTTGTTTTTATAAATCTGTGTTCCGAGGAGCTTCTCATTCATCTCAGAAGCACGTCTTGTAACATTTAAACCACCTGGAAGAACGCCTTTTTTATTAATACTTTTATAAACGCAATCTTTGATGTTATCCCAAATCTCAAGAGCTTTTTGACGCGTTTCCACCTGCGTTCTCCAAGATTCTTCGTTAAGGAAAACCAAATCTGAGATTTTATCGAGTTTAAGTTTATCGATGTACTTAAGAATGTCGCTGCCCTTATGGCAAGGATAAAGTGTGCGAACACAACGATCTCCCATCGAATTATCTTCTTGGGTTGCTACAAATCCGCCTCCAACGGAATAGTAATCCTGACTTAATTCTTCCCCATTTTGGAATATAACTTTGAAAATCATCCCATTTGGGTGAAAATCTAGGGATTTTTCTTTATTAAGGATCAAATGATGTCCGTAAACAAAAGGCAACCAAACCTCTCCACCAAGATTGATTTTTTGATCTGATTTTATTTTTTCAATTTTTTCATCTATCTTATTAGTATCAATTGTTCGGAAGTTTTCTCCACTTAAACCTAGCATTCCTGCAATATCGGTTCCGTGGCCAACGCCTGTTTTCGCCAAAGAACCAAAGAATTCTACGAAAACTTCTTGCACATCTTGTAAAGCATGATTTCTTTTGATCAAATCCAGAAACATCTTGGCTGCATTCCAAGGTCCCATTGTGTGGGAAGATGATGGTCCAATTCCGATTTTTATGATGTCAAAAACACTGATAGATTCCATTAAATTGTAAAAAATTATCGATTGTAAATGTAATTGATTTTTGAAATCGGCGCAACTTTATGTTAAGTATAGTTTTTTACCGCAAAGAGTTCAAAGATTTTTTTTGAAATTATTGAAAATATTTTGAGGTTCGCAAAGGCGCTTTGCTCAAAAAAGGTTTTGAGTTTCTCGCTGATTAAGCTGATTTTGCAGATTTTTAACAATATTGAGTTTTTAAGTTAACTTTCTATTTTACGCTGAATCTGCAGCCCGACTTGAACGGAAATCCTTTTTTGCGTAGTCTTCGAGTTCTATTTAATATGAAAACGTGAGCAAAAAAGATTGGGAGTGGAAGGCGGATTAAGCTGCCCAAATTAAAATTACACAAAAATGGTCTTGAGAATTTCTGAAACTTGTTTTGCTTTGGTTAATGGAAAAAGATGGGTTGCGTTCTTTATTACAAAATCGGGCTGCGAGTTTTTAATCGGAAAAACTATGTCCTTATCTGCCAAAATCTGAATGACATCCGGAATCTTATCAAATTTCCATTTCGCAACTTTGTCCATTGACCATTTTAGATAATATGGGTCTTTTACTCGGAAGTATTCTAAAAGATTGGCGTTTTTGGAATCAAATATTTTTTTCAGAAACATATATAAAACCGAACTGCTATTTCCAAAAAAAGGTTTGGGAATGTACTTTATAGCATTAGTTTTTTCACCAAGCTTGATAAATTTTGATTTCTCTGCATCGCAACGAATACTTCCCAAAATCACAATTTTATTTGCCGGTTTCAGTTTCTGAATTTCCTGAACCAAAATCCCTCCAAAAGAATATCCCATTAAATAAAAATCTTCGGAATCATCTATCGATTCTGCCATTCTGTGAACATAATCGGAAAATTCTTCATTAAGATTTGGAATGAGCCACGGAATGTGAATGACTTCAATTTCTGGATTGAAAGTGAGTTTTTCTAAAACTTTTTCATCTGCACCGAGACCGCTTATTATGTATAGTTTCATCAATTTATTTTTTGAACACAAAGTCCACAAATCTTTTTTTTGAAATTATTGAAAATATTTTAAGGTTCACAAAGGCACTTCGACTTCTCTCAGCATAAACTTCAAACTTAACAAAGATTTCAAAGATAATTTTCAAATTTAACAACAAAAAAAGAGCAGAAAAAATTCTGCCCTTGAAAATATATATTTTGTGAAAAATTATTTTACGCTGATTTTAACTTTCAAATCAACATCGTCTTTTACCAAAACGTCTTGCATTGTAGATTTGTAAGCTACATCAAATTTTTGTCTGTCGAAAGAAAATTTATCAGATTCCAAAGTCACAACGCCGTTTGAAGAAGTGATTTTTGCAGGGAAAGAAACTGGGTTAGTCTTACCTTTTACAGTCAAGTTTCCGTTAACTACAAAATTGTAATCTTTGTTTGAGTTTTTCTTTACAGAAGTGATTTTGTAAGTCGCAGTTGGGAATTTTTCCACTTCGAAGAAATCACCGTTTTTCAAGTGACCGTTCAATTTCCCTTGGTATTCTCCAGAAAGGTCTGTTGCGTTGATAGAAGTCATATCCAACACGAAATCTCCACCTACAACTGCTCCATTTTTAAGAACTAAGTTTCCAGATTTCACATTCACAGTTCCATCGTGAGAAGATGCTTCTGTTTTTGCAATTTTATAACCCCACCAGTGTACGTCGGAACTTGTTAATTTTTTAGTTTGACCGAAAGCTAATCCGCTTACCAATACAGCTAGTAATAATACTTTTTTCATTTCTTGAATAATTTTAATAGCGCAAATCTACTTAGAATGATTCAAAATAAAAATTGATGTATGATAAGTTTTAAAAAAAAATTAACGCCCTCATAAAAATGAAGGCGATAATATGTGTCATAGTTTGATTAATATTTTTAGATTTTCTTAGAAAACCAAAAAATTCTGATTATTTACCAAGAGGAATGTTATAAGCAACACCTACACCGATTGCTCCTGCATTGTATTTTTGATCTCCAATTTGACCTTTGTCTCCAGTAAATGTTTTGTTATACTGAGCAAAGAAGTTCCAGTCGCGGTTATGGTAACCAATCTCTGGTCTAATGTAGAAACCACCATCTGGTCTATCCACATTTACATTACTTGCTACCTTATCATCTCCAACGATGAAACCGTAACCTAAGTCAGCACCAAAATAAAACCCTGTTTGTTTTGGATATACTCTGAAAAGTGCAGCAACAGGAATAACTCCAAAATCATTGTTCTCGACATTTACGCCGTTAATGGTTCTATTCTTTCCGAAATATTGATTGTAACCTGTCGCAATACCTAGACCAAAACCAGGTGTGATCAGATTTTGATAAGATAAATCTACTCCTACGTTTGCGGCAGTATTACCACCTGTTGAAATACCTGTGTTAAGACCAACTTTTAACATATTGGTCATATCAGAACTCTGTGCAGACATTAATCCTCCTGCCAAAATTCCTGCTCCTAATATTAACTGCTTTAAAGATTTCATATTTTTAAATTTTAAATTTTACAAGGGACATAATTGTAAATTCCGTGCCAAAATGGTTTTTTGTTTGATAAACCTAACAAAACAAGAAACAAACAACTAATAATCAATACCTTAAAACACTGCAAGAAATCAAATTGATGGTAGACAATTATTTTCATATTCTGAAAGAGACGTAAAAAGGCTAGTTCTGTAGAAATAATTCTATATAGTTTTCGTCAATAATAGATTTTGATATAAACTTTATTTTATATTGTGCACAATATAATTTTCCGCCATACATTTGTGTCATCAAATTATTAATTTAATAAAAATGAAAACATTGTATAGCATTGGCGCAACTGCCAAAGGAGGAAGAAACGGAAACGTTAAAAGTGACAACGGAGTTCTGGATTTAGAAGTTAGAATGCCAAAAGGTTTAGGTGGCGCAAATGACGATTATGCTAATCCAGAAATGCTTTTTGCTGCAGGTTATTCAGCTTGTTTTGACAGCGCTTTGAACCTTATTATCAAACAAAGCAAAATCGAAACTGGTGAAACTACTGTAACTGCAAAAGTAGGAATTGGACAAATCGAAAATGGAGGATTTGGTTTGGAAGCTGAATTACACGCCAACATCCCGGGAGTTTCTTTGGAACAAGCTCAGGAATTGATTGAAAAGGCTCATCAAATATGTCCTTACTCTAATGCTACAAGAGGAAATATCGAAGTTAAATTAACCGTTTCTAACAACTAAAAATATAAAATGTCATTAATAGAAAATCTAAAATGGAGACACGCTGTAAAAGCATATAATCCATCAGAAAAAGTAAGTCAGGAAAATATCGATAAAATTGTTGAAGCAGCAAGATTAGCGCCTACTTCATCAGGTCTTCAGCCTTTCAAAATATTGGTGGTTGAGAATCAGGATTTGAAAGACCAATTATCAGAAGGTGCTCTTAATCCAGAATGTATGAGAGAAGCTTCTCACATTATCATCTTCGCGGCTTGGGATAGATATACAGCAGAAAGAATTGATAAAGTCTATGACTTCACAACGGATGAGAGAGAATTGCCAAGAGGCCGTTTCGGAAGTTATACTGATAAGTTAAAATCGATCTATCTTGAAGAGGAAGCAGAAAAAAACTTTGCGCATACAGCACGTCAAACTTACATTGCACTAGGTCTAGCATTGGCACAAGCAGCAGAACTTAAGGTAGATTCTACACCAGTTGAAGGTTTTGACAATGCGGTTATCGACAAGGTTTTGGAATTAGAAAAACACGGATTGAGAAGCGTTTCGCTAATGTACGTTGGCGTTTCTGACCCATCACGTGACTGGATTGCACCGATGAAAAAAGTGAGAGTTCCGAAAGAGGAATTCGTTTTAGAATATAAATAATTAGAGATATGGAAGACTTATTAAAATTGGACAAGCAACTGTGCTTTTCCGTCTATGTTTTGCATCGTGAGATTATGCAGGCGTATCGTCCGATTTTAAACGAGATTGGTCTTACCTATCCACAATATATCACGATGATGGCGCTTTGGGAAAAAGACGATTTGACCGTCAATCAGTTGGGAGAAATACTGCAATTGGACAACGGTACTTTGACGCCTTTGCTCAAAAGATTAGAAAGCAAATCTTATCTCTCACGCACCCGAAGCAAAGATGACGAACGTGTTGTCAAAATCCAACTTACAGAAAAAGGTCATCAATTGAAGGAAAAAGCCAGTTGTGTACCAATGCAGATTTTGGAATCGCTTCAACTGAGTCCGGAGGATATGCAACAATTGAAATCATTATCCGATAAAGTTATCAACAAAATCAGTCAATAAAAAAAGAGCTATTTGGAAATCCGAATAGCTCTTTTTGTTTTTTCACCACAAAAGTCACAAAAGTAAATTTTACTTTAAAGAGCAAATAAGTTAAATGCTCATAATTAATACTTTTTTAAAACTTTTGAATTACTTTAATCATTAAGAATCTTTTGTGACTTTTGTGGTTTTTCTATTTCATATCTTAAATTGAATTGACTTAATATTCAAACAAAACACTTCCCCAAGTGAAACCACTTCCAAAGGCTGAAAGACAAACCAAATCTCCACGTTTCATTCTCCCTTCCAAGATGGCTTCGCTCAAAGCAATAGGAATAGATGCGGCGGTTGTATTGCCATATTTTTGAATATTCACAAATACTTTTTCGTCTGGTAAATGCAATAATTGCTGAACATATTGTGCAATTCTGATATTTGCTTGGTGAGGAATTAATAAATCTAAATCTTCAATCTTTTTCCCAGCTTTTTCAAGAGCCTCCAAAATCGTTTCCGGAAATCTTGTAACCGCGTGTTTGAAAACAAAGTTTCCGTTCATCACAGGATAAATATCTTCTGCTGTCAAAGAATCTGGATTATTCAATAAAACATCGCTCCAGCCTAATTTGGTTCCAGGGAATTTCACGGCTAGTTCTTCGGCATATTTTCCTTCGGAATGCATATTAACAGATAAGATTCCTTTTGCATTTTCATCTTCGCTTGCTGATAAAACTACGGCTCCTGCTCCATCTCCGAAGATAACAGAAACGCCACGTCCTCTATCACTCATATCCAAACCAAATGAATGAATCTCCGCGCCTACAACCAAAACATTTTTATAAAGTCCAGACTTGATAAATGCATCTGCAACGCTCATTGCATAGACAAAACCAGAACATTGATTTCTTACATCCAAAGCTCCAATCGTGTCGCAACCCAACATTTCTTGCAAAAGAACTCCGGAACCCGGAAAGAAATAATCAGGTGACAATGTTGCGAAAACAATATAATCAATGTCTTTTGCTGTGAGATTCGCATTTTTAAGAGCGATTTCTGAAGCTTTGAAACCGTAAAAAGATGTGGTTTCTTCAGAATCTACTCGGTTGGCACGATGTCTTCTTTCTTTGATTCCTGTTCTTTCCGTAATCCATTCATCATTGGTAGTCATCAACTTAGAAAGGTCGTCGTTTGTTACTATATTTTCCGGAACGTAGTGTCCTACTCCGGTTATTACGCTTTTAAACATTTTTAGAATTTGATAAAAATATCCGCAAAAATAGATATTTTATTTAATACATAAGTTTCAGATTGACAGATTTTTTCTATCATATTTTAGCGTACAATAAACCTTTGAAATTCGTCACTTCGAGTAGCGTAGTACAGCGAAGCGTATCGAGAAGCCTTTAATATATAGTTCTCGATACAAAAATAATTTTCCATTTCATTACAAATTATTTTTTACTCGAACTGACGAAATTCTAACCTAAAATTACTTCTTGAAATTTTTTTTAGCAAGATTAGGAAGGTCTTCATATCTCCCTTCTATCAAAGCCAGCTTTTTTGCTCTTGACCATTTCTTAATTTTTTTCTCGAAAACTATTGCTAACTCAATATCAGTAAAATGAGAGTAATAAACTAATTGAACTGGTCTTCTATCAAATGTGTAGGAACCAAAATATTTCCCATCCTGATGTTCGTCAAATCGTTTGTAGACATTTCCTGTAACTCCTGTATAATATGTATCGTCTGAACAATGTAAAATATAAACGTAAGAATTTTGCATAACTTAAATATAAGATATTTAAGGATTGGTTTATGAAAATAAATTCTCGATACAAAAATGATTTTCCATTTCATTGCAAATCATTTTTTACTCGAACTGACGAGATATAAAACATTGAATCGCTCGCAACCCGACTTATCTCTAATTTCTTATTTATTTTTATTGGAATCGATAGACCACTTCGTTAGGTTTGAGCGGAACTCCTTTTTACACAACGCAGTGGAGTGAAAAGATTGGGAGCCCTTCGACAAGCTCAGGATAAACTCAGGCGGATTAAGTTGCCCTAATAAAAATGATTATTATTACTGAGATTTTATTTAGTTTTGTTAAATGCCGATAGAACAGAAATACAAAACCGCCAACTGGGAATGGATTGATGTGACTGCGCCGACGGAAGAAGACCTTCAGTTTTTGCACGAGCGTTATCATATCAATTACCTTTTGCTGGAGGACACGATAGACCCCAACCACCTTCCCAAATACGAAGAAGTGGACAACGTGAAGTTTTTCCTGACCAGAGAATCTACAGACCTCGAAAGGCGTAATCTCAACAGCATCAGTGATATCAGCAGTAAATTGGGGATTTTTCTGTTACCGAAGTTGATTATCACGACTCATAGGGTGAAAAGTAAAAGCATCAATGAAGTTTGTGAGGAACTGAAAAAAGATAATCCTGAGAATATTTCGCGTGACAAGTTGGCGCTTCGATTGGCTTTGAAGGTGATGAAAACCTTTGATGATGAGAGTCAGACGCTGTTGGAAGTGATGGACGCTATGGAAAACGAAATCTTTCTTAAAAACACCAATCAAACCAACCAAATCCGAAGACTTTACAAACTGAAAAGAAAATCGGGTCTCAATACCAGAATCCTGAATATCTCGGGAGAATGGATTTCGAAGTTCAAAAACCTGGAGCTTGATGATGTCGAAGTGATGGATTTACTGGATAAACAGAAAGACGTTATTGCCGACTTTGACCACGTGAATGCTCAAACAGTCAACCTTATTTCTATGTTTTTGGCTTTGTCTGACCAGAAGGCAAATCAGGTGATGAAACTTTTGGCCATCTATTCGGTTTACTTTTTACCGATTACTTTCATTGCCGGAATATATGGAATGAACTTCGATAATATGCCGGAACTGCATCATAAACACGGTTATTTTTATACTTTGGGACTGATGCTCCTGATTGTGGTTTGCACTTTTATCTACACCCGAAGAAAGAAGTGGTAAAATGACAAACCAAGAGTTATTTCTTTTCTATAATGTCGAGAACTTTTATCCACCTAATCAAGAAACAGTCGGATTTAATAATTGGGACGATTACAAATACTATCTGAAAATCAAAAAGATTACTAATGTCTTTCGTTTTGTTGAGGAAGATTTTGGACAATTGCCTTCTGTCATTGGTTTGGCTGAGATTGGCGCGAGGTCTGTATTAGAGGATTTGATTAAAGAAGATTCTCCTATTAATGATTACGAAATCATCTATGAACCATCCAATGATTCTCGAAACTTAAGTGTGGCTTTGCTTTTTGATAAGACGAAATTGATTTTAGAAAGCTATCAAACTTTGAAGTTTCAGGTGGATGAAGAGAAGGAATTTGATACGAGAGATATATTACACACAGAGTTTTTATATCAAGGAAAAAAGCTACATATTTTGGTTGTTCATCTACCCTCCAAAAGAAATCAAGATGCTAAAAAAGCACAACGAGATTATATCATCGATAAGTTGAAAGAAACAATTCAAAAATTATCCGATAAAAATGAAAGTGTAATTCTAATGGGCGACTTCAATGAAAATCCTGATAATGAAGCTTTGCAAGGACTGCTTTACAAGAATAACGGAGAGAAAATCCTGAGTAATCCTTTTGAAACATTCTTCAAAAACAATCAATTCTCTACTTATCACGGTAAGAAAGGGGTTTGTTTTGACCAGATTATTTACACTGAACAATCGCTGATAGAACAGTTCAAATTAAGCAATATCCAAGCAGAAATCTACAACTGTCCCCGACTTAGAAATAAAGACCAAAAGAATAACAAATATCCTCATCGCACCTACTCCGGCTCACGGTACATGGGTGGATATAGTGATCATTTTCCGGTAGTTTTGAGGTTAGAAAAATGATGTTTTGGGGTTGTCTTAGAGTCATCTATTTTTCTATTTTATTCAAAATAAAGTTCAAAAAAGCATGTTTCAATATTCGCTTTCATTTTTCAGTATCTTTGAGATACAACACAACATCTGCCGAATATTGATTGGTGTATAGTTTGTTGTGAATTGCTTTCATTTTTCAGTATCTTTGAGATACAACACAACAGCACGGATGATACAAACAAAGCAATTGCCGTTGTGAATTGCTTTCATTTTTCAGTATCTTTGAGATACAACACAACAACTGCGAACTTCTCCTATTTGTTTTGCCTGTTGTGAATTGCTTTCATTTTTCAGTATCTTTGAGATACAACACAACATAATTTCTCATCTTGAAAAAGAGTTTCTCGTTGTGAATTGCTTTCATTTTTCAGTATCTTTGAGATACAACACAACGACTGTTGCATTAGATGCTATTACAAAAGGGTTGTGAATTGCTTTCATTTTTCAGTATCTTTGAGATACAACACAACCTTACTTGGATTAACGCTACGGAGGACTTTGTTGTGAATTGCTTTCATTTTTCAGTATCTTTGAGATACAACACAACAAAGGACAAAAAGTGTTTGTCGCTTATGCTGTTGTGAATTGCTTTCATTTTTCAGTATCTTTGAGATACAACACAACGATTCTGGTAAAGTTGCAAGCCGGACAGTCGTTGTGAATTGCTTTCATTTTTCAGTATCTTTGAGATACAACACAACGATGATCTAAAAGTTTTATTACATAGCTGTGTTGTGAATTGCTTTCATTTTTCAGTATCTTTGAGATACAACACAACTTATTATTGAATGGTACCATTTGATTTACTGTTGTGAATTGCTTTCATTTTTCAGTATCTTTGAGATACAACACAACTCGAAACTTACAGTTCCAGCATTGTAATTAGTTGTGAATTGCTTTCATTTTTCAGTATCTTTGAGATACAACACAACGCACCTTCTTCGCGGTGCGTGATGAGATTGGTTGTGAATTGCTTTCATTTTTCAGTATCTTTGAGATACAACACAACATTTTTTTTCATATCCCGATCTATTTTATCGTTGTGAATTGCTTTCATTTTTCAGTATCTTTGAGATACAACACAACACCACGCAGGCAGGGCAAGTCACAATTAAAGTTGTGAATTGCTTTCATTTTTCAGTATCTTTGAGATACAACACAACAAATGTTTCCACCAGATGAGAAAGAGCTGAGTTGTGAATTGCTTTCATTTTTCAGTATCTTTGAGATACAACACAACCCCCTCGGTGATTGCCCAGCACCAACAGCAGTTGTGAATTGCTTTCATTTTTCAGTATCTTTGAGATACAACACAACCGCATTTCGCCCCGAAATTCTGGGTACTAAGTTGTGAATTGCTTTCATTTTTCAGTATCTTTGAGATACAACACAACAAGAAATTATTAGAAGATTGTTTAAAAGGAGTTGTGAATTGCTTTCATTTTTCAGTATCTTTGAGATACAACACAACAAGTAATGAAATCCTGAGTTTCTACATTATGTTGTGAATTGCTTTCATTTTTCAGTATCTTTGAGATACAACACAACTATCAATTGTTTTTTGATACCCCTCAATCGGTTGTGAATTGCTTTCATTTTTCAGTATCTTTGAGATACAACACAACTAGCAGCCAAAAACAATAATCCAATTATATGTTGTGAATTGCTTTCATTTTTCAGTATCTTTGAGATACAACACAACGTTAACTGACCAAAGTCCAGATGGCGCATAGTTGTGAATTGCTTTCATTTTTCAGTATCTTTGAGATACAACACAACCAATATCTATCCTGTGTCCGTTGACGGATGGTTGTGAATTGCTTTCATTTTTCAGTATCTTTGAGATACAACACAACCAAAAGATAGTCAGGGAACTGGAGAACTTCGTTGTGAATTGCTTTCATTTTTCAGTATCTTTGAGATACAACACAACCGTTACTTTTGCAAGAAAATAATGAGAATAGTTGTGAATTGCTTTCATTTTTCAGTATCTTTGAGATACAACACAACCGTCGTCTCAAACTCGACGCACTCGGGTTAGTTGTGAATTGCTTTCATTTTTCAGTATCTTTGAGATACAACACAACCTCTTCGGAAAGTTCTTCCTTCGTTGGTAAGTTGTGAATTGCTTTCATTTTTCAGTATCTTTGAGATACAACACAACGCTCAGGTAAAAGCCTACGAGGATATCACAGTTGTGAATTGCTTTCATTTTTCAGTATCTTTGAGATACAACACAACAATAATAGTGGCGATAGTAGAGTAAGTTTAGTTGTGAATTGCTTTCATTTTTCAGTATCTTTGAGATACAACACAACGGTTAGAATTGTAAATCGTCATCGTCATCAGTTGTGAATTGCTTTCATTTTTCAGTATCTTTGAGATACAACACAACCATTCCTTGTCGGTGACTTCTCAGTATATGGTTGTGAATTGCTTTCATTTTTCAGTATCTTTGAGATACAACACAACAAAAATAACAGCAACACAATTTAGACTTAAGTTGTGAATTGCTTTCATTTTTCAGTATCTTTGAGATACAACACAACAGGATGGATTAATTTAGAGAATTATACCGAGTTGTGAATTGCTTTCATTTTTCAGTATCTTTGAGATACAACACAACGCCATTCAGATATGCATATCGATAACAATTGTTGTGAATTGCTTTCATTTTTCAGTATCTTTGAGATACAACACAACTTAAAAAAGAACATAACGAAAATTTTTATAGTTGTGAATTGCTTTCATTTTTCAGTATCTTTGAGATACAACACAACTATTTATCCTAAATTAGTAGAAATTATTACGTTGTGAATTGCTTTCATTTTTCAGTATCTTTGAGATACAACACAACGTCTCAGTTGTGGTAGGAGTTTACGTTTGGGTTGTGAATTGCTTTCATTTTTCAGTATCTTTGAGATACAACACAACCAAACGCGAAATAAGCCCCTGGCATCGCCTGTTGTGAATTGCTTTCATTTTTCAGTATCTTTGAGATACAACACAACGAGCTGTTTTTGATTTAAAAAGAGATGCTGGTTGTGAATTGCTTTCATTTTTCAGTATCTTTGAGATACAACACAACTATCAAACTCTAATTGTAAAGAGGTAGCCTGTTGTGAATTGCTTTCATTTTTCAGTATCTTTGAGATACAACACAACAGAAACAGAAACAAGCCCAGAAAGAAGCTGGTTGTGAATTGCTTTCATTTTTCAGTATCTTTGAGATACAACACAACTGGCGATGCTCCTAATGAAATCTCTACTACGTTGTGAATTGCTTTCATTTTTCAGTATCTTTGAGATACAACACAACAATCGTGCATTACTTCTATTTGGCATTCAAGTTGTGAATTGCTTTCATTTTTCAGTATCTTTGAGATACAACACAACTATGAGAAATGCTGATAGAGTTTCTGATATGTTGTGAATTGCTTTCATTTTTCAGTATCTTTGAGATACAACACAACTTATGCTTAGACAGGAAATTGAGATGTTAGGTTGTGAATTGCTTTCATTTTTCAGTATCTTTGAGATACAACACAACTAATAGCCACCGACAATGATTTAAAAGGTGGTTGTGAATTGCTTTCATTTTTCAGTATCTTTGAGATACAACACAACATTATCAAAATTTTCTGTTGCAAATATTTCGTTGTGAATTGCTTTCATTTTTCAGTATCTTTGAGATACAACACAACTTTTTGTTTGCCAATACCGACAAAAAGCGTGTTGTGAATTGCTTTCATTTTTCAGTATCTTTGAGATACAACACAACATTAACGCCAGCGGAAAGAGCAGATAAAGAGTTGTGAATTGCTTTCATTTTTCAGTATCTTTGAGATACAACACAACGTCTTAGAAGCTACCGCACCGCTTTCTGCTGTTGTGAATTGCTTTCATTTTTCAGTATCTTTGAGATACAACACAACATCTCGAACATCAGCATTAGGGGAAGTCGTGTTGTGAATTGCTTTCATTTTTCAGTATCTTTGAGATACAACACAACAAAACTATTTTCTACGAATATTGTTCTGAAGTTGTGAATTGCTTTCATTTTTCAGTATCTTTGAGATACAACACAACCAAATCATCTTTAGTAGCGAATATTTTATTGTTGTGAATTGCTTTCATTTTTCAGTATCTTTGAGATACAACACAACTCGATTCTGATTTTTCAGTTGTTTCAGTTTGTTGTGAATTGCTTTCATTTTTCAGTATCTTTGAGATACAACACAACTTGCCGACAAGTCAGATTCAGAGTTCGGCAGTTGTGAATTGCTTTCATTTTTCAGTATCTTTGAGATACAACACAACTGAAATATTTCACTAAGCCAGATAATGAGTGTTGTGAATTGCTTTCATTTTTCAGTATCTTTGAGATACAACACAACATTGTTGGGAACTTGAATGCGATAAAGCTTGTTGTGAATTGCTTTCATTTTTCAGTATCTTTGAGATACAACACAACATTTAACCACTTCAACATTAAATGAAGAATGTTGTGAATTGCTTTCATTTTTCAGTATCTTTGAGATACAACACAACCATAATGCACTCTTATATGATTTATACGACGTTGTGAATTGCTTTCATTTTTCAGTATCTTTGAGATACAACACAACAAATAAAACGTATGGAACACATTAAAGGAGGTTGTGAATTGCTTTCATTTTTCAGTATCTTTGAGATACAACACAACACAACTTCTCCCTCATTGCTATAAAGGTGTGTTGTGAATTGCTTTCATTTTTCAGTATCTTTGAGATACAACACAACACCTATTACCGAAAACGAATGATAGAACTCGTTGTGAATTGCTTTCATTTTTCAGTATCTTTGAGATACAACACAACGGATTTTGTTCATTTTCCAACAAACCGTCAGTTGTGAATTGCTTTCATTTTTCAGTATCTTTGAGATACAACACAACTGGCTATATAAACGGGCAAAACATATGTATGTTGTGAATTGCTTTCATTTTTCAGTATCTTTGAGATACAACACAACAAATTCCAATTGGTTAATCGCTCCCGTTACGTTGTGAATTGCTTTCATTTTTCAGTATCTTTGAGATACAACACAACCTGACATTTTTCGGTCGATAACTTCTGACCGTTGTGAATTGCTTTCATTTTTCAGTATCTTTGAGATACAACACAACTTGACGAATTCGATTCAAATATTGAGAATGGTTGTGAATTGCTTTCATTTTTCAGTATCTTTGAGATACAACACAACTTACCCCGCTGATTATAATTCTGTGATATAGTTGTGAATTGCTTTCATTTTTCAGTATCTTTGAGATACAACACAACTCTGGATTAGACGCTAAAAACATCAATTTAGTTGTGAATTGCTTTCATTTTTCAGTATCTTTGAGATACAACACAACAACAATAATATATTTTGATGTTCGTTGTGAGTTGTGAATTGCTTTCATTTTTCAGTATCTTTGAGATACAACACAACCTTCCACATTGGTTGATGCATTCAAAGATTGTTGTGAATTGCTTTCATTTTTCAGTATCTTTGAGATACAACACAACCAAGTTCTTTTGCTTTTTCTTTTGGTGTCAGTTGTGAATTGCTTTCATTTTTCAGTATCTTTGAGATACAACACAACTTAAAAACCCTTACATAAAAAAGGGTAGTTGTTGTGAATTGCTTTCATTTTTCAGTATCTTTGAGATACAACACAACATTACGCATTCTTATTAAAGGAGCTTAAAAGTTGTGAATTGCTTTCATTTTTCAGTATCTTTGAGATACAACACAACTCATGTTCATTTAGGAACATCTGATGACGTGTTGTGAATTGCTTTCATTTTTCAGTATCTTTGAGATACAACACAACCTTCAAATATGGGGTTACCAGCCTTTAAAGGTTGTGAATTGCTTTCATTTTTCAGTATCTTTGAGATACAACACAACTGGAGAATTGAATAATCATTTTTAAGGATTGTTGTGAATTGCTTTCATTTTTCAGTATCTTTGAGATACAACACAACTAAAAAAGGATATTATACTCAGTTTGCGTGGTTGTGAATTGCTTTCATTTTTCAGTATCTTTGAGATACAACACAACCTAAATGGGCGCACCGAACTCACCTACCCCGTTGTGAATTGCTTTCATTTTTCAGTATCTTTGAGATACAACACAACAATCTTCTTTAATGTTTTCTTGATGTACAGGTTGTGAATTGCTTTCATTTTTCAGTATCTTTGAGATACAACACAACAGAATTTCCCGGAATACTTTCGTTGCTTTGGTTGTGAATTGCTTTCATTTTTCAGTATCTTTGAGATACAACACAACGAAACATTATTATCAATACCGATATAACATGTTGTGAATTGCTTTCATTTTTCAGTATCTTTGAGATACAACACAACATTTTGAAAATCATCATCATTATCATCTTCGTTGTGAATTGCTTTCATTTTTCAGTATCTTTGAGATACAACACAACGAAACTTCTATCTGGAGAGTCCGTGAAATTGTTGTGAATTGCTTTCATTTTTCAGTATCTTTGAGATACAACACAACGGGGAACTAAACAGGGCAAGAAGTTAGCGCGTTGTGAATTGCTTTCATTTTTCAGTATCTTTGAGATACAACACAACAAGAATATTGGGGAGAAATAAGACCGATTGGTTGTGAATTGCTTTCATTTTTCAGTATCTTTGAGATACAACACAACTAATCCAAAATTCTATAATTGGCAAGCGTTGTTGTGAATTGCTTTCATTTTTCAGTATCTTTGAGATACAACACAACGTTAACTGACCAAAGTCCAGATGGTGCATAGTTGTGAATTGCTTTCATTTTTCAGTATCTTTGAGATACAACACAACATACTGGTTTTAACAGGCGGTCAAAGAGCCGTTGTGAATTGCTTTCATTTTTCAGTATCTTTGAGATACAACACAACTTTATGATGGTTTTTCTGGTTATAATATTAGTTGTGAATTGCTTTCATTTTTCAGTATCTTTGAGATACAACACAACCGATCTCGTCAACATTGGCACCAACTGGCAGTTGTGAATTGCTTTCATTTTTCAGTATCTTTGAGATACAACACAACTGGAATGGCGAAAATGCATTTTATTTGCGTGTTGTGAATTGCTTTCATTTTTCAGTATCTTTGAGATACAACACAACATGAAACATTGGTTTACAGCAGAAGATGCAGTTGTGAATTGCTTTCATTTTTCAGTATCTTTGAGATACAACACAACTTGATATTCTATTATTTAAGAATGAAATATGTTGTGAATTGCTTTCATTTTTCAGTATCTTTGAGATACAACACAACTGGGAACAAGAATTCCCAATTATCAAACCGGTTGTGAATTGCTTTCATTTTTCAGTATCTTTGAGATACAACACAACAATTAAAATCCTTTCCCGAGTTGATGAAAAGTTGTGAATTGCTTTCATTTTTCAGTATCTTTGAGATACAACACAACTTTCAAAACAACTTCTTCGTTTTGACCGTTGTTGTGAATTGCTTTCATTTTTCAGTATCTTTGAGATACAACACAACTCATTCAAATTTCAAATGAAGTTTATTTTTGTTGTGAATTGCTTTCATTTTTCAGTATCTTTGAGATACAACACAACTTGATTCGATTCATAAAGAAGTTCAAGTTCGTTGTGAATTGCTTTCATTTTTCAGTATCTTTGAGATACAACACAACCTCAAAACTTAACCCTCTGTTTACCAGAGGGTTTATTATTGTTCTAGAATTATGAAAATATTAGTTTTTGAAACTTCTATATTAATACAACGCAGGTTTTTATTTTCTAAAGATCAGACTGCTTCGTTCCTCGCAGTGACAGGTTATTAAAAAAGTTCGAGCTGTTGGAAAGTCGGTGGCGGTTCTTCTTTGTTTCGCGCAAAAAAGATTTCAATATCTCCAAATTGTTTGTCGGTGATGCACATAATAGCGACTTTTCCGGCTTTGGGAAGCATAAATTTCACTCTTTTAATATGCACTTCAGCATTCTCCCGACTCGGGCAGTGGCGTACATACATCGAGAACTGAAAAAGCGTAAACCCATCATCTATCAGCCCTTTACGGAACTTTGTAGCATCCCGCATATTGGCTTTGGTTTCGGTAGGAAGATCATACAATACTAAAACCCACATAATTCGATAAGAGTTAAACCTTTCGGCATCCATATTTTTGATTGTAATAGGTACAATATAAAAAGTAAAATGTCTTTCACCGACTCATATCAATTCGGGATAAGAGATGAGTCTTTTTTCTCCTGTATAGCATTTGTACAGCGATGACGCGGTTGTTTTTACCGCAACCAGCAAGGGGCGGGTTTTTCCGTCGATTCTTACATCTTTAGTAGCAATCTGCAGAATGTGTGCTTTAAAATCTTTAGTCAGTTCTTCGGTACTCGGGTGCAATTCCAGCCATTGCATCACCAGAAGATCTACAAACGGTCGGTATGGTTCCATCAGGTCATCAGCAAGACAGTACGGATTGTATTTATTTTTATGGAAAATCCCCAACACAGGCAATAGTCCGGTTTCTACAATCGCTCTCGCTACAATACTCCGTAAAACGGCATAGCCAAAATTAAAAAACAGGTTGGGTGAGTCTCCAAAACGCTGTCTCAGAAAATCAAGACTGATGAGATATTTCCAATAATGCTGTGCGGCGATACCTTCCATATTGGTAATGTCACCGCTTTTCACAT
Organism: Epilithonimonas hispanica; assembly: GCF_003385395.1. Lineage (GTDB taxonomy): Bacteria > Bacteroidota > Bacteroidia > Flavobacteriales > Weeksellaceae > Epilithonimonas > Epilithonimonas hispanica. The sequence continues at coordinate 19,850 of NZ_QNUG01000024.1, read as the reverse complement.
TGTTTTGATACTCGATCATCGGCTCATAATAATTGCCCAACCTCAGCAAAACCTCTTTTTGATTTTCAATCTTGCACTCTACCGTCTGCTTCCAAAGCTGTTTTTTCAACGGCTCGCTGGCCTCCAACTGGTCTTTCACCCTATTCGAATGTTCTGTATGACCATACAAAGGTAACATAATCCCGTGGGGTAAATGATGTGCATCACAGCTTACTACCACCACATTATTCCCCATCATCTTCTGAATCAGCTGATGCGAAAGCGTAATCTGAAAATGATCCAACATTAGAAAACCGAGATCTTCAACAGGTACTTTACCTTTTACCTCATTAGACGATGCATCCAGGATGTACATTTGTTCGTCTTTTAGCTTGAGGTAGGCGGGATTGCCGATGTAGATAGAGCGTGTAATCATATTTTATGCTTTCGAAATATTCCCTAATCTATCTACTTTCAACTTCCAACAAATTGATTTAATCTGCTCCCTATCGAAAGTATTTTGGCTTTTTGTTTTATTTTCCGAACCTAATCCAACTTCATTAAATAGCGGCTTTGTTTTTTTTACAATTCCTTTTTTCGTTTCATTTACTTCTTCCCAAAACAATAAATTATCTATTATCTTTTTATGCTCCTCTGCTTTAACATCAATTATCGGACTTGCAAGATTTGTTGGTACAAAATTCATTGTATTACCGCTTCCGTCGGTGAATTTGTAAATCCGTTCAAACTGTTGTTTGTCTAAATTTTTAAAATCAACTAGATTTGAGTTCTCAATCTCCTCTTCCGTAGGAACATATACTAAATCACTTGGATGTAGTACAAACATTAATTCAAACTTAGAATCTTCAGGATGTACAATGGGACATGGCTCCAACCCTTGCTTCAAACTCTCAACAGACTCTCGCAAAGTTGGAATATAGAATTTTCTTTCAGTACCGCTTTTATAAAAACCACAGAACGAATTACTTCCTGCTGCCGTTACAACAAATTTAGTGCTTTTTTGTCCTTCTTCTGATACAGGGAACTTTGTTCCCATTGCATCACTTGTTCTTACTTTATAAATTGGATGATGAAATTTCCCATCATTTAGCTCAATAATATTTTTATTTAACTCTTTCACTCCATCATATGAAAAAGCTAATTGCGGATTCTGCTTGACTCCTTTTCTATCATATCCTTCACCTAAACTACTTATAAATACTTCTGTTTCTTTAATGTCCTTTTTTTCAATCGTAATGTATTCTATTGTTGTATTATTCTTCAACAAATCCTTTATAACAGTTCGTTGCACATCATCTACGATGTAGTTAACATATTCAGTTACTTCTACAATTTTCATACTTACAGTATCGTATTTGTGTAAGTGTTTTTTCAGAATTTTTTGAATACCGGTATCAGTAATACTTTCAATAGTTTTAATAATTTTATCTGATGGTATTGAAGCAAAAGACTCTAAATTATTTCCAAATCTCGTTGCAACATATTTCTCATAGACCATAACTTTAGGATATTTGTCTCCAAGCAATTTTATAATTTCCTGTTGAGATCTATTTTCAATGTTACTTAAATTATCAATCTCTTTGTTTATTTCAGTATCAACAAATGCAAAAGATTCAACCAATGCTTTTTCCATGGAAACTGATATTGTTTTATGGGATAATTTAACTTTTCCATAAAAAGTATCTTCATGAAGGCGTTTTCTAATGTTATAATTTACAATTTCCTTTAAACCTTCTTGTTTTATGGTATTTAGTTTTCCGTCTTCAGATTTTAAATACTTATTCCAACGTTGACGAATAACACGGTTTTTCTGTTTAAAACTTGCAACAGTTTTTTCTAATGCCATTTTAGCAATATCCTTAAAAATTCTGCTTTTCGTATCTTTATATTGATACTCAAACTTATCAATACCTTCCTTTGTTTTTATTTGTGCGGGTGGCAAAAAGTACCATTCCTTTTCATCATTAAATCCTTTTCTTGAGTTTGTTAATTGAAACTTTATTCCCTTTCTAGTTTTCAACTTTTCTTCATCATTTTTTTCTTGTGAAGAAATGTTGTTGAGATATTGAACGTGATTCTCTGTTGTTAAGGCAATTATTAATGCGTCCAAAGCATGATGACGATGGTCTATTCTTTTAAGATCAAAATTCTTACTCGTTTCTTCAGGAACACTATTGATAAAAACTTTATGCCCATTTATTTCCCGATAATCTCCAAATAAATTGGTATTTGTTAATTCATTTAGTCTTTTAAATCTTGGAGAAATAATTTCATTCCAGGCATCATTCAGTTGCCAATGTCTTTTTAATGTGGAGGTAATTGTACCATTTGTTGCCAAAACATTTTTTGAACGAAAGGTCTTTTCATCTTTTTCACGGACTATATTGCTTAAAAGCTTCATTGCCATTTTAGAGATATATTGACTATTGTTGAGTTGGCTGTTGGTAAATTCCTCTGGTATTTCTTTACTTAGAAGTATTTCTCTTTTTCTTCCAGAGAAATTGTTATTCACTAAATCTTCATAATCTTTTATATCGATAATCTCAGTATCTGAATCGTGCGCACTGCAAAAAACCTTTTTGGATTTTGCATTGAGTATAAAACCGTATCCAGTAGAAGCTTTCTTCTCTTTATTGATTTCTGTTTCACAAATTATTTTATTGTAGAGTGCATTTAGCGTAACACGTTCTTGTGGAAAGATATGTTCAATTTCATATTTTTTTCTATCAAACAAGTCAGATAATTTAATGAATTTTCCTGTATATGGAGATTGATATCTTTGATCGAGCCATAGTTTATATCGTTCAAAATCAGACCTTCTAATTTTTGATAGTTCTTTTGTGGTTACTTCTTTTATATCTTTTTTGGTTATTTTTCCATTAGCAAGTTGATATTCAGTTGTGTCTTTATCATATTCTATTGATGACAGAAGACTTTCTTCTAATATTCTTAGTTTTTCTTGTTGAAATGGAGATTTTTCTTGAAGCGTAGGATTTGTTTTTTTTAATTCTTTTAAGAGCTCAACAATCCGCTCATTAGCTTTTCTATTTTCTTTATTTTGTTTGTCGTCTTTTTCTTTTTGCTTATTATTTTTCTTCATTTCCCGACCTAGCTCAATGTGAATTCTGTCGAATAATTTAGCATAAATAACTCGTCCATCTTCATCTGTACCTATTTCTTCTCCGTAATATTTCCAGATATCTTTTACAACATGAAGCGTTTCTACCAATATTTTTTCAACAGTTGGATTATTTAATGAATGCTGCTTAAACTCGTTCTTTAAATAATTTTCAATATCATAAGGCGATTGCCAAAATTGAATTTCTCCAACTTCTGAATATCGTCCATAAACTAGATAACAAGCACTCGAGACCCAAAGGCCTTGGAAATCTTTTAACTCGCCATGGATTTCTTCTTTATCTAGAACTTTTTGTTTTACCTCTTGATTTGCTTTTGATAAAATATTCTCAACATCCTTTTCATTCCAATATTGTCCAAGCCTTAGAAACGGTAACATTTTCTTGATTGCTTTTTCAGAATACGTTCCATAATCATTAGTATATCCTGCAAAAGAGCTAAAATTTTTAGTCAACTCTGCATGAAACTCTTTAGAAAGACCTGATTTATCTAATAAGCGAGAAAGAATATTACTCAATCCTTTATTAAATTCTTCTTTTTTCTTTACCGAATAAAAGAAATGCCAAAGACTATATTCATTTTCAGGAGTCAAAAATGTTTTATAATTGAATCCTTTGATTCTTTTAGTCCTTAAAATGAAATTATATCTCGTTGGATTGCAAGGTTCTTTTTCAGAGGCAAAATTCCATTTATAGTTCTCTGAAGAAATGTTTAAATCTTTATATTTTTTGTTTAAAAAACTAAGAATATCTTTCTCTGTTACACTTTCTTTATCATTTAAAAATGCATACAATTCTTCCTTTACCTTATTTGTTAATAATTGAGACGTAACATCAAGATTAATTTTAATCTCTTCATTAATCGTTTCGCTTTTCTTTATTATTTTTAATCTTTTGATAAATTGCCACAGCCTAAACTCTTGATAAATAGGATTTGCTTTATGAATTACTTTTAGCGGATTTTTGTATTTATTTCCACTTTTTTCATCTGTACGTTCGTAGTTCTCTTTCTCGTAAACACAATTGGCAATCAAAGATTTTTTTGACTTTAAATCTCTTTGATATAGCAAAATATCTTCTTTAATCAAGTGATTAAAATCTAACTCTTTAATTGTTTTCTGGTGACTTATGTTATTAGGATACAAAAGTTGAACAGCTTGCTCGTACAAATTTCTATTTCTTAGTTCAGGATGAAACTTTTCTTGATTTTTATAGATTTTATCTAGTTCTTCACGATAATAATCTCTTTCAATAACCGTAATTAAATCAGCCTTAATTTTTTGCTTGGGGTTTTGTAAAAGGTTATAATAAACAAAAGAAGCAACTCCTTTTGTATTATTTTTTGTATTGAATGAAGTCAAAGAAGTTTCAGTTTTTAATTTCATTAAAGTCCAGTCTTCTTCTTTTGGGATATTAATGTTTCTACCTTTATCTGCACCTTTCGGTATTCTAATTCCGTTTTCATCATACTTTGTTCTAATGATAAAATCTCGCGTCGTATCTTTCCATTTTGGAGTAAATTTACTCTGCTGTTCTTTTATCCAACCTGTTTCTAGCTCCACTTCAAAAATGAAATTTTCTTTCATTTTTCTGCCAGTATTCCGAACATCGTTTATAAAAAACTCTCTAACTTCATTTATTATATATTCTGTCTTTTTCGAATCAATTGTACCCTCATCATCATATTTCGAAACAATTTCCACCTCCTTTAAATCTCCTATTTCTGTAATTAAAATTTTTGATTCTTCTTTATATTTAAAAAGCTCGATATCTTCATTGTTATTGTCAACCAAAGTTATTTGATAGGCATCTTCATTATCAATCTTACTAACTTCTTTCACTTTACCAATAAACGAATCAGATAACTCTCCATCTTTCTGAACTTTTTCATCCTGACCTATAACTTTTTCATAACCTCTTTTTTGGTTAAAGCTTAATGTAATCCATGCTAACTGTTCTTTTGTAAGTTCAAAATCTTTATCTGTAACTGCTTTATGCCGCAAAAAATACAAGGTCCAATCAAACGGAATTCTAGTTTCATTACTATTTTTTCTCTTATAAAACAGTTCTGGATAAAGTTTTCTAAAATCATTTTCCATTTGAAAGTAAGCGTCCATAAATAGAAACTGATACTTTCCGTTATCATTTTTGTAATAAGCTAGTTTTTCTTCACTTCCTTTTTTGAATTTACCGCTACGTTTACCTTTCTCATTCTCAAACTCTATCGAAAGTTTATAATGTTCTGGAAGAGAATTTAAAAGATTTAAAACACAATGCAGTCTATCTCTTCTTAATAAAAATCTTTCATTAAGTTTTCGAGGAGAACGTTGAGTTGTTCTTTTTGCTGCTCCACTTTCTGTTTTGGCTCCACTTTCAAACTTTGCAATCTCAGCTGCATCCATGGTTAAAATACGAGAACCAATACCTAATATTTTAACAATTTTATTTTCATGATCTATCTCTATCAACGCCCATCCAATAGAGTTCGTTCCCAAGTCCAATCCAAGTATATTTTTGCTCATAATTATTTTGTTTTTTGAAATCCTTTAAAATTAACAAGAAAAAAAATCTCCACAAAATGCTTTTTCTTAGTTGTATAACAAAAAATAGTTTTAGATTTGTAACTGAAAGCAATTCACAATAAGGATTATTCCGTTGTGAAAACATTCAAGGTGGGGCAACTCGCCTTTTTTTATGCCCAGATTTTAAGTATCCAACTATATTGCACAAAAAAACCACCCTCTCGGGTGGCTCGTTTACCACAGTCTAGATGACCGTGTGTTCTCCAAGATAGAAACTGGTGCTTGCCATGGTTTCTTTCTCGTTGTTCAGGAAGGCGTAGACCTCCATTGTTTTGCCAATGCAATAGTTGGGGAGGGTTACGATAGCTTCCAGATCTGAGCGTAGAACGATGCCTTCAAAGATCTCAAACGCTTTCAGCTCCTTACAGTAGCAGACGAGAGAGACTGCATCATTGGATTTTGCGTTGCCTTGCGTACTGTTGTCTTGCCAGCTCATTTCCAGTACGGCACCCACTTGCGTTGCCAGTGTTGCATTTTGAAAGCCTGCAAGCTCCCCTCTGGTAATCAGCACCTTGTTGAAAATCAGCTCTGGCACCTCTGCTACCACTTGTATTGCCTCGGCAATGGTGTAAGAGACGGCAAGATTTGCCCTGGACTTCACCCCACTCCCAGTACCAAAATACTTGGATTGGATGGTTCTGACAGGTTGCAAAAACTGTACTGCTAATTTGAACTTCTGCTGTTGCAACAGTTGATCAGCAGTTGGTACACGATGTGTACGTTTTGGGCGGCTACGCAAGATATCCATACCACGCCATGTGGCGCCTACTACCGGGCCTACAATCCCGGAGAATCCACCTAGGATTCCTTTTTCAAATTTTCCCATCTCTATTGTTTTTATTGATTTGGTAGGACGAAGATATAACAGAAAAGCATCCCTTGTACACCCCTGACCGGTATTGACTGCCTTTGACTATTGTTGACTGCAATTGACTGATTGTTTCTACAATCCTTCGGGTCAAGTAGCACATTGGTTCGGGTCTTGTTCGGAAAAAAGATGTTTTTTCCGAATAAAGCCTAAAGCATACCCGAAGAAAATCAGAAGAAACTGGCTGAATCTTGGATCTCAGATAACTGATTGTTTAAAAACGTAAAAGATGAAAAGAATAATGGTTCTCGCAGATTTTGTGGATTAGCCCGATTTTTAATTTCTGAGAATACGATATTTAGAAAAGTATTAACACAAATCTACCTGCTCAGTCAGCAAAATCTGTGAGAACAAATAATTTCAAAAAAGACAGATGCTACAGCTCTACTTCAACAGATTATCTACCGAAGCTTTGGAGACATAGATCTTGCCTCCTACTTTTTTGCTATGCAGTTTCCCTTGTTTGCACCATCGGTAGAAGGTGCTGTCGCTTATTTTCAAAAGAATCTTGACATCGGCACTGTCATAGGATTTTTCGGCTTCTACTTTTTGATCCGCTAGTTGTCTAAGCAGTATAATTACTTCTGCAAGCATTTCAAAAAATAGTTCTACGTAAGAGGACAGATTTTTTTTGGGGTTTTTCATGGGGTTTATGTTTTTAGTTAAAATAAGCTCACCAGTATGGTTAGATTAATATATCCCGAAAATAAGATAAATTATCCAGACTTTTTTACGGCTTTCCGTAATCCTGAATATTTTTTTAATATTGGTTTATTTCCAAGCACATCTTTTGGAAGATCTAGTCCTGCTATTCCCATGATTCTCAAAATCACAAAGAGCGCCGAAGGTGCGACCTATTGGTAAATGTCCCAACGCGATTCAAAAACTTAAAAATCAGTATTTCTACTATAAGATAACTTCTTCATAAGTGATAATTTTAACCAAAATATTTCTGTTATGATGACACTATTGATTCTTGGTTCATTCGGATTAGAACTACTGGGACCTATTATTTTGTTTATAGGACTTTTCATATTTCTGCTGCGAGAAAAAAGACCTAAAGGAAAGTAATTGCAGTCTGTACTTTCGGTTCAAAAACACTATTTTCGCTGTTCAAACTACCGAAATGACAACTTCTGCCTACATACAACAGCAACTTAATCTTCCTACCAAAAGTATTGACGCAACTCTGCAACTTCTCTCAGAAGACTGTACCATCCCCTTCATTGCACGATACAGAAAAGATAAAACTGGCAATCTGGATGAGGTAGCGATTGAAAATATTGCTAAACTCAACAAACTTTTCCTAGAGATCATCAAAAGGAAAGACAGCATCCTGAGATCTATCGAGGAACAACATGCTTTGACACCCGAACTGAAGCAAAAAATAGAACAAAGCTTTGACCTGCAGGAGCTAGAAGACTTCTACCTGCCTTATAAAAAACGTAAGAAAACCAAAGCTGACTCTGCCAGAGAAAAAGGACTGGAACCGCTGGCAAAAATCATCATGAGCCAGAGAAATGACGATATAGATTTCTTGGCTTCCAAATATGTGAATAACGATGTTGCCAACGAAGACGAAGCTTTGCAAGGTGCAAGAGACATTATTGCCGAATGGGTGAATGAAAATCTCTATGTCCGAAAAAACCTGAGAAGACTTTTCCAGAGAAAAGCCATCATCTCTTCCAAAGTGGTGAAAGCTAAAAAAGATGAGGAAGCAGCTCAGAAATTCAGTCAGTATTTTGAATGGCAGGAAGTGCTCAACAGAATCCCAAGCCATAGATTATTAGCCATGCTCCGCGCAGAAAACGAAGGTTTTGTAAAAGCATCTGTGGATGTAGATAAAGATGAAGCATTAGACCTCATCGACAAAGCTATTATTAAAAGTAATAACGCCTCTGCCAAACAGATAGAACTCGCCATTACAGATTCTTACAAACGACTATTAGAACCTGCACTTTCCAACGAAGCCCTGCAAGAAGCTAAAGAAAAGGCAGACCAGAAAGCTATTGAGGTTTTCTCTGATAATCTGCAACAGCTGCTTCTGGCCTCTCCTCTGGGAGAGAAAAGAATCTTGGCCATTGACCCTGGTTACAGAACAGGTTGCAAGGTAGTTTGTCTGGATGAAAAAGGCGACCTCCTGCACAACGAGAATATCTACCCCCACGCACCCCAAAACGAAAGTGGAATGGCGATGAAGAAAATCCGCTCGATGGTGAATGCTTATAATATCGAAGCCATCTCCATCGGAAACGGAACTGCCAGCCGAGAAACGGAGTTCTTTATCAAGAAAATCGCCTTTGACAAACCAATTCAGGTTTTTGTGGTTTCAGAAGCCGGTGCTTCGGTGTATTCAGCCAGTAAGATTGCCAGAGATGAGTTCCCAAGTTATGACGTGACTGTTCGTGGTGCTGTCTCTATCGGACGAAGATTAGCAGACCCTTTGGCAGAGCTTGTAAAGATAGATGCTAAATCCATTGGTGTTGGACAATACCAGCACGATGTGGACCAGACCAAACTGAAAGAAGAATTGGACAACACAGTCATCCGTTCCGTAAACTCCGTAGGGATTAATCTGAATACAGCCAGTAAATCGCTCCTAAGCTATGTTTCCGGAATTGGAGAAAAGATGGCTGAGAACATTGTGGCTTACCGCTCAGAAAATGGCGCTTTCTCTGAAAGAAAGGATTTGAAAAAAGTACCAAGACTGGGCGAAAAAGCTTATCAACAGGCGGCTGCTTTTGTGAGAATCAAGAACGCTAAAAATCCTTTGGATAACTCTGCTGTACATCCTGAAGCGTATAAGCTGGTAGAAAAAATGGCAAAAGATTTGGAATTGAAAACAGAGGATTTGATTTCCAATAAAGAGAAAATCGCCTTGGTGAATCCAGAAAAATACGTCACCAATGATATTGGAATTCTCGGTATCAAGGATATTTTGAAGGAATTAGAAAAGCCAGGACTAGACCCAAGAAAAGCCGCCAAGGTGTTTGAATTTGACCCGAATGTCAAATCCATCAAAGACGTCAAAATCGGGATGGTACTTCCTGGCATTGTGAATAACATTACGGCTTTTGGATGTTTCGTAGATTTAGGAATCAAAGAAAGTGGACTGGTACACATCTCTCAACTGAAAGATGGTTTTGTCTCGGATGTGAATGAGGTTGTGAAACTCCACCAACACGTGCAAATCAAAGTAACGGAAGTGGATGAAGCCAGAAAGAGAATTCAGCTGACGATGGTTTTCTGATTCTATGACATAGTTATTAAATACAAAAGCAGTCTCATTTTTTTAACCACATAGGCACATAGGTTTTTTATAAACATTTAGAGAAAATAGTCCCTAATGGATTTCTATTTTCCCTTGTTTTATAGTACCTCTCCAGATTTAAATTGAAACTCTTTTAACCACATAGACACATAGTTTTGTATAGATTTAAGATGAAATAGGAGCCTGCTTAGTTCTATTTTCTCTTTTGAGAGTTAAACATTTTGTTTTTTCTATGTGCCTATGTGGTTTTTACTATTTTTGAAGATGGTTTTCTGATGTTGTATTAATTCTTTTTATGATGAGTATTTAATAAAAAAAATCTATTCTACCACAAAAGTCACAAAAGCTTTTAAATGCAGTAATTTATATATTTAACTTGGTTCGGATTAACAATTTACATTAAGCTTATTGAGAATCATTATAAAATTATTATCAATAGCGTCGGGCTTTAGCCCGATGTATAGAATTGTAATTAAAAAAAGGGTTTAGCCAAAATATCATTTCAATTTTGGCTAAAGCCTTACATTCTTTTTCATATTAGAATGGGCTAAAGCCCATTCCTATTGATGTTGCATCATTTTCTTAACCCAAGCTCAAGTTATTTATCAATGTTCAAAAAAGAGTTATCATATTGTCTTATTTTAATTTTAAGGGAATTAGATTTACTGTACTTTATACCTTATAAACCTTTTGTGACTTTTGTGGTTGTAAAATATTAAGAGAAAATAATCTCGTATAACTTTCTATTTTCAATTGTTTTAGCTTAAATACTATGATTTTCTATGTGCCTATGTGGTTTTCACTATTTTTGAAGATTCTATTTTAGTTTTACATTAATCCAAAAATTTGTTTTCCAAAATGACCAGCTTCACCAGTTGTCCCGATTGTATGGGACTCGGCAAACAAAAGCGCAGAATCAAGAAGAGTCTACGGCTTCGTTATTTGCTGGAACTGGAGCAGTTTGAAAAAGCCAATGGAGAAGGCACACCACCTATCCGTCCAGAAGCCTCTTTGTACATCTGCCCTACTTGCGCTGGTTCTGGACTGGTATCTTCACTAGACTTTCCAAAACCTGATAAAGAGAATTATCCTCACGTCGCCATTATTGGAGGTGGGATTGGCGGTACAGCATTAGCTGTGGCTTGTCTGCACCGTGGGATTCCTTTTACGCTGTATGAACGGGATAAGGCTTTTGATGAGCGTTCCCAAGGCTATGGGTTGACTCTGCAACAAGCGAGTAAAGCAATGGAGGGATTTGGGATTTTTGATTTGGACAAAGGCGTGGTTTCTACAAGACACCTTGTCCATAACCCAGATGGAAAAGTAGTCGCTGAATGGGGAATGAGAAAATGGATGCAAGGCAGCACTAAAACTTCTCCAAAAAAAACTAATATCCATATCGCCCGACAGTCTCTGCGACAAGCATTAATCCAACAACTTGGTAGTGATACTACCATACAATGGGGACATCAGCTCCTAGATTTTAAAGACAACAAAGACGGTGGAATTGACCTTAATTTCCAAGTCAATGGCAAAGTAAAAACGGATAAAGCGGACCTCATCGTAGGCGCAGATGGTATCCGAAGTGCAGTCCGTAGCTTACTGATTAGCGAAAAACGATCACCATTGCGTTACTTGGGTTGTATTGTAATATTAGGGATTTGCCCTTTGAGCGCGCTTGAAAATATGAATAGCCATTTGTTGGATTCGGCAACGGTATTTCAGACGGCTAATGGGAATGAGCGTATCTATATGATGCCTTATGATTCAGATTCCATAATGTGGCAACTGAGTTTCCCAATGACAGAAGAAGATGCCAAAACCCTGAGCACCAAAGGTAAAAAAGCGCTCAAAGAAGAAGCTATCCAACGTACACAATGGCATTCTCCCATTCCAGAGATATTATCCGCCACCCTTGAAACTCAAATCTCGGGCTATCCCGTTTATGACCGTGCATTGCTGAGGTCAGAATGGTTGGAAAACTCGGGAAAAGCAACCTTAATTGGTGATGCTGCCCACCCAATGAGCCCTTTCAAAGGACAAGGTGCCAATCAGGCTCTACTGGATGCCTTATCTCTGGCTCGTACCATTTTCAAAGCCTGCAGACCACCATCCAACTGGCGAGAAAAAGGCATCAGAGAAAGTGTGTTAACCGCATTCGAATCTGAAATGATAGAAAGAAGTTCTGTAAAAGTACAAGACTCTGCCTTAGCTGCTCAGTTTCTGCATTCTGAGATTGCACTGTATGAAGGTAATGAACCGCGAGGTAAGGTTTTGAAGCGGAAAGGAAAGCTTTGAAACTAAGGTCTATCTGGTTTTAATCATTAATTAAATAATTTTGATTAAGTAATCATCTTCCGCATCTGTGACGGTCGCATCCCTGTATATTCGTAAAAAGCATTGCTGAAAGCCGCGAGAGATTCGTAACCCGTTGCATTGGCAATCTGCTCGATAGAGTAATCTTTCCGCTTCTGTAAAAAACTAATCGACTGGATAATCCGATATGTCTTGAGATACTGAATAAAAGAAATATGAAGTTCTTTTTTGAATAATCTGCAAAAACTCCGCTCACTCATATGAAACTGATCGGTCATCTCACTCAAGGTCAATGGCGTATGGAAGTTCTGATGGATATACTGCAAGACCTGCTCTATCTTGGGATGTTCGGAAGTAGGAAGCTGTAGCTTGATTTGCTGCTCTGTCATCAAAGGAAGAACATCATACAAAGAAAAAAGTGCAGCAGCGTAAGGCTCATTATAGTCCACAAACTGATGAGACCAGCGTTGGGAAAAATTAATCAGTTCTGTAATGAGTCGATTGGCGGGATAGATTCCCAAATCTTTGTAAAAGGCCTTCTCTGAACTTTTGAAATAAAAAGAATGCAACTGAGTGGCGTGATGCGACACATCCAGCTTATGAGGCACCCCTGCAGGAATCCATAAAAAGTGCATTGCCGGAACCACTAGATACTCATTCTCTATCGTGACATACGCCACACCGCCTTCTACAAAACTCAACTGGTCACGCTTGTGGGTATGCATATCATAATGCCTCTCAAACCGCTCGTGCACCAGATAAACATCTTTGGGTGAGTCATCTATCTCTTGAAGGATATCCAATAATTTCATACTCAAAGGTAAATAAAAATGGCAGGAATCAACAAAAATTAGTCTATTTTGTATAAAATTACATCACATAAAAGCCTTTAGTTTTGCACTTTAAAATTAAACGCAAAATGTTTTGTAAAAAATACAGGCTTATTCTAGCACTATCAGCCTGTCTATACCAGCTTTCTCTTAAAGCCCAAGAACAACAACTAACGCTTCCTCAGCTCTTTAGCAAAGTTGAAACCCATAGCAAAGAAATTGCTTTGGAACAACTGAAACTACAATTGGCTGAAACCAAAATTAAACAAGCTAAATCTAACCAACTTCCAACATTAAGCTTTTCTGCCTCTATAAGACACGCCACCAATATGCCTGTCTATGTCAACGGGATTCTTCACAAACCTGCCCAGCACGACATCATCCACACGCTTTACAACACAGAGACCAATCTGTATATGAATCTCTTTGATGGTTTCAAACTAAAAAATGAAATCAAACTGGCGAAGATTCTTTCTGATATTTCGGTAACCGATAAAGAAAAACTCATCAGCCTTACCAAGCTGAAAGCCACCAATCTTTTTATAGACCTGCATTTGCAATACCAATGGAAAACCACAATGCAAAACGATATTGCAGAAAAAGAACATCAGCTTTCCGAAATAAAAAACATCTACAAAGCCGGAATTATCCTGGAAAGTGATGTTCTGCGCACCGAGCTGGAACTTAGTAAAAGAAAAATGACCCTCACCGAGATTGAGAATAGCATCATCGTTTTGCAACAACAGATCAATGTCTTAACCGGTGAAGATGACAAAACCATCATTGAACCAGAAATAGCGCCTATTGAAGAAGAAACAACAGCTTTATCAGTAGATGACTACATCGAAATAGCTCTGGAAAAAGGCTACGATGCAGAATTATCTGAACAACACACCCAAGTGGCAGAAACCAAATTAAAACTAGACAAAGGCAATTACTATCCTAAAATAGGTCTGATAGGTTCTTTCCAATTTGCCAATCCGCAAGTGTTCCTCTATAACTACAACCCCAATTGGTACAGTTTGGGGCTCGTAGGTCTGCAAGCGTCTTATGACATCAGCAGTATCTACCACAACAAGCATCAAGTGCAAGAAGCTAAAATAGAATTGAGTTCTGCCCAACTGCATCATCAATTCACCAATGATAACATCCGAACCCGAATCTACAAAGCTTATTACGAATACGACGAAGCCCTAAAACACGAAAAAGTCTTTGAACAAAATCTGCAATATGCTAATGAAAATGCGAGGATTTTGAAAAACGCTTATTTCAACCAGACCGCGCTTATCACAGACCTTTTGGATGCCAACCTCTTACAAGTGCAAGCCCAATTTGAACTTGAACAATCCAAAATGAACATCCTGAAAAGCTACTACTCTCTAAAATACGAAACCGGAACCCTATAAAATGAAAGTATCTCATCGTAAAACCCTAGTCAAATTCACCTCTGCTATCGCGTGGATTTTTGTGCTTTTTGTTATGATAAAAGCCTCCATCTCTATCTATTATTTCTTACATAATGAAACCACAAATGATGCTCAGGTGGTGGAATATATCAATCCTGTGATTGCAAGAGTGAGTGGTTATGTAAGAGAAGTACGGTTTACTGATTATGACAACGTAAAAGCAGGCGACACATTATTCATCATCGATAGCCGAGAATATAAGCTGGATGCCAACCAAGTAGGTGCAGAACTCCAAAAACAAAATGCCAATACCCAAGTCTTGAACCAACAAAAACAAACCTTGGAAGCAGAAGCTCAAGAAGCTTACCAAGCCATAGAAGCGGCCAAAGTAAAAGTGTGGAAAGAAAATCTGGAATATGAAAGATACAAGCAACTGTACAAAGAAAAATCTGCCACAGCACAAAAACTGGAACAGATAGAAGCCAGCCTTAATATCTATAAAAGTGACTTATCACAAGCAGAACAACATTACAGAGTTGCAAAAGAAAAAGCGGAAGACCTTAATCAGGAAAAAGCCATCATTGGCGCAGAAAAATCACGATTGAATGAAGTAAAACAACGTAAAAATCTGGACGTGAGTTATACCGTAATTACTGCGCCATATAACGGGCGATTAGGTAAGCGTAAAATAGAAAAAGGACAAATGATTGACGACGAAGAACACCTTTGCTACATTGTGAACGATGAAAACCCTAAATGGATTATGGCCAATTTTAAAGAAACTCAGATTTCACATTTTGGAATTGGTGACAAGGTTTCTATCACGGTAGATGCTTATCCTGATGAGAAATTCGAAGGAAAGATATTGGCTTTCTCTCCGGCAACTGGTTCTAGTTTTTCTTTACTTCCTCCGGATAACGCTACTGGGAACTTTGTGAAAATAGTCCAGCGTATTCCTGTTAAGATAGAAATCATTAACCTCAGCAAAGAATGGCGTTCCAAAATACTTTCCGGGATGAATGTGACTGTCACCATCCCTCATCATTAATCCAACATAAAAGATGACTTTATTCAAAGAATGGGTTCCGAACTGGCTGGCAAAAATGATACTTTTCACATTGCTGCTACCCAACATGATTATGTTTTTCTTACCAATGGCGAACGAAGACGTTGCTGCGGGTTATTACGGTATAGAACCCAATGACATCCAGTTTACGATTTCGCTTTACTATGCAGGCTTTGCATCATTCTATTGTTTGGAAAGGAGATTCTACAATTACTTCACTTCCAAGCAATACTTTATCCAGTTTCAGTTGTTCCAATTGTTGTGTTGTTATCTGCTGTTTTCCTCTCAGATTCTGCTGGTGGTTTTCATTGTCCGATTTGTTCAAGGGATGCTTTTTGCGAGTGCCGTGAATCTCTATATGTCGATGGCTATCAGATTTATGAAATCTTACAGAGCAAAAGAAGTTACTTATAGTTTGTTCTTCGGGATGTTGCTTTGTACGACATCTTTTAACAACCTGATTACCGCAGACCTCATCGACCAGTATAATTTTGACATTGTCTATAAACTATCGATGGTGATGTTTGCTGTGAGCGTAATCATTGTTTTGGTTTGCATCTCTTCTGCCAAAGTATTTCATCGACACACGTTGATTCAGTTGGATATGAGCAGTTTTATTTTGCTGGCTGTAATATTAATTGGATTGGGCTATCTGAGTGTCTATGGACAACAATATTATTGGTTTGAAAGTGTTAAAATTATTCAGGTTTCGGTAATGGTTGGTTTGGCGACATTGTTATTTGCTGTTCGTCAGTTAACTTTAAAAAGACCTTATATTGATCTTTCTATCTTTAAACAAAAACAATATCTGTGGGGCGCAATGCTCTTGTTCTTTATGTACATCGAGCGATTCTCTTTTACCTATGTCGGGAGTTTTTACAAAAATGTGCTTCATATGGACCCAAGGCATATCTCGTATATGTTTGTCTTTAATCTCATCGGAATAATTGCTGGTGTGGCTTTGGCGGCTTGGCATCAAATCAAACAATCGAACGTCATCTGGCTCTGGATGTGCGGTTTTGTTTCATTGATGATTTATCACATTTGTATGACACAGATGCTGGATAACGCAGGAAATGAAAGCTACTACAGTATTCCGCTATTTGCACACGGATTGGGCGTTGGACTGATAATGGTTCCTACGATTTTGTTTATCATCAGTATTGTTCCTTATTATCTTGCGCCTTCTGCCGCTGCTTTTGGGCTGGTTATAAGATTCTTAGGCTACACAACCAGCACTTTTTTGACTAAATTTTTTACAGTTTACCACTACAATCTGCATTATAACAGATTTTTGGATTATATCAATTACAACAATCAATACTATCTGGATAAAATCAATCAAATTAAAGCTTATCTCGAAAATAATGGTTTGGAGGAGAAAACAGTTCCACTAGTAACACAAAAAGTATTCAAAGCACAACTGGACAATCAGATTCTGCTAAGGTCTATTATGGATTATTATTCTTTGATGATTTGGTTTTCTATGGCGATTTTGTTTTTGCTTGTCTGTTATTATATCCGAGAGAAAAAAGTGTATGTACACTTCCGACCATTACTACCTATCTAAATTTCAAAATCAAAAAAAGCGACAAAAAATTTTGTCGCTTTCTTATTTATTTTTGATTGAAATCTAATTTCTAAACTCCAATATCAATTTTCTTTTAGATTAATAATCTTTACTGCTTCTTTTCGGCTCTCTTGCTTCTGGCCATTTTACAGCAGTTCCTTTGTCATCATTCGGCATCACACGCTTTTCTCTGCTTACAAACTCTGGGTCTTCCGAAGCCATATAAGCTAAAGTGGCGGTCAGAATCACATTATTTTTCAACTCATCAAAAACGATTTTGTCATAAGTATCTTTGGTCGTGTGCCAAGTGTAACCGAAGTAACCCCAGTTAAGCGAACTCAAAGAAAATCCTGGAACTCCTGCTGCCACAAACGATGCGTGGTCGGAACCGCCACCTCCCGGCATTCCCGGAAAAGTACTTTTGATTTGGTCTTTCACTTTTTTAGGTGCTGCATCCAGCCATCTTCCGATGTAAGCATAAGAATCTTTGAAACCCTGTCCACTGATATCTACTACTCTACCCGTTCCATTATCTTGATTGAAAACCGCCTGCACACCTTTGATGATTTCCGGATTATCAGCAACAAAACCTCTTGAGCCATTCAGACCTTGTTCCTCACTTCCCCAAAGTCCAACAACAATGGTACGTTTTGGATTTGGATAATATTTTTTAAGGATTCTCATTGTTTCCAGCATTGTCAAAGTTCCCGTTCCGTTGTCAGTCGCACCTTGCGCGCCATCCCAAGAATCGAGATGAGCAGAAAGAATCACATATTCATTCGGTTTTTCTGAGCCTTTTATCATTCCGATGGTGTTGAAAGACTTAGCTTCTGGTAGAACTTTGGATTGTGCATCTACTTTAATTCTCGGTTTTGTACCTTTTTCTGCCATTCTATACAACATTCCGTAATCTTCTAAATCGATATCGAACATTGGAATTGATTTGGTCTTAGCTCCAAAAACACGGTTGGTACTATGAATTCCTGTCCAGTTGGAAATGGCAATTCCAGCAGCTCCTGCTTTTTCCAGAGCTTCTGGCAAAGTTGTATTATCATAACCGATTGTTTTGATATAATTTGCGAAATCTTTTTTAGACTGCACTTTTTCAGCTTTTAGTTTTTCATATAATTCTGGTGTTGCAAATTCTTTAATCTGTTCATCAGAACGACCAATTTTCTGATATTGTGCCATCAAAACTATTTTTCCTTTTGCAGAAGGCAACCATTTATCAAACTCCGCTTTGGAAGATACTTTTGGAAGGATTAGAGCTTCTGCTTCTACTGCTTTTTTAGTTGCTGGACTCCACGCCAATTGTGTTGCAGACAAGGTTTTGGTTCTTGGATAAACCAAATCTACGTGTGTAGTTCCACGCTGCCAACCTTTCCACGTTCCGAATTGCTGAAGATTAGCATCGATTCCCCAAGATTTCAGTTTATCTACTGTGTAATTGTTAGCAGCTAACATCTCAGGTGTTCCAACAAGACGCGGTCCGATGCCGTCCAAAAGTTCGAAAGCCATATTTTCCAACTGGGAATTATCATTGGCTTCATTAACAAAACTTTGAACGATTGGATTGAGTTTTTCTTCGGATTTGTTTTGAGCGTTGACTAAAGTGATCTGCGTTGCAAAGAAAACAGCAGACATTGCTAAAATTGAGTTTCTCTTCATATCTTTTATTTGATTCCGATAAAGATAGGGATAAGTGTATTTAAACGCAAAGATTAAATAACGAAACCATTCCTAAGCTAAAAACCCTTCGAATCCGCTCAGGGTGACATCTTTATATCTATCGAGAAAGTTGTTAAGCTGAGCGGAGTCGAAGCCTTATAACAGATACTTAAATAGAACTTAATATAAAACAAAACCCTTTCAAAGTTTGAAACTCTGAAAGGGTTGATATGTAGAATTGCTTTATTCTAACTAAGGATTAGTCGAGAAAATAGAACCGTTCGCAATCAATGCGCGTCTGTTCATCTTCAGGATGTCTCTCACCCATTCTGCAAAATCTTCCGGCTGAAGAACTTTATCCGGATTACCGTCTGTCAAACCGCCATTGATGCTCATATCGGAAGCAATCGTGCTCGGAGTCAAGGTAATCACGCGGATATTCTGCTTTCTCCATTCTGCCATCATCGACTGCGAAAGAGAAACAACCGCCGCTTTGGAAGCTGCGTAAGCCGACATATTTGGTCCGCCTTTCAATCCTGCTGTGGAAGCGACATTCACAATGTCACCTTGTCCTTTTTCTTTCAAATAGGGATAAACCGCTTTGGTTGTGTAATAAACACCGAAAAGATTGGTTTTGATAACTTGTTCCCAAACGTCAGAAGCCATTTCCTCGATGCTTCCAAAGTCACCGATTCCTGCATTGTTGACCAAAATATCGATTCCGCCTAATTCGTTTGCCAGAGATTCGATTCCTGCTTTTACTTCTAATTCGTTATCGACGCTGAAAACGGCGTAAGCTACTTTCACCCCGGTTTGTCTCAGTTCGTTAACTGCTATTTTGAGATAATTTTCGTTTCTTCCTGTGATCCCTATATTAACGCCTTCATTCGCTAATGCCTGAGCAACAGCTCTTCCAAGACCTCTTCCACCACCTGTGATGATGGCGTTTTTACCTTTTAAATTCATATTCTTTAATTTCGAGGCACAAATTTACCAAAGGATTGTTTAACAGCAATATTATAGGTTATGATTTAACATAACCTGAGTTCGGGATAAGAAATGAAATAAAATTTGCAATGAAAAGTAATAATTCGTATATTTAAGTTTCTGAAATTCAAATATTTAACGAATTATTA
>NZ_QNUG01000023.1 GCF_003385395.1 Epilithonimonas hispanica | reverse complement strand
TGTTGAACTAAACCTCCGGTAGCTTTTCCCATTCGCCGTTTTAGTAACTTTGTTTTTATTAACCTTTTAAAAACTCATGAAATGGCTACAAAAAAAAATCTCCGGAGGATTTAAGGACGAACAAATTCCTGAACCGTGCCTCGAGCGAAGTTAACGGTTTTGCCGAACTCCTGCAACGCTTTGAAAGAAATATCTCCATCTTGGGCAGAAGCAAGCGTACCTTCGACAATTATTCCCGTCACGTTGCAGCCTTAGCGCTTCATTTCGGTAAAGTCCCTACCGAATTAGACCCGGAAGACATCAAAGATTACCTTTTTGAACTTCAAAAGCGATCAAAAACCCCTTCTCAGTCGTACTTTAGACATACCGTTTACGGACTGCGGTTTTTGCTGAAAACCGAAGGCTTGCCTTACAGCTACCTCCACCTTCCCGCGATTCCAAAAGTCAAAAAACTTCCCACTATTTTAAGCCGTGAAGAGATCTGGCGCATGATTCAAACCGCCGAACTCCTGAAACACAAACTGCTCATCGGCCTCATCTACGGTTGCGGACTGCGCTGTATGGAAGTAAGGAATATCAAGCTTCAGCATTTGGATTTCGACCGGAAGATGCTGCTCAATAAATGCCGCTGTTGCAAAGAAGGAAACCTGGTCACCATTGCCATTTTCGGGCAGCGGGGGCCGCCACAGGATTTTCTTTTCGTCACCCAAACGCTGTCTGCAAAATAACCTTTGCGGGTAAGGGAACCTATGTTCTGAAGCGAGGAAAAACCGCTGATCTCTTCGTAGCCACGAGTTGGCAAAACGAAGAAGTCAGCAGAGGTCATAGTACTTAGGAGCAACGAGCCGATGAATAAATCGGAGGACTCACAACCCAAGGAAGGACTGAACCAAATCCTTTCGGAAATTAGATAAGGAACGGAAATATCTGTAGCCTTTTCATAAAGTACGAAATAGTTTCAATTGGTGTAAAGAGCGATTGGAAAGATGGTTTGCGAACCGCCGTATACGAGACCTACGTACGGTGGTGTGAGAGGCGCACTCCGTTCAATTATGAGCGGAGCCGTCTACTCGATTATCTTATGTGTCTTTCAGTTTAATATTCTCTAATAAATTTGAATGTGAAGATTTATTTATAAAAATCAGAAAGTCAAAAGAATCGGCAATATTTATTTTTCTAAATTCATCATTTTTGGTTCCAGAACCAGTTTTACGAAATTCAATATCTTTTAATAACCATTTTCCCAATTCATTATTATCTTTCTTAATTGATTTTAGATCTAAAATGAAATAAGGTATATCTAAAGAGTTTAAATTAGATTCGAGACTTCTGATTGGTGCTGTTTGCGATGTAAATGTTCCTATTTTTCCATCAACACTTGCCGTGTAATTTCCTTCGTAAAATGCAAAACCAAAATTAATATAATCATTTTGGTACTTTTCATTTATATGATAACCCATCGAACTACGATTTTCTTTAGACACGTGGAAATTATGAGCAGATATAATTACCTTGCTTGGATTATAGTTTTGTTTTATCCAATCTACATTTTCAGCCATAAATTTATCCCTCGTTAGTGAACTGCCGACTTTTATATTTTGTCTAATGATAGTAATATTTTGTAAAAATCTTTTTTTACTTTCTTTATCTTCCATTTCTAGGGCTTTTTGCGAAACCTTATCTAATAATAAATTTACGGTTTTTTGAATTTTGTTTTTATATTTTTTGTTACCTCTTTTATTTTCTTTTAATATTTTAATTAAACTATTAATGTCATCTAATGGATAATTATTAGCGTAATATACATCTCTAATTTGTTTTAACGCTCCGAAATAATATTGCATATCAAATCCGTCAAATAGCACTTTTTGATTATTATTTTCATTGTGTGTTTTTAGCCACTCAACAAAAGCCAAAGTTTCTTGTGTTTGCCAAAGCCAAAAATACATTCCGCGTAAAACATCTTCTGGGGAATCTATATTTCTGCTTATATAATTATTCATCAGATAACTTTCTGGCATATTTGCTTCTAGCGAGAAAATATTAAAATTCAAATCTTTAATTAAATACTGACTAATCCGATATTTCATTTTATAAACTTCACTCGAACCGTGAGTTGATTCACCTAATCCTACAATATCGGAATTACCAATAAACTTATTTAATACTTTCAAATCTTCATTATTGTCGGTAGAAGGTTCAAAAGTCGAAAGTGGATATATAAATTTATTAATGTATTGTTTTTGCTCAATTGTTAGTTCATTTCCATCTTGTGCTCGAATTGCATGAAAAGAAAACATAAAAAGAATTATTAAAAAAAATCTTATTTTCATTTATTTTGATTGTTTTTGGATGACATAGCAGAGAAAAAGTAAAATTTTTAATTTTTTCATTGCTTGTTTTACTTTTTGTGACATTCTTACTAATGTTTGGCAAACTGTTATTAGCAGACGTTTTTTTATTTATTTAATTTTTCTAATTCGCGTAAGTCACTTTTATACTTTTCAACATCCCAAATTAAATTCCAATTTTTAACATAATCAGACATTGAACCTAAGCCAACTTCTATTCTTCTTTTATCTACATTGTCGGGATCAATTACAGGTAAAACATATTCAGTTTTAGTATTTGGATTTATTCCTATTTGACTTCCGTATATTTGTTTTCTACCTTCTCGAATTTCTATTCTGTCAATTAACAAAGCTAAAGAACCTGAATCTGCATTTCCATTTTTCACGGCTTCTTTCATCATTGGTAAATATTTTTTTTGCGTTTCCAAATCTGAATGCTGAATGACTAGAAATAATGTACTGTTGGCTTGTGCGCCTACTTTGTCTTTACCAACCCAACCTCTTTCATCTAATATTTTTTTTACTTTTAATAAGTTAATTGAGTCGTTCTGAAGTGTTATTTTCCAGAGATCCTGCATTTCTTTAGAATCATCATTGAATTTTTTTAGAGTTTCATGGATTTGCTTTCTATATTTTTGGTCTTCGTCATAAATTGTCAATAATTCAGCCTGCAAGGGTTTATCATAATTTGCTTCTATTAAATCTAGTTTTTTCTCTAACTTTTCAATTGTTTTTCCCCATTCTTTTTTTGAATGTAAATTTTCTAAATCAGTATCAGAATTTAAGTGCTTTAGATTTGTCCAACCATTTTCTATTGATAAGTTCAACCATTTAAATGCTTTTTTTGTATTTCCTGCCAAAGAAGATACACAAGCGCCATTATATAAGTGACTTGGATTTTTGCTTTCAATTTTAAAAGCTCTATCATATAAATCAGTAGACATTTTATAATCTTTTGTTTCATATAATTTGTTTGCTTCACTTATTAATTTTGAATATTCTTGAGCATTAACGCCTGTAAATAAAAATAATAATAACAAAGTGTAAATATTGTTTCTCATTTTTTTCCTTTAGTAAATTTTATTGTTATATTTTTTTTAAATTCTGACTAACGTTTTTCTTTTTTACTCACAATCAATCAGTTGCGAAATTGATTTCTTCATTAGTCAAACCAAATTTAGTAATTTGTTTTTGCCATATACACCCTGGTATTGGGCTTTTTGATGATGATCAGCTATATTTAATTCTGTACCATACAAAACATCATAACAGTTAATTGATTCGGAAAATACACATTACTAATAATCATTTGAAAGTTCCTTGAATTTTCCTACTTTTTAGCTTTTCTTATTCCACTTTTTTCTGTGGACAAACATATAAAGGGAATTTTAACATTCCTAAGGTTTACTTTATATATTTATAAATATATGGTCGCTATATAAATTTCAAAAATCTAATAATCAGAACATTACGGTAGATTGTGAAAATTTAGAGATACATTATAATTTTGCCAAATAGACCGTAAAATAACGTATTATTTGACCTATAAGGTCATTTGTATTATTGTTGATGCCATGATTAGCATCTTCATAAATCAATAATCTTGTCGAAAAATTATTAGATTTCAATGCATTAAATAAGAGGAAAGCATTATCTACATTGACTCGTTCATCATTGGCTCCGTGAATGATAAAATTCTTTAAATTTTTATTTTTTATTAATGGAATTGAAAGTAATGATGAACGCTTATCTAATTCCTTTTTAGGATTTTTTTCAAAATCGGGAATGAGTTCTTTATACAACTCATACATTTCCGGTCTGTCTTTTTGGTTTAAGTCAGCAATTCCACCAATGGTAGCATTTGCCATTATTCTATCCGTTTCTTTCAGAACCAAAAAATTGGTCATAGAGCCACGGCTTACACCAAGCATTCCGATTCTTTTTGGATCGGCATTACTTTGATGATCAATGATTTCAAATAACTTCATCACATCTCCAATGTCTTTTCCTCCAAATTCATCTTTTCCTTCACTTCTACCGCTTCCACGCAATTGTGAACCAATAACGATAAACCCTTTAGCTGCTATCTTTCCTAGAAAATTAGTCAAAGTAGGTATCGTAACCGCACCCAGCTCTTTGTTACCTCCACGATTAAAAATAATTACCGGATATGTGCCTTTTTCCTTCGGCTCTATTAGAAATCCTCTGATTGTAAGATTGTCATAGGAGGAATAATTATAGCCGTAAACATTTATGGAATCCAGATACTTGTATTCATCTTTAAAAACAGATTGTCCGTTTTTATTTTTTACGGTATATCCTTGTATTTTTTCAGGAAAGGTTTGTTCTAAATTAACTGATGAATTTTGAGCACAAAACATTTCTGAAAATAGTAATAAGTAAACATAAAATATTTTTTTCATCTTCTCATTTTTTTAATATTTTCTACCGAATACTTTTTTGGAAACTCTTCATACCAAGTCAGCAAAGTTTCTTCTCCAAGGTATCATACACTCCTTCATATAATTTTTCAATTAATTTTTTATCTGCAAATTTATTTTGCATGGTGTTGATAATTGAAGCCCATTTTTCTGTGCTTTTTAATTCCTTGAAACTTTCATCTTTTTTAATAAAATCTATTTCTCCATCTTTCAATCCTAAACCTTTTTCAGCAGCAACATTAAGCCAGTTTAAAGCATCTTCATCTTTTTTACAATTGACAGCAGAAAGAGAAGCATAGTAATAGTCGTATATAGAACCTTGATTACTATCTATTAATAAAGGTTTAAATGTTTCATAAGTGTTACAAAAATCTTTTTTGCTTACAAATTCTTCTGCTTTCGCTATTTGTTCATAATTTTGAGCAAACGAATAACTCATAAGAAAACTTGCTAAAATTGTAAAATTGTTCTTTTCATATTTTTCTTTTGGTCAGTATATTTTTCGTTATATAAATTATTTGGTTTCAGATATACAAAATTATGCTGAAAATCTATAAAAGTATTAAATCTCTTCAAAACTTCATTTCCTAAAATATGAATATTTTTATCCTTCAACGGTTTGTTAGATGTCGTTATTTGAACAGGAACATTTTTAAGTTTATATTTTCCAATTTTCAAAGACGATAAATTAGTCGTGATCACAGGAATTTCATTTCCTTGCGCACCTTTCATAATCACTTTTTTGATAATTGCCATTTTCTCGGTTGGAAATTTTTCCTGTGCTAATAAATCACTGTCTAACATTGCAGTTCTCTGAAATCCTGTGTCAAAAAGAAAAAGGTCGTTGTTTTCGACGCCACTTTGTTTAATTTCGCAAGAAACTAAAAACAAATCTTTAAAATATTCAATTTTTAGTTTAGAAAACTTTTTGCTTTTTGCCACATTTTCTGGTAATGCTGAATGTATTACTAATATATTTTTATCATAATTAATTTCTACAATTTTATCTTTAAAAAAGTCCCATCCAAATCTTCCGTCTGTTCCGTGTCCTGTTAATTGAGCGTCATAAACTTTAGTTTTATAATTTGTGTTTCCAATTTGCAAATTGTAGAAAGTGCTGTAGAGTTTTGGTGAAAATTTTAGTTTATTTTTTAGGACATCATTAGTTAAAATTAGTTCCGTTGTTCCTGTATCAAAATTTAGATTTAAAGTGTCAATCTTGTTAAAAATTGCTTGTACAAAAATGGTGTTATGCTCATTTATATTTAAGAAAATGCTGTCAGATTTTACATTTTTTTGTGCAAAAATGCAAACCGATATAAACAAAAATGTAATAATTAAATTTTCTTTCATTTTTATATTTTCTTTTTTTTAAAATGGCATATAAACGCTATTAAATATCATTATTTACTATTCCAAACTTCTTATTTTTAAAATCAAGAACTATGATCTTGTCATAAAAGAAATCATTTCCGATAATTCCATCAATATCTTGTTGTTTAAATCCAAAATAATCTTCGTCTGTGAACCATAGTTGCTTTACCATAAAGTTGTTATTTCCTAACTGAATGTTTTTATTTATGTCAACAGCTCTTAAAATTAATGGATTGTTAAAATTCTTTAAATTGAAATTTTCAACAATCTCTCTATTTTCAATAATTTGCTTCATATTTTCTTTATAAGTAATCATTGGAAATATACTCGCTCCACTATCATATAAAAAATAATAAGTTTTATCGTCAATTGTTATAGGTACATGCAATTTGTTATTAATATATTTTGCGTCGACAAATTGGATTTGTTTTATAAATTTATTTTTTAGCTTATCAGATACTTCAATCTCCTTTTTAGAAAAATTTATAGTTAAATATTTGTCTTTGAATATATCAGAGCCTACCACTCCGCAAACTTCACCCTGGTCAAAATTTAATAAACCTCGAAGATCATAGTTTTTTATCTCAAAATTATCAATTTTTAAATTTTGATTTTTGACGATAAACACAGTATGTCCTGCCGCAAAATCATTAGGTGTAATTTCCTTAGATTTTATTAACTCTGTTTTTTCAAAACATTTATCATAAATTAAAGTTACATCTGCACCTAAATCAAATTGAAATCTGTAAGTCTTATTTTCAATTGTGAAAGGAACACTCATTGCAATTTTGTCAATCAATTTTCCATTAATTGAATCTTTTTCCCATTTAAAATCTATTTTTTGCGCTTGAATATTTGGTGAAAAAATAGTAAAAATAATGTATGTAAAAAGTAATTTTAATTTCATTTTTTGTTTTTAAGCGTGGTTTTAAAATGGCATATAACGGTTAGGTATTTCTGCAGTCGGGGATTGATATAACTAACTTTTATACTAGCGAATATAGTGAAAATAGCAAATATATTCGATGAAAACTTCCGCCCCGCTTGTAGAATATGTTGAACTAAACCTCCGGTAGCTTTTCCCATTCGCCGTTTTAGTAACTTTGTTTTTATTAACCTTTTAAAAACTCATGAAATGGCTACAAAAAAAAATCTCCGGAGGATTTAAGGACGAACAAATTTCTCAATCGTGCCTCGAGCGAAGTTAACGGTTTTGCCGAACTCCTGCAACGCTTCGAAAGAAATATTTCCATCCTGGGCAGAAGCAAGCGTACCTTCGACAATTATTCCCGTCACGTTGCAGCCTTAGCGCTTCACTTCGGTAAAATCCCTACCGAATTAGACCCGGAAGACATCAAAGATTACCTTTTTGAACTTCAAAAGCGATCAAAAACCCCTTCTCAGTCGTACTTTAAACATACCGTTTACGGACTGCGGTTTTTGCTGAAAACCGAAGGCTTGCCTTACAGCTACCTCCATCTTCCCGCGATTCCAAAAGTCAAAAAACTTCCCACTATTTTAAGCCGTGAAGAAATCTGGCGAATGCTTCAGTCCTTCTAAAAAACTGCTTTGCACCTCTAAATTCTAAAAACGACATCCCCATAAGAGGACCATCATACTGCTGAAAAGCTACCGGAGCTTCCGTTCAACGGACTTTCATCTTCTGTCCTGCGGACAAGACGAAAGCTTAGTTATTATATGCCGTATTTTTATTCTTCGGTTTCTAGAGATTCTAACTTTTGATTTTGGTTATCTAATTTTAAGGTCATTTTTAAAATATTAATATCATTATTTGCTTTGTCATTAAAAGAAAAATTAAGATATAAAGAATTGTTTTTTTCACTGAAAGAACTAGAAGCACCTGATAAAATTATAGATTTTGAATTTAAATATTTTGTTTTTAACTCTTTAAACTTAACTTTGTCTTTTTCATCAATAACAAGATTTTTTGTTATTTCGTTATTATCTAAGTAATTCAAGTAGTTACCAATTTCGTTTGAGATTTCTAACATTTTGGGATTAAGTTTGGCAGTTGAGAAATATCTGTTTCTTTTAAAAATATTATTGTCTTCCGCATTCCAAATATCGTTTAATCTTGAAACCTGTTGAATTTTGTATTCAGGGTCTAATGTAATTTTCTTAATATTATTAATATCTATAATTTCAGGACTTTTATTAGAAATTTTGATATTTTTTTTGGTATTCAAGTTGTCCATAGTTGTGCTCTCAATTTCTAAATTGTATATTTTTTCAGAGTTTGAATTAATACATAATTTTGATTTACCACACTCGCTAAAGTAAAAATCTGGAATTTTATCTGTGAATAATGTTTCATAACCTTTTGATTGTAGGAAGAAGTTTAATTCATCTAAACTTGTAGTTCTGTCATATTTCTTATATTTATAAAATTCACCAATTATATTGATAAAGTTTGCATCGTTTTTTTGTTTTGAATAAAGATAAAGTGGTAATAAGTTATAAGAAAATAATTTTTTTTCATTTTTTTCTAAATTTTGATTGGCAAATCCTACAAAGGATTTTTTTCCTTCGGTTATAAATTGCTTATAGCCAATTAAATCTTCAAAGTATTTGTTGAAATTCTCAGAATGATATGTTGCTTTTAAATATTCAAAAGCAAGGAATTCTGCTAATGCCTCTGTTAAAGAATTTTCTTTGAATATAATTCCATCCCCTCCAAACCAAATATGGGCAATTTCGTGCGAAACAGTTGTTCTAGGTGCGTCATTTTTGAATATGGCACTATTGTAAATTATAATGTTTTCATTAGTTACACTTGGTCCATTTATTGGTGCAAATATAATTTTTGGTTTTTCCTTTTTCCCAAAATAATTAGAAAAAAACTCAAATGATTTAGACATTCCTTCCGTTGCTTTTTTGATTTCTTCCAAAAGTCCGTTTTCTTTTTCAAGATAGTAAACTTGAAAACCATTAACTTCAAAATTTTTAAATTTGCCCGCAACAATTATTGGTGTAGCAATATAATTTCGTTGCAAATCGTTTTCGGTAGGAAAAATGATATTATAGTCTTTGGAAGAAATATTAAGATTAAATTTTTTTTCCTTTGTGAAGTCAGATTTCTCTAATCCTAAATATCTTATAGTTGTAATAAAAAAATCATTATTTGCATTTGATTTGTCAATATTTATTACATAATCAACTTTATCGCTCACATCATAACTTTTCAGATTTGAAGTTTCATTGCTTAAAAATTTTGCAGAACTATCTAAAGTAATGTAATTTGGAAAGATTATAATATTTTTTTTTGAAGCAAATGTTTCGGAAATTTTTAAATTATTATTTTCATCAATTATTATTTTCGCATTTACGGTTTTTTGTGCTAGAACTATTGAGAAATTTATTAAAAAAAGAAATGTTAAAATTTTGTTTATCATCTTTTTATGACGGTGTTTGTGTAATATGGCATATAACGGGAAAGGGCTTTGCGAAGGCGGGGATTTTACAAACTAAAATTTCTATAAAAACTGAACCGAGCAAAAACCATTTTCGTTTTTTCAAAATTAAAAAAAAATAAAAAATGAAATGGTTTTTTGCGTCTAAAAGTGCGAAAATCTTCAACGCAAGGGAACTTCAGCCCCGCTTTTGCAAAACCCGTGCTGAACTAAACCTCCGGTAGCTTTTCCCAATCGCATAAATCAGTTTCTTTGTAAAATTAATGAAAAAGATGTACACAAAAAGAGACTCATCTCGAAGTCTCTTGTATATCTTTAAAATTTTCCGTCGATAAACCCATAATGCTGAAAAAAGCTCCGGAAGCTTCCATTCAACAGGAGTTTATCTCAGCATTTTTTATTTTTTATTTTGTTTTGATGAGTTTTCAATTCATTGCTGGCTTTTCAAGCCCAACGAAACTCTGGTTATTGTAAACAGTTATTTTTCAGCCAAGCAAGGTTTCAGGAATTTTTCTTCGTATTTCTCAAGGGCTCTCTTGGTTTTTAATTTTCTAATTTTAGTTTTTCGTTCATCACCAAAATATAAGTGCTCTCCAAAAAAACCTGTATCATATTCATTTGCGCCCTTTTTGAATTCCCCATTCCTTATACCGTTTATTAATTGTTCACAAAATTCTATTTTAAATTTAATCTCACTCTTTGTTTCATATTTACTATATAGCCATTCCGATTGCGGGTTTTCATAATACAATTGTGGTTCATCAAACTCCCAGAACAACATTAGTGCTAAACCTAAATCACATTTCTTATGAGTAACGACAGTATAAGGTATTTCAAACCCGTCATCCCAATTATAATTCTCCATTAGAGAATAAAGGTCTATTTCATTATCCAATTTTTCAACGCATTCAAGCCTCTCCTTTGAATTACATTGATTGATGATTCTTTCTACAGTCGGATTCATAATTGTTTACAACGTTTTGGCGCTTGGCGCAGTGGCGAACTTCGAACTGATTATTTTCTGTTAAAGATAATATTTCTTACGAAACGTGATAGTGAATTTACTATAAATTCGCAATCTAGCCAAACGCCTGTTGAACTAAACATCCGGCAGCTTTCCCAAACGCATAAATCAGTTTCTTTGTAAAATTAATGAAAAAGACGTACAAAAAAAGAGACTTTTCTGAAAGTCTCCTGTATATCTCTAAAATTTTCCGTCGATAAACCCATAATGTTGAAAAAAGCTCCCGAAGCTTCCGTTCAACGGGCTTTCATCTTCTGTCCTGCGGACTAGACGAAAGCTTAGTTATTACCTGCTGGCTTTATTTTCCCTATATTTTGTGGGTGTTATTCCCGTCTGTTTTTTAAAGAATCTTGTAAAGTATGTGGGATAATCAAAGCCTAAATCATACCCTATCTCAGCAACGGTTTTATTTGATATTTCCAAATGCTTTTTTGCCTCTGAAATTATTTTATCCTGAATAATCTCTGAAGGAGTTTTACCTGTGTTGAATTTGATTAAGTCGCCAAAGTAGTTGGAAGACAAATGTAATTTATCTGAAAAATAATGAACATTAGGCATTCCTTGCTGTCCGTTTGAATAGTAATCGCTCAGTAACTTCTTAAATTCTGTAACTAATTTGTTATAAAGTGGCTGTCTGGTTTCAAACTGACGTTTATAGCATTTGCCGATGTAGGTAAATATCAGATTGCAATAGGCCAACAAGAGAGCCATGTCATAGTTGTCTTTTTGGTATTCCTCAAAAATTTGTTCGTATAAATTTTCTATTCGGTTTTGTTCATCATTAGTTAGGAACAAGGCTTCTTTAATGTTATACTGAAAAAAGCTAAAGTCAATATTGTACTCTTGGAGAAGTATGGGCGAAATCAAAATTTGGTAACCTTCCCATCGTTTATCTACATTCCATTTGTGAATTTGTTTAGGTTTAATAAAATATAGAAAGGCCGATGTTGTATCATACTCAGTATTTCCGAACCAATTTAAGTCTGTCATATTGCGTTTAAATGCCATCATATAAAAGTCTGATGTAAGCCCATCACATAACAAACGAATACTTTCACAGTCGTTATACTTGACCACATCTATTAGGTCTTTCTTTGGGTCGTTGTAACCAATAAATCTGTTGTATTCTTTTATGTTATCAAAATGAATCATAAGCATATTTTAAAAATTTAGGATAAGACAAAAGAAGAATGTCTTATCCTAATATTAAAATTACGTTTAATTGTTGAATTATTAAAATTCCTGAAGTGTAGGGCGAATAACAATTTCGTTAATATCAACATCTGCAGGTTGTTCTATTGCATAAGCAATGGCTCTTGCCACTGAATCGGAAGGGATGGCTTGTTTATAAAAATCTACTACAAAATCTACACTTCCTTTGTGAGAGCTTCCATATTTCAATTCAGAATCAATAGCCCCAGGTTCAATGGTTGTGGTTCTAATTTTTCCGCCAACTTCGTGTCGTAAGCCTTCGGAAATAGCTCGAACGGCAAATTTGGTACCACTGTAAACCGTACCTCCTGGACTAAATACCTTAATACCCGCTACAGATGAAATATTAATAAAATGTCCCGATTCTTGTTTTTCGAAAATAGGCAATGCCGCTGCTATTCCATAAAGTACTCCTTTAATATTAATATCAATCATTCTTTCCCATTCATCGACTTTAACTTCACTCAAAGGAGCAATTGACATTAATCCTGCATTGTTCAAAAGGACATCAAGTTTGCCGAATTCACTGATGGCTTTATTGATTAAAGCTTGTACATCGGATTTAATGGTTACGTCAGTTTTAAGATAAACTGCTTTACCGTTACCTTGTTTATTAATTTCTTCAGCAATTTTGTTTAGGCTTTCTTCTCTGCGGGCTCCTAAAACTACGTTTGCTCCTTTAGCCGCTAAAAGGCGTGCAGTACTTTCTCCTAAGCCGCTACTCGCTCCTGTAATTACTACTACTTTACCCGAAATGTTTTCTGATAGATTCATCCTTATTAAATTTTAATTTATGATTTTAAATAATTTATGATGCAAAATTACTTTGATGATACATTTCTAAGCTTAAACAAAATAGGGAAAAGATGAAACAAATTACAGGTAGTGTGAATGTAAGCTTCTGACTAACGTTAAACTTTACTATTGATAATCAAATTATTTTGAATTTTTCTTTTCTCGTCCAGAAAAAGGTATTGTGAAGGCGGATTGTACCCTTGCCCCTTAACGAGCATATTTTGAAATTATTCTGATCGAGATATGTGCTTATCGCAGACTCGCCATTAAAAACTAACGCCGTGTGAAGTATTACTAACAAAGACTTTTATGCAATCTTACCTGAATTGCAGACGGGTTTTTAAACACCGTTGCTTAAGCCGGTCTTTTCAAGGAGCGATTACTAACGAGCTTTTCAAGTTCATTCATATCAAAAGTTGGTTTAAAAATGGCAGGTATCTTTTCGGGGCTTTGCGCATTTGCGTTTTTCCAAGAAAGTTGCGTCTATAGAATGCGAAGTTACCTAAAAAATTTATATTTACATTGCAGACAATGAAACAATTGCGGCTCAGCGGCTGTTGCCTGCAGTGCGTGCTTTGTATTTAAGTGCTTTTCGAAAAAGGTTTGCAAACTTTATAGCCTTAAAACTGTTAATTTTATTAGATAAATTTTTCAAACTCAACACTTATCAATAATTTTAAGTGTAACAGAATAGATGTAAAACCGGAATATATGAGTAGAGGATTTGTGAAAGAGGGTGATCAGGAGGAATTCCCGATGATTCCGCCCGCGTGCCGATTTACCGCCCGGTACGGTAAACTTCGTGACCGAGTTCGGATACGGTCAGTTACTCGCCGAACGTGATCAAATGATTCACGAGTGCGACAATACCATGATTTCGGACGAGAATGAAAATCGCATTGCCGTAAATTTAAT
Source organism: Epilithonimonas hispanica (assembly GCF_003385395.1). Lineage (GTDB taxonomy): Bacteria > Bacteroidota > Bacteroidia > Flavobacteriales > Weeksellaceae > Epilithonimonas > Epilithonimonas hispanica. The sequence goes on along the minus strand of NZ_QNUG01000023.1, from coordinate 44,383 downwards.
CAATGCGAAACTGCAATTGCTACTCGATCGAATTTCGTCTGCGAAAATTGTTAACCTTGCCAAACAACCAAAAAATATAGTTAGGTTCGGTGCTGAAGTGTACTTTAAAGTTGACTCCGATCCCAAAATCCAGCACTATCAAATCGTGGGTGTCGATGAGGCAAATGTTGCAGAAGGAAAAATAGCGTTTACCTCTCCTATTGCGAAAATTTTTATGGACAGAAAGGTCGGCGATCGCGTGACATTGAAATTGGGCAAAGCGGAAAAGCAATTTGAAATTGTGTCGATAAAATACTGATGAATTTGTAAAGTGTCAGACTGTTGATTTGGACTTGGTCGCCGATCGCATTTTGACTAATTTTAAACTTTACTATTGATAATCAAATTGTTTTGAATTCAAGATCCTTGTTAGTCAGTCCAAATTTAGTGATGTGTTTTTGTATTCTTTTGGCTGTTGCTATTATTTCAAATGCTAGAGCAAAAGAATCTGAAGAAATACCTCAAGTTCCCAACGCGCAAAATCAACATTCAATCCCAAATTTTAGAACTTCCAAAAGGGAATATTTTGCTTTTTCCCAAATCTTCCATATACGACCACCATAATCTTAAATTAAGCACCCCGAAATTCCAAAACTATAACTCAAACAAAAACAAAAAACCTCTCTTAAATTGCTTTAAAAGAGGTTATTTATTTTTAGTTTTTTCAGAAAAAGGGAGTTGTGCAACGGTTACCAATGCTATCTGTAGTACGAATTATGGTTTTATCTTTACAATTTTGTTCTCTTTAATAATAACGATTTCACTGTTATTTTTCTTTTTGAACTCAACCATTTTTTCGTAAGCTTTTTCAAGCCCTTTTACGATTTTATTTCGTCTTTCAAGTTTAGTTTCTTTTGTCATAATAGTTTTTTAATTCGTTATACTTTTTTTGATTGATGATATTGATTTCTTCATTGAGATTCTTTTCTGCAATTAAATCGTGTTTACCTTCAGAATTATCAAAAATCAAAACTTGGTCGACAATTGGAAGATAAATCTTGAATAGATTTATAATCCCATTTAAATATCTTCGCTCAATTACTTCTTTTGGGATATTATGTCCACCTTCTTGAACTCTAATTTTGACTCTTTCTTTTGCTAAATCAGAATTTTGCAACCAAAAGAATAATAGAGTAGTGTTATATCCTTTATTTTGAGCTTGAATAATTTTTTGTTTGTAGGTTTTAGTTGCTAATGTGGTTTCGAATGCAAAGTTTTCATCCTGTTCAAAAAGTTCTTCAATTCTATTCAGCATTATTCTACCAGCTTCAAAAGCTACTTTTTCAGGTTGGAAAGGAGAAAGACCTTTAGCAATTTCATCAGCATTTACAAACTCTTTACATTCTAGAATTTCAGGCAAAATTGTAAAGGAAGCTGTTGTTTTACCAGCTCCATTACAACCTGCAATTATGTAAAGATTTTTTTCTTTCATAATTACAAATTTAAGATTAATTTCTTCTAGTTGCTAATCTTCTTTTAGGAACGTGATTTTTGGACGTACTACAGCTAACGGAAAATGTATTGGCGAAATCGAAGATTCGGCGAAGCCAAATGTGGGCTTTCGAAGAACTTTAGTTCAAGAAATCCTGAACACAGCAAGTTGTTTTTCCTTGGAATTAAATTAGTAAAAAAGTGCAACGAAATTGAAGATTCTCCGATTCCTTTGAAAAAATAATTAAAAAGAGGAAAAGCAAGTTGCGACTATATATTACAAAAAGTTGTACTAAAAACTTAACTCCACTCTTCTCTTAGAAGATATAAATCTGGATATGTAGTACTACCAGCATACGAATAAATATCGCTATCAAAATATTCTTTACTTTTCTCAATAAGTGTTAGTTTGTTCTTTGAGTAATAATTTATTCTTTCATTAAAATTTTTTGTTGGCCACTTGAACACATCTTGTGTAGAATATCCAATGCCATTGTAGTATCTATTGTATTTATTTGCATCTTGATTTTCTTTCGATTGAAATTTGAATGAAAATAATATTGTTAGTATTAAAATAGTGAAATATGAATATTTTATTCTCAAACTATTTTTAGAGTATATTACAATTGCTAAAAAATAAAAGCTAATTAATATCATTTGGGGTTTAGCTAGGATAATCGCTATAGCTAGTATTAGGAATAGCATATTCAATTTTTCTTTTACTGAATAAATAAACAAAGGCAAAATGGCGTAGATAATAGCTTCTTGATAAAATGAGTTTAATATTGTATGATAAACCATTGCTATAGGAATAATTATCAAACTGTATAAGTATTCTTTGTTCTTATATATTAAGAAAAAACAACCAGATAAAAATAGTAAGTACAAAGTAACTTTTATTGTATTTATATTTATAGAATCTTGATTGCAAAATAAGTGAGCTTTTGTAATAATATTACATACTAATTGATATGTGGAATTAATCGATGAATCTTGAATACTGTGATCTATCGAAAATGTTTTTTTTGTTACTTCACTCCACAATGGATAATCGATTCTTAGAACTCTTGTTATTCTAGTATAATCACCATTATTAATAAGAAATGATTGATTAAACGATATTATAGAAATTATGCAGATAATTAAAAAAAATATTAATTTAAAAATTTTCATTAAATGGTTACTAGTGTTGAATTTTGACATTTCTGCTAACTCTCAAATATAAGCATTGCGCCAATATAAAATATATACAGTTGCGCTAATTCTTTTTGTGTTTTATATAAATTGTTGATTATCATATTGTTGTTTTTTATTATATTTGGTTATACGCAACTGAAAAATATTTAGTAATGGAAAAAAATTATTCAGAACAGTTCAAAACCATTCTTACAATACAGTGATATTCTCAAAATAGCATTAAGAATTATGTGTCAAATCTAAATTATTTTCTTAAAATCTCCTCCAAATTTAAACCAGAAGAGATTATGCAAAAACAGCTGGAAGATTTCATCATTTGGCTTGTAGACAAAAAGAAAGTAGGCAGTCTCATCAAAAAACTATTATGGCAACTATTATCAAATGGAAAGTGGTACCGATATTAGAATTATCAAAGAATTGCTTGGGCATAACAATATTAAAACTACCGAAATATATACCCATATTACAGATGTTAACAAACTCAATATCAAAAGTTCTTTGGATTTTCTATAAAAATGGAAACTATATCCAAAAATTAATTAACTTTACACTACAATCTTTGCTCTTTGTCTCATATTCTTTCAGAGCAGATCCAATACAAGTCCAATACAAGTCCAATAGAGTCCAATAGAATGATGGAGGTGTAATGCTCCTGTACTGTACCCTAATTGGTGTTGTTATACACAGTGGATATACAAAGAGTACAGAAAGGATACAGAAACAACAGTCAATAAAAACTAAAACTATGGCAAGACTCAACAAAAACGGAATCCTTAGCGGTGCATTAGGTAAAATAGTATTCGTCAATAGAGCTGGGGAGGCACATGTTCGCCTAAGATCTGGCAGTAGTAATCAATCAAAAAACTCAGAAGCATCTGCAAAAGGTTTTGGGGTAAACAGCAGTCAAGATAGTCTCGTAAGACATGCTATTACAGAAAAGTTATACATCAGGAACTACCAATGCTTTGCTGTCAACCATCGCACAAGATTAAGACTCACAATTCAAGAATCTAAAGATCAAGAGGGGAACATCTTCCAGAGATACCACAACCCGCAGGCTTTGGTTGGTACTGTATTCAACAACCAATGGCAATGGGAGAGAGCTACCAGTTTTTATCCAGAATATAATCTTGCGCAGGATCACACCATGACAGTCGCTCTCCCAGAGATCAACCTTGGAAAACAAATCAAACTACCCAAAAATAGCACCCATGCAACCCTCAATTTTCATGCATTTACGATAGACCCAAACATGGGCAATCCAGTAGCAGAGATACTCTCATCCATCACGTTCAATCTAGAAAAAAACAAAAACATACCCGCTCAAGACTGGGTTTTTAGCATTCCCAATAATGCCTATTGGGCAATCATTATAGCCACTATCAGTTATACATCACATAAAAACAACATCCCAGAAGAGCACAAGCATACCGGGACTTACCTCTGGGCAAAGAAAATAGCAAAGGATTAGACACTCCCCAAACATCTAAAAAGATTACAACCCAACATTCCCCTCCCTTAGAGTGGTGTCCTCTTGCAGATGGGGTGTTTTTTTATTTATTATTCCTCACAGTCTGAAACTGAATTATAGAAATTTTCTCTTTTTAGGGGTCAGGACAAAGAAATTTCCTCCCTTTAGGGTCGGGATAAAGAAAGTTCCTAATAATTAAGACAGAATTATAGACTTTAGGATCGGGGGCAAAGAAATTTCGCCTTATATCAAAGTAGTAAAGAAATTCCCATATAAGAGCCTGTTTAAATTGTTTCGAAAATCACAAAAGTCACAAAAGTTTAAATTTTCCTTAAGATTATCAAAAGTTCAAATAAGGATAATGGCTTCATAAGTTAGCTTTTTTGCTCTTTGAAAGATTTTCTTTTTTAATTTTTCTTTTGTGACTTTGTGGTTTTATATTTTTTTTAAACAGGCTCTAAATAACTTTAATACTAATTAACAAAATGTTATTTGTTGGATAAGGATTTATTTCGTTATCTTGGTAAGCAAGTAATAATAGATACATTTATCAATTATAAACTATCAACTATCAATTATAATTAGCCCTATGTCGGTTCAGCCCTATTCTTTATTTTCCGATTTTGACATTTACCTTTTTCGTTCTGGGAAACACACTAGGCTTTATGAAAAGTTCGGTTCACACAAGATTGAAGTAGATGGCGTATCCGGTGTTTATTTTGCGGTTTGGGCACCTAATGCTAGCGTGGTTTCTGTAATGGGAAATTTCAACAATTGGGATTCATTTTCGCATAAGTTAGCAGGACGTTGGGACCAATCCGGGATTTGGGAAGGTTTTATTCCTGGTTTAGATTTTGGAGAAGTTTACAAATACGGAATCCAAACTACAGAAGGAATATTGTTGGAAAAAGCCGACCCTTATGCACTTTGTTTTGAGAATGCAATGCAGGCAGGTTCTGCAGTTTGCACCACTTGGTACGAGTGGCAGGATCAGGATTGGATTCAGAAACGTTGGCGATACAACAGCCTCGAATCTCCGATTTCTGTTTACGAAATGCATCTCGGTTCGTGGATGCGCGATCCAGGAAATCCAGATAGATTTTTAAGTTATGGTGAAATAGCGGATAAATTGGTTCCATATCTCAAAGCAATGAATTTTACGCACGTAGAATTGATGCCTGTTATGGAGTATCCTTATGACCCGAGTTGGGGTTATCAGATTACGGGGTTTTATGCGGCGACTTCCAGATTCGGAGGACCACAGGAATTGATGTACTTGATTTCTGAACTTCACAAAAATAATATTGGTGTTTTTCTAGACTGGGTGCCGTCTCATTTTCCGGGGGATGCTAATGGATTACATCGTTTTGACGGCTCATTTTTGTACGAACACGAAGACCCGAGAAAAGGCTTTCATCCCGATTGGAAATCTTACATTTTCAATTACGGAAGACCCGAAGTTAAATCTTTCCTGATTTCCAACGCCATGTTTTGGCTTGACCGTTATCATGCTGATGGACTGCGTGTAGATGCAGTAACATCTATGCTACATCTAGATTATTCTAGAAACGAAGGCGAATGGGAACCAAATATTTACGGCGGAAACGTCAATCTGGAAGCGAAACAGTTCTTGCAGGATTTCAATACCGCAGTTTATAAAGAATTTCCAGATGTTCAAACCATTGCAGAAGAAAGTTCTGATTTTCCGATGTTGACCAAACCTGTCCACGATGGCGGAATCGGTTTTGGGATGAAATGGATGATGGGCTGGATGCACGACACATTGGATTATTTCAAAGAAGATCCAATCAATAGGAAATATCATCACAACAAAATCACCTTCACGAGCACCTATATGTATAATGAAAATTATATGATGCCGTTGTCTCACGATGAGGTTGTGCACGGGAAAAGCAGTCTGATTTACAAAATGCCGGGCGACGAATGGCAAAAGTTTGCCAATCTCCGCGCAATGTATGTCTATATGTTCACAAATCCGGGAACTAAATTGCTTTTTATGGGAGACGAGTTTGCCCAAACCAATGAATGGAATTTCACAAGTTCCCTCGACTGGCATTTGCTTCAATATCCTGTTCATAAAAACCTTCAGGAGTTTGTTCGGGATTTGAATCTGATATACAAAACACATCCGTCTTTATATGAACTTCAATTCTCTCCTTATGGCTACGAATGGGTTGATGGCGACGACAGAGATAACTCGATTTTTGTTTATTTGAGGAAAAGTAAAAACGATAAAGAAGTTCTGATGACCATTCTGAATCTGACCCCAAACAGTTTTGATTACAGAATTGGTGTTGATGAAAATACAAGCTGGAAAGTTATTTTAAATTCTGATGAAGGAAAATACAGCGGAAGCGGGGTAGAAGCGGTTATTTCTCAAAGATTAGATGAAGGCTGGAATAACAGGAAAAATTCGATTATCATCAAATTACCGCCATTATCAGGATTGATTTTGAAACAATATAAAGTCATCAAGAAGTCAAAAATTGCTGACTTTTTGAAACGAAGAAAATAATTAGCAAGAAAAAGATTTATGAAAATATTTCACCTTTCTATGGAATGTTATCCTGTCGCAAAAGTCGGTGGACTGGCAGATGTGGTAGGAGCTTTGCCCAAGTATCAAAACAAAATGGGATTGGATGCTAGCGTGATAATGCCTTGGTACAACAAACCGTTTTTCTACAACCACGACTTTGAGCTTGTGTTTGATGGTTTTATTCATCAGTCGTTTCATATGTATCAGGTTCAGGTTTTCAAAGAGAAAAGCAATGTTTTGGGGTTCGACCTTTATTTGGTAAAGATTCCGGGATTGTTGGACAGAGAAAATGTTTACGGTTATTGGGATGAGAGTCAGCAGTTCATAGCGTTTCAGCACGGTGTTTTGCATTGGCTCAGTGCGATGCAGATTCGTCCGGATATCTTGCATTGCCACGATTATCACACAGGACTTGTTCCTTTTATGATTGATAATTGCTACGAATTTCGTTTTCTGAAGGGCGTCAAAACTATTGGAACCATTCACAATGGCGAATATCAGGGAAGTATGGATTGGCAGATGTCTAGTTTTCTTCCGCATTTTGACGGTTGGAAATGGGGACTTTTAGATTGGAACGGGAGAATCAATCCTATGGCTGCGATGATTAAATGTTGTAATGCCTTCAATGCTGTTTCCAGCGGCTATCTGGAAGAATTATTTTACAGCTTCCAGGGCTTGGAACCTCTTATGAACCAAGAACGTCAGAAAGCTTTTGGCATCATCAACGGTATTGATACAGAAGTCTGGAATCCGGAAACGGATGATATGCTAAAATTCAATTATAGTAAAGATTACGCACAAGAAGGCAAATGGGAAAATAAAAAAGTCATTTGTGCAGAATATGGCCTGAATCCGAATCTTCCGCTCTTTGGATTTATAGGGAGATTTGCTGGTGAGAAAGGAGCAGATCTTTTGCCGGAAATTGTCCGGAAAAGTATTCAGGAAACCAATGGCTCACTTAATATTATTATTTTGGGATCAGGAAATCAACAAATAGAAAACGAACTGAAAACTTTGCAGAGTCAGTTTAATATTAATTTTGCATTGGATCTTGGCTATAAAGAATATTTATCGCACCAGATCTATGCTTCGGCAGATTTCCTGCTGATGCCAAGTCGTGTGGAACCATGTGGTTTAAATCAGATGTATTCTATGCGTTACGGCACCATACCTATCGTGCGTTACACTGGTGGTTTGAGAGATACAGTTCAGGATATCTCAACAGGTGGAGCGGGACTTAATTTTACTTTTCCCGGAGCAGACGATGCCGTGCACGCTATCAAAAGAGCATTGCATATCTACAGCCAGAAAGATTTGATGAAAGAATTGATTTATAGTAATATGTCGTTTGATTTTTCTTGGGAAAAGTCGGCAAAGAAATACTTGGAAATGTATAATTATTGATTTAAATCTTAATTAAGAAATATTTTTGTTAACATTGGCTTAATATTTGGCAATATTTCTTAGCTTTATAATATATAATAATAGAAAATTAATATATAACCATCACATTTATGAAAGAAAGTGTAATCTCCATAGTTTTGGGAGGCGGAAGAGGAACGAGATTGTTTCCATTGACTTATACGAGGTCCAAACCGGCAGTTCCAATTGCAGGGAAATACAGATTAGTGGATATTCCTATTTCGAACTGCCTCAATTCTGGACTTAACAGGATTTTGGTACTCACGCAGTTTAATTCTGCTTCTCTTAATTCTCATATTAAAAACTCCTATCATTTTGACATCTTTAGCAAGGGTTTTGTGGATATTTTGGCTGCTGAACAAAATGTGGAAAATGAAAATTGGTATCAGGGAACAGCAGATGCCGTAAGACAAACCATGAAACATCTGGAAAAGTATGAATATGAATATATTCTTATTCTTTCTGGCGATCAACTCTATCAAATGGATTTTCAGAAAATGATAGAGTTTCATAAAGATCAAAATGCAGATATAACCATTGCGACGATACCCGTAAATGCTAAGGATGCTACAGGATTCGGAATAATGAAAGCAGATGAAGAAGGTAATATCACTGCTTTTACAGAAAAACCAAGTTTGGACGTTCTAGCAGATTGGAAATCTGAAACCAGTGAAGAAAGTAAAGCTCAAGGTAAAGAATATCTTGCTTCTATGGGAATCTACGTTTTCACAAAAAATGTTTTGAGAAAACTATTTGCTGAACACGAAGGCGATGATTTTGGAAAAGATTTCATTCCGGCTTCGATTGGAAAACTAAATGTATTAAGCTATCAATACGATGGTTATTGGACAGATATAGGAACAATTGAATCGTTTTATGAAGCTAACTTAGACTTAGTACAGGATATGCCTCAATTCAATTTATTCAGTTCCAATCCGATTTATACGAGAGCGAGGATGCTTCCACCTTCAAAAATTAACGGTTCTTACGTGAGTAAGACTATTTTTGGAGACGGATGTATCATTTTAGCAGATAAAATTGAAAATTGCATCATCGGAAACAGAACAAGAGTGGACAGAGGAACTACCATTGTAAATTCCTACGTAATGGGAGCAGATTATTACCAAACAGCTCAAGAAGTTACGGATAATGAAGTGCAGGGAAAAACAAGTATGGGAATTGGGAAATATTGTTACATCGACAAAGTAATTCTTGACAAAAACTGTTATATTGGAAACAATGTAAGAATTATAGGAGGCAAACACCATCCTGATGGCGATTACGACACACATTCTATAAAAGACGGAATTGTGGTTGTTAAGAAAAATGCAGTTATTCCAGACGGAACTAATATTATGTAATTTCTTTACATATTTTCAAAACCCTTCTGTTGCGAAGGGTTTTGTTTTTAATTTTGGCAGATAATTTGACATTAGAATTCTATAAAAAATAATTAATGAAGAATCTTCTTTTTCTTTTCACTGTTTTCTTTTTTGCGACGGCTTCGGCTCAGTTTGATAATATCAATGCAGGAGAGGTTTTGAGTTTTAGAATTCACTATGGTTTTATTACGGCAGGTAATGCGACTTTGTCCACAACTAAGACATCTTACAAAGGTCAGTCTGCATTTTATGTAAGAGGTGTCGGTAAAACAAGTGGGGCAGCGAAGGCTTTTTTCAAGGTAGAAGATGTTTACGAAAGTTATATTAATGAAAACAAAGAACCGCTTTTCTATGTAAGAAATGTTTCGGAAGGAAGTTATACACAGCATTTGCAAAGTACTTTTAATCCTGCTAATAATACATTGGTTTTAGTCGACAAAAAACATACAGACAGACCTGCAAAAACCGTCAAAGTTCCGAATAATGTTCAGGATATTTTGTCTTGTTTCTATTACATGAGAAACTTGCCGGCAGATAACCTAAAAGTAGGTAGCGTTGTAAAGCTGAATGTCTGGATAGATGACGAGTTATTTCCTTTCCAGTTAAAAGTGGCAGGAACGGAGAATCTCTCGACCAAATTTGGTAAAATTAATTGTCTTAAAATCATTCCTTCTGTAATGAGCGGAAGAGTTTTTAAGGAGAAAGAAGGCGTTACAATGTGGGTGACCAATGACCAGAACAGAGTGCCTGTTCTCATAAAAGCAGAACTCGCAGTTGGTTCGCTGAAAGCAAGTATTGACAGTTACAGCAATGTGAAATATCCATTGAACTTTAAAAAATAAAAATATTGAAAATCACTCTTTTACGAGTGATTTTTTGTTTTTAAATATAATTATTGTCCTAAGGCAAGTTGTTGGAATCAAAATAAATTTAACTTTGAAATAAAACAAATTCAAATGAATAAATTGACAGTAACTGTAGAAATCAATAAACCAATTGGCGACGTTTGGAAATTATTTAATAATCCTGAACATATTGTGAATTGGAACTTCGCTCACGAAAGCTGGGAATGTCCTTCCGCAAAAAACGATTTGAAAGTCGGAGGGAAATTAGAAGTCAGAATGCAGGCTAAGGACGGAAGATTTGGTTTCGAGTTAGTTGGAATTTATGATGAGGTCAAAGACAATGAATCCGTTAAATATCATTTCGAAGACGGACGAGAAATTGAAGTGATTTTCGAAAAATTATCAGACAACAAAACAAAAGTCACAGAAAACTTCGACCCTGAAAATCAGAATCCTTTAGAATTTCAAAAAGATGGTTGGCAAGCAATTCTAGATAATTTCAAGAGTTATTCGGAAAGTTTATAGTGGCTAAATCGCGTATCCGTTAAATTGTTAAACTGCAAAAAAAAAACGGTTTTACAAATCAACAAAACAACAAATCCACATCATGAACAACAACATATTTCCCTGCTTTTGGTTCAACCAGAATGGAGCAGAAGCTTCAAAGTTTTACACTTCTATTTTCAAGAATTCAAAGATTACTGTTGACACACCAATGGTCATCAATATAGAAATCGAAGGTCAAAAGTTAATGTTCCTGAATGCAGGCCCAATGTTCAAACCCAATCTCACTTTATCATTAATGATGATGTGCGATTCTGCGGAAGAAGTAGAAACTTACTACCAAAAATTGTCTGAAAATGGAAAAGTGATGATGGAATTGGATTCTTACCCTTGGAGCGAAAAATATGCTTGGGTAGAAGACCAATATGGGATTTCGTGGCAATTATATCTGAGTGCAGAAAAAGCAAAACAGAAGTTTTCTCCAGTAATGATGTTCACAGGAAATAATGCAGGAAAATGCAAAGAAGCTTTGAATTATTACACCAATATTTTCCCTAATTCTAAAATTGAAGGCGTGATGGAATATGAAGAAGGTCAGGGGGATATTGCAGGAAATGTGGCGCATTCTCAATTTATTATCAATGATTATGTAATGATGGCGATGGACAGTTCTCACGACCACAAAGCTCAGTTTACCGAAGGAACTTCTATGACCATAATGACAAAAGACCAAGAAGAAACCGATTATTACTGGAACAAATTCACGAAAGAAGGTGAGGAAAGTATGTGTGGTTGGCTTAAGGATAAATACGGGTTCAGTTGGCAGATTGTTCCTCACAGATTGATAGAACTGACTAATACTCACGAAGTGGAGAAAGCCCAAAAAGCTTTTGGAGCAATGATGAAAATGAAGAAAATCATCATCAAAGATATCGAAGACGCTTATAACTCATAAAAATTAAACACTATAGAAAAATTAAAATATCAAATCGAGATTGATGCACCAATAGAAAGTTTGGGACATCTTATGGAATGAGAAAACCTATTCTCAATGGACTTATTATTTCAGTCCCGATTCTAATATGGTAACCGATTGGCAAGTTGGCAGGAAAACCTATTTTACGGATTCTAGCAAGAAAAATGGCATGGTCAGCACGATAGAACGAATGGAAGAACCGAAATATTTGATTTTTAAACATCTTGGCGAAATGGTTGATGGCGTAGAAGATGTGGATTCTGAAAAAGTAAAAGCTTGGAACGGAAGTCTTGAAGCTTATTATCTCGAAGAAAATAATGGAAAAACAACACTTACAATCGAAGTTGATTCTAATGATGAATTCAAAGATATGTTTGACAATGGCTTCAAAAAAGGATTGGAAGTGATAAAAAATCTTTCTGAAAATTAATTTAAAACTCAATAACAAACTATAAAACTATGGCATCAGTCAATCCTTATCTTACATTCCACGGTCAGTGCGAAGAAGCTTTCAAATTCTATGAATCTGCATTTGGGACTAAGGTTCCATTTTGGAGTCGTTTCGGCGATATGCCTCCTCAGGAAGGAATGCCTCCGCTGGCAGACGAGTATAAAAACCAAATAATGCATGTTTCTCTTCCGATTTCTGCGGAAACTGTGATTATGGGAAGCGATTCTCTTCCGGGAATGGGCGAGTACAAAAACGGAAACGATTTTTCAATCGCAATAAAAGCTGATTCCAAAGAAGAAGCTAAGAAATTGTTCGATAAACTTTCCGAAGGTGGAAAAGTGACGATGGAACTTCAGGACACGTTTTGGGGAGCTTACTTTGGAATGTGGGAAGACAAATTCGGAATCCAATGGATGATTAATTACGACGACCCGGAGAAAGTTCAGGAACATTAATAATTTCTAAATTTCGCTCGCTGATTATGCAGATTCAGCAGATTTTTCTTGCATTAATCTGCAAAATTAGCTTAATCTGCGAGACCTTTTAATAATAATCATTAAAAATTAAAAAATGCCAAAGTTAAATTCATACCTCAATTTTGATGGTAAAGCAGAAGAAGCATTCAAATTTTATCAATCCGTTTTCGGTGGAGAATTCATCGGAGGTGTGATGAAAATGGGGAATGCTCCTGGAACAGAACATCTTTCTGAGGATGAGAAAAACAGAGTGATGCACATCGCTTTACCTATTGGGGAAGACCTTTTGATGGCTTCTGACATTGTTCCGTCTATGGGACGCAAACTGAATCAAGGAAACGGAAATTACATTTCCATTTTCCCAGAAAGCAGAGAAGAAGCTGATAGAATCTTCAACGGACTTTCTGCTGGCGGAGAAGTAGAAATGCCAATGAAAGACCAGTTTTGGGGCGATTATTTCGGAAGCTTCAAAGATAAATACGGTGTTTATTGGATGGTAAATTACAGTAAAGATTCTGGCTACGAAGGATAAGTTTATGGAAAAAATAACAGCAAAAGCATCTATCGGAATTCAGAAATCTGTTTCGGAAGTTTTTGAAGCGATGATTAATCCGGAAATAATGCAAAATTATTTTATTTCCAAAGGTTCTGGAAGAATGGAAACCAATAAGGAAATTTTCTGGTCTTTCCCAGAATTTGATGGTTCTTATCCATTAACCACAAAAGAAATAATCCCCAATGAAAAAATTGTTTTTGTCTGGGATCCAAAATCTGTTGTGACGATTCAGTTACAACAGTTAGCTGAAAATAACACATTGATAAAAGTTGCAGAAGAAGGGCATAGCAGTGATGAAAAAGGCATAAAGTGGGCAATCGGTCAAACCGAAGGCTGGGCAAATTTTCTAGCTTGTATGAAAGCGTGGCTGGAATATGGAATCCACCTGCGGAAAGGTGCTTTCGACTTTATGAAAACTAATTAAGATAAAAGCTTTGCGATTGCAAGACTTTTTTGTTATAAATCTAAGTAACCAAAAAATTCATTAGGAGGAATATTTAAATCTATAAAATTAAAATGTAAAGATTGATTTTCATCTTTAAGTAAATTATAGATTTTTATACTTTTGGTGTCAGATGAAAGATAATAGACAATGCTTTGTTCTATATCGGCTTGCGAAAATAGTTTTGAGTCATTTGGTATGATATTTCGCTCATTCAGCTTTAACGTTCCCTTTTTTGTAAAAACTACTTTTGCAATTTCTCCAGTCTTTATTGAATGATTTAAATTAAATGGAATTATTGCAAGATTTTTTAATGGAAGTTCATCTATAGAACCTCCTGTACAATATTCTGCTATTGAAATAGTTGAAATAAGCATTTTAATTTCTTTTTGCAGAAAATATTTATAATATTCCATTGCATTTTTAAATAATGGGTCTTCATCATTTAAAAATCGGATAAAAAAGCTTGTATCTAATAAAACGCTACTAACTTTCATAATTACCACGTATTTGTCTTAGCCATTCATCAGGATTAATTTTGCTTAACCAAGAGTTTTTTGCTTTTGTTCTCAAGTTTTTAAGATAGTCTTCATCAAAAATAGGATTGTAATCAATTAATTCAATAAAACCAAGATTCGTAAAATCAATATCTCCATTTTCTGAATGCTGTTTCCCTTTTGCTCTAATTCCTAATGACTTATAAAGAATGTTTTCTTCTTGCTGTTCTAAAAATGTTATAGGAGTTTGAATTCTTACTGTTCCATACTCATCTGTTAATAAATGAATATTGGCTTTATCTTTTCCTCCTGCATTTGTTATTTTTCCGTAGAAATAAAATTCTGCATCAGCCCAAATTGCCTCTGTTCTTTTATATTCTGTAAATTTATCAATATGAATGATGTTCGATTTATCAATTGATGTTGTTATATCAAAAGAAAAATCTTTTTTAATAGCTAATTCTTGTAGATTTTCGATGGCTTTTGCAGTATCAATATCTAAGTAATCAATTGACCCTGTATTCGATATTAAACCAAGAACAGCATTAAAACTTACGATATACTGTATTCCTGTTTTAAAAATATTTCTTACAGAACCTTGCTGAATATCATATGAAATTATTGGTCGATTTTTTTTATCTCCAGAATATAATAAGTCCTCTACATTTTGTAAAATAGAAATTATCTCCTTGATATCAAAATTATCAGGAGTTATTTCGACATTTCCAATCTTTCCAGAAACTCGAATTTCTATTTGGCCATCTTTTTCCACACCGCAAAATAAGCAAAATTATTTAAAAGTTTTTTGAAAAATCGATTAATAAACTTCTAATCAATATTTGACAGAAAAAAATTATTTAAAGTAAAAGATTTAGACTTGCGTCTTCCTAAATGTAAAACGTAAAACTTAAAAAAAATGAAAAAAGGAATTTTAGCAATCGCAGGTTTAGCAGCCATAGCAATCATCGCCAAAAAAGCACAAAAAAGAAAAGCATTTGTAAGAGGAATCTTCGATGAATATGATGTAAAAGAAAGAACGCCATTCGGATTTGCAGACAGAATCAGAACAATGAATGACGAGGAATACAACTCGCTGAAAGAAAAAGTGAGAACGCAATTCGGAAGAGGATGCTGCAAACCAAGAACAGCAGAATAATTTTTTAGAAACTTAAATTAAATTGTTAGAAAAACGGAAAGTGAACGCTTTCCGTTTTTTTGTTGAAGAAAAGTTTTGAAATCGTTAAATTTGCTTTGTGAAGGATTACTACTACTTTCTCGGAATTACTCAAAATGCTTCTGCGGAAGACATCAAAAAAGCCTATAGGAAATTGTCTCTGAAATATCATCCAGATAAAAATGATAATGATGAGTTTTTCTCAGATAGGTTCAAGGAAATCAAGGAAGCTTATGAAACTCTGACTGATACAGATAGAAGACGACTCTATGACCAGAATCTTGATAGTCAAAAACGAAATGTAAAAAGTATTCTTCCTCCGAAAATCAAGAATTTTTCCGCGAGTAAAATCCGAGCAATAAAAGGTGAAGAAATTACTATTTATTGGAATACTTATGATGCTGACTTGGTGAAAATTGTTCCTTTTGGATTAGAAAAACCGAATGGTGAACGAACGATTAGAATTAAAGAATTTGATTCTCAAGGAAAATTTCAAATCTTACTCCACGCTACAAATACGGTTCTTCATAAAACAATCGTTCAAGGAATTACGATTACAGAATTAGCCGAATCGGAATTAAATTCTGAAGAAAAAGACTCATTAAATAATCCTTCCGAATCGTTCCAAAAGCCACAAAAAAAAGAAGTCAACCTCTCCAAGATGACTTCTGTTCTTATATTTTTAGCATTAATTGCTTTGATTGTTTGGCTGATGTTTAGCTGATTTTAGCTCTTCCAGGACATTTTTTGCAACGCTTTCCTTTCTTGAATTTTTTGCAACATTTTTTCTTATCACAATACATCATTTCATCATTTCTGTAAGCCGGAGCAAGGGGAGCAATTTTGAAAGCTATAATTGGTTGAATCATAATTGCAAATATAATTTAATTTAGAATAAATACAAACTAAAAATAAAAAATTCCTTAATTGTTTGAAAATTAAGGAATTGATGTGGGATTTTGAAAATTTATTTTAAATAAGGCTTCATTACTTTTGTCCAAAGTTGGTAACCTTCTGGTTTCATATGCAACATATCTTCTTTGAATAGGTCTGTTCTTATTTTTCCATTCTCATCATTCATCACTTTGGTGATGTCTATATATTTTGCTCTTTTTTTCGTTTTAAGATAAGCTTCGATACCATCATTAAGCTCTTTCATTTTTGGCCATAATGATTCTCTACTTGGAGAATATTTGATAGAAACATAAGCAACAGGAACTTTAGGGTATTTTTGACGAATCTTTCCAAAGAATGTTTTGAATCTTTCCAAAACTTCTGCCGGCGTTGGATTATCTGTAGCAATGTCATTTTCTCCACAATAAATCACGATTTGTCTAGGATTGTAGGGTGCTAAAAGTTCTTCGGAATAATTATTTAAATCCAACAACCGGGAACCTCCAAAGCCTCTGTTAATAATAGTTTTTCCGGGAAAATAATCATTTACATCCTGCCAATAAGTAAAAGATGAACTTCCTACAAATAAAATAGGCTTTTTTGGAATTCCGTTAGTTGCATCTAGTGTTTTGAATTCCTGAATCTCTTTCCAATAAGGTTTATCTTGTGCAAAAAATAATAAAGAATTGAGAATCAATGCGAAGAAAAAAAGCTTTTTGAAAAGCTGTTTACTGTATTTCATTTTTAAATTTTTTGAAGTTTCAAGGTAAAAAAAAATCAGCTGCCAAAGCAACTGATTTCAAGTTTTTAATATTTGTTTAAGACAATTACTCAACGATAAATTTCGTATTCAATTCTCCAGTTTTTAAAATATAAATTCCTTTTGAAAGATTTTTCAACGTGATTGTATTTCCGTTTTGGAAAGGATTTTCAACAGTTTGAACATTTTGTCCAACCATATTATAAATAAATGCTTTATTGAATTTCTTCAAATCCTTGTCTCCAGTTACAGAGATTACATTTCCTTTTACAGGGTTTGGAGCAATTGTCAAATTTTTAGAAAAAGAAGCATCATCTACAGCCAAAGGTGCAGTTCCCCAGATTTCTGTGATCCATTCTGGATGATCGATGTAAGGGTTTCTATTTCCTTGATAAGAGAAAACAGCGTTGTTTCTATCAATTTCTTTTTGAGAAACAGGATCTTGCTGATTCCATTTTAGAAGCATTGCTAAGAAAGGTTCTGCAAAAACTTTGGTTTTGCTTCCATCATACATGTCGTAATTGAAGCCTTGGATTAGACTTTCATAACGTGTAGCAAAATAGAAATAGATTCTGGCAATATCACCTTTGAACTCATTGATAGGCTCGAAAACTGTTCCGTTGTAACCATTAAGCTTACTAGATCCTAATTTAGATCCATTTTTAGAAGTCCAAGTTGCCGTTCCTACTTCACCATAAGGCCAATTACCTCTTCTCCCATTCACATAACCATCAGTAGGCAACAGGTGATTGTAATCGTTGTGCATTGGTCTTGCATCATCGAATGTAGACTTTGGGATTGTATGTTCTCTGTTGTAGCAAACACCTTCGCCATTATAATTTCCACATTGGTTAGTACCCATTGAAAAGTTGTAAGGATCTGGACCTGTTGGATTTTCCGAATAGATATCTAAAACAGAGTTATCATTTTCATAATATTTGTCTCTATCAGCAGAAGAAAATACCGTCCAGTTGTAGCCCTTGTCCTGATGACCACTTGTTACAATTTGGCTGAGTTTTGTTTTCAGTGTGAAACCTGTAAGACCAGTAGTTCCGTCGTAATAAGTTGCAGGAGCTTGCGAAAATGCCAAAGAGGAGATTGCAAGTCCTAAAAGTAAAGTTATTTTTTTCATTAAAATTAATTAGGGTTGGCTAAGGTATTAATAATTGGGATAAATAAAACATTAAGTTTTTAACAGTATAGATTTGTAATTGTTGTCAAATAAGTAATTTTATTTGATAATAAATGAAAATTAGAATGTTATAGTTTCAAAATAAAAAAAGGCAGAAAATAATTACTGCCTTTGTCGTATAATAAGTTTAAGTTAATTATTCTATAATAAACTTCGTGTTTAGCTCTCCGGTTTTTAAGATGTAAACTCCTTTTGGAAGATTTTTCAAAGTAATTGTATTTCCATTTTGGAAAGGATTTTCAATAGTTTGAACATTTTGTCCAATCATATTGTAAATCATTGCTTTGTTGAATTTTTTCAGATCCTTATCACCAGATATATTTATAATATTTCCTTTTACAGGGTTTGGGGCGATAGTAAGATTTTTAGAAAAAGATGCATCATCTACAGCCAGAGCAGGTCCCCAGATTGCAGTTACCCATTCTGGGTGATCTATGAATGGATTTCTGTTGTTTTGATAAACATAAGCAGCGTTGTTTCTTACGATTTCTCTTTCGGAAACTGGATCTTGCTGATGCCATTGCAACATAAGATTTAGTTCCCAAGTAGTAAGTCCTTGACTAACATTGCTTGTATTAAGAATGTTGCCACTAGAAAAACTAGATAATCTTGTTTGATATCTTGTGACGAAATATAATAGGACTCTTGCGACGTCCCCTTTGAACTCGTTGATTGGTTCGAAAACTGTACCTGAATAGCCACTAGATGCATTAGGACCTACTTTTGAACCGTTTTTAGAAGTCCAAGTTGGGTTATTTACTTTTCCGTAAGGATAATTACTTCTCATACCGTTTACCTTACCATCAGTTGGTAAAATATGGTGGATGTCAGAAACCATTGGGCTAGCTTGCTTGAACAAACTTTGAGGAATAGAGTGTTCTCTATTATAACAATCTCCTTCGTTGGCATAGTTTCCACATTTCTTTACGCCATGTTGGTAATTGTAGGGGTCTGTACCTGTTGGATTTTCAGAATAGATATCCAAAACACTACCGTCGTTTTCATAAAACTTGTCTGTATCCGAAGATGGATAACCGGTGTATAGATTGTCATAACTTTTGGTTTTGTAACCTGCAGAGATGATTTCTCCAAGTTTGGTTTTCAATGAGAATCCAGTAAGCCCGGTTGCAGTACTGTAATAGTTTGCCGGTTCCTGGGCGTTTGCAAATCCAAAAATCCCAGCAAATAAAATAAGGAAAGTTTTTTTCATTTCAAAAAATTAAGGGCGGTAAAGATATTGAATAATTTTATTAATATTACATTAAATTATCAACAATAGAGTGTTGTTTATTTTGTTTAGATAGAATTTTTAAATAATTATTGTAATTATAATTGTATTTTTGTGAAAGTGAAAATAATAGATAAAAATATCTGTTTTCAAATTCTTACAACATTATTTATTGTTTAATAACAAATTGGTGAACTTTGAAACCAATGATTTAGTTTTAGTTATCAGAAAGATATCTTTTGTTAACCTTTGAGAAAATTATAGAAATACTCAATCCAAAGAATAAGGCGATTCCTGATACAATGAAATAATTAATCAATTCAATTTTAACTGGGAAAGCCAGACTCTCACTTGCTTTGAAAAATCCTGTCTGGATCTGTGTAAAACAAATAACCGAGCCAATCAGAAGCCCACAAATAACTCCGAAAAATACAATAAGTAGTCCTGTGAAAAAATAGATTAATCTAAGATTAGTTTTATTAAAACCAAGTGCTACAAGAGATTTTGCTTGTTCTTTTTTATCTAACTGAAGAATCGTAATTGCTCCAGCTAAATTGAATGTTGTAATGAAAATCACCAATCCGAAAATCAAATAGATCATCAACTTTTCTGTATTAATCATTTTCCAGAATGCTGCATTTTCCTCAGACTTTGTATTAACAATAATTTGATCTCCAAGCTCTTTCATTAGTTTTGATTTTACCAATTCAGAATTTGAAGGTGTTTTAAGTTTGATAACGATTTGATAACAAGCAGATTTTGGAAGACTCAATAATTCCTGAGCTAGTTCTATCGGCGCAATGATGTAATTGTCTAGTTGGTCATTTCCAGGAAAGACACCGGTTACGTAGATATCTTTTTTGTTGAAAATATCGTTTTCCTGTTGGATGATTCCTTTTCCAGGTTTAGGCATTAGAATCGTTGCGAAATCTTGAGTAGAGTTTACCGGAAGAGAAAGTCTGTTGTCCAGACCATTTTCCATGATGACTTCATTATTATATTTGAAGTCAGGATATTTTCCGTAATAGATATTTTCATCAATAGGATTCACGTGGGTGTACGCTGAATCTACACCTCGCAAATAAGCAATTTCACCGTTGTCTTTGTATCCTAGATAAACTTTTTCTTCAATCAGTTTTGAGAAATGAGCAACGTCTGGATTGTTTTTCAGAGATTGATTGATTTTATTAATGTCCGGAAGAACTTTCCCGGTTTTACTTTTTATAGTAAGATCCGCGTGTAGATTGGCAATCATGTCTTTGTTCAGCTCTTCTAAACCAGAAAAAACTGAAATGATGATAAACATTGCTGCTACAGCCGCTACCATTGCAAAAGCTGCTAACCATGTGATAAACGTAACCGCTGTACTTCCTTTTTTAGAAATCAGGTATCGGGATGCTATGTAAAAAGCATTTTTCAATCTCGCAAAAAATTAAAGAATAGGATTGTCGCCTTCACCTTTCAGTTCTCTTTCGATGCGTTCTACATCGTCAAGACTTGTATCTATAAAGAAAGACAATTGAGGAATGATACGTACTTGCTTCCCCATTTTTTGTCCAATATAATTACGGTAAAAAGAATTGTTGGTATTGATTTCCTTCAAAATTGGTTGGCGCAACTCCGCAGGGAAAATGCTAAGGTATATTTTTGCGATACTAAGATCGGCTGTCACTTTCACATCAGAAACCGAAACCAAAAAGCTCTGTTTGCTTTCCGATGCCTGTTTGCGGAAGAGTTCTGCCATATCTTCTTGAATAATCTGCGCTACTTTGCGTTGTCTGTTACTTTCCATAAATGTTGCAAATTTAGTGTTTTTATTTTGAATTTTTCGGAGCTATTTCCCGCTTTCCGTTGCAATCTTTTTTGCATCACGTTTTGCCAGGCTGAGGTTCTCGAAGCCTGTCTTAAATTCAAATTGAGGATCATCAGCTTTCCAACCATTAAGATTGGAAGCAAGATATAGTTTTATTTTCTTCTGTGTTTTGTGGTAGTTTGATGATTCGAAAAGTGCGATTGTATCATTGTATATACAAAAGTGAAAAGTAAAATCAGGTTTTTCATAAAAGTAAAATTAGAAATTAATTTAAATCTTAATTCAATTGTGGTTTGATAATTTATGAAAAAATTAAGCCTTAATTTTAATTTTAATCTTTTTAGGTTTTGTAAATTTGGAACGCTTTAAATTAATTTTTAAAAGTTTAATTATAATATCCATTTTAAATGACAACAAAATACGAGCAAATCCCAAGTTCACTTTTCGTGAAAAACAGAAAAAAGTTTGCGGATTCTTTATTACCAAAATCTATAGCCATTTTCAATTCCAATGATATCTATCCCGTCAGTGCAGATTCTACAATGCCTTTTCAACAGCATCGTGATATTTTTTATTTGAGTGGAGTAGATCAGGAAGAAAGTATCTTGGTGATTTTCCCAGATGCTTATTTGGAAGAGAATCGTGAGATTTTATTTTTGAGAGAAACCAACGATCATATTGCAGTTTGGGAAGGCGAAAAGTTGACCAAAGAAAATGCCTATGAAGTTTCAGGAATCAAAACCGTTTATTGGTTGACAGATTTTGATAAAGTCTTCAAAAGTCTAATGTACGAAGCAGAAAATGTTTATCTGAACAAAAACGAACATTACAGAAACTCTGTTGAAACTGAACTGAGAGAAGATCGTTTCATCAGAAAAGTGCAGGCAGATTTCCCAATGCACAATTACAAAAGAAGCAATCCAATTCTTCAACGTTTGAGAAGTATCAAAGAACCAGAAGAATTAGCATTGATTCAAAATGCTTGTAACATCACAGAAAAAGGAATCAGAAGATTACTCAATTTCGTAAAACCAGGCGTTTGGGAATACGAGATTGAAGCTGAACTGATCCACGAATTTGTAAGAAACAGAAGCAAAGGTTTCGCTTACACACCAATCATCGCAAGCGGAAACAATGCGAATGTTCTTCATTACATCTCCAACAATATGCAGTGTAAAGACGGCGACGTGATTCTTCTGGATGTAGGTGCGGAATATGCAAATTATTCAAGTGATTTAACAAGAACAATCCCTGTCAGCGGAAAATATTCTGATAGACAAAAAGAGATTTATAACTCGGTTTTAAGATGTAAAGTTGAGGCTGAAGACAGATTGGTTGCTGGGAATAACTGGTATAGATTCCATAAAGAAATGGGCGAAGTTTATACTTCGGAGTTGCTTCAATTAGGATTAATTGACAAAGCTGATGTTCAAAACGAAGACCCAAAATGGCCGGCTTACAAAAAGTATATGATGCACGGGACATCTCACCACATGGGATTGGATACGCACGATTATGGAATCTTAACTGATGATTTTGTAGAAAATATGGTGTTTACCAATGAACCAGGTTTCTACATTCCAGCAGAAGGTTTTGGAGTAAGGATTGAGGACGATTACGTGATTCAATCTTCTGGAAAACCATTCAATCTAATGGCAAATATCCCAATTACAGTTGATGAAATCGAAGACTTGATGAATTCTTAATTTTAAATTTAATTCAAAACATAAAGAATCCCGATTATCTTTTTAATAGTCGGGATTCTTTTTATCAACCTTTTTTCTTTGTGTTGATAGGATATTTTCAAAATCAATGCCAAAATCTATTTTTTGAAAAAATCCATCAAGTCAAGATAATTTTTCTGATTCACACCGTGTCCGTTCATATACTCTCGGAAAGAGAAGTAAGCACTCAGGTCATACAACAATTCTGCACCTTTTTTTGCCCATTCCAAAGGGATCATTGCATCATCCGAACCGTGCGAAACGAAGAAGCGTAATTTCTCATATTTCTTTTTGTCATTCACAATGTTATGCAACATTTTTTCTTCCGGATAAGAACTTAGAATAGCAATTTTGTTGAACAGCTCTGGATATTGCAATGCCAAAGAATAAACTATCATTCCACCTTGGCTAAAGCCACAAAGATGCGTTGGATTTTTTGTTAAGCCGTATCGGTTTGTGACGGACATAATGTTTTCCATCACCAGTTTCACAGCTTCATTACCTTCATTTTCATCTATGAATTGGTGAGGATCATTGAAGTTGATTTCAAACCAAGCAAAACCGCCATAGCTAGAATCTTTAGGTGCACGGAAACTCACAACCAACCAATCTTCTGGCAAAGTCGGAACAAAACTGAAAAGATCTTCTTCGTTACTTCCGTATCCGTGAAGCATAAAAAGAATAGGTGTTTCCGGTGTAATATTTTGAGGTTCTCTTACGAGGTATTGTAATTCCATTCTGCAAAGATAAATAACAGATTTCAGAATCTTGAGTACTTTTTATCAATACCTTTTGTGTTGATATAAAAACTGTATTTTTGCGGTACTAAAATTTCTAAAATGGACAAAATACCTAGTGTAGACCTGCGTGATTTCCTTTCGGACAACCCGGAACGCAAACAGAAATTTGTAAATGAAATCGGAAAAGCTTACGAAGAAATTGGTTTTGTAGCCTTAAAAGGACATTTCCTAGACGACCAACTCGTAGACGATCTTTATGGAGAAGTTAAAAACTTCTTCGAACTTCCCACAGAAACCAAACTTAAGTACGAGATCCCAGGAATTGGAGGACAACGTGGTTATGTTGGTTTCGGTAAAGAAACAGCAAAAGGTTTTAAAAAAGGAGACCTGAAAGAGTTTTGGCATTTCGGACAATACGTGTCTGATGATTCCAAATACAAAACCGAATATCCTGATAATGTTATCGTGGATGAACTTCCAAAGTTCAATGAAGTAGGGAAGGAAACTTACCAAATGCTAGAAAAAACAGGGAAATATGTTTTGAGAGCTTTGGCTTTGTATCTTGGTTTGGATGAGTTTTATTTTGATGATAAAATTGCAGAAGGTAATTCGATCCTTAGACCAATCCATTATCCACCAATTACTCAGGAGCCAGATGATGCGGTAAGAGCAGCTGCTCATGGAGACATTAATTTGATTACTTTATTGATGGGTTCTCAAGGAAAAGGACTTCAAGTTCAGAATCACAATGGCGATTGGATTGATGCTATTGCAGAACCCGATGAGTTGATGATAAACGTTGGCGATATGTTGTCAAGACATACGAATAATAAATTGAAATCTACGATTCACAGAGTAGTCAATCCGCCAAGAGAATTATGGGGAACTTCAAGATATTCAATTCCATTTTTTATGCATCCTGTAAGCGAAATGTCGCTGAATGCACTAGAAAACTGTGTAGATGAAAATCATCCTAAACTGTACGAAGATACAACAGCAGGAGAGTTTTTAAGAGAAAGATTGATTGAATTAGGTTTGATAAAAATCTAATAGAAATTTATATTTAAAACAAAAATACCGTTGAGTTTTCAACGGTATTTTTGTTTTCTGATTTGCAAAATCAATTCAACAATCAAAAAAATAGGCTAGACAAAATGCCCAGACTAAATATTTATTTTAAAATTAAATTTCTCTTTTTACAACTGCTACAGGATTCAATTTGATTAATTTCATCTTGTCTAGAAGAATCATAATGCAATACGTAACATCAATCTCGTGCCATCTCACACCTCCAAAATTTGCTCTTCCACCGTGTTTGTGATGATTATTATGATAAGCTTCTCCCATCATCAACCAATCAAATCTTAAAAGATTTTTGGAAGTATCAGACACTTTGAAGTTTACATAACCGTAGATGTGACCAAACCAATTGATGATCACACCGTGGATTGGCGCCATCATATAAGCCACCGGTAACAATAACCATTGCCACCAAGCAGTTGCGAAGAAATAGAAGAATAGCGTGTACAAAACGGCCCATCCAATTCTGGAACCCCACGAGCTAGCGAATCTGTCAAAAGCTTTCCATTGCGGAACATTTTTGGTGAATTTGTCTTCTATTTTTGCTTTTTGCTCATTGATTTGTTGGTAGATTTTTTTAGTTCTCCACATCATTGCAAAAAGATTCGCATCGTATTTTGGGGAATGTGGGTCTTTTTCTGTATCTGCATAAGCGTGATGCAATCGGTGCATTACTCCATAACCATAAGCGGAAAGATAGTTAGAACCTTGGGTGATCCAAGTCAAAACATAACATAATTTCTCACCAAATTTTGACATTTTAAAGGTTTGATGCGCTGCATAACGGTGCAGGAAAAATGTTTGAAAAAACAAACCGGAGTACCAAAGTACAATGATAAAAATAATAATGACCATTTATTAAAATGTAAGTAAAATATAATTAAAGATTGGAGGGTTAAATAGCTTTTACAATGAAGTAGTTTTTCTTTCCTTTTTGAAGAAGAAGAAATTTGCCATCAATCAAATCACTTTCGGAAACCGAATAATCTTCGCTAACTTTGGTTTTATTGACAGAAATAGAGTTCCCGGCTAATTCTCTTTTAGCCTCACCTTTAGATTTTAAGAAACCAGATTTTTCTGAAATCAAATCTACAATATTGCTTCCAACAACTTCTGATTTTGAAATCTCTTTTTGAGGAACACCATCAAAAATCTGAAGGAATAATTCCTCGTCTAGACTTACCAAATCCTCTGCTGTAGATTGTCCGAAAAGAATCTGAGAAGCTTTCAAAGCTTTTTCATATTCTGCTTGTCCGTGAACCCAAACTGTAACTTCTTCTGCCAGTTTTTTCTGAAGTTTTCTTTCGTGAGCTGCAGTTTTATGTTCTTCAATCAAAGCTTCGATTTCTTCTTTTGGAAGGAAAGTGTAGAACTTAATGAATCTTTCTGCATCGTCATCAGTTGCATTCAACCAGAATTGGTAGAATTTGTAAGGTGAAGTTTTCTTTGCATCCAACCAATAATTTTCACCACTTTCAGACTTTCCAAATTTGGATCCATCAGCCTTCGTAATCAAGGGAACTGTTAAAGCATAAGCTTCACCTTGCGCTTTTCTTCGGATTAATTCTGTTCCGGTTGTGATATTTCCCCACTGATCAGAACCTCCCATTTGAAGCTTCACACCATCGTTTTGGTAAAGGTGAAGGTAATCATAACCTTGTAAAAGCTGGTAAGTGAACTCTGTAAAACTCATACCGTCAACTCCAGAATCTCCGGAGAAACGTTTTTTTACAGAATCTTTTGCCATCATATAATTCACAGTGATGTGTTTTCCAATATTCTTTGCAAAATCCAGGAAAGTAAAATTCTTCATCCAATCGTAATTGTTGACAAGAATGGCTTTGTTATCGCCTTCTCCATCAAATTCTAAGAATCTGGATAATTGATTTTTCAGACAATCCACATAATAGAGTAGTGTTTCTTCGCTCAAAAGATTACGTTCCGCAGATTTTCCGGAAGGGTCACCAATCATTCCTGTTGCGCCTCCAACCAAAGCAATCGGCTGATGACCGTGCTGCTGGAAATGGGCAAGAATTTTGATTTGGATAAGGCTTCCGATATGCAAAGAATCTGCAGTTGGGTCAAACCCAATGTAAGCTTTTGTCATTTCTTTATCCAGTTGTTCCTCCGTTCCCGGCGTCATATCAGAAAAAAGTCCGCGCCATTTTAGCTCCTCTATAAATGCATTCATTGTCTTAAAAAATTTCGGACAAAGATAAGAATTACAAGTTGTAAATGGGTTTAACTTTTAAAATTGTTGAATGCGAGATGCTATTTAGTTTCGATTAAATTAATTTAAATTGATAATATATTTTAGCAAATGATTATAATGATTTAAATCATAATTAAACTGTATTCTCGATAATTATCCCTAATTTTGTCGTTAACACACATTGCTGAAGGCGGCTGTTATAATGAAAATGAGCGAAAATGAATAAAAATTTTAATGAAAAAGTATGTTTAATTCTTACTTTTTTTTTCTGTTCTTTAATGTATTCACAATTGAGACCAAGTGTCATCTACGGTGATTACAATACTTATTGGACTTCCCAAAATAACTCGGCAACTTATGTTACTGCACAAGATACCAATAATCTTCTTGGGTTTACGGTTGGAGGAGTGACCTATTCTACGGGTGTCAATAATGCAAGATTGACAGCTAATGGAGTCAGTTTTGTGAATGAAAGCTACAGATCTTTTCCAACATCAATTAATACAACTAGCACGGCTACCAACTTTTTGATTGGTATTCCAAGGTATGTGAATGGTGTTCTTCAAGATCAAACTAATACGCCTTCCTTAAGCTGTAGTATTTCTTTAGGTTATTATTTAAGAGATGGAATTAATGGTCTGGATTTAAGTACAGCAGTTTTCAATATTCCTAAACAAGAATTAACTTTTTTGGTCAATGTTTTGGCTGATATTAATCCAAATTGTATCACAGATGATATTCCTGATATTATCGTAACGCAGGTCGGTGCGCCTAGTTCAAGTTTCGATGTTTTTAAATTTACTGATGCCAATGGTAATACTGTAGGTGTTCAGAAAGATGTTAATTTTTCTTCTGTATCACCTTCTGGAAAGGCTCTTTGGAGTTTTTATTATGCAGGTAATTGTCCACATGATTACAATAGTGGTTCTGGTTTTTCTGGTACGACTAGGGATGTCAGAATTTTAACATTCAAACTGAGTGATTTTGGAATTACATCAACCAATTATACAAGTGCAGTAAGATTTGTACAGGTTTTATCTGGAGATAGTGATGTTGCTTTCTCAGCTTATAGTACCAATTCTTTATCTCTTTATTGCCTAGAAAATGCAATGACATCTGGAACAACTTCTGATACAAAAATGGGAATTACTTCTCTGGCAAGAGCAGGTTCTGAGACTGGTTCTGATAACTGGCCAATGGTAAGAAAAGGAGGTTATATTGCATTAGAATCTAATAAAAAACCTTTTGTTATTAGTAGAGTAAGTACAGCAGGTCTTGCTAATATTACTAATCCAGTTGAAGGTATGATGGTGTATGATACAACTGAAAACTGTTTGAAAGTTTACGTGAATGCAGCAATTGGTTGGAAGTGTTTCAATAAAAAAACTTGTCCGTAATAATGAAAAAGATTTTAACCGCTTTGGTGTTTACAATTTGTAAACTCAGTTTTTCGCAGGTCATAATTGGAGATAATGTTGGTACAGCTACGGATAAGACTTCTGTTCTTTTAGAATTTTCTAGCACTCAGAATAAAGGAATTATTCTTCCGTACATTACAGATAAAACAGGACTGAACACGCCAGGAAGCATGATCCTGAATGCAACTACACCTACTGCTGCCAAAGTAGAATATTACAACGGTACTACTTGGGTTGATTTGAGCATTCAGACTGCTAATGTTTCTTCATATTTAGGAATTCAGCCAACAGCCAAAGAAAATACCAATGCTAAAGTTGTTATTGGTGCTAATACTTCTGCTGCAGACGGAATTTTGGTTTTAGAATCTAATACCAAGGCTATGGTTTTACCAACCGTTTCTTCTTACAAAAATATTATCAATCCTGCGCCAGGAATGATGGTTTTACTGAATGATGGAGGAATCGAAACACTGGCTTTTTATAACGGAAATCAATGGAGTTTTTGGAGTTATTAATAATTTCAAACCTTTTATTTTATTTTTTCTAAAGTTGATTTGAATATTAATCACGTAACTTTGTATGCATGAATCAGGACACTATTTGTGCGCTGGCAACAGCTAACGGAATCGGGGCGATTGGAATCATCAGAGTTTCCGGGAATCAGTCTTTTGAAATTGTCAACAAGATCTTTGAAGGGAAGAATCTGGAGAAAGTAGATTCTCATACAGTTCATTACGGTTTTATTAAAGATGAAGATGAAACGATTGATGAAGTGATGATTTCTGTTTTCCATGCACCAAAGACATTCACTACAGAAAATTCCGTAGAAATTTCTTTCCACGGCTCGCCTTACATTGGTAAAAAAATTCTTGAAGCCTTAATTAAAAATGGGGCAAGAATGGCGAAAGCAGGAGAGTTCACAATGCGTGCATTTATGAATGGCAGAATTGATTTGTCTCAAGCTGAATCTATAGCTGACTTGATTGCCTCCGAAAACGAAGCGTCCAGAAAAGTAGCTCTTAATCAATTAAAAGGTGGAATTTCGAACGAAATTTCATTCCTGAGGAATGATTTATTGAACTTTACTTCATTAATTGAACTAGAACTTGATTTTGCCGAAGAAGATGTTGAATTTGCCGATAGAACCGCGCTTAAATCGTTACTTTATAAAATAGAAGATAAACTAAATTCTTTGATTGAGAGTTTCCAATACGGAAATGCAATTAAAAATGGAACTGCCGTTGCAATAATTGGAAAACCTAACGCCGGAAAATCCACACTTCTGAATGCACTTTTGAAAGAAGAAAGAGCAATTGTAAGTAACATCGCAGGAACCACTCGTGATACGATTGAAGAAATTCTCCATATCAAAGGTCATGCTTTCCGATTAATTGACACTGCTGGTTTACGCGAAACTGCTGACGAAATTGAAGCAATTGGTGTAAAAAAAGCTAAGGAAAAAGTTGAAAATGCGGAGATTTTGGTTTATCTCGCAGATGCTGGGACAGAAGATTTTTCGGAAGATATCGAAATGATTAAATCTTTGCTAAGAGAAGATTTGAAATTGATTATCTGTGCTACAAAAATTGATGAAGTAATTCCAACTCAATATGAAAAACTAGAACAAATTTTCAGAAAAGAGATTTTTACAGAGTTTGATTTTATTAAAATCTCAGCTGTTGAAAATCAGAATATTCAGGACCTTAAAAATGAATTATCATCTTACGTTGAACATTTGAAATCTGAAGAAGGAAATGTTGTTATTACCAATCAACGTCATTATGAAGCTTTACAAAAATCTCTTAATTCGGTTAAAAGAGTCGATGAAGCGGTTAGTTCTCAGATTACAACAGAACTTTTGGCTTATGAACTTAGAAATGCTTTGGAATATCTTGGTGAGATCTCTGGTGAGTTTAGTAATGATGAAGTTTTGGGGAATATTTTTTCTAAGTTTTGTATCGGGAAATAAATTAGCTTTTCTTTGATTTCTTTTTCTGCCTTTTAGTTGACTATCAGATATTTATATAATTTTTATTTTCTCTTTTTGGAGTTTATTTATATATTTGTACACCTGGTGTACACCTTGAGCTACTAAAATTAGCCACGAGGTGTACAAATGTACACCTCAAATAAAATGTATGAATATCACTTTAAAACAGAAAAATTTAGCTGATGGAAGGATTAGTCTTTTCATTGAGTATTACAAAGGTTCTTCCACCAATGTACAAGGAAAAAGAATTCATTTGCGGGATTTTGAGTACTTGAAACTATATTTGCACCCCGAACCTAAAACGCCTAAGGAAAAAAAAGAAAATAAAGAAGCTATGGCTCTTGCCGAAAGTATTTTGGCAATCAAAAAAGCTGAATATGTCCAAGGACGTTACGACTTAAAAGATACGGTGAAAAGTAAAAGAACTTTTTTAACATATTTTGAAGAGTTGACAGATGAAAAACGATTGCAAGATTCTTCTAATAATTACGGCAACTGGTATTCTACTTTGCAACATCTAAAAAAAATCGTTTCAAAGAATATGACTTTCGATGAAATTGATGAAAAGTTTGTCAAAAAAGTTCACCGATATTTTGAAAAGGACGCTCTTACTAGAAGTGAAATTCCACTTTCTCAAAATTCTAAATATTCATATTTCAACAAGTTTAAAGCTGCACTTCGAAATGCTTTCGATAATGGATATTTGACGGTAAATT
The DNA here is from genome assembly GCF_003385395.1 of Epilithonimonas hispanica. Lineage (GTDB taxonomy): Bacteria > Bacteroidota > Bacteroidia > Flavobacteriales > Weeksellaceae > Epilithonimonas > Epilithonimonas hispanica. The sequence goes on along the minus strand of NZ_QNUG01000023.1, from coordinate 13,196 downwards.
ATGCTTCAAAAATAAAATCATTTGAGCAGGCTGAAAGCCAGCGAGAATATCTGATTTTTGATGAATTACAACGTTTAGCAAAAGCGGAATGTAAATATCCGGTTTTGAAAAAAGCTTTTCTTTTTTCGTGTTTATCCGGATTACGTTGGTCGGATATCAATACTTTGATTTGGAAAGAAGTCCGTGATGAAGGTGATATTTCCAGAGTCAATTTCCGACAAGAAAAAACAGAGGGTGTAGAATATCTTTATATCTCAAAACAGGCCAGAGAATTGTTGGGCGAAAGACAAGATCCACTAGAAAGAGTTTTTAAAGGTTTGAAATATGGAATGACCTACAATACAGAAATTATCCGTTGGTGCAATCGTGCTGCGGTTCCGAAACATATAACTTTTCATTCAGCTCGACATACGAATGCTGTCTTACTTCTGGAAAATGGAGCAGATATTTATACAGTTTCCAAAAGATTAGGACATAGAGAATTGAGAACCACGCAGATTTATGCAAAAATTGTGGATAGTAAAATGAAAGAAGCTGCTGAGATTATCCCGGAACTAAATATTGAACTGTAAAAAATATATTTTTAGGTAGAGTAATATTTTAGTTGGTAAAACTGTACTGAATCTATTTTAATCCAGATTATTCTTTTTTAGACTTTTGAACATTCCAGATTAATCCATATCATTCTTATTTCGCCTTTAAGTGTTTGACTCTATTGTTTTTATGGTTTTCTATGGTGACTTTTGCTTCATTAAATTTGTTAAACGAAAGCAATGGAAAATAACGAAATCATTCTCCACAAACTCAACCGAATTGAAAGACATATTTTCGGTTTAAAGGAAATTCTGAATGTCGAAGAACTTTCAGATTACACTGGATTTAAGAAATCCTACATCTACAAATTAGTTCATTCGCACAGTATTCCTTTTTCTAAGCCCAACGGGAAAGTTCTCTTTTTTGAACGCAAAAAAATTGACGAATGGTTGTTAAAAAACAGTCATAAATCAAATGATGAAATTCAACAAGAAGCGATAGAATTTTCTTTACGCAAAAAATAAAGCCTAACTATAGCAGTAGTTAGGCTTAAAATCTTTGTTTTACTTGGAAGTAAAGTACAAATATAATAATTATTTGTTTCTGTTTCCACAATACCCAGATGTTTTTATGGAAGAGAAAAATACTCTGTATCAAAATGGTACAGAAGGCAAAACCATTTTTGATCGCACTCTAAATTATCTCAATTCGAAGTATTCATTAAGATTTAACACCATCTCTCTGGAGTTTGAAATCAAATTGATACAAGATAAAAAATGGGTAGATCTAAATTTAAACTCATTGTTTATAGAGCTCATTCAATCTGGAATTAATATACCGATTAATAAATTGGAGATCTTGGTCAGAAGCCATTTGATAGAACAGTATAATCCTATTTCAGAATATATTGAAAGCTTGAAGGATTGGGATGGTGAAGATCATATCGCAAAATTATGCAGTTATGTGAAGACGAACGATGATGAAAAATTTTTGTATCACGTTGAAAAATGGTTTACCAGAGCGGTCTTATGTGCTTTGGAAAAAGAGAAAATCAATAAGCATTGTTTGGTTTTGGCAAATACAATTCAGAATAGTGGAAAGTCAACATTCTTAAGATTTTTTATTCCTAAAAAACTAACGAATTACCTCTCGGAAGATATTGGTTTGGATAAAGATAGTAGAATCAAATTGTGCAAAAATTTGATTATCAATTTAGATGAACTTTCGGTTTTGGCAAAGGCTGATATCAATTCTTTGAAAGCGATGATCTCAAAAACGCATATTAACGAAAGATTGCCTTATGCAAGGAAAGCCGAATATCTGGAAAGAATTTGCAGTTTCGTTGGTTCTACCAACAAAACAGATTTTCTAACAGATGAATCCGGAAGTGTTCGTTGGATTATTTTTGAAGTCATCGAGAAAATCAACTTCAATTATTCATCTGAAATTGATATTGATAAAGTTTGGGCTCAAGCTTATTTCAACGCTTACAAACGATAAAATTACAATCCTGAACTCACTTTAGCAGATATTTCCGAAAATGAAAAACGCAATGAGCGATTCACACAAATGACTTTAGAACAGGAAATGGTGAGTAAATTCTATGAAGCATCTTACAATCTGGAAGAATTTAAAACCGCGACAGAAGTAATGATTGATCTTAATTCTCACGGAATTCGCCTCAATCATTTGAAAATCGGAAGAGCTTTATCGTCTTTCAAATTTCCTAGAGTTAAACATCCGCAAAGGCAAATATACGGTTACCTCATTCGGTCAAAAATCACAAATTAATTTTAATACAATACAATCATTTACCTACTTACCTAAATTTTTTTAAGTATATGAAAACCAATTTATTATTTAGGTATGTCCAATTATTTAGAACTACCTGAAACTACCTATAAAATAAAATTTTGGTAAGTAGGTGATTAAAGGTAGGGTGAATAATTGAATTGAATATTTTGATTATCAGGATTTTGGTAATTAGGTAAGTATTTTAACAAAAATCACAGAAAAATTTAAAAATGAACTGCAAACAATTTAATACAATCCCGTTGGAAGAAGTCCTCCTTTCTCTCGGACACCTTCCCACGAAACAATCGGAAAAAGAAGCGTGGTTTCTCAATCCATTTGCCAAAGAGAACCACGCCTCTTTTAAAATTAATAAAAATCTAAACTACTGGTATTTGCACTCTGAAGGAATCGGCGGAAAAAATATTGATTTTATGAAAAGATATTTGAATGCATCAGTAAGTGAAGTTTTAGTTTGGGCAGAAAATAAGGATTTTTCTTCTTTTCATCAGCAAAATATTTCCTATAGTAAATTAGAAAATCTTTCAAAGAACTATGAGATAATTGATGTAAAAGAAATTCAGCATCCTGCACTTTTGGAGTATTTAAAAGAAAGAAAAGTTGAAAATCAAACCGAATTTTTACACGAAATTCATTACTCTATGAACGACAAAAACTATTTCGGAATTGGTTTCAAAAACGATTCTGGCGGTTACGAAATTCGTAACAAATACTCCAAAATTTGTTTGGGCAAAAAAAATATTTCGACAATTAAAAACGATTCAAATTCAGTTAGGATTTTCGAGGGCTTTTTCGATTTTCTTTCATTTAAAAATTTAGAAAATGAATTAGAAAAAGAACCTTCTGATTATCTCATTTTGAATTCCGTTTCGATGACTCATAATATTAAAAATTCACTCGGAAAATATGAAAAAGTGGAGCTTTATTTAGATAATGATGAAGCTGGGAATTGTGCTGTTGAAATCATTTGTAGTGAGATACAAAATGCGAAAGATTGTCGGGTTTTATATTCAGATTTTAAAGATTTGAATGAATATCTTAATCAACAAACCAGCGAAGTTGAAAACCAATCTAAGACGAGATTTAAACGATGAAAAATTCTAAAACTTTTGATGCAAACTTATTTGAAAAAATTTTTGATTTAAATTCAAAAAATAAAATTGGTGCAAATACCATAGTGGTTTTCACTTTTATCCTTTATAAATGTGAAGATCTGCGAAAGGAAATTGAGTTATCAGACTATCAAATGGCAAGAGAACTTGGACTTTCCAGACAAACGATTATTACTGCGAAGAATAAACTCAAAGTTTTAGGACTTTTAGATTACAATAGAAATCGTGGTTTTCCGAATCGTTTCATTCTAAAAGGAAATCAATTGCCCAAAGTAGCACCAAAGACTCTTGAAACTATTGAAAACCCGATTGAAGAATTAGATCAGTTTCTAGAGTCGACAATTGTCGGGGAGAATTCATCTTCCAAATATCCTAGCTTAAACCAGTTTATGGATTTTGCTAGAACTTTAAAAGACTATTCAGAAAAATTAGATGATCTATTGATTCAAAAATTTCACAAATGGGAAGAAACAGAGTGGAAAAATTCACTTGGAAGACCTATTTTGAATTGGCAGTCTACTCTCGAAAAAAATATAAATACACTTGAATTTTCACACTCTTACAAAAGTTCTTCGCTATCTAATCTTCCAATTATTAACAGACCTAAACTAGACTAAAATCATCTATGACCACTAGTCTAAATTAAGGTAGACTAAAATATAATTTCTAATTTATGAAAACTATATAGCAAGATGTGTCTTTGTACGTACAAAATTTACATTTTATACTACCTAGACTCTCTTGCCTTTTCTGGGAAAAGGGTGAAAAAAACTTCGGAACTCGTTTTTTTATTCTGGAAATAATTTTTTTAAAGAATAAAAAACTATCGATTTTGTGTAGATACATAGAAGAAATTGCTGGTGAAAAGAAAAAAATATGGCGAAGATTGAATGAAAAATATTGGATAAATAGACTAGGATGATACAACTTTGGATTAAAAAAAGCGGAAGATTTTACTATGTTAATTATGAAATTAAGAAATATGTTTTGATGGTCGACTTACTGTGTGTTGATGTTTCAATTTTTGTGTGAGCAGTGGAGTTTATTTCATTCCTCAATCCAAAGAATATATAAGATGATATAAATATAACTACCTAGCAATCAAATAATAGATGTAAATTTTATATTATCAGTAGAAATAGTTTACGCAAGCTATAATCAGATTGACGTAATGCGTTAATTTGGAAGTTAGCAAGAATTTATAAAAATCTGAATTAAAAAATAATTATATGTTGAACAATTAAATTTCGAAATAATTGATTCAAAATTTCCGATTAATTTTAAATTGGAATGGGACTACCGTAAATATTGGGAGAACGTAACTGAATTTGTTATTCCGCTTAATTATAAGTTAAATCTGAAAAGCGAGTCATAATGGCAGGTTTATAATTACTAATTATATAACTTTCTGACAATTAGTTATATATTGTCAAAGGAATGTTTTTTGAGTTTTAGATAAAAAGTTTATGTATGCTGAAATCTATACTTCATAAAATAGGATTAAAAGAAGATCAAAAGGCACCAGATAGAAAGAGTTTGAGTTCTTTAGCAGCTAAAGTGCTGACAGATGAGAAAGAAGTTGCAAGAGTTCAGCCTTATCTTACGGCTATTAAAAATGCAATTGATGAACCTGCGATAACTAACATTGCTGTTACAGGCGCTTACGGTTCTGGCAAAAGTACCATTATCAAAACATTTCAGCATCTAAATCCAGAAAATAAATATCTCAATATTTCTCTAGCATCTTTCAATGATTCTAATAATACGGATGATATGGAAAGATTACTCGAAGTAAGCATACTGCAACAGATTTTCTATCACGTAAAGCCAGATGAAATTCCTGATTCAAGATTCAAGCGTATTATTAACAATACAACCGGGAAAATCTGGTCTATAGCTATTGGGTTGGTTTTATGGATTTCTAGTATTTTCATACTTTTCAAATTTGACTACATAAAGAAAATTAATCCGGATACTTGGATCTTGGCATGGACAAATATAGATTGGATAGCTTTACTAGTATATCTTATATTCTTTTTTGGAATCGGAATGTTTTCTAAAACCGTTGTTCGGTTATTCAGCAATTCCAAAATCAATAAATTAAATATTCAGGGAGAAGTTGAATTAGGCGATAATATTGATAAATCTGTTTTTAATGAACATTTGGAAGAGATTCTTTACTTTTTTGAAAGGACAGATTATAATGTAATCGTGATTGAAGACTTAGACAGATTTGAGAACACGGATATTTTCACAAAACTTAGAGAAATAAATATTCTGCTGAATAATTCCAAGTCCATCCAAAGTAAAAGAGGTTACGAGAAGATAAACTTTTTATATGCAATTAAGGATGATATGTTTAAAGATAAGAACGAAAGGGTTAAGTTTTTTGAATATATAATTCCGATAATACCCTTCATTAATCCATCCAACGCCGATGAACAGTTATCCAAGCTTATTAGGGAAGCAAAATTGGAATCTGTTCTATCCCAAGAATTTATCAGTGACGTCATCACTTTTATTGATGATATAGATATGCGTTTGCTCATCAATATCTTCCACGAATTTGTTTTATACAGAGAGGCCCTCAACCCAGAATTTGTAACCAAGCCGGAGGAACTTTTTGCAATCATTACTTACAAAAATCTGTATCCTAACGATTTTATGAAGTTACACAGAAGAGAAGGAATGCTTTATCAATTTATAAATAATAAGGGCAAATATGTTTCAGGAATAATAAAAGAAATTGATGAACAGATTCGAAAGAATGAAAAAGATATCAAAAAAATTGAAGATGAAGTTATTAAAAGTGTAAAAGATTTAAGAATTACCTATATTAATGCTGTTCTATGTCTTTTACCACAAAACGCAACTTTATTTATAGAGGCTCCCATTAACAAACTTACAGATGACGAAAATTTCGAAAATTATATCATTAATGATAATGTCACTTACAACGTCTATACACGATATGATTCTTATAGATACAGCCAAACAACATCCAAACTAGATTTCAAATTTTCTGATATTGAAAGGGAGATAAGTTCAGATTTCACCTATTCGGAAAGAGAACAATTTATTTTAGATAAAACCAACGATAAGGTTCAACTTCTCAAATTGGAGATTGAAAAACTCAAAAACAAAAGACAAGAAGTCAAATCTTGGGATGTAAAGCAGATTTTTGAAGAAATTGATATAAATACTTATTTAGATGTTTTTGCCGGGAGTCCTTTGATGCGTAATTTACTGATAAATGGTTATCTCAATGAAAATTATAATGATTACATCTCTTTATTCCACGAGGTAAGTTTGACCAAAGAAGATTTCATTTTCGAGAAGAAAGTCAAGAGTGGAGAGTTTCTAGCGTTCGATTATAACTTGACAAATGTTGAGACTATAATTAGTAAAATTCCCGAAAAATACTTCAGACGAGACAGTATTTTGAATTTTGATTTACTTGATTTTCTTGCTAAAAATCATACTAAATATAAATCTTTATATGATAGTATCATAAACTTATTGGGCAACGAGAAGGAAAAATCTATCGTATTTATAGATTCGTATATACACCGAGAAGATTTTCCGAAAGAAATTTTTATGTCGTCCATTTGTAAGTCTTGGCTGGGATTGATCGATTATCTATACAATGATAGCAATTATACTGAGGAAAAAGAGAACTTTTATCTAGAGCTTTTGATAAAGTTTGTTCCGAACGAAGATATCGTGGAATTTCAAAATAATTATTTGTTAAAGGATTTGATTGAAGAAAAGCCATATTTCTTGTCGATGATAAAGAATACTGATGAAATTGACTATTTTGAAAAGGTCTCTTCGCTGTTTAAAAAATTAGATGTGAAATTTTCGGATTTAGATCCTGTTAAAGATGATACCAAAAGATTGTTCGATTATGTTTATGAAAATGATAGTTATCAGATAAATGCGGAAAATATAGAAGCTATGATGCTTGAGTACAGTAAAGATATACAAGCAGGCGATTTAGGAAAAGCTCATTTTAATTCTGTTCTTCATTCAAAGTGCGAACATCTTATTGGCTATGTAAAAGGATATATAAGTACATATGTTAAAAATGTATTTTTAAAATTAGAAGGAAATTCTGAAGAACCAGAAGAGTCATTTCTTATACTTCTGAATAATCATATTTTGGAAAAAAAATTAAAACAGGATGTGATAAATAAATATAGCTTTAAAATCTCCAGTATATCAGATATTGAAGATTCGGAAATAAAAACAATGCTGGTGGAGTCCAATAAAATTGCGCCAAATTGGGAAAATGTAATTGATTATTATATTGATTGGGATTCTTCTTTGGAAAAACCCCTGATAGACTTTTTGAATAATGGTGAAAATTATCTTGAGCTTTCGAAGGAAAAAATGGATAAGGAGGGAGATTTTGGTTATGCAGAGTTTAGAAAAAATATTCTACTTTGCAATGATTTGTCAGACGAAAGCTATAAAAAATTGCTGGAAAATAGTTTATACACAAGAGACCAGCTTGCCTTCGAAAATTTGAGTATTGAAAAGGTGAAATATCTGGTTGAAAATATTCTGACCCTATCTGAAGAGAATTATAGTCTATTGAAAGAAAAATTTCCCCATCAACATATCGACCTTATAGCCAATCATCAAAATAAATTCATTGAAGATTTTGAAAAATATCCTTTGGACGAAAAAGATATTATTTTACTGTTAGGCAATTTTACTAAAATAAATCATCAAACTAAAATTGAAATCATAAAAATGCTTGATTCTGATGTAATTATCAATAGTAAGGATATTTCGATTATTGTCTGCGCCATACTTTCAAACTCTTCTTATATTCCTTTAGAATACCAGGTTCTTGAGGGATTATTTAAAAATACCACTTCGTTAGAAAATAGAATAAAACTGCTTAACATTCAATTTAGCAAACTATCTAGCGAAGAAATTAGTAATATGGTAAAAACCTTACCCTATCCTTATTCTGATATCGCTGTTAGCAGAAAAAGACCTACAATCCCTTTAAACAGCCACAATCGTGAGTTTGTTAACAATCTTAACAACCAGGGTTTGATTTCTTCATTTGAGGTCAAGAGTAATGAAATTAAAATTGTCGCTAATTATTAAAATATGGAAAATGTGAATCGAATCCCTCTTTCAAGATTCCCGACAGTTGAATGTGATGACGAGGATATTATTGCAGCATACGAATGGTTTCGCTCATATCTTTCACAATCTGATTGGCTTAAAAAGAAGAATACTATCGAAAGCTATCTATCCGGCTGTTTACAGCCTGTAGACATTTCGACCAATATAGCAAGCTCACCTCGTGTTGTGATTGAAGACGACAAAATGGGTTGGTATCTATATCTTGCTTACACCTATATCTATGAACACCACAAGTATGAGTACTTTCAAGGTGCGCGTATTTTGCCGATATTTAAACGATTGGGGAAAAATCTAGAGCTAGTAAAATCTATTGAGGGTATTGATAAGAAAATGCGGGATTTACTTCGTAAAAGATCTTCTGAAGCAGATGCTATTCTTTTTGAAATTTTGACAGGTCTGTTATGGATAATAAATGGTTGGAAAGCGACTATTATTGAAGAAAAACAAGGAGAAACTGGAAAAAAACCGGATTTTTTAATGACAAAAGGTAATGAAAGCTGGCAGGTCGAATGTAAAAGACAAAGCAAAACAGCAGATTACACTTATAATGAAACCCAAAAAAGACTGTCACTTATAAATGAAGTTAAAGATCTATTGCTAAAAAACAATATCCTGCTTGATATAAAGTTCCACGTCGAACTAAAATCTTTATCAGATACCTATCTGAAGGATTTACTAATCGATATCATTCCTACTATGGATAATGAAATAACCATAGTTTCAAATGTGGAAGTTGATATAAAAATATCTAGAGTAGATACTGTCAAAATCAATAAAAATCTTGAAAAATATTATGTAAAAAATCATTCTCCACAGCTCTTGGAACTGATAGCCGGAAAAGCTGTAGACTATTCGAGCTTTACGTGCGGAACTAAAAGTGTTCAGTTTTTTTTGGGCGAGGGTAATGTTAATAATAGTTATTTAGCAGAAATTGCAAATGTTTTTGGTGTGCAATGTTATTGCGATGCGGAAGCTTCTATTAATGCAAAAGCAAGAGACATAAAAAAGCAGATTTATAGCGCTATTAAACAATTTGATAACAAAACAGGAAGTATAATTTATATTGGTATTGAAACTTTTGACGGGCCAGAAGTCGAAAAAGCTAGATTAGAGAAAATTTTAGGAACTATGGAAAACTTTAATACTTTAGACAATACTTTATGTTGGATTTATTGTCATTATTTTCAATCTTATACAAGATCAGATAAAGATTGGTATTTTGACGAGACTGTCAATGTGGTTACTTCACTTATTAATCCTATTCTTCCAATTCCTAAACATTTTTTAATAATACCTGAAGATGACATTCCTATTATCGAAGGATCACATTGGGAAAGAGAAATTCCATAATTCAGCTCAAAAAAATAATATCACTAATATTTTGTATATTCGTGTAGTAAAAGATACTTGCAATGACTAATAGAGAAAGAAAACAAATCAGAAAAAGGATAATCTCCGCTTCTGGTCACAGAAGTTTGAGGAGAACAGCAAGGAGAGCATCACTTAATGCACAGAGAGCATCAAGAGTTTTAGACATTCCGTATAATGTTATCAAAGATGGTGTAATTTATACTGTCCTCAAAGATAAATGGGTAGCAGAGGGGAAAGTGGATAAAATTACTTCTGAAAAGCCTGGTCTTAGAAAAGGTAGTAAGCTATGTCTGTAAAAATGAAACTTCGCCTTTTTTGTGGTCCCAATGGTTCAGGAAAGTCGAGTTTGTATGAGGAGTTTAAAAAGCATAATTATAGTTCCGGAGTTTACATCAATTCCGATGAAATAGAAAAAGAAATTCTTAAAACAGGTTTCCTAGACCTGGATACATTCAATTTAAAAGTAAGCCAGAACGATTTTAATGACTTTCTGAAAGAAGACGATTCTGTGACACTTCTTAGTAAAGCAGAAGAATCAAATCATTCTATTGACATTTCTTTAGAAGAAAATATTATAGTTGATAAATCAAAAGATACACATAGCTATGAAGCTTCTTTAATATCGTCTTTTATCAGAAAAGAGTTGATAGAAAATGAAAACACTTTTTCTTTTGAAAGTGTTATGAGTCATTCTTCCAAACTGAATGAACTTAAGCTGGCTAGAGAAAGGGGCTATAGAATCTATCTTTATTTTGTATGTATTGACGATCCTGAAATCAATGTTTCTCGCGTAGAAAACAGAGTTGCAAAAGGTGGTCACAAAGTAGATAAAGAAAAAGTAATATCAAGATATAAATCAACATTAGAAAATGTCTTTGACGCTATTCAGCTGGCAGACCGGGTTTATCTTTTTGATAATTCTAACACAATGAGGATGATTGCGGAAGTTGATAATAAAGTGATGACTTTACACGTTGACCAAGAGAATATGCCAAACTGGTTTGTCGAGTATATAATCAATAAAATAAAATCGTAAATTTATTGCATACAGTGCAATAGCCACGACTTTCTTTGACAGTTAGTTATGTGGTTTAAATCTTTACCAATACAAAGATGAATTGGGCAACACAAGGCTGAAAAACAGCGACCTTTACCCAACATTTCTCTAACGTTTAATGTTTCTTCCTTGATGAATTTTCTATTCTATATTATAAAAAAGAAGCCCACGCCGTTGTATATACTATTAAGTATTTAGTGAGTGTTCAAGACCTCACCCTGCGGGTTTACAAGCACCCTCATTATTTTCTTTATCCGATGATCAATTCGATACCTGCTTTTTCTGCTTTGTATTTTATTTTGGTCTGCAATTCATAATAGCTCCAGTTGCGAAGCACAAATTCCTGTTGTTTTGCAATTCCTATTTTGTCTTCCTGATTTTTAAGAATAAGTGTACCCGCCTGTTGTTTGATGCAGAAATCTATAAGTTTTCGGCTATACAAATGAAGCCGATGGCTTACATAACGTGTTTTAATGGTACAGGGTGTTTGATGGCCTCTAACATTAGTTTAATGCTATTGGTTAGTTCAAAATAATCACCTGTAGAAAATATTAGACGCAACAAGTATAAAAATTCAAAATTTTGATTGTTGATTATAATCCTGTCAACTATTGATGAGTTAATTATTTTTAATACTTCAAAATGAAGATTATTTAGATTTGCAGTTACTCTAAATCCTAACCCATTTATTGTATTCCATTTTTTTTTATAATTGTAATTTTTTTCATCACTCAAAGTAAACTCTCCCAATAAATTTCTGAATTGACCATTTATTGTTTTAATAAATAATTCTGTGATATTAAGCGCCTCCTGAACCTCACTATTTGTTGGATATTGATAAAAGTGTTCTAATTTATTACGAATATTTCTTGTCTTAGATATTAGAATTGTTGGCGCTAAATTTAAAGAGTGGATTATTTTCAAATTGTAATGTGTGTCAGAATCTTTATAGATTTGATTTATAAACTTTTCAATGTGTTTGTTTTCCCGTCCGGCATTTAAGGATAGAGATGTTAACACTTCTTCAATTTGGCAATCAATCGCTCTTTTTGAGTTTGTAAGAGAGTTTATAAATCCTCTATTATCATTTTCTGCAAAATCAAGTTTCGCAAATCTTAGAAAATCTTTTGGAGCAATTTCAAAATTCGTGTAATTTAATTCTTGACCGGAACTTTCACTAAAGAAGGCTTGGGTAAAATCTAACTTTACATCTTTTATAAATTGTAGAAGTGTGCTCATTTTTGATTTTGTTTTTTTTAAAATATTTTGTTAAAAAAGTCAATAGGTCTAATTTGGATTTTTAATCTCAAATAATGGATTCACATTTTCGAAATATTTTAAGCTAAGCGTAGAGGACTTATAATCATCCAGATGCATTTTAAAAAGCATTTTAGCTGTTTGAGGATCTGAATTATTTGCTTTTGCTTTTTTCAAAATATCTAAGAGTGTAATTTTTTCATCTTTTATAATTTGTACTATTATATTCCAAGTGTAAATATCGATAACGAATACATTTTCTGGAGGTATATGTGACGTCTCGACATTTTCATAATTCTTAGCACCTATATCGTATAGCTTTTTAAAATGACTCCAATAAAATTCTTTATAAGTTATAATAATTCCCCAGTTGTCATATTTTAAGCTCATATTTTTTGCGACGCTTACCATCTGCTCAAAATAAGCTTTGAATATGGAAGATTTTAAAGAGTTGAAAAGAAGCTCGTCTGAAGGATTTACGTAGGGATATGCTTGTAATTCGGTCGCTTTACATTCTATATATATGTTTTGGTAAGGAATAACAAAGTCAACAAGTTTGATTTGTCTGGCAATTGCTTTTTTAATTCAGATTCTGTTATATAAGGAATATTTATTTCTTTCAATCCCAGCTCGAAAAACTTTTCTAAGCGATAACCGAATTCTGTTGTAAATGCATCATCATTTGCTTTTAGAAAATCGTATATATAACCCGTAGTGCATTATAAAAAAGGTTACTCATAATACGAAAATTTCGTATATTGTATTGACTACCAATCTAATACATTATGAATAACCTAGATGCAATTTACGATTTTATTTTAAAGGAATTAAGAAAATTAACCATCAAAGAAAATTTTTATTTCAAACCAATTAAACCAAAATTATCT
>NZ_QNUG01000022.1 GCF_003385395.1 Epilithonimonas hispanica | reverse complement strand
GAATTTAGGCTGGTAGTCGTAAAAAATGAAAAAACAGATAAAGAATTTTGGTTCCTGAGTAACGAATTTGAACTTTCGGCAAAAGAGATTGCCGATTATTACAGAAAACGCTGGGATATTGAGGTGTTCTTCAGGTTTATGAAACAGGAACTGAATTTAAGCCATCTTGTTTCCCTCAATAAAAACGGTATTGAAGTGATGGTTTATATGACCATGATTGCTTCGATGCTTCTGTTAATTTATAAAAAAACAAATAATCTGGGGTACAAAACCGCAAAAAGACGAATAACAATGGAACTTCGAGATATGATTACGGCTATTTTAATCGTTTTTGCAGGAGGAGACCCTACAAAAGTTTTTAAAACCAAAACATAAAAAATGGCCGGATTTTTTTTCCGACCATGACTACCTCAATGACATCCTTTTTATAATACCTTAAATTTACCAGAATCTCACGTAAAGTGCAGTCAATAAAAGTAATGTTACAACAATTAAAACCAATGTTCTGTTGTCCACTTTGAACATTGATGCATCGATGGCAAATGCTTTCGGGTTCACTTTCGGACCGGCAAGACTTATTCCAACCATCGTCAGAACCGTGAAGAAGAATGACCAACCCATATTAATCAGGAACGGAATTTCGGTAATCGTATGAACTACGCCATTTTCCAGTTTTTCATAGGTGAAAGCTGTGTATAACCAGGTTTCTTTTCCGAAAATTTCCACAGCAAAACTGTTGAAGAAAATCGCCAGAACGAATCCTAAAATTACGCCCACCAAAGCTGCAGTTCCAGTTGTTCTTTTCCAGAACATTCCCAAAAGGAACATCGCAAAAACACCCGGACTGATAAATCCTGTATATTTCTGAATAAAGGTAAAACCACCTTCACCACCGATTCCCAAAGCATCGGTCCAAGTAAATGCCAAAGCAACGAACATTGCTATAATAATTGCCCATCTTCCGGTTCTCACCATTTGGATTTCCGTTGCATCAGACTTTAAATATTTTTTATAAATGTCTAATGTGAAAATCGTTGAGATACTGTTGACTTTCCCTGCCAAAGAAGCAACAATTGCCGCCGTCAAAGCCGCTACAGCAAGACCTTTCAGACCAACCGGCAAAAATCCTAATATTGCAGAATATGCTCCGTCTTTCACTCCGTTAAAGCCAGGTAAGTGACCTTTTGTATACAAAACGTAAGCTGCAATTCCTGGAAGCATTACGATAATCGGCATAAATAATTTAAGGAATCCTGCGAATAAAATCCCGGTTCTTGCTGTTTTCAAATCAGCTCCCAAAGCTCTTTGCGTGATGTACTGGTTACAACCCCAATAATTTAAATTAACAATCCACTGTCCTGCAAAATACATTGCCAATCCCGGTAAAACCACATATTTCTGAACATCCAGATTTTCAGGCATTGCTAAAGTCGTTGTTGTCTTAACCGGTTTTTCAAGCATTAATTTGAAATGTTGCGGTGCTTCGTTCATCAAGGTCTGAAAACCTGCAAAAGCATTTCCTACAGCCGCTCCGTTGATTCTTTGGTCAACAATCTGTAGCGCCATATAAACCGTAGCAAAACCTCCGATAATCAAAACCGCTACCTGAATTACGTCGGTGTAACCGATTACTTTCATACCGCCAAGACCTATTAATAATGCCATTAGAAGCAATCCAATCATAATGATATGAAGATGACCGCCACCCAATAAAGTATCGATTGCCAAAGCACCCAAATAAAGAATGGAAGTCAGGTTGACAATCACATATAAAAACAGCCAGAACACCGCCATAATCAGGGAAACCGATTTGTTGTAACGGGTTTCCAGAAATTGCGGCATAGTGTAGATTTTATTTTTAAGATAAATCGGAATGAACCAAATGGCAATAATGATGAGCGCCAATGCTGCAATCCATTCGTAAGCTGCCACCGCTACCCCCACGAAAAATCCTTCACCGGACATCCCGATGAACTGTTCCGCTGAGATGTTAGATGCAATCAAACTTGCTCCAATCGCCCACCAAGTGAGTGAGCCTTCCGCCAGGAAATAATCTTTACTGCCTGTTGCTGCGGACTTTTTTCTGTTATAAATCCAGATTCCGTAACCGGCGACCACCACAAAATAAATCAGAAATATGATGATATCAATAGTTGCTAAATTTCCCATACTTTATTGTTTAACTGAGAATTTGTAAATTGTTTTCGACTGGTATTTCTCTCCCGGCTTCAGTTCTGTAGAAGGGAAAGAAGTCTGATTTGGAGAATCCGGAAAATGCTGGGTTTCCAAGCAAAAACCTGTTCTGAATTCATTTTTCCCACCTGTTTTGGTATCGAATTTTCCATCCAAAAAGTTTCCTGAATAGAACTGAACGCCCGGTTCATCGGTCAAAACTTCCATTACTCTTCCTGATTCAGGATGATAAACTTTGGCAATGCTTCTCAATCCGCTTCCGTTCAGAATCCAATTGTGGTCGTAACCTTTTCCTTTTTTCAGTTGGTCGTCATCAGCATTGATATCTTTTCCAATCGCTTTTGAAACTGTGAAATCAAATGCGCTTCCCTTCACCGCTTTTTGCTCACCTGTAGGAATTAGAGTTTCATTAACTGGTGTAAATTTATCCGCATTAATCTGCAATTCGTGGTCAAGAATGGCTTTTGAAAAATTCCCTGAAAGATTGAAATACGAATGCTGGGTAAGATTGACAACAGTCGGTTTATCGGTTTCCGCTTCGTAAGAAATTTCCAAAGCATTATCATCTGTCAAAGTATACAAAACGGTTGTCGTTAATTTTCCAGGATAGCCTTCTTCACCGTCTGCGCTGGTGTAAGTCAGTTTCAAAGTCGGGAATTTTGTATCTTTCACTGGTTCAATATTCCAGAATTTGGTATGAAACCCTTCTTTTCCGCCGTGAAGACTGTTTGGTCCGTCATTTTTGTCGATGTCATACGATTTGCCTTCCAATGTAAATTTGGCATTGGCAATTCTGTTTCCGTAACGGCCAATCAATGCTCCAAAATAGTAAGGATTTCCGTTGAAATAATCTTCAGGCTTTGTAAATCCTAAAACGACATCTTCGTATTTTCCGTTCTTGTCGGGAGCGGTAAGTGAAGTGATAATTCCACCGAAGTTAATGACTTCCAGCTTCATCCCGTTTTTGTTGGTCAAAGTATATTTTTTGATGGAATCGCCTTTTGACGTGACTCCATAATCTGAAACCTGTATGTTTTCCATTGTTTCCGGTTGAGTTTTTGATTGATTTTCTTTTTTATTGCACCCGAAAATACATAAAACGGCAAAAAGAATTATCAGGTTGATACTTGTTTTTCTCATTTTTTAGAAGTTTTGCAAGTTTAACGATAATATATTTCATTCCAGCGAAGCGTGTTCTTAAAATCACGGATTTTGGTATCTTCATCAATAACAAGCGATTCGATACCTGCAATCTCCGCAAAATCTTCCAACTGTTCCACGCTGATATTCTCACTGTAACACGTGTGATGCGCTCCACCTGCCAAAATCCACGCCTCAGCTGCTGTGTACAGGTCAGGAAGCGGTTTCCAGAGGACTCTCGCAACCGGAAGTTTTGGCAATTCTTTGGTGATTTCCAACGCTTTTGTTTTGTTGATTAATAGTCTGAAATGATTTCCGAAATCCATCAAAGCGGCATTTAAAGAATCGATATTTCCTCTCGAATTGAAAACCAGACGAACCGGGTCAGCTTTTCCGCCAATTCCCAATGGATGAATTTCACAAGAAGGTTTGTCAATCGCCAAAACAGGGTCAACTTCCAACATATGTGAACCTAAAATCGAAGGATTGGAAGGATTTAAATGATACGTATAATCTTCCATAAAGGCGTTTCCGCCATCCAAACCTTGTCCCATTGTTTTCATTGCACGAACCAAAGCGGCAGTTTTCCAATCGCCTTCTCCGGCAAATCCGTAACCCTTTTCCATTAATCTTTGAACGGCAATTCCAGGCAATTGTTCCAATCCGTGAAGATCTTCGAAAGTATCAGAGAAACCTTTGAAATTTCCGTCTTTTAGAAATTTTTCCAAACCTAATTCAATTCTTGCGGCAACTTCCAGAGATTTTCTGTTTGAACCTCCGGAAAGAAGGGATTCTGCCATTTTGTATGAAGCTTCATATTCTTCAATTAAGGTTTTGATTTCGCCATCGCCAATCGAGTTGACAACGCTCACCAAATCTCCGATTCCCCAAGTGTTTACCGAAAAACCAAATTTGGTTTCCGCTTCCACTTTATCGCCATCCGTAACGGCTACAAATCTCATATTATCACCAAAACGGGCGAATTTTGCACCTTGCCAATCATCCCAGCCTGCGGCAACTCTAGTCCATTCTCCAATCTGTTTCTGAACTCTTTCTTCAGCCCAATGTCCTACGACTACTTTTCTGTTTTTGCGCAGACGGCTTACCATAAATCCGAATTCACGGTCGCCGTGCGCAGCCTGATTCAGGTTCATAAAATCCATATCCATCGTAGACCACGGAATATCCTGGTTGAATTGCGTATGAAGATGCAACATTGGCTTTTGTAATGCGGTCAGTCCACGAATCCACATTTTTGCGGGTGAAAACGTGTGCATCCAGGTTACGATTCCGATACAATCTTTTGCAAAGTTGGCAGCTGTAAGTGTTTCAAAAATTTCTTCTGTCGTTTTTACGGTTGGCTTCAAAACGACTTTCACAGAAATCTGTGAAGAAGCGTTTAAAGCTTCCACGATTTTCGCTGAATGTTCCGCAACCTGGGCTAATGTTTCAGGGCCGTATAAATGCTGGCTTCCGGTGATGAACCAGATTTCTTTCGTATTGAGAGGTGTTAACATATTTTTTAGTTGATGTTGTTGGTTGATTGTTGATAGTCTTTATTATTTTGTTTTGTCATTCCGAGGAACGAAGAATCTCTGTTGATAATTGAGATTCTTCACTACACTACGTTTCGTTCAGAATGACAGACTTTATTTAATTCTATTATTGTCCGTAATAGGCGTTTTTGCCGTGTTTCCGTTCGTAATGTTTTTTGATTAATGAATCTTTCAAACGCGGCGCATTCGGATTAATTTGCCTTGTGAGATAAGCCATTTCAGCGATGGTTTCGAGGACTTTGCTGTTGTAAACGGCTTTTTCAGCATTTTTTCCCCAGGTGAACGGTCCGTGATTTCCGATGAGTACCATTTCCACTTCTTCGTAAGACAAATTCTTTTCTTTGAAACAATCCAGAATCTGGATTCCGGTGTTGTATTCGTAGTTTCCTTCGATTAAATCGTCTCGCATCGGCGGTGCGCAAGGAATATCTGTTGTCAGATGGTCTGCGTGGGTCGTTCCGAAAATCGGGATGTCTAGCTGTGCCTGTGCCCAAGCTACGGAATAGATGGCGTGTGTATGTGAGATTCCACCGATGTTTTCCCAGTTTTTATAAAGATAAGCGTGGGTTTTGGTATCGGAAGACGGTCTTAAATTTCCTTCTACCACATTGACATCGTAATCTAAAATCACGATGTCTTCCGGCTTCAATAATTCGTAAGGAACACCGCTCGGTTTGATGGCAAAGATTCCTTTGTCACGGTCGACAGCGCTTACATTTCCGAATGTGTAAACGACCAGCTTCAATGCTTCGAGCTGCATATTGGCTTCGTAACATTCTCGTTTTAATTCTTTATAGATGCTCATTTTTATTTTATTAATGATTGAAATATTATTGATTTAAGAATCAAATATTTATTTTTCAATTGCGTCAGGCTTTAGCCCGATGTCTTATTTTTGATTTTCATTTGGCTTTAGCCAAAATTTACGTTTCGGCTAAAGCCGAATTTGTTTTCGTTCTTTTGTAGACGGGCTAAAACCCGCCTCTATTGAATAATCTTATTCAAGTTTTAAACGTCGAATTGCACGCAGCCCGGCTTGTTGACGGTTGTTCCACTTAATGTAAATATTTAACAGGTCGCCTCTACGAGGCTCTCTTTGTGATGATAATGTTTACATATTTGCTATTAACAGGGCGCTCCTACGGAGCTGTTTTTATTAATTCCTATCAATTATAAACTGTCAACTGTCAACTTTTTCTTAGACTTGATATTATTTTCTGTGAAATCTGCTAGAATCTGATATTGTTTCATAAATTCTGCATATTTTTCTACCTTTTCAGCCTGTGGGAAATATTCTGCTTCGAAATCGGAACCCATTTTTTGGCTTGCTTCCTGAACAGTCGGATAAATTCCAGCCGCAACGGCCGCATAAATGGCTGCACCCAAAGCCGGAGCCTGATCTGAAGCTGCAACAACAATCGGCATATTAAGAACGTTGCCCAAAGTCTGCATAATAAAAGGGGATTTTCTGGCAACGCCACCAATTCCTATCACTTTTTCGATTTTTACGCCTTCTTCTTCGAAACGGTCAACGATTTTTTTTGCTCCAAAGCAAATGGCATTCACCAAAGCTTTGAAAATATGTGGTGCTTTTGTTCCCAATGAAAGGTTGCTAATCGCCATTTTCAGTTCCTGATTGGCGTCTGGTGTTCTTCGTCCGTTAATCCAATCCAAAGCAACCGGAACCACCTCCGAAAGTGGAATTTTTTCCGCTTCCAAAGTGAGATTGCGAATAAGATTGTTTTCTATTTCTTCTTTCAGCAACTGTTTTTGATTTTCATCAATGACATTGGAATTCATCAAAATATTGTGTGTAGGCCAGGTCAGAATGTCTTTGTACCAAGCCAGAACGTCACCAAATGCAGATTGCCCCGCTTCCAGCCCCATCAACCCAGGAATTACAGAACCATCGACCTGTCCGCAGATTCCTTTAACTGTTTTGTCGCCGATGATTTCGTTGGGAGCCACCATAATATCGCAGGTTGACGTTCCCATAATTCTGATTAGTGTATTCTCCTCTACTTTTGCTCCCACCGCTCCTGAATGAGCGTCGAAAGTTCCGACAGCAATTACCGTATTGGTCGTTAAGCCTAATTTTGTTGCCCATTCTTCGTTCAGATTTCCGGCAACTTCATCGGACGTGTAGGTTTTATCGTACAGCCTGTCACGAAGTTCTGCCAGTGAAGAATCCAGCTGACCGAGAAACTCTTTGGAAGGAAGTCCGTCCCACGATTCGTGCCACATTGCTTTGTGACCGGCTGCACAACGGCTTCTTTTAAAAGTTGCTAAATCCTGGTTGTCGGAAAGTAAAAATGTGAGGTAATCGCAATGCTCCATCCAGCTGTATGCGGCATTTTTCACCGCTTCATCTTTGTTGATGTGAAGAATTTTTGCCCAAAACCATTCGGAAGAATAGATTCCACCTTCAAATTTTGTATAATCTTCGCCACCCCAGTTTCTTGCCAGATGGTTGATTTCTTCGGCTTCGTTGATGGAAGTATGGTCTTTCCACAGCACCATCATTGCATTGGGATTTTCTGAAAATTCAGGCAAAAGTGACAAGGCAATTCCATCCTTATTCACGGGAAGCGGTGACGAACCTGTCGTATCAATACAAATACTGGCGATATTTTCCGGCGCAACGCCACTTTCCTTGACAAGGGTTGAAATGGTTTTTTCCAAACCTTCGATGTGGTCTAGCGGATGCTGACGAAATTGATTTTCTTCCGGCTTGCAGAATTTTCCTTCTTTCCATCTTTGGTAATAGCTTACGGAAGTTGCCAGTTCTGCCCCGTTTTCCGTATCAATCAAAACGGCCCGAACGGAGTCTGTTCCGTAGTCTAAGCCGATAACGTATTTTTTCATTAACGAAAGTGATTTATTTTGATTATTTGTTTTTAGCTCTTTTTAAAATAACCGATGCAATGGATTATATTCTACAAAGATTTTTCATTAAGTTTTCATTTACCTTAAAGAATTCTCTCGTTTTCTGTTTAAGAGCTAAAACAAATATAAGATTCTATTTTAAATAAATGTAATATTTACACTTAATTTTAAATTTTCCTTTATTTACGGTGTTTTGAAGCTATTTTATTTTCAAAACAACTAAAGAATTTGCGGGAATTTCAACAGAAATCTTTCCTTTTTTAATGGCCTGCGTTTCCTCTTTTGGTGTAATGGTTTCTGATTGGAAATTATTTTCATCGGAAAGTCCTGCAGAAGTCAGTACAATTTTGGTGAATTGACTGCCCATTTTACTATTTTTCGGGTTGATTTCAACTGAGGTTCCCTCAGAATTAGCATTAACAATTTTAATAATAGTTTCTTCCTTTTTAAGGTCACGAACTGCCGATGCATAGAGATTATCCTCCCCTTTCAACGGTTTTCCGTTTTCTGAGATTTTAATTAAATCCGTTCCTTTGTTGTTGGAGAATAATTTCTGAACGTAATAATTCGGAGTAGCGTAAGATTTTAAATTATTGAACCAAATTAAATCCGGCGTCCATTGCCAACCTTCTGCGTGGGCGAAAAGCGGTGCATAAGAAGTCATTGTCACAACATCTGCGTTGCGTTCCAGTCCGGTCATAAAAGCGGCTTCTGAAAGTGCGGTCAACCAGTTATTTTTATTGTCAGGTTTTACAACGCCAACCGATTGTGCGGCATATTCTCCGGCGAAAACTTTTGGTCCTCTTCTATCGTATTTATC
Source organism: Epilithonimonas hispanica (assembly GCF_003385395.1). GTDB lineage: Bacteria > Bacteroidota > Bacteroidia > Flavobacteriales > Weeksellaceae > Epilithonimonas > Epilithonimonas hispanica. Next base: position 50,232 of record NZ_QNUG01000022.1, on the reverse strand, counting down.
GTATCTATCTGCATTTTTTAAGAACCATTCCGGAGAATTGTAATAATGTTCATCGACGATTTGTGCATTCAGTTTTTTAAGCTCTTTCCAGCCGTAATCGAAAAATTCGCCATCGGGAGACGGCCCGCTTCCGGAAATGATTTTGACATCGGGATATTTGGCGTGAATCGCTTTTTCAAAAACTTTGTAACGTTCAATATAATCTGCGCCCCACTGCTCGTTTCCGACGCCGATGTATTTCATATTGAAAGGCGTAGGATGTCCCATTTCAGTACGAATTTTTCCCCATTTCGTGTTGGAATCGCCGTTTGCAAATTCAATCAGATCCAAAGCATCCTGAATGTAAGGATCCAAATCCTCCATTTTTACAAGTTCGGCTGTATTGAACTGACAGGCCATTCCGCAGCTTAAAATCGGAAGCGGTTCTGCGCCTAAATCTTCCGCAAGCTGGAAATATTCAAAAAATCCAAGTCCGAAAGACTGCCAATAATCCGGCGTAAGACGATGGGCAAATCCGTTGTTCCATTTATTAATCAGATTTTCCCGGTCTTCCACTTTACCAACCGTTTTTTTCCATTGGTAACGTTCTGCCAACGTTCTTCCTTCCACGATACAGCCACCAGGAAAACGTAAAAATCCGGGTTGTAAATCATATAATTTTTGAACCAAATCTTTTCTTAAACCACCTTTTCTGCCTTTCCAGGTATCTTGAGGAAATAGTGAAATCATATCCATATTCACAACGCCTTTTCCGGTAAAAGTGATCTGAAGTTTAGCTTTTTCAACAGTTTTGGAAGGTGCGAAAACAGCATTATATTTTTGCCAGCCTCCGCCTTTGATGATTGTAGAAACTGAAGAAATCACTGTTCCGTTTTCATCAATCAGGCTTGTATTGATGGCAGAAATATTGCCTGAAATGCTTTCTAAATTGAAACTTAAGTCATATTTCTCCCCTTGATGCAAACCAATTCCTCTGAAACCTTCGTTCTCAAGAATATAATTTTTATCATTCCAAACCGTAATTCTTGCATAATTTTTATTGGATTTGGATTTGTCGGTTATAATTGTTAAAAAACCGGAATCCAAGTTTGGAGAAAGTGTTTTTGTGTTGGGTTGTTTCCAGCCTGTCAACGGTTCATCAAACTCGAAACTTCGGTTTTTAATCAGTTCTGCATACAATCCGCCGTCTGCCGCAAAGTTGATGTCTTCGAAGAAAATCCCGTACATCGTGGGCTGGATTTTGATGTTGGTAGTAGTTCCGTCCAAATCGAGGAAATGGGTTTTGATAGTTTTATTTTGGGCTGAAAAAAATGCAACACTTAGCGAAATAGCGGTTGTGAATATTTTGGTTTTTGTTTTCATTGATTGATTTTTAGACAGTTTTTCTAACCACAAAAGGCACAAAAGATTTCAGTACTTTATTTTTTAAGCTTAATATTTGGATATAAAAAAGAACACATAAGCTTAAAAAAAATCTTTGATTTTTTATTTTGCAGACTTTTGAAGTCTAATTTTTTGCCTCTTTTAGCTCTGCCGAATCTTCGATTTGCGGTTAATTTAAAATTAGTTTTAACAGTAAAGATTAGTTTACTTTCAATTGAAGGCTTTTCAATCCGGATTCATCGGAAGTTCCGCCGTAGAAAATCGTGTAATCTCCTGCTTTTGGAGCTAAGTCATCTACTTTTTCATCATAAAATTTAAATGAATCTTTAGAAATCGTTAATTGAATATTTTTTGTTTCCTTAGATTTAATCAAAACCCTTTCAAAGGCTCTCAAAGTCTTTACAGGGGCTGATGTATCATTGTTTCTTTTGACATAAATCTGAATCACTTCCTCACCATCTCTTTCCGAATTATTGGTAACAGGAATTGTAATCGTCAGATTTTCATTAGCATTGATGGTATTTTTGTTCAGCCTAGCATTTCCGTAAGCAAATTTTGAATAACTCAACCCGTGACCGAAAGCATACAATGGCTTTTCCGTGATATAACGATAGGTTCTTCCCTGCATATCATAGTTTTCAAAACCCTGATGTTTGCTGGTTGTAGACAAATTATTATCAAGCTGTTCCAGATTTTTATAGAATGTAATCGGTAATCTTCCGGACGGATTGTAATCTCCCGCCAAAACGTCTGCAACGGCAGTTCCGCCGGATTGTCCGCCATACCAAGCATTAATCAACGCATCATAATTTTTTTCATCCTGCGCTAAACCCAATGAACTTCCCGTACTAAGGACAAAAACGACAGGTTTTCCTGTTTTTCTTAGTTCAGCCAGCAATTCACGCTGAACTTTCGGAAGGTCGATAGACGTTTTATCGCCGCCTTTGAAACCTTCTGCGTTCACCATCATTTCTTCGCCTTCCAGACTTGGAGAAAGTCCGCCCGCGAAGACAATAACGTCCGCATCTTTCACTTTTTCCTTTACTGCAGCAAAATTAACAGGATCTTTTCTGTAGACATCAAAAGTGATGCTTACATATTTTCCTTTTTGGGTGTGACGTAATTCAATATTGTATTCCTTGCCTGTTTCCATTTTTACAGGAAATTCTGAAGGATGTCTTGCGTCTGGACCTTTTCTGGTGGCGATTTCTTTACCGTCAACAAAAAGTGTGTAAACATCGGAAGTTGATGGCGAAAGAATTACATCGCCCGTGTAAGGGCTTTTGAAAACGCCGGAAATAATAGCCGATGTATTTTCTCTTCCGACATTCGGGGCGAGCTGAGTTCCGCCAAAACTGTTGTAATTGATTCCGCTTTTGTTGACAGAAACATTAGCGGGAGTTCCTTTGGATTCATTATTGTTGAAAAACGCTACTTTCATTCCTTTTTCGCCTTTTTTCTGGCTTAAAAAGTTTTGGTAAAGCGAAGTTCTGGAAGATGGGTCTGCGACTTCAGTTCCTTTTTCATAAATAATTTCTGCGTTTGGAAATTTGGTTTTGATACCGTCCAAAATCGTTACGATGGATGAAGGTGTTCCGTTATAATTTCCCAACTGCATCAATCCGTCATCAGCGTTTGGACCGACAACAGCAATTTTTTTGATATTTTTATTTAAAGGCAAAATATTATTCTCATTTTTCATCAGAACAATAGATTTCTGAGCCATTTTTAAAGCCTGTTTTTTATGCTCTTCAGAATCAACAACTGAATATGGAATGGAGTTCCAGTGAACGGAAGATTTTGGGTCGAGCATTCCTAATTCAAACCAACCTTTCAGAATTCTTCGCATCGAAATATCGAGGTCTTTCTCGGTGATTAATCCGCTTGCGAGAGATTTATTTAAATTATTATACGTGTCGCCACACTCCAGATCTGTAGAATGTTTCAGGGCGTCTGCGGCGGTACTTTTTTCGTCAGGATGTGTTCCGTGGTACTGTTTCTGGTAGAAATCTGCCAATGCCCAACAATCGGAAACGACCATTCCATCGTAGTTCCATTTTCCGCGAAGAATTTCTGTCAGTAAAGTATTGTTTGCACAGCAAGGTTGACCGTCGAATGCATTATACGCGCACATCACTTCCCTTACATTTCCTTCCAGAACCAATGCTTTGAAAGCCGGAAGATAGGTTTCGTATAAATCTCTTTTGGAAACTTCGGCGTTGTAAGAGTGTCGGTTCCATTCCGGACCGCTGTGAACGGCAAAATGTTTGGCGCAGGCGTGCGTTTTAAAATATTTCGGATCGTTTCCCTGCAAACCTTTTACGGCTGCAACACCTAAAACTGAAGTCAGATAAGGATCCTCACCATAAGTTTCCTGACCTCTTCCCCATCTCGGATCGCGGAAAATATTGATGTTTGGTGTCCAGAATGTAAGTCCTTCGTAGCGTCCGGTTTTTTGAGATTCATCAAAAGATCTATTATATTTTGCTCTGGCTTCATCGGAAATCATTTCAAACGTTTTGAGATGTTCCGGAACATCCCAGGTTGCCGCCATTCCGATTGCCTGCGGAAAAACCGTAGCTGTTCCTGCTCTTGCAACACCGTGAAGTGCCTCGTTCCACCAACCGTAACCGGGAATATCCAACCTCGGAACTGCTTTGGAATTGTCCATCATCATCCCGATTTTTTCATCAACCGTCAATAATCCGAGAAGATTTTCAATTCTTTGTTCAACAGGAAGTCTGGGGTTCTGGAACGGATATTTGAAATTCTGTGCGGAAGAGAATACGCAGATGAAGACTGATAAGGAAAACAGGATTCTTTTCATTATAATTGATTTAAAATATCAGATTGATTTCAAAGACTGACATTCGATATTTGATTATTAACAAATATAAGATTCTATTTCTAATAAATGTATAAATAACACTTAATTTAAAGAATAATATTTAAATTTTGCCGACTGACCAATTTTTTTATATTCGAATAATAGGATTTTAGCTCATATTAATTAAAAAAAAGTCACCAGAATAAACGGGTGACTTTTAATAAAATTTGATTTGAAAATATGATAGTTATTGTTTAATAAATTTCGTTCTGATGCTTTTCCCTGCATCATATATTTCAATAAAATATACTCCGGAAGTAAGTTTAGAAATATCAATTCTATTTTTACCACTGATAAGTTTCGATTGATGTGAGATCAGGCTTCCTTTAGCATCAATAATCGAATAAGCTGCATCCGACGATTTCCAATTAACAAAAATCTCGTTTTTAGCAGGATTTGGATAAAGCTGCAATTTGGAATCAGATATACCCTGAACAGCAAGTGTTTCAAACTCCAATGGCAGAAGTGAAGCAGAATAAGCATTTTCTTCAGAAATATATGCGCTAAACGCCGGAACAGTCTCGCTTCCACTGCTTATTTTATAGAATCCTGTAACTCCCCCAACTGTTTTGAGAACATATCCTCCTGTGTAAGCTTTTACCGTGCTATAGTCTGCATTGAACTGATTAGAAACAATCGCTTTTGTTGTAGAAACAGATCCTGATCCTGTGAAAGTAAATGTTCCGTTTCCATTAATCAGCACTGGTGTATTAGCAGGAATTTTTCCATTCGGAACACTGGTGCATAAAACTTTTGATGACGAAGGCAGCATATTGTAAGCCTGTACACCAACCGGAACATTAGCTTCAAATGGCAATACAATCACGGAATATCCACTCAATGCTTTTGTGTACGATGCGGAAGTTGCACTGAAAGCAAAAGGTGCATTAAAGTCACCGCCCTGATCGGATAATTCCAATGATGCAGCAACAGTTCCTGAAACTACATTTGAGTTGGCAGCTTTGGAATTTATAAAGCCTGAACCTGAATTAACATAAAAAATACTGTTACTATTAGCCATCTTACTTTTCCAGTTAGCTGAAGTATTGATTGCTGTTACACTGGTAAAATCCAATGACGTGTAATATGTATTTTCATAAACATCCATCAGGTTGCTATCTCCATCGGAATAAACGCCGGCAAACTTCATTGCTTTTTCATTCGAAATTGCAAAATAGACATCGCCAAAATTGAATGTCAATACAGAACTGAAATTACCATTTCTAAGTCCAATAATTCCTTTGCAGCCAGTTGTAAGAACTGCTCTGGAGATATCAAACGTCAAATCGAAATTGGACGAGCCGGACGATGGCAAGTTAACTGTTCCATAATTATAAGATTTCACAACGCCTGCATTGTCAACATAATATAAAGTCGTGTTAGACGATGTTGGCAGATTGCTTGTTGTATAACTATTCACGTGGAAAACCAATTTATTATATCTGTCGTCCAGGCTGACATAGCCGTTCGCATCATTCATATTGGAACTGATCAAAGGTGTAGAATTATACAAAGTCGCTGTTTTACCACTCAATTGATAAGTTGTTCCGAACGCAGGATTGGTAACCGTTTGACTTTCAATTTTAGTATAATTAATATCCTGGCCCGTCATATTGGAAACTTCTCTGATATTACTTTTATTAAAAACAAAAGTTATGAAACTGGAAGGATTGACTTGTATGGTCGGCCGAAATGTCTCAGTGAAATTAAGGTTGGAAGAAACCATATTGGTTGTTTCATTGGTAAGAATTCTCTGTGCGGAAGTGGTGTAAAACGGCAAATCCACTTTAAGGTTATAAGTATTAGCCGAAGAATTGAAAACCATCAGCGTAACCTTATCACCCGAGTCATTGATGTAAGCTGAACCTTGCATAGAGCCTTGATCACTCCATATCGCATCGAGTCTTCTGGAACCTGTGGTGTATTTTGCAAAATGAGAAAGTATATATCCTCTTTTCGTCATTTCTCCAGCTACTGTTCCGAATTGACCGTCTCCCATCATTCCATAATATCTTTTTGTAGCATAATGGATCCAGGCATTTCCTCCGCCTACCATAACATCATTGATGCTTTTTGCAAAGTCAAATGCATCTGTGTTCCAAGAAAAATTCCTTGTGCCACCATTGGAATTCCAATTGATCAGAAACTCTGTCATCCAGATTTCTTTATTTGTATTAAGGAAACCTTTATATGCAGAACCTATTCCTACATATTGATGTCCAGCGTAGATTTCAAACTTCGACAATACATCTGTGGCAAGAAGTGCATTAGCAAAGTTGTTTGACAATCCCACAGTTTCCGGCGCAATAATCTTACAACTAATAACATCTGAATAATTCTTCAGAAAATTGGTCATTTGAGTAGTTGTCTAAGTGCATCCTGTATATTCTACTACATAATCTGGCTCATTTTGCAGAGAGATACCTTCCAGCTCAACACCATTATTTCTTAGATAAATAACAAAGTCATTCAGGTAATTTGCAAAATCTCCGTAATGCTCAGGTTTCAAAAAACCTTCAACACCATTATAGGTTCCTGCGTCATTTCCATTAGTTTTCCATTCGGCGGGTGGCGACCACGGACTTGCAAAGATAATCAGGCCTAGAGACTGTGCTTTTTGTGCAGTGGCTAAAGCGACGCTCCAATTTGCTTTTGTAGTAGGAATATACAGTCGCATAATATTGTATCCAGCTTCACTATTTGTTCCCCACATTTTTTCTATTTCGGCAGGGGTCATATGGTCGTAGGCGAACTGCGGACTGCAAACGAAACCACCGAAACCTGTGATTTTCTGTCTGGGTGTAGTGTTGTCGATACGGACTTTTGGTGTTTGCGCATCTACCAAAAAACTTAGAAATGCCATTGCAATAAAGGCAAATTGGCCAAGTGATTTTAAAATAGTTTTTTTCATAGCTTAAAGATTTTTACGATAGTTTTTGAATTTTTATTTTTTCAGATAAGGCATAAGAATGACCGGATGCTGTTTTGGAAAGCATCTTTGTAGAGAGAATGAAAAATTGTTGTAAAAGGAGTTAAAAATAAGTTTCGAACTGATTTTTATTTTTATTTAATCCTACCTCGGATTATCGGAAAGAGTAAATTTTTGCTTTCATATTCACTAAATTATTAAGTGTTATTTTAACACTAATATAATAAATAACACAATCAAACAACACTAAAACCACTAAAATTCACAATATTTTTAAAAATTATTATCTAATAGAATAAATTAAATTTGAATTAATTATGATTATGTTATCATTATGTTAATGATTATGCAATATTGAAATATCGATTTAAAAGCATATTCTAAAAATGAAAATTTAAAAGTGTATTACTGTGTAATCATAGATTATGATAAGTATTTATACAAATACATCAAAAAAACCAATATTTATTCTCAAAATTCTAAAAATATCATCATTTTTTATTGATTTAAGTGCAAATTTAATCTGAAAATCAACTTCAGATTCCCCGAAATAGTCTTCAAAAATTAAAAAAAGAAATTATAACGGATACAAAATAAAAAAACCACTCAAAGAATTGTCTTTGAGTGGTTATTAATTTTAAATTTTAAAAATGAAGAATAATTATTTTCCTGAAATTTCACTTTCCGGTGCACCCAGATAAGAAGGCAGTAAACCTCCTGTATTGATCAATATTTTTTCAAGCACGATTCCCGGCTCCAGAACACGGAATCGCAACGTATGTTTTCCAGGTTGAGAAATCTGATGTTTTGTTGTAGACTTGATGATATGCTCAGACTGCCATCTTCCCAATTCACCTTTGTAATGACCGTTGAAATTGACAACCTGCGGAGTTCCGCCATCAAAGGAAATCTCATAACGCAAACCTTTATTATGATTGAAATTCAAAGTCGGGGCTAATAACAACTGGACTTCAAATTCACCTTTGGATTCAAAATTTATATCATATTCCAGATAGAGATTTTCATCAGCTTTTGGATAAGCATTTTGAGGAAAAGTTGTTACACCAGATTTAGTTTTTCCGAAATCCGGAATCACTTCCCAATGGATTCGGTCTGAATTGTTCATTCTTGCAAAATTTTCTGCTTCTATGGAAACATAACCGTTTTTCTCCTGAAACACTTTTTCTTTCGGAACTTCAGACTCAGAAACACGGGTAACTTCAGGCATTATATTTTCTTTTCCGTCAAACCAGGCTTTGTATCCTATTCTCATCTGGTCCATCATATGCTGCCACTTTCCACTGGCAATTTCATTGTTATATTTATGATCCAAATAAGCATTTCTTTCAAAACATTCTTTTACTCTATCGGCATAATAATTTGCTTTTAGATCATATTTGGCAGCCAATTCCCTATTTTTGGCAACGGCATAATACATTTCATACAAATTGCTGCAGGCATCGATAGGATAAAGAACCAACTGATAATAAGCATCCTGATATTCTGCCGGAATCTGTTCTTTCAAATGCAATGCATCAATGGCCAAAGCTCTGTAATCATTGAGAACTGTTTCGAATTCGTGATAATTTTCAAGGCTGAATGTTTTGCTGTCCAGTGTTTCCGGCGTTACACGACGGTTGTATTTTGAATAAAGATTGATCATTCTTGCAATTTCCTTAGCGTACTTTTCACCAAATTGCTGTGCAGCCCATTTTTCAGTGTATTTCAAAAGATTTTTTGAATTGAATTGCCTTGGATTCCAGGCCATTTCCAGGAAAAAGCTGATAGGAAATTCCATTGGTTTTAAATCTCCCACATTCACGACCCAAACTTTATCCACTTTATGTTCATAAGAAAGATTCATCTGCTCCCAAACCCTTTGAATCGGACTGATATTGATCCATTTTGAATTTCTTGGTCCGCCCACGTAATCGAAGTGGTAATACATCCCGTAACCGCCTTTATGCAAAGGTTTTGAAAGATCCGGAAGTTTTCGAACATTACCCCAGTTATCATCACAAAACAACAAAATTACATCGTCCGGAACGCGCATTCCTTTGTCATAATAATCCTGAACTTCTTTATATAAAGCCCAGACCTGAGGCGTTTTTTCTGCTTTTTTGCCTGTAACATCAGCAATGATTTTTCGCTGATCTTTCACAATTTTTTCAAGCAAGGAGATATTAGTTCCCTCTCCCATCGCTTCATCGCCGTCGCCACGCATTCCGACTGTGACTAATTTCTCCCAGTTTTTACTTCTTTCCAGCCCCAATTTCCAGAATTCCTGCAAAACTTTCTCATTTTTCGAGTAATCCCAGATATTCGGAAGATTATTCTTCTTAATGTATCTATGCCAATCGGTTTGAGCCTGAGCCATCGGTTCGTGATGCGAAGTTCCCATAATGATTCCCATTTCGTTGGCTAAAGGTCCGTTCAAAACGTCATCATCATAAAAAGCTTTTCCCCACATTGCAGGCCAGATGTAATTACCTTTCATTCGAAGAATCAGTTCAAAAACTTTTTCATAAAATTTAGAATTAATTCCTCCAAACGTTGCTCTTGCCCACCCTCCCAATGAAGGTTCTTCATCGTTAAGAAAAATCCCGCGATATTCTACTGCAGGTTCTCCGTCTGTGTAAATTCCTTTTTTAAAGTATAGATTTTCTTTTTTCTCAACCGGAACATCCGCCCAATAATACCAAGGTGAAACGCCTATCTGTTGAGACATCTCGTAGATTCCGTAAATTGTTCCGAGTTTGTCGCTTCCTGCAATCACAATCGCTTCGGAAACGCCGGGAAACGGATTACTGATATTTTGAATGATATATTTTTCTTTTTTTCCTGTTAAAGATTTTCCGTCGATTTTCTTTTGTTTGATTAAATCATCAACCACCGATTTTGTTCCGACAGTTCCGATAATAATCAAAGGCGAATTCATTACTGAAATCTGATTCAAAATTACGGGCTGAGTTCCCGTTACCTTCTGAAAATCAGATTGTAGGTTTTTTACGGCTCTCAAAATACCATTATCTATTCCTGAATTGATAAAAATCGAAAAATTGACTGATTTTTCCTTCAAAACAATCGTTTCTGAATTTTTTTCTGTACTGATGAATGGTTCAGCCGCATTTATCCGAAGGCAAAATCCGAATAATGTGACGAGAAAAAATATTTTTATTTGATTCATAATCTTTTATTTTATGTTTTATCTGAAACTTTTCAGCTTTAAAGAGTATTAATTTCTCAAAACAAATCCTCCGTTCGGCTGAATTTCTACATTAAACTCACCTTTTGCATTCACTTTCACTTCTTTTTCTGATGAATTTCCCTGAGCATCATCATTGATCAATTTTACAGTTTTTGCCGCAAACATTGGAAGATTGATTTTCAGTTTTTTAACCGTTTTTTCTGCATTGATTCCTGCAACAAACCATTGATTCTGATGTCTTCTGGCAATCACGGAATATTTCCCTGGATAACCGTCGATGAACACTGTTTCGTCCCAAAGCGTTGGCACTTCTTTCATAAAATCGAGCTGGAATTTCGGTGCATCAGTCAAATTATTGGGCATTATTCCAAACATCTGAACCGGATTTTGAAACAGAACCGCCGTTGCCAACTGGAAACCATCTGTGGTATATCTTTTATTTTTATCCTTGTTGGATTTTGTTAAATATTTGTTGGGGAAAGTTCCACCAAATTCCATACTTCCGACCGTGTTTCTGATGAACGGATGTAATGTTGCGAAAAATGCTTCCTGTTTGCGAACATCTTCCGAAAAATACAGCATTTCTGAAGCTAAAACCGCTTCGCTTCCTGCATAATTGGGGTACATTACTTCCCAGCCTCTCGGCAAAGTAGCTCCGTGGAAAATAATCTTTAACCCAAAATCATTGGCATCAGAAAGAATATCTTCGTAAAGACGCATCGTTTCCTGCTTGTCGCCTCCGAAAAAGTCGACTTTCAGACCTTTTACACCGATATCTTTCAGCCATTTCATTTCTTTTTTTCGTTCGATGGATGAGCTCATTTTGTTTCTCGGTCCCATCGGCGCATCATTCGCAGCACCATTGGAATTGTACCAAAGCAATACTCCGACATTTTTGGATTTGGGATACTGAATCAGGTCTTTCATTCGTTCTTTTCCGATATTTTTGTCCCAAAGTGCATCAATCAAAATGTATTCATAACCCAATTTTGATGCTAAATCAATAAAAAGACTCTGGTCTTCGTAATTCATACTGTTGTCCTGCCACAAAATCCAGCTCCAGGTCGATTTTCCGAAAGTGTATTTCTGCGAAGGTTCATACATCGGTTCTACTACATCAAAAGGAATCGTCGTTTCAACAATCGGTTTCAAAGAATCGCCAATCGTGATAGTTCTCCAAGGCGTTTTTCCCGGAAGTGAAATGGCAGCTCCGGTACTTCCGAAACCGTTATTTTCAGCCATATTCGGATAAGCAACCTGATAAAGATTTTTTTCTGAAGTCGTATCCAAATGAGAAGCGCAATACAAACTGTTCACTCCTGTTTCAGACAATAAAATCCAGCCGTCATTTCCAATATGAAATAGTCCAGGGAAAACGTAACCATAATCGGCTTTTGTTCCTAATTCTGCATCAGCTTTATAACCGCTTTCGTAGCTTGGGGCGGTTCTGGCAAAACCTGTCATTGGCTTCATCATTGGAGAAAGGAAAGTCGTGGTTTGAGACGGAAATCTGTAACCTGTGATTTCCGATTGTACAATTGCACTCAAACGGTCTTTCATCGGCTGAATCTCATATCTGAAAGCGACATTATTATCGCTCACCTGAAATTCAATCCCGATATTGAAGTTATCTGCATTGGTAAAATTGACTGTCAGAGTATTAGCTGTATAACTGACTTGTGATTTTTTGATTTTTTCGTTCGTGTAATTTTTGGAAACCTTATTTTTTTTGCTGTCAATGAATTTTAAATTTTTAGAAAAATCAGATTCATTGGTGACTAAGCCCAATGGAGATTTATCAAGCATTGTTTCCCCTTGAAAAGTAACATTATAGAGTGCTTTTCCATTCTCTGAAAAAACATTCAGTTTCAATTTTCCGTCAGGACTGGAGATTTCTGCAACCTGCGCAAAAACAGTATTCATAATGAGAATACTAAAGGCGAGTGATAGTTTTAAAAAAAGTTTAATCATAATTAATGAGTTTCAAGAAAAGTCCAATAATCGAAAAACATAATATCCTTTGCTGCTTTTCCATTAAATATAAAATACACATCGTGAACACCGGTAATTTTTTCCTTTACTTCGGCTTTCACCGTTTCCCAACGGTCGTCTCCACCTGTCAACGGAACTTTTACCGTGGCGATAATAGGTCCGCTGATACTGTCAAGATGAACGTCCATCGTCACATCGCTATTGTGTGTCGTTCCAACTCTGGCCGAAAATGCTGATGCTCCTTTTTTACCAAAATCAACATTTTTCACGCTGGTGTAGGCGCCGCTTTTTTTAGCTTTGATGAAGACGCCTGCTTCTTTGTTCTGATAAGATTTTACATTTTCAGACCACGCAATTGTTTCTGCCTGATTAAAAGCATAAGGATTAATGGTTGCAATCGCTTTGGTAATTCCATTCGTCATTTTGATGGGTGAGATAGAACCGTCTTTATTAAAATTAAGTTCCTCAACACTTACCGACCTTGTAAAACCACTTCCTCCCGGCAAAGCCCCGTTGTGATAAAAGAAATAGGATTTTCCTCTGAAATCGACAATTCCGGGATGATTGGTGAAAGATTTTCCTTCAGTTGGCATTACGATTCCTCCGTGTTTCCAAGGTCCCTGTGCACTTTTGCTTGTAGAATATCCGATGAATTCAGGAAGCGGACCGCCAGGCCAGAATAGATAATACAGATTTTTTCTTTTGTACAGCCAAGGCCCTTCCTCATATTTTGTCGGTCTTTCAGGGTTTTCTTTTCCGTCCCTTTTTCCGAAAGATTCTGCGGTCATTGGCACTTCCACAATATCACCGGAATAGGAAATCATATCCTGATTGAGCTTAACCATTTTAAGTTTGGGATTTCCCCAATACATATAGGCTTGACCGTCGTCATCAATAAAAACCGTCGGGTCAATATCGCCCCATTCACTCTGAACCAATGGTTTTCCAAGCGGGTCGTGGAATGGTCCAAACGGACTGTCACCTACCGCAACACCAATTGCTCCTTTGTTGTTGGTTTTGGACCACATCGGAACATACATAAAGAATTTGCCGTTTCTTTCCACGCATTGCGCTGCCCAGGCATCTCGTTTTGCCCAGTCGAAATCTTTATAGCTCAAAATACTTCCGTGGTCGGTCCAGTTCACCATATCGTTGGTGGAATAGACCTTCCAGTCGTTCATTACAAACCAGGTGGAATCGTCCTCATCGTGAGTAGTGTAGACGTAAAGCCTGTCGTTATAAACCATCGGCGCAGGGTCTGCGGTATAATTGGTCTGAATAATGGGATTCTGAGAGAATAATATTCCCGAATATGCTATTAAACAGAGATTGAGTATTGTTTTTTTCATATTTAATTTTTTGATTTTGAACACTAATTGCGCAAAGTTTTTTTATAAATATTTTTTTTAGTTTCACAAAGCCGCTAACGCTTATAAAAGTCTTACGTTATTAATTCTAACAAAAGAATTTAATTTATTTTTTCTGAAAACTCCAGTGGTCAAAATTGAAAAGAACTCTTCCGGCTGTAATGTTTTTACCTTTAAAGACAAAATAAACATCGTGAACGCCGGAAACCGATTCTGAAATTTTTGATGTCAGGGTTTTAAATTCTTCCCAACCTCCGGTTCTCGGAACTTCAATCCCAGCAATTTTATTTCCGTCCAATTTATCCAATCTGACTTCTAAAATTCCTCCGTCAACACCTGCGGCAATTGAAGCTGAAAATTCAGAGGGACCTTTTTCAAAATCTACTGAACGGACTTTGATATAACCTCCCACTCTGGTATCGGAAACATAAACTCCCGTCTTTTTGTTTTCGGAAGTGCTGCATTTCTCTGACCACGCCATAGTTTCCGCTTCGTTTCTTTTGTAGGGATTGAGTGTTGCAACCGGATTTACGCCCTCTTTGGTCATTGCAATTTTCGGAATGCTGCCATCCTGATTGTATTTGAATTCTTCAATAGACGTTGACCTTCCGTAGCTTCCTGCACCAGGCAATAATCCTGTGTGATAGAACAGGTAGGATTTCCCTTTAAAATCGATAATTCCGCCGTGGTTAGTGAAACTGTTGGTCGGTTGGCCGGTCATTATTTTTCCCTGATATTTCCACGGTCCGGTCGGTGAATCGCTTATGGAATAAGACAGGCATTCAGTTCGGTCGGTCATTCCGGCGTACATCATATAATATTGCTTGTTACGTTTGTAGAACCAAGGTCCTTCCACAAAAACATCTTTAAACTGTTCCTGTTTCTGCAAAACCTCATCGCTTCTTCCGGGACGTCTCAATCCTCCAAAAGCTTCCGCCGATTGTAGAATTTCGGTGATTTTTCCTTCATAGGAAACCATATCTTTGTTGAGCTTCACGTAAAATAATTTGCTGTTCCCCCAATACAGATAGGCCTGTCCGTCATCATCAATAAAAACCGTCGGGTCGATATTATCCCAAGTTCCCGTTGTCACCAATGGTTTTCCGAGTGCATCTTTAAAAGGACCTGTCGGACTGTCGGATACCGCAACGCCAATCGCCATATTGTTATCAACGGTCTGAACGCAGATGTACCAATAGAATTTGCCGTTACGTTCAATACATTGTGCCGCCCACGCTCTGTCACGGGCCCAGCTGAAAGATTCCAATGAAAGTGGAGAACCGTGGTCGGTCCAGTTGACCATATCATCAGAAGAATAGACTCTCCATTTCGTCATATAATAAAAATCATATCCAGGAATATCGTCTCCGGTATAGATATACATTTTATTTTTGTACACCATCGGTGCAGGATCTGGCGTAAAATGGGTTTGGATTACGGGATTTTGGGCAGAAATATAAATTCCTGCCAGCAAAAATGATAAGGCGATATATTTTGATTTAAATTGAATCATATTTTATTATTTTGATGAAATAAATTTATAATAAGCCACCCCGTGCGCCGGAATATCAAGTGATAATGTCTGATTTGATGTATTGATTTTGGCAATATCCTTCTGTCTCCAGATATTTCTCACTACCTGATTTCCTGAAATTCCCAATTTTTTAAAATCTTTGTAAGACATATCCACTTTTTCCCTTCCGAAATTGGCAAAAGCCACCGCTTTTCCGCCGTCCTCTAGGTCTTTTACATAAATTTTCAATTCGCCAATGGTCTGCAGACAAACGCCCTGTTTTCCCAGAGCATCCTGATTTACAGCAATAACTTCATCATTCGTTAAAAGATTTAAAGTAAAATCATCCAGTTTCTCAAGGTCGCAACCAATAAGTAATGGTGCAGAAAAAATGCTCCAAAGACTGATATGTAAATATTGTTCGTCTGGTTTCAATCGGCTCTGGTGTGGATTTCCCCAACCTACGACACCTACCACCAACATATCCGGGTCGTTCCAGTTGCCGGGTTTTGCGTAAGGTGCGGCTTTATCCTGAGCCAAAGCAATATTTTTAACACTTGCCCAGGTATCGGTGATGTCATTGGTTGTTCGCCAGGATTGTGCATCGGCATCATTTCCCCATTTCCAGACATCGCCCATTCCGTATTGACAAAGATTATACACAATATCACGAGGCTGATTTTTTAATAAATCGCCCATCAGTTTAAATGGTTTCACGCCTTTATCCAAATCTCCTCCACCCTGAAAATTGAGTGAAGAAACTTTATTCGGATCATTATCAGGCAAACCGTCAATCACGCCTCCGTAGCTGCACCAGTCGTATTTCAGATAATCGATTCCCCATTTGGCGTAGCTTTCGGCATCCTGCTTTTCGTAGCCGTAGCTTCCTGCGCAACCACCGCAAGTCCAGGGTCCGGGAGAGGAATAAATTCCTGCTTTCAGACCTTTTGAATGAAAGTAATCGGTTAATTCCTTCATATCCGGAAATTTTGAATTGGTCAGGATATGACCGTTTTCATCACGCATTTTACCTTTGAAAGACGGGTCTTTTCCGTCTCTGTTAAATTGCCACGAATCATCGATATTGATATAATTCCAGCCGTGGTTTACCAATTCTGATTTGACCAAAGCATCGGCAGCGCGTTTTACTTTATCGGCAGAAACTTCGTGTCCGAAACAGTTCCAGCTGTTCCATCCCATTGTGGGTGTCAAAGCTATTTTGTCACCGCTTTCGATTCTTAATTTTTTTGAAACTGAACCTTTAGCATTTTTAGCTGATAAAAGGACTTCATAGGTTCCTTTCGGATCTATTTTTCCGGTAATGATTCCGGTTTGTGAATCTATTGTTAAACCTTTCGGAAGATTGTTTGCCGTAAAAGTCATTGGCCTGTCACCCGTTGCCGCAACCCTGAACAAAAAAGGTGAGCCGGGACGAACGCCATAAACACCTGCTGAATTAATTTTTGGCGTTGCCGCAGGTTTTGGCGTCAAAATATAAGGCACTGATGAAATCGGATTAAATGTTATCAGTTTTGCACCGTCTGTTGTTTCAAATTTGGCATCTGCCCAGTCGGCGTGGTCATAATAAGGTACGTTTCCGCCGTCTGTTACCACTAACTCTAATTGTTGTACACCTTCCAGCGAAACGGAAACAGGCTTTGCTTTATCACCTAATTTCATTATTCCCCTGGACCAGAGTTTTTTATTGTCGCCATAAATCTCGAATTCCGCTGCGGGTTCGTGGCCTTTCATTTCATCATCCAGTCCCACCATTGCGGAAAAGCTTTTTGCTTTGCCATTTAATTTAATCAACAAAGAACTTTGAGCGTGCGTACCAAAACCTCTTTTGAAAACTTTGTCGGCAATTGTCAAAGGTTTTCCGTCCACCGAAGTATTGATGCCAGGTTTTCCGTGCCCCTGTGTTGCTACGCTTAAATCCAACTGGTCTAACCAAACGGTTGACTGCGCCTTGGAAATATTTCCCGACAATAGAAATGTTACAGCAATTAAAAGTATTTTCGTCTTCAACATTATTAAAAATTTGGATTTAATTAAATTTCCACCAATCAAAATAGAAAAGGTCTTTTTCTCCCTTAAAAACAAAATATAAATCGTGGATTCCTTTTATACTTTTCAGAGGTGTATTAATGGTTTTATATAAGTCGCCCTCACCTTTTCCTGTAACGTTAACAACTCCCAGCAATGGCTCATTAAGAGCATCTGAACGCACTTCTATTTTTCCTCCGTAAAGAGAAGCAACATTTACATCCAAAGATTTTACGCCTTTGGAAAAATCTACCCCTTGGATTTTAATATAATCACCATTGTTAATTGAGGTAACGATGACACGGTCTGTGATTTTTTTACCTCTGTTATAGGGTTGATTTCGTTCCCATTCTGTGACCATTTCTGTTTTCAGACCTTCGCTGTAAGCCATTGTTTCTGCTTCAACTTTTTTATAAGGGTTCAGAGTGCCCACTCTTTTTGCACCATCCGTAGTCCAGAAAGGAAGCTTCTGAATGGTCCCATCTGCATTGTAGGTAATTTCTGTGACACTAACAGACCGGCGTTCGTAATGTTTGCTCATCGTCTGCATTCTAAGCATATGATTAAATCCGAAAACATAAGATTTGCCTTTGAAATCTATGATACCGGGATGATTTCCGCTGGATCTCTGGTCGCCATCCATTATTACGCCTCCGTAATTCCAAGGACCTGTAGGTGATTTTGCCATTGCATAACCAATCCCTTCCGGACAACATTTAGAAGCGTAAGCCAGATAATAATGTCCATTTTTCTTCCAAACCCAAGGTCCTTCCTGATAATGAAACGGGTCCGGTAAACCTTTCACTTTGGCAATTGACGGGTCTTTTACTATGTCACCATTCACGGAAATCATATCTTCATTGAGTTTTACATACCAAAGATTGGGATTTCCCCAATAGAGATAAGCCTGCCCGTCGTCGTCAATAAAAACGGTCGGGTCGATATCATCGCTGGAATTTTTTACCAAAGGTTTTCCAATCGGGTCTTTGAAAGGACCATACGGACTGTCCGCCACCAAAACGCCTATTCCTCTTTGTCCCGGCATCGGGCAATACATATAAAATTTACCGTTTCTTTCGATAACCTGTGGTGCCCACGCTCCGTTTTCAGGGTCGGTCCATTTGAAATCTTTCAGGGAAGCTACAATTCCGTGGTCGGTCCAATTGACCATATCGGTGGACGTGTATAGTAACCAGTCTTTCATCTTGAATCCGAAAGCATCGTCTTCATCGTGACTGGTGTACAGAAAAACCGTGTCATTATGAACCATCGGTGCAGGGTCGGCGGTATACTTGGTTTGGATAATCGGATTTTGGGCGAAGGAAATCTGAAAAAAACCTAATATCGTTATTAAACTTAAAAATTTCATAGTCTGTTTTTAAGATTATTTAAATTTGACATTCACTTTCTTTCCTGAATAACTCACCGATTTCTTTTGACCATCAGGAAGCATTACATTGAAAGTCCGTTTTTCAATCATTCCTTTAAAATTTCCTTTTCGGGAATCTATCGTTAAGGTTTTTGATTTTTCGTTCCAGTGGAAAGGGATTTCAGTGTAATCGCCTTTTTCGTAGTTGTAATTATCAAATTCATCTTCGTATAAAACAAAATCTGCATCCGTTCCCGGATAGATTTTTATGGTAAGATTGTCCCATTTTTTTTCAGTTGCGTATTGCACATCGGGGCCAAACGGAATGATGCTTCCCGCTTTCACATACAGCGGAATACTTTGAAGGTTAATGGACTTTTCAATTTCCTGACCGCCTTTGGATTTTTCATTCGTCCAGAAATCAAACCAGTCTGAACCTGCAGGAAGGTAAACTTTAACGGTTTTATTTTGATTGAAATCTATATTGGAAAGCGAATTTTCTTTTTTGGTGGCATCGGTTTTATTCCAGCCTTCATTTTCATCGGTTTTAATGAATTTTTCCGGTGTGTATTGAGGATTGAGAATCGGTGACACTAAGAATGATTTTCCGAAAATATATTCATTGTTGATATTCCAGGTTTTTTGGTCTGATGAAAAATCCATCGAAAGTGCCCTCAAAAAACTCGAATTATTTTTAGAAACATCCCACGAAACGGAATAAATGTAGGGCAACATACTGTAACGAAGATTGATAAATTTCTCTATCGCATCATAGACCACATCTCCTTTTTTCCCAAACTGATAAATTTCCCTCGGAACATCGGTTCCGTGCGAACGCATCATTGGCGTGAAAGTTCCGTATTGCAACCAACGCACGTACAATTCCTGAAACATCGGATTGTTAGCACCGCCGTTTCTTTTATAAATACAGGCAAAGAAACCGCCGATATCAGAGTTGAAATTCGGGTTTCCAGTCAGGCTGAAATTTAAACCTGCCGGAACCTGATTGCGCAAAGATTCCCACGAAGAGTTGACATCGCCCGACCAAGTATTGGCTGCGTATCTTTGCTGTCCTGCAAAAGCCGACCTTGTTAATATAAAAACCCTTTTATCACTCGTAGTTTCACGCTGATGGTCGTAAACGCCACCAACGGTCATCAGGGGATACGCATTTCTCACTTTTCGGAATGAACCGAGGTATGTTTTGGTATCTAAATCTTCCGGTTTTTGGCTGAGATGGTCGGGTTCCGTAGAATCCATCCACCAAGAATCTACGCCAAGACTGAAAACGCCTTTGTTCAGATATTTCCAGTAAATATTTCTGGCTTCGGGATTGTAGGCGTCGTAAACACGGACTCCGGAAGGATAATCCATATCGGGAGGCCAGACTTCCCGGCCCGATTCCGGCCAGGTTTTGAAATCGAAAAGCATTCCTTTTTTATCCATTTCACGGTACGGATTTGTCATCGGTCCGAACGACGACCAGATGGAAACCGAAAGATGCGCATTCATATCGTGGATATCCTGTATCATTTTTTTGGCATCGGGAAAATCAGGGCTGATGAAATCCATCGCATTCCACTGGTAATTGTTGCCCCAATATTGCCAATCTTGGATAATTCCGTCTAAAGGAACTTTCAAATCACGGTATTTTTTAACAACCTCCAAAAGTTCATCCTGACTTTTGTAACGTTCTTTGCTCTGCCAGTAACCATAAGTCCAGAGCGGAATCATCGGGACTTTTCCAGTCAGATTTCGCATTCCTGCAACTACTCCATCAGCATTTTTTCCGTAGATAAAATAATAATCAACACCCTCCCCAACTTCCGATGAGAGTGATGTTTTGTCTGGTTTATCGGTAAATTGAGTCGGAGAATAGTTATCCCAAAAAACGCCATAACCTTTTACAGACTGAAAAAACGGCACAAAATCCCAGGTGTTATTCTGAATCATTTTAACATCCGTATTTCGCTGTGACATTTTCCATTCTGTAAAATTCCTAAGCCGTAGATGGGTTCGTCTTTTTCCAGTTGAAAAGCTTGTGTTACCGAATAAGTTGGATTTTCGGCATCATTAAAAGGTTTGAAATCGCTTCCGGTTTCTTTTAAAAGTTCTTTTCCTGAGGATGAATTGTAAGTGATTTTACCATTTTTAGCATCAATGAAAATATTTAAATCATTTGTTTTTAATGAAATAATATGATTACTTTCTGAAACTGAAAATTTAGTTTTCTGTTCCTGTTTAATGACCGATAAACTATTTTTGACAAATGATTTTCCGGCGGGATATTTAATAATTCTAATCGTATTTTCTCCATACAATTTCACTTCAACATTCATATTATCATTAGAAAACTTCAATCCTAAATCTGTCTTCTGATAAGATTGCGCAACAATATTTCCCGATACGATAACGACCGTGATAATGAGTGCTTTTTTTATTCTGTTGAAATTCATTAGTGGATTGATTTTGGATTAGAACATTAAGAAATTAAGCCTGATTTATCAATTTTCTTTATAAATATTATAGTATAAATCAACAGGTCGCTCCTCCGGAGCTTTGTTTTTTTACTTTGTTTTTTCTACTATCAGAAAGTCCCGCTGGGACTAAATACAGCTCCTTTGGAGCGAACCGTTAATAGAAAACAATATTTTCAGAATTAAAAGCTCTGTAAGAGCGACCTGTTTTATTATATTCTATTTTTATCAGACAAGAATTTTAGCAAATCATTCTAAGAATACTTAATGCTTTTTCAAGAACAAACAAGTTTATTTTTATTAAGCAAATAAGACAAATCTCTATTTTTATATTTAATGTTTATTTAAAAAGCTCCTGTGCAAACTGATGCAAACTGTCTCTCCAAACCGGCCAGCTGTGACCGCCAGGATAATCTCTGTACGAATATTTAATTCCGATTTTATCCAGTTCTTTCAGCATTTTCTGACCGTTTTCGTAAGCAATATCGTCTTTTCCGCCCATTGAAATCCAGAAATTTTTGACATTGGATGAAAAGGCAGAATTATTTTCATTTAAAAATTTATACTGTTTATCGGCAACGTCCTGAAGCATCGGTAGCATATATCCCGAACTAAAAACACCCAGACTTGAAAACATATCAGAATTCTGAATTCCTGCATACAATGTATAGATTCCGCCCATTGAAAGTCCGGCCAATGCACGATTTTCTTTGCCTTTTTTTATTCTGTAATTGGATTCGGCAAATGGGATGATGGATTCTTTTAGCTCTCTTTCAAACATCTGGAGATTGCGCTCGCCAAAATTTCGGAGTCCGCCTTGTCCGATGTTGGCATCAGGCATAATAATAACCATCTTTTTAGCTTTTCCTTCCGCAATCAGGTTATCCAAAATCAGATTCGTTTTGCCCTGATTCGCCCAACCGCTTTCATCTTCTCCTCCGCCGTGTAAAATATATAGTGCTGGATAAGATTCAGTAGCATTCTGATCGTAACCCGGCGGTGTGTAGATGAAAACTCTCCTCCAAGAATTGGTCACTTTGGAATAAAAATTTTTGATGCGGATATCACCGTGCGGAACGTCTTTTAATGCATAGAAATCATCGCCTTCAAAAGGGATGTCGATTCCACTGGCGTATCTTCCCATTCCGTAGAATGTTTCGCTGGACGGGTCTGCAACTGCAACACCATCAATCAGCAAAGAATAATAATGAAAGCTTCCGCTTTGTACATTCGTTGTTCCTGTCCAAAAGCCGTCTGTGTCTTTTTTGAGGTCGTATTTTTTTCCTAAATCAATCTGAACTTTTTGCGCTTCCGGTGCTTTTACCTTGAACATTACTCTTCCATCGGGAAGGATTTGAGGATACTGCGCATTCCTGATATTGGTTGCTGCAGGCGTTCCCAAAACGGTAAATCCGTCAAATTTAGTTTTATCGACAGGCTTAAATAAGAGCTGTGAAAAGATGTATAAATCATTTTTCCAGACCTTGAAATCGTGACCGCCCGGTTCGATGTAAAATATATGCGGGATTTTATTTTTCTTCAGATAATCGCTGGTTCTTTTGCTGAAAGGCATCAATCCGTCCGCATCGCCGCAGGAAATAAAAATGAGCTTCAGCTTCAACGCATCTTGCGGATTGGGTAAAAGCTGAGTCGGTTCTTTCGTGTTGGGTGCTGAAGAAAATGCGCCCAGCCACGCAAATTTATCGATGTTGCAGAAAGCAAAATTCTGTGTTTGTCCGCCTTCCATTGACAAACCCGCTAAAGCCCGGTTTTCACGGTCTTTTTTGACAGGATATTTTTTTTCTACAAATGGAATCAGGTCATTCAGCAAATCTTTTTCAAAAGTTGCGAAAGCTTCTACTTTATCAGGAGCCATAATATTTCCCGTTTCTCTGTCATCTTTCATTGCGCGACCGTTCGGCAAAACGACAATCATCGGCTGCAGTTTTCCCTGTGCATAGAGATTATCCAGGATAACATTCGGCTTCCCTTGGTTAAACCATTCTTTTTCATCGCCGCCAATGCCGTGAAGAAGATAAAGAACAGGATATTTTTCCCCTTTTTTGAATCCCGGCGGTACGTAAACCAATGCTTTCCTTGTAGTTCCAACCGTTTTTGAAGTATATTGAATGGTATCAATTTTTCCGTGCGGAATATCTTTTCTTTCCACATCAAAACCTTGCGGCGCCTGTCTGTCAGTATTTTGCGCAGAAACACACAGACCATACAATAGAAAAGTGACAGTGAATATCAGGGAATTTTTCATAAATTTTTATTTGTAATTTTTACACTTATTAATTTAGACAAAAAAATAAGACCGACAAGGGTTTTATCTTTTTTACATTTTTAATATTAATTATCATTGTCGTAATTAACAGGTCGCCTCTACGAGGCTTTTTTGGGTTTTAGCAACTATTTGCTCTAACAGTTTGCTTCTACAAAGCAATAATTTTCATTTTTTCTAGACAGTGAATCTCTCGCAGCCCGACTTGAGCGGAAATCCTTTTTTGCTTGTACTCTAGTTCTATTTAATCTGAAATCATCTGCAAAAAAGATTGAGAGCGGAAGGCGGATAAAGCTGCCCAAATTATTCAACTCTAATTATTCCGAACTTATATTCACCCTGAAAAAATCAACATCTACAAAACCTCCCAGATTTTTGGTTGCATAATTGAAAATCGCAAACTTTGAACCCATAAAAAATCTCCGGTAATCGAAAATCATTTTGTAATCTTTTGCCATTTCGGTCCAGTTTTTTGGGTCGGTGCTGTAATAAAATTCGGCCAAATCTTTTCCAAGGTTGAAATCGGCATCAATTTTAAAATAAACTTTGTCCGAGTTTAATGGGATTCTCTTTTTTTCTTCTTTTTTAACACCTGTAACCGCCTTAGTTTTATTATCTAAACTGACTTCATTGGTTGAAAAGACAATAAACTTTTTACCATTTTCCACTAACACAGACAAAATCCCGGAATCACCGTTGAAAGCACTGAAACCTGCAACATCACCGTCTTTCATCCCTTTCACATCCAAAGCCACTATACCACTGGATTTAGGACCTTCCATTCTTTGGGTCAACGTATTCGGAGCGAGGTACAGATTATCGACGACTCTATTCGTTTTTAACCTTAAAAAGCCTTTCCTGTCGGATAAAGACCAAGCTGAATTGACAGGATTATGATTCCACTGCCACTGGATTTTCATTTTTTTGTTAGAAAATTCGTCACTTTCTACC
The DNA here is from genome assembly GCF_003385395.1 of Epilithonimonas hispanica. GTDB lineage: Bacteria > Bacteroidota > Bacteroidia > Flavobacteriales > Weeksellaceae > Epilithonimonas > Epilithonimonas hispanica. The sequence continues at coordinate 25,826 of NZ_QNUG01000022.1, read as the reverse complement.
AAATGATTTTTCGGTTTAAATGGCGAAAGCGGGACTTCACCTGTCAAAGGTACTTTTCCGTTGTCGCCCAAAACCGGCCAGTCGTTTTCCCATTTTACGGGAATCAAAATCGGAACGCGTCCTACTCCATTTCTGTCCTGAAAAATCAGTGAGTACCAATTTCCGCTTTTATCATCAATCAAAGCACCTTGTCCGGCGTATGAAAATCCAAGAAAATTGTCTTCAAGAATGACTTTTTTCTCATAAGGTCCGGTAGCTTTATCAGCTCTGTAAACTTCCTGACGGCGTTTTCCACCTCTCGGCCAGGAAATCATCATCATATAATATTTACCGTCTTTTTTAATGATCTGGTTACCTTCCAAAAGTCCGGTTTCCGATTCATCTTTCTGAAAAACTTCCGTTCCATCCTGATTTCCGATAATGGTTTTAAAATCCGGGCTCAGCTCAAAAACTTTGTTGGAAGTGAAGACATACACTTTGTCGTCATCATCGAAAAGCAAAGATGCATCGTGAAAATGTCTGGTTCTTGTGATGAGTTTCCAATTGCCTTTTTCAGGATTGTCGGTAACATAAAAATAGGATTTGAAAGGCTCATCATTCGGGGAAAACAGAACGTAATATTTTCCTTTGTGATAACGGATGGACGATGCCCATTGTCCGCGCCCGTAAACACTTCCGTCAATCAAATCGTATTTTGAATTATCATTTAGTGTATCAAAAACATAGCTCGACATTTCCCAATGGACCAAATCTTTAGAATGCATTACCGGAGCGCCTGGCATAAGATGCATTGTAGTGCTTATCAGGTAAAAATCGTCGCCATTTCTGGTGATTGATAAATCTGGGGCATCTGCCCAAATGATTGGGTTAGTAAATTGAGTTGTCGCCTTTTCAGAGTGATTTACCTGGGCTGAAAGGTGATTCAGCCCGATAAATCCCAAAAAAGAAACTATATAAAATGATTTATTAATTTTCACGGTTTTGATATTTTGGTTTGGTTGATTTTAAGCAATCTTAAAAAACACTTCGACAAGCTCAGTGTGACATTACTAATACTAGCTGTTTATTTCAAATTAGCTTATCAAATCAAGCTTATATTATTGTAAATTTGGGCTAAAGCCGATCGATTGTTTTCTTTGAAAACGGGCTAAAGCCCGTTCCTATTGATTTTCTATTGATATTACTACTTTTACTTTACAAAACCTTGAAGGTTTAAAATGGTTAAATTAATTCGGCACAATATCATTGGACGAAGTGCTGTACAAGCCAATTAAACTTCCTGTGAAACCTCCTGCAACATCGGTAGAAAGGATATCGCCAGAAACCGGACCGCCAAGATTTTTGAAATTTTTGCCGTCCAAAGAATAATTGAAGCTAATGTTATCTTTCTCACCAACTGCCTGGAATTTAATGGTCTTACCTAATGAAATTTTCTCACTTGCAATCAGTTTTGAACTTCCTTTTTCAGTTCTTTCTAAAACGATGTAGAAGTCTTTGTCTTTCTTCGTAACTCCGAAAACATAATTGAACGTTTCGCTTTGGTAGAGCGTGATTCCGGCTAATTCTTTTTCAGATTTAGGTTTAAAATCAAGGGTTACAGATGTCTCAAAATCTTCGTGCTGTAATCTGTGGAACAAAGATGAAATCGGAGCCAACGCTTTGATATTTGTCTCCATCGGGTTCACTTTAACACCCGTTTTTGTAGTCGAAATGAAGTTTTCACGCGGTCCACGCATTGCAATCCAACGGAAATCGAGGTTTTTATCGGTCAGTTTATCATTATACGTGAAATTTCCGTTCGGGAAAAATCCATTTTGTCCGGTTTGATTCTGAACACCTTGTGGCATTTTCAATTTCGGTTTCATCGGAACCAGGCCATTTTGGAAAACAGGATAAGTTCCGCTCCAGTCAACCGGAAGAATAAAGGTTTCTCTACCGTGATTTACACGTCCTTTTTCGTTGGGACGAATGGCTAAAAATACGCCGTACCATTGTCCGTTCTGACCTTCCACCAAATCGGCGTGACCTGCCCAATCTACTTTTTCTTTTCTGTCTCTAGGAAAATATCTTTGCGTAAGAATTGGATTGTTTTTAGCGGGAACAAACGGACCTTTCGGAGAATCTGCAATAAAAATCACTTCGCTGTGGTTGCCTCCGGTTCCGCCTTCCGCACACATCAGATAATATTTTCCTTTGTATTTGTATAAATGCGGACCTTCAATCCAAATCGGCTTTTGAGAAAGGTCGACTCCACCGTTTACAATAATTCTGTCTGAACCTTCGACAACCTGATCTTTTTCCAAATCGTAATCCCAAATTTTTATAACGCGGTGACCTTGATACTGCTCGGTTCCTTTTGGTGGAGCGTCGTTGTGAACGATGTAAGCTTTTCCGTCATCATCAAAGAAAATGGCAGGGTCGATACCGTCAAAATTCAATTTCTGGACTTCGCTCCAACCTTTTGCCGGGTCTTTGGTTTTTACGACCATATTGCCGACTCCGCCCGCAATCTGGGTAGTAATCATATAAAAAGTGTCGTTGTATTTGTTGTATTTGATGTCTGGTGCATAAATTCCGTGAGAAACTCCGCCTTTTTCTACTTTCAGCTGAGAAGGTCTGTCGAGAACGTGCCCAACCTGTTTCCAATTCACCAAATCTTTAGAGGTGAAAATCGGAACACCCGGAAACATTGAGAAAGAAGAGTTTACTAAGTAATAATCATCTCCTTTTTTGGTAATACTCGGGTCGGGATAGCAACCCTGAAGAATCGGAGAATAAAATTCGTCTGGTTTCAGAGGGTTGTCGTTATATATCTTATCGTTTCCTTTATATTGAAAATCGGTGAATGTCTGGGCCGAGATGCTGGTTGCAGAAATTAGAGCCAGAGTAGCAAAAATGCTGGTTTTGTTTTTTAGTAAATTGGGATTCATTGTTATCTTTTTCATATATAATTATTTCATTTTTAAAATATAAGTTTTTCCTGCTTCAGTTGGGAAATCATAGATCACAGATTCTTTCATTTCGACAGGATTTAATTGGGCTCCACTGGAAATCAGCGGCTTTTTTATCTCAGGCGTTTCAAAAAAAGGATTCGGGTTTTTGCCTTCTGCTTTTTTGAGTTTTGTTTTTGCTTTTAATTCCATTTCGTTCGGAATTCTGATTCTGCAGTTTCCGCCTAAATTTGATTTTATGATGATTTCTTTCGCTTTATTATTCTCCCAGATTATGTTGATTTCAAAACCGCCATACGTTTTCAGGCCTGCAATTTTTCCGTTTTTCCATTCATCGGGAAGTGCGGGAAGAATGTCGATGAAACTGTTTTGGGTTTGCAAAAGCATTTCGGTAATTCCTGAAGTGCAGCCAAAATTTCCATCAATCTGAAACGGCGGATGTGCGTCGAAAAGATTTGGATATGTTCCGCCTTTTTTGCCCCAACCGTCTTTCTCTATTAAAGTCAATTGGTCTTTGATTAATTTATTGGCGTGGGTTCCGTCTAATAATTTTGCCCAAAGATTGACTTTCCAGCCCATACTCCAGCCTGTGGAAACGTCGCCACGATGCAATAAAACGGTTTTGGAGGCATCCAACAATTCAGGTGTCGTAAAAGGATTGATTTGGTTGGACGGAAACAATCCGTAGAGATGCGAAACGTGTCTGTGATTATCTTTCGGGTTGTCCCAGTCTTCTGCCCATTCCTGCAATTGACCATATCTTCCGATTTTCATCGGTGGTAATTTTGAAATGATATTGTTCCAAACCGGAATTTTATCTGAGTCTAAATTTAAAATTTCTGCCGCTTTTCTGGTTTTGGAAAACAAGTCGAACATCAACTGATTATCCATCGTATTGCCTGCTGCCAAAGCACTTCCCTGATGCCCTTGCGGAATATTTTCGGGAGACATCGACGGACTCACGACCAGCCAATGGTGCGTAGGTTCTTCAATTAAAAAATCTTCGTAAAACTGAGTCGCAGATTTCAGAACAGGATAAATAGATTTGAGATAGTTTTTGTCACCGCTGTATAAATATCTTTCCCACAGATGTTGCGATAGCCAAGCTCCTCCCAAAGGCCACAGCCCAGCATTGGCAAAGTCTACAACGCCCGTAATACGCCAAATATCGGTGTTATGATGGGCAACCCAGCCACGGCTTTTGTACATTACTTTTGCGGTTTCTTTCCCCGATTCGCTCAGGTCTTTTATCATCTGAATCAGTGGCTCGTGCATCTCGGGAAGATTGGTTTTTTCGGATGGCCAGTAATTCATCTCTGTATTGATATTGATGGTATATTTGCTGTCCCAAACCGGTTTGTTGGAGTTGTTCCAAATCCCTTGCAGATTGGCAGGCTGACCGCCGGGTTGGGAAGAAGAAATCAATAAATATCTTCCAAATTGGTAGTACAGCGAGATGAGTTCCGGGTCGTAGCTTTTCGCAAAGTTTTTTACCCGAATATCCGTGGGCTGTTTTGCCGCTTCGGAAGTTCCTAATTCAAAATCGACTCTTTTAAAATATTTCTGATAAATATTCAGATGATTTTCCAGTAAAGTTTTATAGGTCTTGTACTCTGCTTCTGCAATGTATTTTCTGCTTTTGGAAACCTCATCAGTATCCAAAGTTTTGTAATTGGTAAAGTTGGTTGCAATAGAAATTAATATTATTACTTCGTCAGCATTGCTTACAGAAATTCCGTTATCAGAAGCGCTGGTTTTGCCTCCTTTATTGATGAATTTCGCCAATGCATTGAATTTCACCTGCCCCGGAACGCCGTCTAATGTCGAGGACAATCCGTCCATTTGCAAGGTGTTGGAATCAATGGCTTTGCTGTTTTTTTTGAGTTCGCCATCAAAATTAGCTTTGAAACTGAGTGCGTTTCTATGGTCAGAACTTAGTCTGATAACCATTATATGATCCGGAATTGAAGTAAAAATTTCTCTTTTAAAATTAATTCCGTTGGAAGTAAATGTCGTTGGGGCAATAGCTTTTTCGATATCCAATTCACGGTAATAATTTTTAACATCATTAAGATTACTGAAATCGAGTGTAAAATCACCAATATTCTGGAAAGCCGAGCCGTGAAGTGATTTTGCCGTTAAGCCTTTATCTGCAAGGATCTGAGCTCTTTTATAGTTTCCGTTAAATAAATAATAGCGGATAGAATCCAAAACTTTTGGACCATCAGGATTGTCGTTTCGCGATGGGCCGCCCGACCAGAATGTCCCTTCGTTCAGCTGAAGTTTCTCCTGGGCAGGATTGCCAAAAACCATAGCCGCCAATCTTCCGTTTCCAACGGGTAATGCTTCCACCCACTGCACAGCGGGTTTATCGTACCACAACTTATTTTTCCCTTTTTGGGCAAAGGAAAACAGGCTGATAAGCAAAGTAATAATGAGTATGGAAGGTTTGGCGTTCATTGATTTTATTTTACTATTACACTTAATTTTCTTTAAAAGAAAAGAGTAGATAACAAAAAGATGAATGGACAGTAAAGTCCATTCACCTTTTGAGAAGATTTGATATTAATTTGCTGAATTTCCTGACATATTAGGATTTGTTGTTAATTCTTGAGAAGGAATAGGAACTCTGAGATGCCTAGAATAATTAAATGGTACAGTACCTGTTAGCCCTGTTTGATAAATTTGTATATCTTTCTTTTTGGCTAAATTATCTAAGATATTTGCAGCATCTGGATCATTGGTATTGTTATGCCATCTCATAAGATTGAAAAAACGCCAACCTTCCCAATATAACTCTACAGAGTACTCATGTTTAATTAGTCTTCTGATACTATTTATCTGTGTACCTGGTACAATGACGTTGCCTGCATCATCAATAACTCTTCCTAAAACCGGTGCCGAAGCAAGAACTTGTTCTGCTGTTGGAAGAGCACCTCTTCCTGTTGCGTAAAATAAATCTGCGTCTGCTGGAGTAACATTTTGCATACGATTGTTAGCACGGTTTCTTACTATATTAATGTATTGTAAAGCTGTTGCATTATCACCTGTTTCTACAGCACATTCTGCATACATTAACAAAACATCTGCATATCTTAAAAGACGATCATTATTACCACTTCTACTCGCATCACTTACAAAATGATCCTCACCATACTTTCTTGTTGCAAACCATTTGTTACGCCATTGATCAAAAACACCTCCACTAAAGAGCTGATTATAAGTTAACCAATTTCCACTTTTTCCTAAGAACTTTGCACCATTAGGAATCCACATACCCTGATATGCACGAGGGTCAATAATTTTACCAGAAGAATCTCTTTCAAATTCATTATATATAGCTACTGAAGGCATTCCGTTCCACCATCTACCAGATTCTGCAGAGTTAGGTGATGTAAGTTCAATTTGTCTCCAGTTATTTTGACCTGTAATAGTCCAACCGCCTTCATCACCATTAGCGACTGGATTATATCCATTTGTATCCAAACTTTGGGAAAACTGAACTTCGAATATAGATTCAGAATTATTTTCTGTAGCTTCTGCTCCATTACTTCTATAATCGTTTGTTAGTTGATACTCTCCACTATCAATAATTTGTTTAAGAGCTATTTTGGCTTTCCCCCATTCTGCACTACCAGCAGATGCAGAACCATCTAAGATTGGTCTTGCCATATAGGCTTTTGCCAAAAATGCTAATGCAGATCCTTTTGTTGCTCTTCCTATATCATTTGAATTAGAATATACTAATGATCTTACGGGTAAAAGATTGGCTGCTGTGCTAAAATCAGATATCATCTTTTGATAAATCTCACCAGGTTGAGCCGGGCCTTTTGTAAGATCGCTTCCGCCAGTTGTTACATAATCTCTATCTGGCACCTTATCTCCCCAGTTAAATGTGATGTAAAAACGACTAAGACCTCTTAAAAAATAAGCTTCTCCCATAAGACGATCATACAAAGCTTTGTCGGCTGCATTTGATAGATTGAATGCATTCCCTTGATTTTCCTTAAGCTTAGTAATAGCTAGATTGGCTGCATATTGCAGAACATAAAAATCTCTATATGCAAGCGTAAGAAACTCATTATCAGCACTAATAGTATAAGCTGACATATTTGCAGAAGCTGGCTCTCCTGCCGCAGCGCCGCTTGTAAAAACATACTCATCGCTACGGGCATTTAGAACGAAAGGCATACATCTTGCCCAGCCACCACCTCTCTGCAATATATTATAAGCACCATTAACGGCGTAAGTTAAATGCTCTTTTGTACTATAATAATTTTGATCATTTGGTGCTTGTGGATTCGCATAATCCATATCTGGACGGCAAGCACTTGCAGAAAGAGCAACGGCTGCTATTACTAAAAAATTCGAATATTTTGTTTTCATTTTGATAAGTTTAGAAAGTTAGCTGTAATCCCCAGAAATATTCTCTTGGGCTCCAATAGGTATTTGTTGAATAATAAACAGTCCCATCTACCCCTCGATCTAAAGTACTTCCGCTATTAGGAACCTGCGGGTCAAACATAGAATAATTTGTAAATGTAAATGGATTTCTCACCCCTGCATAGAATCTAAGATTCTGTACAAAAAGTTTTTCTGTCAAATCTTTTTTGAGAGTATAACCCAAAGTAATTCGATTTATTCTGAAATATGATCCATCTTCTATAAAATAATCCGAAGCATTGATATGATTATTATTTGGATCATTTAAAATGGCTCTTGGAATATTTGTATTTGTATTAGCCGGTAAAAATACAGTCTCACCACCATATGTTGTAAAAGTTATATCAGTTGCACGGAATCTGTTGTTCATATCCTGCAATTGGTTTTTAGCGGCATAACCTCCCATAAGCTGAGATTTCCAGTTATTATAAATTTTATTTCCAAAATCGCCTTGGCCTAAGATTGAGAAATCAAAACCTTTATATTCTAAAGTGATATTAATACCTGCAGACCACTTCGGAAGTGGTGATCCTAGATAAGTTTTATCTTCTTCTGTAATTTTTCCGTCGCCATTACGATCAACATACCTTAAGTCACCAGCAGAAGCTCCTTGCTGTCCAGAAGCTTTTGCTTCTGCATCGGTTTTAAAAATACCATTAGTCTGGTATCCCCAAAACTGGGCAACAGGCATACCTACAACAGTTTTTGTAACATTAGCCCCTGTGTTTATATTTCCGCCAGCAAGTGCTTTAGCTATTCCTAAACTTGTCACCATATTAGAATAGGTGGAAAAATTAGGTGAAATACTAAATTTTACATTGCCAATCTGAGGACGATAAGTCGCTGCAACCTCTAATCCCTTGTTGGTCATATCACCGACATTCATATTAATAATGTTAGGTGTCCCAGCAGAACCTGGAGGCTGTATACCTACAATCATGTTAGAAACCTGCCTATTATAATAGTCTATGTTTATCGATAATTTGTTATTAAACAAATCTATATCTGTACCCAAGCCCATATCCTTAGTGGTTTCCCAGGTTAATTCTTTATTAGCAATTGATTCTGGCAATGGTGCAGGCACATTAGATGCTGCAGCATTTGGTGAAGTTTGTCCTGATCCAAAAGTATAATATCTATTATTAATCTGGACTACTGATTGATAGTCATAATTACCCACAGCTCCTGCACTACCAATCCATCCTAATGTTGCACGTATTTTCCAATTATTTAACCAATTAGATGTCGATTGCATAAAAGATTCTCTCGTAACATTCCAACCGATAGAAAATGAAGGAAAGTAACCCCAACGTTTTCCTGGAGCAAATTTTGATGTTTGGTCTGCTCTGAAGTTAGCTGTAAATAGATATTTACTATCATAGTTGTACATTAATCTACCTAAATAAGAATAAAATGCACTCTCATATTTGTCTCCTCTAATTGTTTGATTATTAGGATACAAAATTTCTGGAGCAAAATAATTTATTTCCTGACTCTGTCCCGTATTGGTTGTGGAAGAAGTAAAGAATGTTTCTGATATTGTACCTACAGTTCCTGAGAAATTATGTTTTCCAAAACTTTTATCATAAGATAAAAGATTTTCCCAAATCTGATGGTTACCACCTCCTCTCGTTCTTGTTTGATAATTATAATTTTGACGAGAGGCTCCTAAATCGTATTGCGGTATTCTTTCTTCGTTTACATAGCTATCGTTTTGATAAGTGTATGAAGATTTAAACTTTAGCCAATCCAAAATCTTATATTCTACATACGCATTGGCTAATGTGCTGGTTGATCTATTCCTTGCCTGTTGATTTTTTAGAAACCACACTTGGTTAGAAAGATCATTACCATCTAGACCATTTATTCCTGTGATATAATAACTTCCATCGGGATTATAGACTGGTAAGTTTGATGGGAGCATCAATGTATTCATTAAACTTGCACCAGTTTTTTGATCCGTATTGTTAAAAGATAAATTGATTCTACCCCCAAATGTAAATTTGTCTTTTGTAGCCTGAACGTTACCAAAAATATTATTGGTATTAAATTTATATGTGTCCAAGCTATTGTCTGAGTCTTCGTGAGATACTCCGAATCGATAGTCTCCCCAATCTCCTCCTCCGTTTACACTAAAATTATACTTTTTGAAGGCTGTTTTAGTAAAATATTTGTCGAACCAATTGGTATTTGCCAATGGTTGGCTTGGTTTTGCTGCATTAGTTGGCACAATTTTGTTCCAAGTACCATTAGCAATATCAGCAGGGCTAGATGAATTGTAATAAAGTTCATTAACATACAGCGAATAATCATAGGCATTCATCATATCAATTTTTTTTGATAATTCAGAAATACCATAATATGTATTAAAATTCATCTGCATTGCGCCTTTCTTCCCTTTTTTGGTTGTTACCAAAATAACACCATTTGATCCTCTTACCCCATATATGGCAGAAGAAGCAGCATCTTTTAAAACTTGTATTGATTCTATCTCATCATCATTAGGAATAACACCTCCAATGATACCATCAACAACCCAGAGTGGATCTGTAGAGCCTGTTATAGAAGCTGTACCCCTGATTCTAATTTTACCTCCCGAAACATTAACACCAGCAACAGTACCTTGTAAGGCACTTGCAACACCTCCGGGCGCTTTTAAAACTTCTTTTGGATTTAGCGTACTAATCGCAGATGTAAGATCTGCTTTTTTCTGCTTACCATAGCCTATCATAACAACCTCCTCAATCTGCTTCTCCTTTTGTACAGTGTCCCGTTTGCTCTGCGCATAGACAAGACCTGTTGGTAATAGAGTCATTGCGAAAAACAATGCGGCTCTATTGGTTTTACTTAAATGAAATAGATTCATAATTATTATTTTTAAATAGTTAGGTTTAAGAAAGTTTTATAACAGCTGTTGAAATTGGATAAACTTTCTTAAAGTCTTTTTTAGATATACATATTCACAATAGCCTCAAACAACTCTTGTTTTCCGCTTTTTGGCATTGGTTCACCAGATTGATGAGCAATTTTCTGAAGGTCTTCCAAAGTCAGTTTTCCTTCTTCGAACGCTTTACCATTACCATTATCGAATGATGAATATCTTTCTGTTCTCAATTTGTTGTAATCCGAATTTTCAAGAATATCAGCTGCTACCAATAATCCTTTTGCAAAGGCATCCATACCGGAAACGTGTGCTATGAAAAGGTCTTCTGCGTCGGTAGAATTACGACGGATTTTTGCATCGAAGTTTACACCACCTTTTCCTAATCCACCCGCTGGAAGAAGCACCAACCAAGCCTGGATCATTTCAAGATAATCTACAGGAAACTGGTCGGTATCCCAACCGTTTTGGTAATCGCCTCTATTGGCATCAATGCTTCCTAACATTCCTGCATCTACTGCGGCCTGCAGCTCGTGCTCGAAGGTGTGACCTGCCAATGTAGCGTGGTTAACCTCAAGATTCAATTTAAAATCTTTATCCAAACCGTAATGTCTTAGGAAACCAATTACTGTTTCTGCATCGTAGTCGTATTGGTGTTTGGTAGGCTCCATCGGTTTTGGCTCAATCAAGAAATTACCTGTAAAACCTTGGCTTCTTGCATAATCACGAGAAATGGTAAGAAAACGTGCAAGATGCTCTTTTTCACGCTTCATATCTGTGTTCAAAAGACTCATATAACCTTCTCTACCTCCCCAGAAAACATAGTTTTCTCCACCCAATGCAATCGTTGCATCGATAGAATTTTTAACCTGAGTACCAGCACAAGCCACAACATCAAAGTTAGGGTTGGTAGAAGCTCCGTTCATATAACGCTCGTGCGTGAAAACGTTAGCTGTTCCCCAAAGTAATTTGATACCCGTTTCTTTTTGCTTCTCTTTAGCATATTCTACAACCTCCTGAAGATTTTTTTCGTAGTCTTTCCAGTTATCAGCCGGATCTACCAAGTCGATATCGTGGAAACAGTAGAAATTGAATCCCATTTTCTGCATAAACTCGAAACCTGCATCCATTTTATATTTAGCTCTGGAAACAGCGTCTGTAGATTTGTTCCAAGGATGATGAATGGTAGACGTTCCGAAAGGATCGCTTCCGTCTGCACATAGTGTGTGCCACCAAGCCATTGCAAATCTTGTCCATTCTTTCATTGGTTTTCCCATTACTACCCTATCTGCATCATAATAGCGGAATGCCAATGGATTTCTGCTTTCTTTACCTTCAAATTTGATTTTGTCGATACCTGTAAAAAACTCTTTTGTACCTGTTAAAGTGCTCATATATTTAATTTATTTTTTAATTATTTTGATTAAAATTGATTTGAGAATCCCCTGCTCATTGATTTTTCTGATCAATAAGTATTATAAAAATTCTTTTGAAAATGGTTGATTAAATTATTTCTTGAAGATGATCTTTCCACCTCTCATAGGCTTCCAGGTATTGTTCTCTTTTTTCGTCTTCAGGTTCTATAACAGTGATTTTTTCTAACGAGGAAAATGCTTCTTTGGAATCTGCATAAAAACCGATTCCCATTCCTGCGGCTCTTGCCGCACCAACTGCTCCGTCTGTATCAAACAGTTCAATTGTTGCATTGCTCACACTTGCCAACGACTGGCGGAAAATGGAACTTAAAAACATATTGGCATTCCCGGCACGGATGACATTGATGTTCATTCCCATATCTCTCATAATGTTCATCCCATATTCATAAGAAAAAACGATGGCTTCCTGTGCAGCGCGGAGAACATCACCTTTTGAATGAATATTAAAATTAATTCCGTGGATAGAACATCTGGTATCTTTATTTTCTAAAACTCTTTCGGCACCGTTCCCAAATGGAATAATGCTTAACCCCTTGGAACCGATCGGAGAAAGTGAAGCCAACTCATTCATATCGCCATAAGACGATAATGAAGTGGCAAAATTGTGTTTCAACCAAGAATTAAGAATTCCTGTTCCATTGATGCAAAGTAAAACACCCAATCTCATCTGCTCCTCAGTATGATTGACGTGTGCGAACGTATTAACTCTTGATAATTTATCATAATCCAACTGATCCAAAACTCCGTAAACAACACCTGAAGTTCCTGCTGTGGAAGCAATTTCTCCCGGATTGAACACATTAAGCGATAATGCATTATTCGGCTGGTCTCCGGCTCTGTACGAAATTGGAGTTCCTTCTTTTAATCCTAATTCTTCTGCTGCAGATAAAGAAACAGTAGACTGAATTCCAAATGTTGGAACGATCTCTGGAAAGAAGCTCTTTGGAATTCCGTAATAATTAATAACATCTTCAGAGATACAATTGTTTTTAAAATCCCAGAAAATCCCTTCGGAAAGTCCTTCTACAGTAATTCCAATGTCGCCGGAAAGTTTCATTGCGATGTAATCTCCCGGCAACATTATTTTATCAATCTTATCAAAAAGCTCTGGCTCATTTTCCTTAACCCAAGCCAGTTTAGAAGCTGTAAAATTGCCTGGTGAGTTTAAAAGGTGAGACAAACATTTTTCTTCGCCAATTTCTTTAAACGCCTTTTCGCCATAAGGAACTGCGCGGCTGTCACACCAGATGATAGAAGGACGGAGAACATTCTGATCTTTATCTACCAAAATCAATCCGTGCATCTGCCAAGTAATCCCGATTCCCTTGATATCTTCTGGCTCAATATTTGCGTGAGACATTACAGACTGATGCGCCAGTTTAAGATTAGTCCACCAATCGGAAGGATTTTGCTCTGCCCATCCCGGTTGTTCTGCAATGATCTTCATCTCTTTTTTAGGAGAAAAATCAGATGCAATGACTTTGCCGCTGGATGCCTCAATAAGACAAACTTTTACAGATGAACTGCCGATATCGAATCCTAATAAATACATTTTATTTTGAGACTTATTTTATTTAATTAATTTAGTGTGTGTTTTCTTATAAATCTTTGGATCGAACCTGTAAAATCTTGCCGCACGGTGTGATACATTTTGTTCAATCTCATCAAGCTGAATGATGTAATTGAATGATGAAATCTTCTTGTGAAAATTTTTGATGTCAATTATTTTCTCACTAACTGCACTATATAGCTGATACAACTGCCTGATTGTAAATTTCTTTGGCAGAAGAACAAAAATGATTGAAAAATCTGTCTCCATCCATTTTCTGATTTCTATCAAAGATTCGTTGATGATTTTATTATGGTCAAAAGGCAACTCTGGAATATTATCTATCGGATGCCAATCTACTGTATCATATTTTGAGCTATTAATCTTATGATCTATCTTACAAAGCGAGAGGTACGCAACTGTAATGATTCTATCAATGTTTTGGTTGTACTCATTTCCCATCCAATTGATGTCGTTCTGGTTGCTCGCTCTATTTGGATCTGCAAAACATTTAAATTGTTTCTGAATCATCTTTTTGATTCCTGTCAATTCATACAGCACTCTGCTTGCCGCGTCATCTACATCTTCATTACTGAAGATCAAACTTCCAGGTAATTTTTTCTGACTATCTACAGAAACGTTATCTGCATGCTTTTGTGCCAACAAAATATTGAGTCTATTTTCAGCATCAAAACCAAAAACGACACAATCGACAGAAACGTAGGTATGAATGAAATCTGGATTCATTTAAGTGTTAACATTTACGTAACATCACAAATATAAAAATAGAATTGATATAAAAAAATAAATTTTTCATTATTCACACAAAACCAGCACTTTATAAATCTAATTTTTATGATAAGGTAACACGCTAATTTATGATAAGCTTATCATATTTAACACACTATCTATTCCCTATGCTTACCTAAATAGAATAAGATCAGGAGATAACAACTGAAGTCTTAAATTGACTAAATAATGATTAATATGATAAGAAAAAAGAAAGAATCGTTGAAAAAAAGTTTTGAAAATATATTAAAAACGACATTAAACGAATTAAAAATGTGTTTTTAACACTTAATTTATGCCAAAAATAGATATCAGTCTTTAACTTTTATTAAAAAAATCAAAAATATAAAGATTCCAGGATTATTATGACGAAGATAATTGCTTCAATTTTATTAAGGATAAATTATCAATAATAAATATATAGTAAATCATTTGATTATATAATTTACTACATAACTAAGATAGCAACTGGTTTGCTTTTTCTAGTGAGATAAGATTTTATTTCAACACTTAGGTAACAATTTGGCATATTGCGTCGACTACAAATTCCCTTTTACGATTTAAATAATTTCACAAACCATTTAATACTTTCAAAATAATATCTATATCCACCAATAATTGGTTTGAATAGAGTCCTGTTAAGTTCAATAGACAGGATTATCAATTTCTAAAATTTTCCTCGAATATTTGATCAATTTTTCGATATCTCTTCGGCATTGATAACATAGTATGAAAAATTATTGATGGCAGGATTCTTAATACTATTTTAAACTAAAAGACCATTTAAACTAAAAAAATAGCTCTTAAAATTATATCCTATTTTTTATACTATCCGGAGTGATTTAATTTTACTTATAAAATTCCTATGTATCTATAAAGCAGGACATTTAAAAAAAAACATTGGCAGAAAGACCCAAAGGTAAAATTATTGCGGCAAACGAATTTCCACTTCGAGGCTTTTTAAAATGTCCTCAATGTGGAAGACATATTTCAGGTAGTGGATCTAAGGGTAAGAAAAACGTCTATTATTACTATCACTGTAATTCAAAATGTGGTTACAGGCATAGCTCAAATAAAGTTAATTCTGCATTTGAAAAAGAATTAGAAAAGTACGATTATAATGAATCTATGAATAGCTTAATAAAAGAAATAATATTAAGAAATTTTAAATCCATACAAGAAAATATTGATAGTAAGAAAAAAGAATTTTCTATACAAATAGCCAATTTGATAAATCGATTGGATAGTGCCAGAGAAAAGTATCTCGAAGACAAATTAGATTTTGAGGATTATCAGATTATAAAAAATGAAAGTAAGAAAAGGATTGATGAGCTTGAAATGGAACTTCAAAATCAAAAGCTATCACGCAAAAATTTAGATATTAAGGCTAAACTTGATCAAGTACTAGATATTCTACCAAATCTTTCTAAATTGTATTTAAAAGGCGATAATGAGACAAAAAGTTCTATACTGTGTTCGATTTTAGCTGAAAAACTTGAATTTGAAGAAACAACATTTCGAACACCTAAATTAAATTCCACACTTGCTCAAATCGTATTGATTAACAACCAATTACGAAGTAAAAAAAAAAAAAAGAGAAAGCATTTCTAAAAATGCTTTCTCCCGCTGGGTGACCTCGGAGGGATTCGAACCCCCAACCTGCGGAGCCGAAATCCGATATTCTATCCAGTTGAACTACGAAGCCCTTTCTATAAATGATAATTGATGAATTATAAATGATACAACATCTCTCATCAATTATCATCTATCAATTATTTTAGAACGTAATCTTCACACCTCCTACAACCTGAGCTCCCAAAACTTTGTAGCCCAAGTAATTTTGATATTTGGCACCTAGAAGATTATTTCCGAGTGCGAAAATACTGAAATTTTTGTGAATCTTGTACTCTGCAGAAAGATTAATATCTGCATAACCTCCAACTTTCTCATTCACATTCTCTTGCATATTAAAGGCTGGAAAAGTGGTTACGACAGAATAAGAATTAGATGTTCTATCGGTTACGAAATAAGCTTTGAAACCAAGGTTCAGTTTTTTCTCAAGCATTGTATATTTTGCGCCAAGATTGAATTGAAATAATGGTTTGTAATAAACTTCTTCCAGATTGTCGAGTTTATATTTCATAAAATGCAAACCCGCATCCACAGTCAAGTTTTCCATTGGAAATACTTGCAAATCTCCTTTTACTTCCATCAAAGTTCCATTGTCATAGATTGAACTGAACGTATTCGCATAATCATATCCATTTCTACCTAGATTCAGATCAACACCCAGCGGATTCGGAGTAGGCAAATAGAACAACAACGGATTACTTACAAAAAACTGCGCATTATTCACTTTGCTGAAACCTGCATTCACATCATATTTGAAAGTCTGATCCACATCTCCTTTCAAACCGAAATAGAAATGATATTTAGTTTCAGTTGGCGTTAAAGTCAAATCAGAAATCAAAAAGGGGTTTTCTTCTAAAAGATTACCATAAGTATTGAGTTTTAAACCGCCGTCAATTCCTCCATAGAATTTGAATTCATCTGCTGCTGCAACCAAAACTTCTGCTTTTGGAAACCAGTAGAACTTATTATTCTTTGATTCGTCAGTTACATTGCTCGAATTTTTAGAATTAAGGAAACTGAAATCAGAACCAATCAACAAGTAAGAATCGCCTTTGTAGAAAGTCACTTTTGGCGACAATGTAAAATTGAATTGATTGTTGGTGTTCTTATTCAGGATATCGAATTTAGAATTAACCGTTTCCAGATTGATTCCCAAATCACCGTTGGCTGTAACATCATCATAAACAGAAAAATCGTGCTTAGACAAATTCAGTTCTGCATTGGCGTAATTTTCTTTGGCGCCAAAATGGTCGCTCAAGAAATAGGATTTTACACGCAGGTTATTCAGAATATCATTGGAATAGTGGTCATAATAACCATTGACACTGAATTTATTGACTTTCTGTTGCAAATCAACACCGTTATTTGTTGGTGTTAAAGCATAAATCCCGTAATAATTATAATTGTTAAAAGCATAATTCGCGTCAATATTAAACTTCCCTGTCTCTGTATAAATATTGGAAAAGACCCCAATTTTGGCTTCATTTTGTTTAGAATCCCAATCGTAGTCTTTTTTCAAACCGCTCGTAGAAAGATAATGCGCATCTGCCCCAATCTCAACATTGTCCTGAATCTTGCCTGAGATATTAGCATCCGCCATAAACTTTCCATAATTTCCATAACCTAATCTGAAATAATTGGATTGATAATCATTAGAGAATTTTGGAGAGATATCTTCGCCTTGGATTTCGGTTGTTTTGAAATCCGAAACAGGTGGAACATTCACAATGTCATATTTCAGATTGAGTGAATCTTCTTTTTTCTTGTTATCCGGCGGGTAGTTTTTTTCCTGAACAACAGAGGTTTTCTTCTTCTCAATTTTCTTGACTTCGGGTTCACGTTTTCTGTTAAGAATCAATTGCTCCTCTTTTATTTGAGCGCCTAATTCCGAGATTCCAACTGTTCCCAAAAATGCCAAAACGGCGATATATTTTAGTTTGTTCATTTTTTACTTTAATTTAAACGCAAAGAGCGCAAAGATTTTTTTTGAATATCAAACTGCTTTTAAGTTCGCAAAGGTACTTCGGTAAGCTCAGTATAAACTTCAAACTCAGCAGAGATTTTCACATTATCAGATTAACATATTTGCAAATTACTTTTTGATTTGCGCTTTTACTTCTTTTGCTTCTGCAACAATCTCTGGGAAATCGCCGTAGTTATTGATGATTTCGTCAACCGTGTAACTTGCCTGGTAATTATCTTTGAGAGCTAAGTAATTTTTCGCCATTACTACCAACGCTTTTGCGCCCCAATATTCTTCCGAAGCATAATTATTAGCCAGTTTGAAAATAGTTTCATTGGACGATTTGAAGGCTTTTCCTTTGTTCTGGTAAAAGGCTTTTGCGTAAAGTGCTTCCGCCGCTACTTCTGTATTAGAAGACTTTTCCAAAGCGGTATAAGCGGTTTGCGCATCTTTGTCCTTTCCTTGATTCATCAGACTTCTAGCTTTGATGACTTTTGCCTGTTCTAAAGTTGCTGCTGAATTTTTTGTATTTGAAATTACAGCATTGGCGTACTTTTCAGCTTCAGCAAAGTTCTTTTCATCTGCATAGATTTTCATCAATTCAACCGAAGCGAAGTTTTTAATCGTAACGTTGGTAGAATTGGCGTTTTGCTCTAGGTATTTCTTCGCATCAGCCACTTTATCTTGAGCCAAATAAATCTGAGCCAATCTTACCTGAGCTTCCTGCTGATAATCGTTGTGGAAATCTGCCACATTTTGTAAAGGCAATAAAGCTTTATCCGTTTGTTTCAATTGGTAATAACTTTCTCCCAATTCGTACTGCGCTTTGAAGAGGTTGTCACCGCTTGGACTTTGGTCAAGGTATTTCTCGTAGTAAGAAACTGCTTTTGTGTAATCTTTTTTCGAGAAACTGTCTTGTGCCAAATTCAGATTGATTTCGCTGATTTCGGTTCCGGAAACATTAACATCAAGACCTTTTGCAAATTGTTCATAGCCTGCAACATCGCCGTTTTTCACAAAAGCAGGTTTTGCAGCCGCAACAATTTTGTCTGCATAAGCTGTATTTTTATATTGATTTGCCAATTGTCGGAATTCTGCAATTGCATTATCATTCTGATTCAAATCAATCAAATTCTGAGCTCTGTAAATCTGAGAATTCGCTACCAAATCTTTATCTGGACTTGATTGGATGACTTTATCAAAGTAAGCATTAGAATTACTAAAATCATCATTCTGAGCATAAGCAGAGCCAATCTCGTAACTCGCATCATCCACATATTCCGAATTAGGGTATTTTGAAATCAAAGTTTTCAGTTCAGAAATCTTCGCTACTGTATCGCCTTTGAAACCTAATGCCAATGCTTTTTGGTATAATGTATAATCGCTGGCATTTTCTGTCTTGTTGTAGATATCAAGCGCTTCATTCAACTGATTGTTGGCATAATAAGTATCCGCCAAACGCAGTTCTGCATCTGCTTTGAACTCCTGCTTCGGGAATCTCAAGTATTCCTTAAAATACTCCTGAGCAGAAGCAAAATCTTTAGACTTGAAATAAGCGTAACCCAGATCATAATCCAACTGCTCGCGCTCCGGGAAACCTTCTGCAGTTTCGTTTTCCAATTCTTTATAAACCGCAATTGCAGACTTGTAATCTGCTCTTTGGTAGTAGGTTTGCCCTAACCAATATTTGGCTTTCTTATAATAATCTTTGTTTAAATTGAATTTAAGACTTCTCAGGAAATAGGATTCAGCTTGGACAAAATTACCTTTGTTAAATTCCTCGGAACCTAAAAGATAGGAAACCTCCTGCTCTATCTTATTGGTCTCATTGGTTTTCTTATCCAATTTTGAAAGGGCATCCAAAGTGGCTTTGTAATCTCCGGAATATAAGTAAGACTTCACCAAAAGCGACCTCATTTCTTGGCTTTTCGAGTTAGGATATTTATCCAAATATCTTTGAATCACTTTTGAAGAATTCTCGAATGGGTTTCCTAATTCGTAACCCAATTTCGCGTATTGCTCCAAAGCCAATTGCTGAACTTTCGCATCATAATTCATCTGAGACGCATTACGATAAGCCGAAAGCGCTTCCTGCTTTTGATTGTTTTGCAAATAAGCATTCCCAAGCTGATAATAAGCATTTTGTGCTAATGGAGAATTGCTGTTAATCAATTGATTGTAATAACCGACCGCTTCGGCATTTTTCCCCACTTGAGAAGACACAAATCCCATTTCATAAAGGTCAGTTTCTGATGGCGACTGCTCTTTATCCAAAAATAACTTAAGGTGCGGATAAGCCGACTGATAATCGCCTTTCATAAAATAACTCTCTCCTACAATCTTATGGATTTCTGTATCGTAAGCTGTCGTTTTTCCGTTGTTCAGGATTTCGTTTCCTTCCGAGATTGCTAAATCATAATTCTTCTGATTGTAATACATCTGCACATAATAAGGTTTCACCAGATGTGCGTAATCCTCATTATTCTTGATTTGGTCGAAGTAAACGAAGGCATTTTCATTTTGCTTGTCGGCGTAATAAAGATGTCCCAACATATAAGAAATGGCAGGTTTGCTATTTTCGTCGGCATTCTTGAAAGATTCTTCCAACGCCTCGATCGCTCCGGCAGAATCTCCAGTCATAAACTTAGCGTAACCCAGCTTCATAATATGCTGCGTATTTTCCTCTTTGCTCAATTGGTATTGATTCACTTTCTGCAAAGTTTCCAAGGCTTTTTCAAAATCTTTTTTGGACAAATAATAATCCGCCAAAGGTCCATTCGCCTGAGCAAAATATGCCGACTTTGGATACTCTTTCATAAAAGCATTCAGGCCTTCTTCCGCATATTGTTGCTGCAAAATCACCCCAATCACATTGCTGAAAAATAATGACGCTTCTTTTCTGGAATTGCTAAGACTTTTGTTATAAAAATATTGGTTGGAATATTCGTATTGGGAAGCATTGTAGACTTTGGTATTGTAGAGATTCTCTGCCAAACCAAAATGGTAGTCTTCTTTTTGAGTAAAATATTGAGATTGTTGCGCCTCTGCAATCCCATAAAGCGATAATACAGAAGCTATTAATATCTTTTTTGAATTCATTCTTAATTGAATTAAATTTTTTTGTTTGTCTTCTGTTCGTCTGGCTCAGGATAAACTCCGCCTCAGACTGACAGTTGTTTTGGTCTTTTGAAGCCTTAGACTTATAATTTAGATATTTAAAAATAATTAATTATATCATTTTAACGCAAAGAGCGCCAAGTTTTTATTTAATCTTATTGAAAACATTTTTAAGGTTCGCAGAGGCGCATAGCTCAGCAAGGGGCGAAAGTTAATTGTTTGTAAGATTCAAAAATATATGCTTAAATCATTAACCGCACTTTTTAATTTATATTGTTATAATAATTGTCGAAGCGAGAGCTGCATCAAAGTTTGTTCCTTTTTCAACGAAAATAGGGAAAAGTTATTATTTGAGGTGAAGTATATTGAAAATTATTTGCGAAAGATTTTGAGTTTTTTTCGAATAAGCGGCTTGGATGGTTGGTGAACGGCTAGTAGAAGGTGAATGGACGGTGATTGGACGATGATTGGACGGTGATTGGACGATGAATGGACGATGAATGGACGGTGAATGGACGGTGAATGGACGGTGATTGGACGGTGAAAGTGGTGTTTTATACGCTGAAAATGATAGTCTAGACGGTGAACGGACGGTGAAAGTGGTGTTTTATACGATGAAAATGATAGTCTAGACGATGAACGGACGGTGAAAATGTAGACCTGAGTTGTTTATTTATCTGAAATCTGATCTAGATTACATTTTTTTCCTGATGAAGATTGGACTCTGCATGGAAGTGTGCTTTGTCAAAATCAAGGAATGAGTTTTCCATTTTTGAGTTGCGTATTTTTAATATTCTACGTATTGCGTATTCTGGCTATTCAAATATAATAAAAATGTAATACACTGAAAAATAGTATTTTATTTTTTTTAGAATATTACAAAACTTTCGTATATTTGAGTGTTGTACGATATTTTAAACAAATTAACTGCTAAATAATAACGGAATAAGCAGAAATAACGTTATAAAATAAGAGAGTATGCAATAACTTAAACTAATTTTGTATGAAAAATTTATTCTTTTCATTTCTTTTCCTATTGTTAGGAACTTTTGCATATGCTTCAAGCAATGTCGTTGTTTCTAAAGATTTTTATAAATCGGAAAAAGATTCTGGAAAAGCTAACTTTTCTAAATCAGTTGAAAAAGTTAGCGAATGTGTAACACAATCATCCAGTGATTGTAATGGGGATACAGTGACCGTTACTTGCTGTAGAACTACTTTTGAAGAAGCCTACAATTGTGCTGCTGCTAAATTAAAAGCTGCCGTTTTTGGAGTAGGATGTTAATCTAATCAAGGGAAGACTTTTAAAAGTCTTCCCTTGTTATATTTTATAAAAATGAAATAAAATGAAAAAAAATATAACTTTTCTCTTTGGCTTGGTTTTTATTATTATTGTTAAATCACAAGTAATTGATTATAATTTTACGAATACAGAAAATAAACTAAAATATCAACTGCTTCTAAATAATGATGGCAGTAGTGAGTGGAAAATGATAGTAAATGCGAAAGGAGATTCAATAAATTCAAATGATTTTTCAAAATCTCTATTTAAAAAAGGTAATGAATATTACTTCTTAGAAAAGACACTTACAAGAAGAGTTGCAATTATTGACAAATCCGAATTAGTTTGGGATATTTCGAGTAATGAGAAAACGTCTATCTTAGGTTATGAATGTTTAACAGCAACAACACTGTTTCGAGGAAGAAATTATAAAGCTTACTATGTTAAAAATATTTTGCCGAATTCTGGACCTTGGAAATTTAGTAGATTAGATGGAATAATTTTAAAAGTTGAAAGTGATGATGGTCTATACAATTTTGAAGCAACTAGAATACTAATGGATAAAAAAGAATTCAAAACCCAAAATTTTGATTTTTTTTTAAAAGAAAATTCTTTTCTTACTTGGGAAGAATTTGAAAATTTTTACATAAATGATACTAAAAATTTCATAAAAGAACAAAAATGCAACTGTAAAGATGATGGCAAAAACATTCTTAAAATTACTAAAATTGAAAAAATATATCCTGAATTACACGAATCGGGTATTATTTACTAGTTTATTATTTTTATGCTTTTTCAGCTATGCGCAAGTTAAAGTAATTTATGAAGTAAAATACAAACCTGATTCTACCATAGAGAAATATAACATCGAAGAAATGACACTAGAACATTTTGAAGATAAATCATACTTTTATAATGAAACCAAATTTAAGTTAGATTCAATTTATGATAGTGTGACTACAGAATATTTGAAAACAGGACAAATACCAAAAATTTCTTTGAAATATGAACTTAATTTTGGCATTTACAAAAATTTATCAAAACAAGAACTATATGAAATACAAAATGTTAGTTCAAGAAATTTTTTCTACAAAAGTGATTTTGAAAAGTTGAATTGGAAGATCACCAATGAAAAAAAACAAATTTTAAAATACTCTTGCACAAAAGCAATTGTTATTTTTGGAGGAAGAATTTGGGAAGCGTGGTTTTCAAAAGATATTCCTATTCCAGATGGTCCATATAAATTTTTTGGATTACCAGGGTTAATTTTAGAAATTTATGACACAGGGAATAATTATCATTTTTCGACTGTTTCAGTTATTAAAAAAAGCGAAAAAATAAAACTGCCTACATCGTTAATAAAAACTACTCAAATAAACTATTTGAAAATTAAAAATAAATTGATTCGGGATCCTTCTCTATTTGTTAGAGAGTCTATTATGAGAAATAACGATGTTCAAATTAAAGCAACGGACGGA
Organism: Epilithonimonas hispanica; assembly: GCF_003385395.1. Classification (GTDB taxonomy): domain Bacteria; phylum Bacteroidota; class Bacteroidia; order Flavobacteriales; family Weeksellaceae; genus Epilithonimonas; species Epilithonimonas hispanica. The sequence goes on along the minus strand of NZ_QNUG01000022.1, from coordinate 2,305 downwards.
AACCCTTTACAAATAAGTGAATTGTACCAAAGAATTGATAAAGAATTTAATTATTTCATACAAACACATAATAATCATATTGAGAAAAATAAAATTTGGATAAGATAAATAAAAACATCGTACAATAGCTAAGTTTTCGTTGCGTGCGAAGCACGAACAATGAAAACCCTGTTGAACGGAACCTTCGGGAGCTTTTTGCTGGGTATTTTCCCACACTATGGGTTTATCGACAAAAGATTTTTAGAGATACAAGAGACTTTGAGAAGAGTCTCTTTTTTTGTGGGTGATTTTGGCGAGTTTTTCTTGGTTTTATCGTGCTTTCCTTCACGTTAGGGTAACATTTCCCTTACCCAAATCCGCTAAAATGCAGATTTAGGAGCAGGTAAATTTCGGCTCATCTCCAAAAACCAACTTGGCGGACCTCGAAGATCGAACGTGGCAATCGTCACAAGATTTCCAACTTTACAACACGTACATTTCGGCTGAAAAGCTTTTGGCAAAGCCTTTTCTTTGGGTTGGATGCCTAAATTTTGTTGCAGATTTTTAAGTTTGATACGCTTCCAGGTGCTGCTCAAAAAACCATAATGACGGATTTTTACAAATCTTTTCGGTAAAATATGCATCGCAAAACGGCGGATAAACTCCTCGTGGCTTAAAACCATCTGCTTTTTGATGCCTTTTTGGCGGTAATCTTTGTAAGAAAAAGTTACCGTTTCCGCGTCAATTTTCCTGATTCTCTGGTTGCTGATGGCGATTTTATGCGTGTATCTGCCCAAATATTCCACCACAGATTTTGGGCTTCCAAAAGGCTTTTTGGCGTAAACTACCCAAGGTTTTTCCCACAGACTTTGTCTTAATTTTTCGTAATTCCCAGCCTCATTTTCAGTAAATTTTTCTCGTTGATTTTCATTCAATTTTAATGATAATTGATGCTTCAGTTTCTCACAAAATTTAGCCCTGAAAACTTTACTCAAAGCCTTTACCGGAAACAAAAATTTACCCTCACTTCTAATGTTTTTCCAAGTTCCGCTTTCATCCACTCCACCGCCCGGAACAATGCAGTGCAAATGCGGATGAAGACTCAGATTCTGTCCCCAAGTGTGCAAAACAGCAATCATTCCCATTTTTAAACCTCGATTTTCACCAAACGTTTGAAGCGTTTCCCAGGCAGATTCAAATAAAAAATCGTACAACATTTTGGGCTCGTGAAGCGCGGTTTTGTTCAATACATCAGGAAGCGTAAAAACCACGTGGAAATAAGGTACCGGAAGCAGTTCGGTTTCCCGATTTTCAATCCATTGCTCTCGGTTTTTGCCCTGACATTTTGGGCAGTGACGGTTTCGGCAGGAGTTGTAACTGATGCTTACATTTCCACATTCATCACAAGCGTCAATATGACCTCCCAAAGCCGATGTTCTGCACTTTTTTAATGCAAATAAAGTTCTTAATTGCCAGGAATTTAATCCTAAATCTTCCAATTTTGAACCTAATTTGTTTAAAACATCGGCAACTTCATATTGAGATTGAGATTGAGGTTGAGTTGGCTGTTTTTTTATGGTTTTAAAACCTCTCATTTCTTCCCAAATTCTGAAAAAAGGGTATCGAGCGGTGAAAAGAGTTTTTGTGTGGAAAGTTGTGCAATTTGAAGATAAATCAACGTCGTGTCAATACTTTCGTGACCGAGAAGATTTTTGATGCTTAAAATATCCATCCCATCTTCCAGAAGATGCGTCGCAAAACTGTGCCGAAGCGTATGAACACTCACTTCTTTCAATATTTTTGCCGTTTTTGATGCCTGTTTTACCGCCCATTGAACGCCCCGTTGCGAATATCTGGAATCGAAGCCTGTGCTGAGCGAAGTCGAAGCGCCGGCTCTTCCTTCTCGTGGCATTCCAAAGAGATAATCTTCTGGTTTTTCAGCTTCGATATACTTTTTGAGTCCCCGAATCAAATGCTCGGAAAGTGGCAAATAACGGTCTTTTTTGCCTTTTCCCTGAACCACTTTCAACTGTTTTCGATCAAAATCTAAATCACATAAACGCAGATTTCTAACCTCCATACAGCGCAATCCGCAACCGTAAAGAATCCCGATTAAGATTTTATGCTTTAAAAGCTTACACCCCGAAAGCATCTGCCAAACCTCCTGTTTACTGAGAACTACAGGCAGTTTTTTCTCTCTTTTAATTTCCGGAAGACTCAAATAATCATAGCTCAAACCTTCCGATTTAAGCAGAAATCGAAGTCCGTAAACGGTGTGTTTAAAATACGATTGCGAAGGCGATTTAGATTTTTTCTGAAGGTAAAA
>NZ_QNUG01000021.1 GCF_003385395.1 Epilithonimonas hispanica | reverse complement strand
TAACCGCTTATTGCTTCTTTCCAAAAAAACCGTCACTCAACTTGAAAAAAGTAAATGACGGTCAATTATTTTTAAACTTCGCTTAAACCGAACTCAGGTTTATTTAACATTTTTTGTATTTTTAGTTTGATAAGGAAAACCTATTTTTGTTAGAAAGAGTTGAAGAACACTCTTAATAACATTAAAAATTAAATTATGGAAAAGTTTGCAATATTAGCTAGAGTAGAAGCAAAACCGGGTAAAGAAAATGACGTATTGGAATTCCTAAAGTCAGCCTTACCACTTGCGGAAGGTGAGCCAGGAACCGTAAGATGGTATGCTTTACAAATTGGCCCTTCTACTTTTGGTATATTCGATACGTTCGGAACTACAGATGCAAGAGAAGCTCACTTGAATGGTGAGATTGCAAAGGCTTTAATGGCAAATGCCTCTGAATTACTTTCGAAAGAACCTGTACTTGAAATGGTAGATCTACTAGCAGTAAAGTAAGCAATCGAACACCAATTTTTAATACAGTTAAATGGAGCCAGGCATTTCCCCGGCTCCATTTTGTTATATCATTTTGTGAAAGGTTGAACCTTTGCTATGTATAAAAGTTTTATCTTGATTATTCGAATAAAATTTCAATTGAGCACAAAAAAAAGAGACTGAAAACAGTCTCTTTTGTATTCTTAACTATTAGAGTTTTTTAAGTTCTTCTAAAACAGCTTCGCCAACTGCATGAGCAGATTGAGGATTTTGTCCTGTTACCACTCTTTCGTCTACGGTAACGTGAGTTTGCCATAAACCAGATTTTTCAAACCTGGCTCCGCGTTCTATTAATTTAGACTCTAATCTAAATGGAACCACTTCATCTAATTTCACAGCAGCTTCTTCTTCGTTGGTGAAAGCATTGATTTTTTTGCCATCTACCAAATATTTTCCATTGCTGAGTTTAATATTCACCAATCCGGCAGGACCGTGACAAACCGCACTTACGATTCCATTTTTTTCGTAGATTTTCTGTGCGATTACTGCCAATTCTTCATTATCTGCAAAATCCCACATCGTACCGTGACCTCCAGCATAAAAAATCCCCACATATTCATCAGGATTTACTTCTGAAGGCGTCATGGTGTTCTGGATTTTATTTTGATAATATTCATCTGCTAAAAATCTTTCATTAACCTTGTCATCTGGAGTATTTCCATAATACGGCGGGTTTCCACCTTTTGGACTCACGAAATCTATTTCGTAACCAGCATCCACTAATACAGCCCAAGGATGTGTAACTTCACCTAAATAATAACCGGTAGATTCACCAGTGTTTCCTAATTCGCCGTGGCTCGTAACCACGAATAATACTTTTTTGCTCATTTTGTTAGATTTTATTGTTTGTGCATTGATCATATTAATCCCTAAAAAAAGAATACAAACCGTTAAGAAAATAATCTTGGATAAAAACTTGTTGTGATTCATTTTACTATTGATTTTTAATGATTTGATAGTGCAAAGGTAAATACAGCTCCTCACAAACAACAGGACCTACCTCACAACTTTTTTGTGACCTACATCACATTACACCGAAAGCCGACTCAAGGTTTCTCTGGAAACACCTAAATATGAAGCGATTAAAGTTTTGGGCAATCGTTGTAAAAGTGTAGGATATTGATAAATAAATTGTTCGTAGCGTTCTTTGGCATTGCTATTCAGCAGAGACAAAATTCTTCTTTGGAGTGCGATATAACCATTATTAGATTTTTTCCTGAAAAAATGTTCTATTTTATGCATATCTGCACAGAGTTTCTCTCGGTTATAGAGAGACAAAGTAAGTACTTCGGTAGATTCTAATGCATCAATGGTAAAAGTAGCTTCCGTTTGATTAAAATACGCTTGATAATCGGTAATCCACCAATCTTCCATTGCAAATTGCATAATATGTTCTTTGCCTTCTTGATTCAGGTAAGAAGCTTTTAACAAACCATTCATCACAAAATAATCATTTTGTACGGTATCTCCTTCTTGAATTAAAATCTGATGCTTTTTAAATTTTTTCAAGGTAAAATGAGACAGGATGTACTCGAACTCCTGGTCAGTTAATGGTGTAATTTTCTCAATTTGACGTCTTAAAATCTCACTCATATTTTTATCATTCTCAATTGCAAACAAAAGAATTGTTGACTCCAAATGTAGAATATTGAAAGCAAAAATCCATCAAAAGCGATGGATTTTTTAAATATGGTAGATGCTATTCTTATGAATTGGTGGATAAAACAAAAGCTATAGAATGATATCTTGGTCGGACCTATTTTTGTGTTTGTAGATTGTAAAAATCAATTGATAAAAGAAATCCGAAAAAGCAGTTTATTATTTTAATGAAACAACAAATCAATATCGCAAAAAAGTTTTCAGGATCTTAAGGAACTAATGCCTCATACAACTCTATTTTTATTGTTAATTCTTTAGCCAAAACTATCACAGCTATGATTGCATTGAAATTGGTAAGCTTAAGAAAATGGAATTTTAACGAAACTATATAAGTATACCATCCATTAAAATTGTCTCGCGGTTGAAATAAAAATTTTTCAAAAAAAATATTAGATAAAGCAAAAATACGTAAAACGGTTAAAACTGTTACTATACAGCGGTTTATAAAAGAGCAATACTAAGTTGGAAGTTGTTGTACGTTATCCAATAGGTAAATGTTAGATGGTCGCAAATGTATATTACATAATACTATTTGTATAATATCAGGAGATTTGGGGAGTATAACTTTGCATTATCAAATTAGAAGAAATAATTATTAAAGTTCTTCTAAAAGCAAAAAATGGAACAAGTGAATACTACAATAGACAATTTAAAAAAGATCCTGATCGAAAATGAAGAAATCTCAACTCTTCTGAATCCAGAATCTCTATCGTTGCTTGAAAATCATATTAAGCAAGCAAAACGTATCTTTTTTGTAGGAGCTGGACGTACTGGATTAGCATTAAAGATGGCAGCTATGAGGTTTATGCACCTTGGATTTGAAGTGCATGTAGTGGGAGAAACTACAACACCTGCTATTTTAGAAAATGATCTGCTTATAGTCGGTTCCGGTTCTGGCACAACATCAACCCTTGTGCTTGCTACAGAAAAAGCTAAAAAACAAAATGCCACAGTAATTGCAATTACAGCAGATGAGCATAGTAAAATCGCAACTCTATCAGATCAAATAATAGCCATTAAAGCAGCTGTAAAAACCGATTTCGGTATATCTGCTTCTGAGCAATATGCAGGTAGCTTATTTGAACAATCTGTTTTGTTGATTTTAGACGCAGTCTTTATGACGCTATGGCAAAAATCAGGATTAACAAAAGAAAATCTTTGGCCGAAACATGCCAATCTCGAATAATTAAAATACAATTAAATTTTTAAATTTTATATCATGACTAAATTACAAGTAGCAATCGACTTATTAACTACTGAAGCAGCCTTAGAATTGGCAGAAAAAGTAGCACCTTATGTAGATATCATTGAGTTAGGTACTCCATTAATCAAGGCAGAAGGTCTTAAAGTAATCACAGCAATGAAGGCCGCTCATCCAGATAAACTGGTATTTGCAGACCTTAAAACTGCTGATACAGGTGCATTAGAAGCAGAAATGGCATTCAATGCTGGAGCAGATTTAGTAACCGTAATGGGTGCTGTAGATGATGCAACAATTATTGGCGCTATTGAAGCTGCGAAAAAAGCAGGTAAAAAAGTAGTAGTAGATACAATTGGTGTTAAGAATCGTGTACAACGTGCTAAAGAAGTAACTGCTTTTGGAGTAGAGTTTGTGGAATTACACGCTGGTTTAGATGAACAAGCATTACCCGGCTATAATGTACAAAAATTAATCAGCGAAGGTAGAGAAGCTCAAGTTCCTTTCTCAATCGCTGGTGGTGTTAACATCAACACAATAAAAGATGTCGTAGCTGCTGGTGCTGCAGTAGCAGTTGCTGGTGGAGCAATCTATGGTGCAGAAGATCCTGCCGCAGCTGCAAAAGCTTTAAAAGAAGCAATAATATCATAATTTGCTAGTAACTCACCATCAAAGTCTTCTCTATTATTGTAGGGAAGACCTTGTTCTATGATATTGATGATATAAATTCTCTTTTTTTAATCTCTGCATATTAAAATAAGCATTAATTTTAGTTAGGGATTTTAAATTCAGAATGGCTAATATCTCAATTAGTTTGTTAGTAATTGATATTAATAAAAAACTTAGAAAATGATTACATATAATTTCGGTATAGTTGGTTTAGGTGTTATGGGCAGAAATCTATTGCTCAATATGGCTGACCATGGGTTTGCTGTAGCAGGTTTAGATTTGGATCAAGAAAAAGCAGATTCATTACAGGCAGAAGCTCAGGAAGGTCATTCTGTTTTTGCAACTGTTAAACCAGAAGACTTTGTAAAGTCCTTAGAACAACCAAGAGCTATAATGCTATTAGTTCCGGCTGGTGTTCCAGTAGATGGAGCAATTAAAACATTGCTTCCATTTTTGGACGAAGGCGATATTATTATTGACGGAGGAAACACGTATTTTACAGATACAGACAGAAGATATAATGAGCTTTCTTCAAAAGGAATCCATTTTTTCGGAATGGGTATTTCTGGCGGAGAAAGTGGGGCAAGAAGAGGCCCAAGCATGATGCCCGGAGGAGATAAGATAGCTTACGAACGTTTACGTCCAATCTTCGAAGCCATAGCTGCAAAAGTAGATGGTGAACCTTGTGTAGAATTTTTAGGCAACGGATCTGCTGGGAATTATGTAAAAATGGTGCATAATGGTATAGAATATGGAATTATGCAGCTTATTGCAGAAACCTATGATATTATGAAAAATGTTTATCATTTGGATCATGAAACCATTCAACAATTATTTGAACAATGGAATAAAGAAGAATTAAACTCTTTCCTTATTGAAATTACAGCTGATATTTTGAAGCAAAAAGAAGGTGATGAACATTTGGTTGATTTAATTTCAGACTGGGCTAAATCTAAAGGAACAGGAAAATGGACTTCACAAAATGCAATGGATTTACAGGTTCCGGTTCCAGTTATTGATGCTGCTGTAAATATGAGAGATATGTCTAAATACAAACTCGAAAGAATACAGGCTTCAGCTTTATTAAAATGGAATAAGGAAGAAAATATCAGTAATGCAAATTTAGATGATTTGAAAAAAGGACTGTACTTTGCCATTATAACCACTTATGCACAAGGATTAGCTCAACTTAAAATTGCTTCTGAAATCTATGAATACGATTTGAATTTAGAAACAATATGTAAAATTTGGAGAGGAGGATGTATTATTAGAGCAATTTTATTAGAAGATTTTAGACAAGCATTTGCAACAGAATCCGATTTACCAAACGTAATGCTCGATAAGCACATTGCAGAAAAACTGAATACAACACAAAACAGTATTCGTACTGTTTTGAAAGACACTATTCAAAATGGAACTCCAGCTTCTGCATGGATGAACGCATTATCTTATTTTGATGCTTATCGTTCTGAAAAATTGCCAACCAATCTTATTCAAGCGCAACGTGATTTCTTTGGAGCACACACGTATGAAAGAATTGACAAAGATGGAATATTCCACACCCGTTGGGAATCGTAAAAAATAAATCAAATGAAAAATAATGATAAAAAACCAACTTCTATTGTCATTTTTGGCGCAACGGGAGATTTAGCAAAAAGAAAATTATTTCCTGCATTTTTTAATCTGTTTTTGGACGGTTGGATGCCAGAAGATTTTGAACTTCTTTCTTTAGGAAGAACAGAACATACTCAGGAAGAATTCAGAAATTATATTTTAGAAAATATCAACGATTTTTCGAGAATCAAGAACTTTTCTGAAGAGAAATGGAATCAATTCAAAGAAAAAATCAAATTTGTCAGATTCGATATTACACAAGAAGAATCTTTCATTCAGTTGAAAAATCAACTTGACGGCATAGATGCTAAATTAGGTGCCAGAGCCAACCGTCTTTTTTACCTTTCGGTAGCGCCAAGCTTTATTGAAAAAGTTTCAAAAAGCCTTAAAGAAAATGGCTTGGCTAATAATATGAATCAAGATCGCATGATTATCGAAAAGCCTTTTGGGTACGATAAAGATTCGGCTGTGGCGCTTAATGCAATGTTAGCACAAACGTTCAAAGAAGAGCAAATCTACAGAATTGACCATTATTTGGGTAAAGAAAATGTTCAGAACATTTTAGCGTTCCGTTTTGGTAACACTATTTTCGAACCACTTTGGAATAATAAATATATCGATTCTGTGCAGATTACTGTGGCGGAAACCGTAGGTGTTGAAGATCGTGGAGGTTATTATGACGGTTCGGGAGCATTGCGAGATATGATCCAAAACCATTTAATGCAGATTCTTTGCATGGTAGCTATGGAACCACCAACTGCATTTGAATCTACAGAAATCAGAAACCGAAAAGTAGATGTCTTAAAAAGTGTGAGAAGAATCAATTTGGAAGACATCAACCATTATACGGTTAGAGCACAATATACTGAAGGCGAGATTGATGGTAAAAAGAAATTAGGCTATTTGGCAGAGCCAGGAGTTAATCCAAACTCAAATACAGAAACTTATGTTGCCATGAAGTTTTATGTTGATAATGAGCGTTGGAAAGGTGTTCCGTTCTATATGCGCACAGGAAAACGTATGTCCAAAAAAGAATCTTCTATTGTAATCAGTTTTAAAGAAGTACCTTGTACTACTTTTCAGGATAGAATAAAAAAAATGCAACCCAATAAATTAACCATCAATATTCAACCTGAAATGGATATCAATTTATCGTTTATGACGAAAAAGCCAGGGCTTGATATGAAACTGAAACCTGCTGAAATGGTATTCGATTATTTTGAATGTGCACCAGATACACCGGAAGCTTACGAGACGTTATTATTGGACGCTCTTGATGGAGATTCAACACTGTTTATGCGTTCAGATCAAGTGGAAGAAGCTTGGGATGTTATTGCGAATATTCAAACAGCATGGGAAAATGGAAACGTGTCAAAAATGGTAACTTATCCTGCTGGAAGCTCAGGGCCAGAAGCAGCAGATGAATTGTTGAAGAGACAAGGACATACTTGGCTGAGCAATTCTAATGAAACATTGAAAACCAAAAAAGATGCTTAATATACAATCATCAACTGAAGAAATATTTAAAACGGCAGCACAATTATTTGTAGCTGCCGCTTGTGATGCAATAGATCAAAAAGGCTTTTTTACAGTTGCATTAACGGGAGGATCTTCACCAGAAGGTCTATACAAACTTTTGTCCGAAGATCAATACAAAAATCAAATTGACTGGACTAAAGTTCTTGTTTTTTGGGGAGATGAAAGATGGGTTCCTTTAGATAATGAGCTAAGCAATGCTAAAATGTCACAAGAAATACTTCTACAAAATGTTCCTGTACTGCCGTCTAATATTTTTCCAATGTATGCAGATGGTGTAAAACCCGAAGATTTTGCATCAACTTACAGTACACTTTTACATGAAAAACTTGGAGATGATGGAGTAATGGATTTTATTCTTTTGGGGATGGGAAGTGATGGACACACTGCTTCATTATTTCCTGGAACTGCCGTTCTTGAGGAAAAAGAAAAATGGGTTGCTGCTTATTATTTAGATGCACAGAAAATGTATAGGATCACTCTTACAGCTCCTTTTTTAAACAAAGCAAAAAAAATAATCGTGTTAACTTTTGGCGATGCTAAGGCTGATGCCTTGAAAGAAGTTTTGGAAGGAGATTATAATCCGTCCCTCTATCCATCGCAATTATTGAAACCCACAAAAGGAGAACTTTTGTTTTTAGTGGACAAAAAAGCGGCAAAATATTTGAGCAATAATGATTAATTAGCAAAAAGAAAAACTACAATATGTTTACACATTATCTTAAAGATATACAGCATAATTCTGAAAGGGCAATCTCGCCTTTTCATATTTTTGATTTGGATAAAGAGGATATGAAGCAATATCGAAATCCTCATACAAAAGACCATTTTTGTCTTCTGTTTGTTAAAAAAGGGAGTATGAAAATGCAAGTAGAAAATCGTCGTTATGATGTCAGTGAAAATTGCATAAGCGTTATATTTCCTGGTCAATTATCCTCAAAAGAACAAATCAGTGATGATTTTGATGGAAAAATGATTTTATTTGATGAAGTATTATTTTGTTCAGATATTTTAAAAAATGAGTTAAGTATCTACAATCACAATATATCCGTTAAGCTAAACCATATTGAATTACCCGTTGCCGAAATAAATGAAGTACAAATGTTATTGGAACAAATTGAAAAGTTGTATCATGACCTAACCTCTGTCAAAAAAGAGCAAGCACGATTTTTTATCAAGATAACATTGTTGAAATTAGTGGAGTTTGCACATACAAAATGGGATAAAGATAAAGTAACAAATGAGAATACCAGACTTTATGGAAAATTTCTTGAATTGTTGGAACGCCATTATAAAACGGAACGAATGGTTAGTTGGTACGCTGAAAAACTACTCATTTCACCAAAGAAATTAAATGAAATAACGAAGAAATCGGCAGGTTTAACTTCAATTGAAACCATTCACGCAAGAATAATGAACGAGATCAAACAATTGCTCTTACTATCCAGTTATTCTCATAAAGAAATTGCTTTTGAACTTGGATTCAATTCGCCAGCAGCGTTGAATAAGTTTGTGCGTGCAAAATTGGATGAAACCCCAACAAATCTGCAACAACAATTGGTACAAATGTATAATACATAGACTTAACTTGATAGCATAAACGCAAGATTAGAGTTAGGTTTGTATTACAAATTAAAAGTATATGTTACCATCAGTTCAATTAAAAAACACGCAAGCATTTCAGAATCTTGCATCACATTTCGAGGACACAAAAGATGTGCAGATTAAGGACTTATTTTCAAAAGATCCACAACGATTTTCTTCGTTTTCTATCTTATGGAATGATATTTTGTTCGATTATTCAAAGAACAGAATCACAAAAGAAACATTTGATTTATTGCTTGATTTAGCAAATGAAGTGAAACTTCAGGAAGCTATAGAAAAGATGTTCGCAGGCGATAAAATTAATGCAACAGAAGGAAGAGCTGTTTTACATAGAAGCGGTCTTTTTTCTAGACCATCATAAATTGCATGTTTTCTTAATTCAGTATTTTTGAATTAATAGTCTAATGTTAAACTTGATATTCTTAAGTTTATTTTCTAACTCAAAAACAGCAAATCTCCTTGCAAGGAATCTGATTTGTACTCCAATTCATAAAAAATTTATGAGTCTGAGCATCTAATAATCCTATGAATAAAATACTAATGAAGTAAATAATTCTTTTCATATTAATGTTACAATCTATTTTTCTTAATTATACCAAAAACACAAAATATAAGACCATTATTCTTCGTAACTATAACTTATTACAATATTAAAAAATAGCATTGTGATTAACATTTTTTTAACAAAACCATCAAATTTTCATTACATTTGTTTCTTTCACAAAAATTAACAACTTAGATGAGTTCACTTTTCAGAAGAAAACACTACGTAGAAAATACAGATTCGGGACAACTAAATAGAGTTCTTGGAACTTGGGACATTGTATTTTTTGGGATTGCCGCCATTATTGGAGCAGGAAGTTTCAGCAGTTTGGGAGAAGCTATTTTCCGTGGCGGACCCGGTGTTATTGTTTTATATCTGATTTGTGGTTTTGCCTGTGCTTTTACTGCACTTTGTTATGCCGAATTTGCAAGCAGAATCCCTACTGCAGGAAGTGCTTACACCTATGCTTACGCCAGTTTCGGAGAGTTGATTGCGTGGGTTATCGGCTGGGCTCTGATTATGGAATATTCTTTCGGGAATATCTATGTTGCCTTTTCCTGGTCCGATTATTTTACCAGTTTTATGGAAAGAATCGGGGTTCATATTCCTGATTATTTTACCTGTAGTTATACCGAAGCTAAAAAAGCTTTTCTCAATAATTCAACAAACGGAGAACTCATCAACGCTTGGAAATCTGCACCAATTATAGGCGGATTGAAAATTATCGTTGATATTCCTGCTTTGGTTATTAATGGATTAATCACTTGGCTTTGTTATCAAGGCATCAAGGAAAGTAAGAACTTTAACAACTTTTTTGTAATTCTGAAGTTGTTTGTCATTCTTTTGGTGATAGCTGTGGGTGTGGCTTATGTCAATACGGGAAATTGGTTTCCGGTGACCGATACGCATACTTCCGGCTCTTTTATGCCTAATGGCTTTGCAGGAGTAATGTCTGCCGTTTCGGGCGTTTTCTTTGCTTATATCGGATTTGATGCCATTTCTGTTCTATCAGAAGAGACCAAAAATCCTCAAAAAGACCTTCCGAAAGGAATGCTTATTTCTCTTGGACTTTGTACTGTGATTTATATTATTCTGACTTTAGTTTTAACAGGATTAGTAGATTATAAAAGATTTGATGGGATTGGAGACCCGTTGTCATTTGTTTTTGACAAGAGCAATCTCAACCTTCCGTGGATGGAATTTGTAGTCGCTTTGATTGCAATTGTTGCGATTACAACAGTTCTTTTGGTGTTCCAAATGGGGCAACCGAGAATCTGGATGGCAATGTCGAGAGACGGACTTTTACCAAAGAAATTCCAAGAAGTTCACAGCAAGAACAAAGTTCCTTCTTTTGCAACCATCGTTACAGGAATCGTAGTAGGTATTCCTATCCTATTCACCGATAAAACTTTCATTCTAGATTTCACAAGTATCGGAACTATCTTTGCATTTGTTTTAGTTTGTGGTGGTGTTTTAATGTTGCCTCCAAAAGAAAAAATCAAAGGAAGATTCCATTTGCCTTATATTAATGGGAAGATTATTTTTCCTACAATTTTCATTGGTGGATTGGTATTTTTCTACTTTTTTCAGCCAGAATTCTTCCACAATTTAACTAATATTAATGACCCAAAAGAAGGCGAATTCAGACTAGCAATTATTGTTTATTTGATTGCAAATTTTATCCTGTGCGGTCTTACATTTATTAAAAATCTTTCATTAATCCCATTGATTGGTCTAAGTTCTTGCCTTTATCTATTGACTGGAATGAGCCACGAAAACTGGTTTTGGTTTGGACTGTGGTTTGCTATAGGCTTGGTAATATATTTCCTTTATGGATATAAAAACAGCAAACTAAATAAGTTAAACAATGGAAACTCAAAAAATCAAAACCTATAAAGAGTTTTATCAATTATATCTTAAAGAACATAGCCAAGCAATAACAAGAATATTCCATTTCGTTGGGATATTTTTGGTTTTTGTAGTTATTTTTTATGTTATCTATTCGGGAAAAGAGCGGTTTCTTTGGTACTGTCCGATTTTTGGATTAGGATTAGCTTGGTTGAGCGATGCAATTTTTGAGAAAAAATGGCCTTCAACATCCAGATATCCGCTTTGGTCCTTGATTTCGGATTTCAGATTGTTCTTCGAGTTGTTGATAGGAAAACAACATTTTCAAAGTAAAAACTAATATAAATTATTAATCATGTTGCAATGAAAAACTTCATCAAAAGTAATATTTCTCAGGATTCGCTTTCATTATTATTTGTTCAGGCTCCTGTTGCTTTGTCTATGTTGATGGGAGACGAATTTGTCATTCAGGTTGCAAATCCACAGATGTTGGAAATATTAGGGAAGAATATAGAAATCATTGGTAAAAAATTAATCGCCGCTTTACCAGAGTTGGAAGGACAACCTTTTATAGAAATTCTAACCAATGTCAAAAAAACAGGAGAAACTTACAAAGGCTATCATCAATTAACCAAACTTATAAGAAACGGAAAAGAGGAAGAATGCTTTTTTGATTCCACTTTTGCTCCCATTTATAATGAAGATGAAACTGAAATAATTGGAGTAAGCATCGTTGCAATAGAATCGACTGAACAAGTTCTTACCAAACAAAGAATTAAAGAAAACGAACAGCGATATAAGAATCTTGCAGACAGTTTGCCAATCATTATTTGGACTGCCGACAAAAATGGAAACATAGATTATTACAATCAAAAATGGTACGATTATACTGGTTTTGAAGGCATCGATAGTCGTGAATCTGCCACTCACAAAATCCTACATCCCGACGATGTAAAAAGAGCAATGCATATTTGGAAAACCAGCCAACAAAACAAAAGCGCTTACGAAATCGAATATCAGTTCAAAGACAACAAAACCGAAGATTCTTACAAATGGTTTCTTGGTCGTGCTGTTCCTATAAAAGACCCAAACGATAATATCATCCAATGGATTGGCACCTGCACAGATATTGATGAATTCAAACAATTCCAACAGCAGAAAGATAATTTCTTAGGAATCGCCAGTCACGAGCTCAAAACACCTTTGACAAGCCTCAAACTCTATTCTCAATTCTTAGAAAAAAATCTCAGAAAACAAGACGACAACAAGAATGCAGATGTTGCAATGAAGATGGATGAACAAGTCAACAAACTGACCAGCCTCGTGAATGATTTGCTAGATGTGACGAAAATCCAAAACGGCAAAATCCTTCTTAACCGAAATGAATTTGATTTTGATGAACTCGTGAACGAAGTGATTGCGGAACAACAGATGAGCACAAGCCACAGAATCTATCTGGAAAACGAAAGAATTGGAAATATCTATGGCGACAAAAATAGAATTTCGCAAGTCATGACTAATCTCATAAGCAATGCGATAAAATATTCTCCCGACTCCGATAATATACAAATCACAACAAAATTAACTGAAGAAGATTGCGTACATTTCTCCGTGAGAGACTTTGGAATCGGCATTCCTGAGGATAAACAAGACCGAGTTTTCGAACAATATTACAGAGTGAGTGGAAGTAAGGAACACACGTTTCCAGGACTTGGTCTGGGACTTTATATCTCATCGGAAATTATAAAACGAAGCGGTGGCAGGATTTTTGTAAATTCTGTTGAAGGGAAAGGTTCAGACTTCTGTTTTGAAATCCCAAAAAATTACAACCACTAATTAATTACTTTAAGAAAATGTCAACTTCAAAAAAAATATATGTTGTGGATGATAGCCCAGCCATTCTAGACTCAGTCAAATTGATGCTCAATATGGAAGGTTATGATGTAGATAATTATGAAAAAGGGTCTGAGATGTTCAACTCTCTTCAGACTTCTTCTACCAAACCCGATGTGATTCTGATGGATATGTGGCTGTCCGGAGAAGATGGGCGAGACATCTGCAAGATGATAAAAGCACATCAGGATTTTAAGAACATTCCGGTGGTGATTATGTCTGCTAGCCGAGGTTTAGGAGATTCTGCAATAGAAAGTGGCGCAATAGATTTTATTCCAAAACCATTTGATTTGGGAGAAATCGTTGAGAAAATTAGATATTACTCTAGTTCCAGTGAGTAATTAAAAATCAATAGCAAATTAATTATATAAAAAATCCGTTTTAAAACTTTTTAAAACGGATTTTAATTTTTCTTACTAAAAATTTAAAAATCTACTGTTTCAGGATTCAATCCAGAGAATCCAGTTTCTTCCAATGTCTTCAAAGCTTTCATATCACTTTCAGAAATCTTGAATCTTTCAAAATGTAAATTATTGTAGATATTATTTGGATTTTCAGATTTTGGTAAAACAATCACACCGGACTGCAGACAAAACTGAATACAAAGAATCGCAGGAGAAACACCATAACTGTCAGCAATATTTTTCAAATCCTCATCTTTTAGCAATCGTCCAGAACCAATCGGACTCCAAGCTTCTATTGCAATTCCTTTTTCTTTACAAAAATCTACAACTTGCGGTTGCGTGTATCCCGGATGAAACTCAATTTGATTGACTACAGGAATCACTTCTGCAGTTTCCAAAAGTGCTTCGATTTGTGGCAACATAAAATTACTTACACCAATCGCTTTTACAACGCCGGATTTGTAAAGTTCTTCCATCGCTTTCCAAGTTTCCGCATTGATTTCTTTCCAATTATCAAATTGTTTTGCATTCGCAGGCCAATGGATGAGAAGCAAATCCAGATAATTGGTTTTCAGGTTTTTGAGCGATTGCTCCACAGAATATTTTACACCTTCTGCACTTCTGTTGGAATTCCAGATTTTGGTTGTGAGATACAAATCTTTTCTATCAATTCCGGATTCTTCAATCGCCTCTCCTATTTCCGCTTCATTTCCGTAGATAGCGGCTGTGTCAATATGTTTGTAACCTGCTTTCAAAGCTTCTTTTACCGTTTTTTGAACACCTTCTGTCGTCTGCCAAGTTCCAAAACCGATTTCAGGAATTTCTGTCCCGTTATTGAGAACAACATTTTTCATTTTAAAATAATTTGATTTTTTCGAAATCCAAAATTACGCCAACAGAAAGAGATTTTAAAATAATTCAGCTGATGGAAGAATCAAAAAATTATGATGAATCTTGTGTTGATATTTCCTAAATTTGGACTATGGAAAAACAGGAATTCGGATTACTTGGGAAGAATATCTCTTACTCATTTTCAAAAAAATACTTCGAGGAAAAATTCAAAAAATTATTTCTAAAAAATCATTCATATAACTTCTTCGATATCTCTGAAATCGAAAATGTTACGCCTTTCTTAGAAAACCCGAATCTCATTGGAATGAATGTCACTATTCCTTACAAACAAGCGATAATCCCCTTCCTTGACGGATTGAGTGATGAAGCGCAACAAATCGGTGCTGTGAATTGTGTGAGTTTCCAAAACGGAAAAAAAATTGGTTATAATACAGATGCTTTTGGATTCGAAAAAACTTTACTTATCAATAAAAAAGACTACCATAAAAAAGCTTTGATTCTTGGAGATGGCGGCGCTGCAAAAGCGGTGAGATATATTCTTAACAAACATAATATCGAACATCAGACGATTTCCAGAAAATCTGAAATTACTTTTGAAAATCTTTCGGAAGACTTGGTAAAAGATTCTTTACTGATTATCCAGACAACACCAGTTGGAACTTTCCCGAATGTAGATGATTTTGTTCAGTTTCCATTTGATGCAATTACAGATAAACACTATGTAATTGATTTGATTTATAATCCTTCCGAAACGGCTTTTCTAAAAAAATCTGCAGAAAAAGGTGCTACAACGCTTAATGGTTTTTATATGCTAGAACAGCAGGCGGAAAGAGCTTGGGAGATTTGGAACAGTTAATTCTACAAATAATCCTTAATCACTTTCCAGCTCTCCAATTTCTCATCAAACTTCACCGTATGAAGCGGACTTGTAGAAGGCAAAACTACAATCGGTATTTTGAAATTTTTGCCTAGAATCTTCAAAAGGTTTTTGTAAGACTTTTGTCCGTTACAAAAGATAGTTTTGATGTTGGGATGATTTTCGATTAATTCGAGGATGTTATTATCAATTTCATCTTTGATTTCTGTATCCAAGCTACCTTTTCTTTCGCAACTTTCGATAACATCCCAAAGTGCGACTTTATTGGTTTTCAGTAATTCTAATCTTGTGTTATAATCCGTAGAAAATTCTGAATCAAAAAGATAAAACATCAATTTCCAAAACTGATTTTGTGGATGCGCATAATACTGTTGCATTTCCAAAGACTTCACACCTGGAACCGAACCAAGAATCAAAATCTCTGAATGTTCATCAACAATTGGCGGAAAAGAATTGATTCTGTTCATTTTGTTTTATCGCAAAGTCGCAAAAATATTTAAAAATAATTTAGCAAAAGTCGCAAAAGTAAATCTTCGATTTTAGAATTTTAACGAAGTTAAAATCTTTGTGCCTTGAAAAGCGTTATAAATATTAACCTTTTGTGCCTTTCCGTTAAAATCTTACTTCAAATTATCCAAAATCTTAAACAAAGCATTACTGATACTTCCGCCTTGATAATTATTCAGAATGATGGAAAACACATAATTCTTACCACTTTTAGAGGTCTGATAACCAGCAAAAGATTTACTGTCTTTGATAGTCCCGCTCTTCATTTTGATACCATTTTGAGTGGGAAAACCTTCGTAAAAAGCATCAAACCAGTTTTGTTTTTTCGCATACAACAATGCCTGAACCTGCGCTTTTGCCGAAACATAATTCTGTGGAGAAAGTCCACTTCCATCTGCAAAGTTTATCATCATTGGATTAATTCCTTTTGATTTCCAAAAGTCTTTTAAAAAGTCAACACCGGTTTCAAAACTCGGGTTATTTCGTTTTTCTTTCGCCATAGTTTTGATTAATGTTTCTCCATAGAGATTGATACTTTTTCTCAAGAACCAATAGACTATTTTGTCCAACGTTGGCGATTTATATTCAAAAATCTGATTCTGAGTTGGTGCTTTGGAAATAGATTTCCCAGCAATCTTCTCATTATAATAAGTGGTTGTTCTTCCAGAAATAGAAACTCCGTTTTCTTCTAATAACTTTTTGATTTCGACAGCTAATTGCATTGGTGGATTGGGTGTTGCTCCGGAAACTGTTGTTATTTTTCCTGCAGGCAAAGTTCCATTAATCATTGCGGTTTCGGAATGTGGCGCAGTGAAAATTAGACTTTTATCAGAGTTTCCTCCGGTTTTCAGTTCATTAATCCAATTAACTTGATTCAAATCGTAAGAAAAACTCTTGAATTGATTTCCATTAATATGAATATCAAATTGATTTTCTCTCCAATTCACACCAAAAGTTCCTGCACCGTAATAATTTCCTAAATCATTCCAAGGCCAACCTCCGGGTGTACTTTGAAAATCGAAATAAGAATCATCTACAATCAGATTGCCTGATATTTTCTTGATTCCGGATTTCTTTATGGCTTCTAATAACTGCTGTTTGAAATTTTCAGGCTTATAATTTTCCCAACGCCAACTTCCCAAAGTCGGATCGCCATTGGAAGTGATGTAAAAATCGCCATCTAAAATACCATTCGATATCTTCCCGGAATATGAAGCTGTGGTTTTGAATTGATAATTCTTTCCCAAAGTTTCCAAAGCCGCCGCAGATGTGAAAATCTTCTGCGTACTTGCCGTAGAAAGTCCTTTGTTCCCATTGTATTCATAAACAAGATTTCCATTCTCATCCGAAATATAGAACGAAAGATTAGCTGACAAAGCGTTGGAAGTCGACAACATTTCTTTTACAGATTTGTCCAAGTGATCGGAAACTGATTGTGAGAAATAGGTTTGAGAAAACAATATAAAAATAATGAAAAGTTGCTTCATTCCTGAATTTTTATCAAAACTAAGAATTTTAAATGATGTTAATAGTAATTAAACTCTGTTAAAACAAACATCTTCTGACAATAATCGCAACTTTGAAAAAGTTTAATAACTAACTTTACTTCAAAATCAACATTATGCCGAAAAAGAATAGAAAAAAAGAAGAGCTTTACAATGTGATTACACACGGTTTAGGAGCAATTCTGTCCGTTGTGGCTTTGGTTCTGATGATTGTTTATTCTGCTATCAGCGGAAGCGCTATTGCAATTGCCTCATCGTTGGTCTTCGGGATTAGTTTGATACTACTCTATTCCGCATCCACCGTTTATCACGCAGTTTACAAATTGAAATGGAAAAAAATCTGTCAAAGAATCGACCATCTTAGTATCTATCTTCTCATCGCCGGAACATACACACCTATTGCTTTACTGGGGCTGAAAGGCGCTTGGGGCTGGAGTATGTTTGGCGTGATTTGGGGAATGGCCTTGATAGGATTTATTTTCAAATTTTCCCCCTTGAGAAACAATGAAAAAATCTCACTTTCTCTGTATGCTCTAATGGGTTGGGCCGCAATTATCGCCATTAAGCCAATGATAGAAAATCTTTCCACAGGTGCATTAACACTGATTATTCTTGGTGGATTGTGCTATACTTTTGGGATTTATTTTTATGCTAAGGACAAGAAACCTTTTTACCATCCTATTTGGCATTTATTTGTTTTAGGTGGAAGCATTATGCACTTTTGTGCAGTTTTCTTTTTTATCTTGCCATAAATTCTAAAAAATATTAAACCACAAAAGTCACAAAAGAAATTCTATAATTATATCTTTTGTGACTTTTGTGGTTTTTAAATTAAATCTTTATTGCAAAGATTTTTTAAAGTCAAAGTATCCAAAGCATCAATAAATTGATATGTTGATAAAGCTTACGATTATATATTCGCCTTTAATAAAATCAACTTGTTGATTCTTTACCTTCTTAACACGTTCTTAATTCTTAAAAAAACTTTGCGTAAAATTTATATTAAAATAAAAACTCAATAATCTCATACCAAATTCCTGTGGTCACAAAACCAACAATAATACTAATTCCGATAATCAGATTAATGAGCTTTGTATTAAGTCGGTATTGTTCTGCGATGATGCTTGAAGTGATTACTGTTGGCATTGCCGCCTCGAAGATGCTAATTTTTGCAATATCACCTTTGATTCTAAAAGCCAGTGCCAAAATCAAAACCATTAATGGCATCAAAATCAATTTATAAAGCATTGATGTGGAAATCTGCGGAATAAGCTTTCTCCAACCATTGAATTTCAATTGTAGTCCTACAGAAAATAAAGCTAACGGAGCAACGGTTGAAGCCAGTTTATCAAACATAGGTTCGGCAAAATCCAGATCGATAAACTGCGACAAAATCAACGCACTCACACAACCTATAAACGGGGGAAAAGTAACAAGTCTTTTTAATATGAATTTGGGATCAACTTTACCACTTTTACTTCCACCTTTCAAAGCCGCTACAATACCCATTGTAGAGAGCATCAAAAACATCGTTTGATCGCAAATGATAGCAATACTCAGATATTTTTCACCATAAAAAG
Organism: Epilithonimonas hispanica; assembly: GCF_003385395.1. GTDB lineage: Bacteria > Bacteroidota > Bacteroidia > Flavobacteriales > Weeksellaceae > Epilithonimonas > Epilithonimonas hispanica. The sequence continues at coordinate 41,071 of NZ_QNUG01000021.1, read as the reverse complement.
CTGTGATTAAAGGAAACCCTATGAAAGATGTATTACTATAACCGCTCGCCAATTCCATCGTACTTCTCGACCTTCGGGAGTAGTTTTTCATCCGGCTATAAAACAACATAAAAACCCAACCGCCAATTGCCGCTAAAACTGTACTCAAAATCGGGAACAGCATTTCCCACGACCATACTACTTTGGGAAGATATTTGAAAGAAACTGCAGGTAAAGCGATATAGAGAAGCCAAGTATTGATTCCTTTATGGGCATCTGGATGAATAGTTTTGGTAGATTTGAAAATCATTCCTGCAACTACGCAAACTATAATCAACACAAAATTTATCATCCTTTAGAAATTTGATTCTGCAAAGTTAAATATCACAAAACAAAAAACCCTCTAATGAAGAGGGTTTTATTTGATAATTTGATAAAAATTATTTTTTGATAAACTTATGAGAAGTAGAACCAGCTTCTGTGTTCACTTTCAATACATAAGTTGCGTTTTGTAATGATTTTACATCAATTTTAGAATCAACTACCGTTGGAGAAGCTACTAATTTACCTGCCATATCATAGACTTGAACAGAATTAACTTTTTGGTTAAATGTTAAATAGTCTGATGTTGGATTTGGATATACAGAGAATGCTTTTTTATTAACATCAGAAACAGCTAATAGACTTGTAGCGCTAACTGTTACATCATCGATAGAAAGGAAATCTTGATCTGTACAATCGTAATGTCTAAAAGCTACATATATCTGAGGCTGACCAATAAATGAAGTAAGATCTAAAGTATGATTTACAGGAGTTCCTGCATTTGTACCTTGACCTAAAGTCTCAATTACCTGAACATTAGATGCTAATAATGAAGTTTGATCCGGAGAAGTAGAAACATATACAGCATACTTTTCCTGATCCCAACTTTGTGCTGCAACTTGTGTAATCCACGATAAAGTAAGTGTTCCCTGAGCTTTAGAGATATCAATTGCTGGAGATACTGCCCAATTATCAGGAGTTAGGGGCACTTGTTGCCAAGATCTAGAAATCAATGAAATAGGTGTAACGGGATTTTCCTCACTATCTTGTATTTGAAAAATATCTCCAAATTGAAATCCATCTCCATCATCATCATATAAAGTCCAGTCAGATACATCTTCATCATTAAAGTCATCTTTCCAAACTTGTACTTGCGCATTCATTGAATTAAAAGCTAATGCTAAAGCACCAGCAAAAAGTAATTTTTTAATCATAACTATAATTTTAATATTTTCAAATATACAAACATTAATCAAATCACAGCTATAAAAAACAATTTTAACAACATAAAAAACCACATTAAACAATCATTTGTTTTCTTTAAAGACAATTCTACAATTCAAATATTAACAATTGTCTTTAATTTAATTTTATCATTAATTTTTTAGATTGTAAATTTGTAAAAATCAAAATATAAAATTATGTCTAAAGCGATTTCTCAAGTGCCTTTTGCACAAAATGAACCAGTAAGTTCTTATGCTCCAGGCTCTGAAGAGGTAAAAAGCCTTATTTCTACTTACAAAAAAATGTGGAAAGAAAAAACCGAAATACCAATGGTAATCGGTGGAAAAGAAGTAAAAACAGACAAAAAAATACAACTGAGTTCGCCTCAGGACCACCAGCACGACTTTGGTTTCTATTACGAAGGTGATATGTCGCACGTTGATCAAGCTATCGATTCTGCGCTTGCTGCAAAAGCAAAATGGAATGCACTTGGTTGGGAACATAGAGCTGCGATTTTCTTGAAAGCGGCTGACCTTTTAGCTGGACCTTACAGAGATGTTATCAATGCTGCAACAATGATTGGACAGTCCAAAAATGTTCATCAGGCAGAGATTGATGCGGCTTGTGAGTTCATCGATTTCTTGCGTTTCAATGTGGAGTTTATGACCGAGCTTTATGCGGAGCAACCAGTATCCGATGCAGGAATCTGGAACCGTGTAGAATACAGACCACTTGAAGGATTCTGCTTTGCGGTGACGCCTTTCAACTTCACAGCAATCTCTGGAAACTTGCCAGCTTGTATGGCTTTGATGGGAAATGTGGTGGTTTGGAAACCGTCTGATAAGCAAGTTTATTCAGCTAAAGTGATTATGGACGTTTTCAAAGAAGCTGGACTTCCTGATGGTGTTATCAATATGATTTTCACAGATGGTAAAGAAACGGCTGAGAAAGTTTTGGCGCATCCAGATTTTGCAGGTCTTCATTTCACAGGTTCTACCAAGGTTTTCCAAGGAATGTGGAAAATGATTGGCGATAATATTCATAATTATAAATCTTACCCAAGAATCGTTGGAGAAACTGGTGGAAAAGACTTCGTAATGGTTCATCCGTCTGCTAATGTTGAAGCAGTTGCAACTGGTTTGGTAAGAGGTGCTTTCGAATATCAAGGACAGAAATGTTCTGCAGCATCCAGAGCTTATATTCCAAAATCTCTTTGGAATGAAGTAAAAGCGGTGATGGAAGCTCAAATGAAAACCATCAAAATTGGTTCTCCTGAAGATCCATCAAACTTCGTTAACGCCGTTATCGACAAAAATTCTTTCGAAAAATGTAAAGGTTACATCGACAGAGCTGAAGCTGCAAATGATGCAACAGTTGTTATCGGTGGGAAATATGACGATAAAAAAGGTTGGTTCGTTCATCCAACTGTTATTGAAACTATAAATCCATATTACGAAAGTATTGTTGAGGAAATCTTCGGTCCAATCTTGACGGTTTACGTTTATGAAGATGAAAACTGGGAAGACACTTTGAAATTAGTTGATACTTCAACGCAGTATTCCTTGACTGGTTCTATCTTCGCACAAGACAGATATGCGATTGATGAGGCTTATAAAGCATTAGAAAATGCTTCTGGAAACTTCTATATCAATGATAAACCAACCGGAGCAGTTGTAGGACAACAGCCCTTCGGAGGCTCTAGAGCGTCTGGAACAAACGATAAAGCAGGTTCTAAAATGAACTTGACACGTTGGGTTTCTGTAAGAAGTATCAAGGAAACTTTTGTCTCTCCAAAAGATTACAAATATCCATATTTAGGATAATTTTAAAATAATTTAAGTCAAAATGTCATTTTGTAGGAATCTAAATGCTAATTATATTGATTGGCTCGGTTCTTTCAGAATGACATTTTGTATTTTAACAACCCAAATCTCAGACAATGAAAAAAGCACTTATTATAGTTGATGTTCAAAATGATTTCTGCGAAGGTGGCGCATTAGCCGTTCCAGAAGCTAACAGCATCATCCCTTATATCAATCTTCTGATGGAAGAAAACGAATATGACCAAATCGTTTTAACTCAAGACTGGCATCCTTCCAATCATAAAAGTTTTGCATCAAACAACGGAAAGAACGTTGGGGAAACAATTTCTCTAAATGGCGTTCCACAGTTTATGTGGCCAGACCATTGTGTTCAGGGAACTTTCGGGGCAGAGTTTCAGAAAGATTTGAATCGTGATAAAGTAACACACATTATTCAGAAAGGAAAAAATGTTGAAATTGACAGCTACAGCGGGTTTCAAGACAACAATCACTTTATGAAAACTGGTCTTGAAGACTTCCTAAAATACCACGATATTCAGTTGGTTGAGATTGTTGGATTAGCTTTGGATTATTGTGTGAAATTAACTGCGATTGACGCTTTCAATGCAGGTTTTATAACTTGTTTACATTTCAACGGAACAAAAGCTGTGAATGTAAAACCAGACAGCGCAAGAAATACGATTTATGATTTAGCAGAGAAAGGAATTACTATTTTAGCGTAATTCAAACTTTTTAAAGTCTTCGACTCCGCTCAGACTGACATTGTTAATTAAACTTTGTCACACTGAGCGGAGTCGAAGTGTTTTTATAATATGCTTTTACTGATTCCTAAACTTCCTTTTCATCTTAGTTTTATGTCTGGAATAATGTGTCTGTTCGGTATTTTTATCGGTAGAAATAACACTGATATTTCCATCTACTTCCAGAATCGCTAATTTCACTTCAGACACTTTTTCGATGCCATGTTCGTGAACAGCTTCTTCCAGTTCATCTTCGGAAATTGAGACTTTCTTTAAAATCTCAGGATACACTACCCCATCTTTGACCAAAATATAAGGATGATCTTCTATCAGTTCTTTGATTATTGGGTTTTTAAATATAAATTTCTTCACAACAAAGTTCGCTACAAACAAAACCAACGCGGCGACAATTCCGCCTTGTAAACTGTTATTGGGACCAACCATTGCATTTTGGACCGCATTACTTATCAAAAGCAAAAGAATTACATCACCTGCATTAAGCTGTGATAATTGATTTTTACCAAAAACGCGCACAGCAATCACCATAAAAAAGTAAACTGCCAGCGACCGAACGACAATGTCAAGAATTGGATTCAATTTTCAAAAAATTTATTCAAATAAAAATAGATAATTTTCGGGAGATTATTAAGTTAAAATTTGCCTATTTTTTGTATTGCAAAAGCTTTGTGAGGACAATTGTTCTTTCTCCATTTATGGATTTAGACAAATTCTTTAACATAGAAATTGGAAAATCTTTTATTGATTTTTTTGAACGATTTGAAAAAGGAATAGATTGGTTTATATAATTTATAAAAAAATCCGCCTCACAGCGGATTTTTATTATTAAGATTATAAATTGTCTAACTTCTAATATCTGACATCTAAAATCTGTCCTATTTTCTTCTCTTTAATTCCTTACTTATCAAACCAAGCTCTCTACCAGTTTGTCCCGCAACAGAAGTATTTTCCTGCGCACGTCTCGTAAGATAAGGAACAACGTCTTTTACAGGTCCATACGGAAGGTATTTTGCAACGTTATAATGTTGGTCTGCCAAATAATAAGTAATGTTATCACTCATCCCGTAAAGCTGGCCAAAATATATATGCGGATTGTTGTGTTCAAGACTTTTGGCTTTCATTTTATTCATTATCAATTCGGACGAAATCTCATTATGTGTTCCGAAAAATGCAGAAACCTTGTCTAAGTTTTCCATCACAAAATCAATTCCTGAATTGTAATTATCATCAGTCGCTTGTTTATTCGGCTGAATCGGATTTGGGTAATTCATTGCTTTTGCGCGGTCGGCTTCTTTTTCCATATATGCACCACGAACAATCTTATAACCAATGAAATAGCCTTTTTCCCTTGCTCTTTCCAGATGAGCATTCATATATTCCAAACGACCGGTTCTGTACATCTGAATCGTGTTCCAAACGATGGCTTTTTCCTTGTTGTATTTCTCCATCATTTCTTCACAAAGCTGGTCAGCTGAATCCTGCATCCAAGTTTCCTCAGCATCCACCATTACTTTTTTATCACTTTCGAAACAAAGTTTGCAGACTTCGTCAAAACGAGTCACTACTCTATCCCATTCTTCTTTCTGGCTGGTTGTCAACTCTTTTCCTTTTCCAACCGCTTCATAAATATCAATTCTGCCAAAAGCCGTTGGTTTGAAAACGATAAACGGAATCGCTGGATTTCCTACAGAAAATCTCACAATATCCTTGATTTCCTTACAAACCGCATCGAAAACCTCTTCCTCTTCTTTCCCTTCAATCGAGTAATCAAAGATACTTCCAACACCACGTTTGAACATCTGTTTCACTACTTTCATACTTTCTTCTCTAGTTTCGCCACCGCAAAACTGTTCGAACAAAGTCTGCTTCACAATCCCATCTACAAACGGAAAATTGTTCCTCACTGTAAAATTGAGAAGAGAAACGCCAATATTGGTCACTGCAGGCTGTTCAATCGCCTTGAACATCCAATAGGCTTTTTTGAGCTGAGCATCCGTTTTATCAGCAAATGCGAGCTTTGTATCATTGAAAATACTCATATCCAGAATTTGGTCTCAAATGTAAATATTATTTCGATTTTTGAATGAATTTTAAAGCTAAATTTTATCAGAATTATAAAATTAATTCAACAAAAAATCGATACTTCATCATAACTCGAAATCATTAGAATTAATGATAATTTTTACACTTGATTATTATTAATTATTAAAAAGAAAACCCTTTTGAAGTTAAACTTTAAAAGGGCTATTTATTTTGAACCACAAAAGTCACAAAAGAAATTATTATTAAATTTATTTCAGCTTTTGTTTAACTTAAAAGACAACAAAACTTTTGTGACTTTTGTGGTTAATTTATCAATGCAGGAAATGTCTCATTCCTGTAAACAACATCGGGATTTTATGTTCATTAGCTGCTTCGATAGAATCTCCGTCTCTCATACTTCCACCAGGCTGAATGATTGCTTTGATGCCTTCCTGCGCACAGAAATCAACGACATCTCTGAAAGGGAAAAACGCATCTGACGCTAAAACCAATTCACCATCGAATTTCTCTTTAGCTCTTTCAATTGCTTGCTGAGTTGCCCAGATTCTGTTCACTTGTCCACCACCGATTCCGATTGCCTGAACGCCGTTTGAAACCACAATTGCGTTAGATTTCACATATTTAACCACTCTTTGAGAAAATAATAAAGCTTTTCTTTGCTCTTCTGTCGGAGCCGTTTCTGTCATCAATTTGATATCTTCTGAGAATTGGTCATCTGCATTCTGAACCAGCATTCCGCCATCAATTTTTACCCAAACTTGTTTGTCTGTAACCGCATTTTTTATTTTGATGATTCTAAGGTTTTTCTTTTTTCTAAGAATTTCCAAAGCATCTTCATCAAAGTCGGTTGCCATTACAATCTCAAGGAATGTTTTGTTTAATTCCTCAGCTGTTGCAGCATCTACTTTGTAATTCATTCCAATGATTCCACCGAAGATAGAAACCGGGTCACATTCAAATGTTTTAGTATAAGTTTCTAAAGCCGAAGTTCCAACTGCAACACCACAAGGCGTAGAGTGTTTTACCGCGCAGCAAGCCATTTCTTCTTTGAACTCATTAACCACTTTCCAGCACAAATCCATATCGCGAAGATTATTGAAAGACAATTCTTTACCTCCCAAAATTTCGAAATCTTTCATTGCTCCGTTTTCGAAAGTCGAAGTGTAATAAGCTGCAGATTGATGAGGATTTTCACCATATCTTAAGTCGGAAACCTTTTTGTAAGAAGCGTTTAAGTAAGTTGGATATTCTTCATCCAAAAGCATACTAGAAATCGCAGCATCGTAAGCAGAAGTCAAGTTGAATACTTTTCCAGCTAATTTTTTTCTGGTTTCAATGTAAGTATCACCGTTTTGCTCCATTTCGATTTTAACGATTTGATAATCATTAACGTCTGTCAAAACCGTAACCGAATTGAAGTTCTTAGCTGCAGAACGCAACATAGAAGGACCACCAATATCGATGAATTCTACTTTTTCATCAAGAGAAATATCCTTGTTCACGTTTTCGAAAAACGGATAAAGATTCACAATCACCATATCAATTAGCCCGATTTCGTACTCTTGAACTGTTTTCATATGCTCCTCGTTGGAACGAACTGCCAACAATCCGCCGTGAACTTTTGGGTGAAGTGTTTTCACTCTTCCGTCCAGCATCTCCGGAAAATCGGTCACTTCATCAATTTGGATTGGATTAAGACCAGCGTCTTTCAGATGTTTGAAAGTACCGCCTGTGGAAATCAATTCGTAATTGTTAGCTTCCAAAAATTTGGCAAAATCTACCAAACCGCTTTTATCAGATACGCTGATAAGTGCTCTCTTTTTACTCATTTTTTCTTTCAAATTTTACTTTTTACAGTTTTATTCAAACTGTGATTTACCGGTTCTTTCACCTCCGGATTTACTTTTTATTTACTTTAGATTTTATCTTTTATTAATTAAAGTCAATTTTAATTAAAATCTGTAAATCATTATATTAAAACAATTTACGAATTATAATATCATTTTCACTTTAACTAAACCAATTCTATTTATTAAGAACCAAATCAATGGCTTTTGGGAAAATATCATATTCAATCTGATGAACTTTTTGAGCTAAAGTCTCAGCTGAATCATTTTCTTCAACATCAAATTTTCCTTGCAGAATAATCTCACCTTCATCGATTCCCGAAGTCACAAAATGAACGGTTGCCCCACTTTCTTTTTCGCCTGCCTCAATTACTGCATTGTGAACGTGATGTCCCCACATTCCTTTTCCTCCAAATTTCGGCAACAGTGCAGGATGAATATTTATAATCTTACCTTCCCATTTTTTGCAGAACTCAGGTTTCAAGATGGATAAAAAACCAGCCAGAACAATCAAATCTGTATTTTCCGGAATCGCTTTTTCTAAGTTCTCTGAAAAGTCTTTTCCACGTTTGATTAATAAATTCGGGATGTGATGTTTTTCTGCTCTTTCTAATCCGAAACATTCTCTGTCTGCAATCACCAGATTCACTTTTGCATTTCGGATTTCGCCGTTGCTGATGCAGTCAATGATTCTTTGAAGATTGGTTCCTGAACCTGAAATTAGTATGACTAAGTTTTTCATTTTAATGCTATGCTTTTTAAACGCCAAGTCCGCAAAGCTTTTTTTTAATACTCAATGTTTTTAAGTTCGCAATTCGCCTTTGGCATAATCATCGATTCCTTTAAAAACAATAAACATATTGAGATAAAGGCGTTTTACTCAGCAAAGAGTTTTTAACCATAATATTTACCTAGCCCCGATAGTAGCGGCATCCTTTTTTGTTTTTCTTTTCAATTTCTATTGATGACAAAACGTCTAAAAAACAAAAAAGATATAGCGGATAGCGGGATTAAGCTCCTAAAATTTTAAATCGATTTTCTCGCTTCCTTCTGTTATTTCGCCCACAACATAAGCATCTTCCAAAAGGTCAAGGATTTTTTCAGAATGTTCGGCATCGGTTACCAAAACCATTCCCACACCCATATTGAAAGTTCCGTGCATTTCTTTTCTATCGATGTTTCCTCGTTTTTCTAATTCTAACATCACGGTTGGAACTTTGATTTTAGATTCATCGATAGTGGCGCAAAGACCTTCCGGAATGATTCTCGGAACATTCTCGTACAATCCGCCCCCTGTGATGTGCGCAATTCCGCAAACAGGAACTTCTTCCAAAACTTTGTGGATGTCTTTATAATACAATCTTGTTGGCACCAGCAAAGTCTCGTATAATGGTTTCCCTTCGAATTCTTCTTCGAAATTTGGGAAAATCTTTCTTACCAAAGAAAATCCGTTGGAATGAAATCCAGAACTTGGGATTGCAATGATTTTGTTTCCTTTTTTGATTTTAGAACCATCAATAATCTGGTCTTTCTCCACAATTCCTACGCAAAACCCAGCTACATCATAATCGCCCGGCTGATACATTCCCGGCATCTCGGCAGTTTCGCCACCAATCAAAGCGCAATTATTGTCCTTGCAAGCAGTCACCATTCCAAGAACGATTTCAGCAGCAATGTCTGAATCCAATTTTCCACAAGCCAGATAATCCAAGAAAAACAATGGTTTTGCACCGTGACAAAGGATATCGTTGGCGCACATTGCAAAACAGTCTATACCGATAGAATCGTATTTCTTGGAATCCAAAGCTACTTTTAGCTTGGTTCCAACGCCGTCTGTTCCAGAAACTAAAACAGGATTCTTATATCCGGCAATCTCATAGAACGCACCGAAGCTTCCCAGATTGTTCAGAACATTTTTGTTATGGGTCTCTGCAACAGCAGATTTGATTTTATCAACGGTTTTGTAACCTTCTTCTTTATCAACGCCGGCTGATTTGTAGGTATTGCTCATTTTTAGATTTTCAGAATTGCGATTCTTTCGATTCCTTCAGGCTTTTGAAAACCTGAAAGAATCTTGGAATTCATTAGATTTATTTCAAACTTTACTTTCAGTTTTATTCCAATAAAAAAGCCGACAATCTTATTAAGATAGTCGGCCGTTATTTTAACTCACAAGTTCGGAGGCAATTGTATAATTCTTTTTGCAAGAATTAATAGATTGCTGGAAATGAAGTTGTGGGATTTTCATCGGATTAAATTTCATTTTTCTTTGTAGCAAAGTTAAGCATTCTTAACACAACATTCCAAAATGTTATTCAAAAAAGTTTTTAACAGCAGACAATTTCTCCTGAAACTCAGTATTCTTTTCTTCATCTACAATCCCTTTTTCGATATCAAAAGAGTCTTTAAACTTAGGTAAAGAAAAACTCTGTAGAATATTTGCTCCACTAAAAGGTGCTCTAGCTTCAAAATGAGCAATCACATTTTTGCCTCCTCCAGGCCCTGGCGCAGTTGCTAATACAAATACCGGTTTTTCGCCGAAATGTTTTCTGTCTTTGATTCTAGAAATCCAATCAAATATATTTTTAAAAGCTGTGGTATAAGTACTGTTATGTTCTGCAAAAGAAATAATCAACAAATCTGAAGCATCTATTTTCTCAGCAAATCTCAAAGCTAAAGTTGGGATTCCGTCGTGCTTTTCTCTGTCCACACTGAAGATTGGCATTTCGTAATCGTTCAAATCAAGAATTTCGACTTCTTCCCCGTTAAATTGTTTCGCTGTGTATTCTACTAATACTTTATTAATAGACTCTCTTGAGTTGCTTGCTGCAAAAGCTAATATTTTCATTTTAGTTTAAATTTTAAAGCTACAAATGTATTCTGTTTATATCAGAAAATAATTGATTTATGATAGTATTTTTTAATTATAAATTTCAATGATTCTTTTTGAGAATAACAAAATAATATTTAATACTAACGATGGAATCAATGGTTTTGAACTTTGGGAAAGTGATAGATACTAATTCCCCCTACTTATGTACAAAGAAGCTGAAGGAAGAAGTTACAAAAATATGATGAGAAGTAACGGTTGCAACTCTAACAATTGCAGCCAAGCCTAGTATTACCCATATCACAAAGCACAATTACTGTTAATGCTTATATGCAACAGAATCCAGGATACTAAAACAAAACCCTCTTGAAAATTTTCAAGAGGGTTTTATTATAAATCAATTCAGATTAATATCCAAAAATCTCTTCAAGACTTACTTCTTGGAACTCTCCCATTTTGTTGACAGACTCCATATTCAGGTTTTCTTTTTTACCGATGATTGCTGTGTTGTATTGCAACGGTTTTACTTCGGTGTTATAGAAATTAGTCAATTGAGGCAATGTCAAAGATTGGATTTCTGCGTAGATATCTTTTCTCACATCGTGATCAATTCCTAATTTTTTCAAAGATAACTGGTTGTAATAAGTCACAGTTCTGTTGATTCTGCTAGATGCAATTTGTTTCAAAGCAGATCCTTTTGCATTTTCGAACTGAGCTGGAATCTGCGGAAGTTCTGCCATCAATTCAGACATTGCAGAAACTGCTAAAGGTAATTTGTTTGCCTGAGTTCCGATATAAGTTGTTACATAATTCGGATGGTTTTTCTCAGTCGCATTAGCATAAGAAACGTAAGCTGAATAAGCTAAAGATTTACTTTCTCTAATTTCCTGGAAAACGATAGAAGACAATCCACGTCCAAAATACTCGTTGAAAACACTTGCTTTTCCGAAGTTTGCCACATTCACATCGCCGGCTTTTGCCACTTTAGACATTTCCATTTGTACCATATCGTATGGTGTAAAATATACTTTTCCGGCAGTTGCAGGCTCTGCATATTCTTTCGCAGTTGCAGGCTGTAATTTTGTATTAACAATATAAGGCTTCACTGCTTTTTCCAATCCTTTTTGATCTTCCCCGTAAAGGAAAACTTCGTAAGGATATTCGTTTAACGTTTTGATTTTAGAAATCAATTCAGAAACGTTGATGCTTTTCAAACGATCTTTAGAAATCACATCAGAGAATCTAGAATCTTTTCCAAACTTAGCATAATTAGCTAAAGCCGCCATAATTCTATTCTTATCTTTCTTCGCAACTTCTCTGGACTCAAGGATTGTATTCACCGTTTGGTAATAGATTGCTTGATCTGCTTTCACATTATTAATCCAGTGATTCATAAGCTCTACTCCTTTTTTCATATTGCTTTCCAATCCGCTAAGCGCAATAATCATTTGGTCATTAGACGTTTTGAATTGATTCGTAATTCCTAATTTGTAGAACTCTTCTTTCAATTGTTCTGGTGTATATTTATCCGTTCCAAGATATTGTAGAACTGTTACACCAAGTGCCAATTCTTTATCATTATCGGTTCCGAAAGGGAAAACATAATTCACCTGAGCTACTTCATTGTATTTATTTTTAATGAAGCTTACTTTTTTGTCTTTGATTGTAGAAGTTGCAATAGCAGTTTTGAAATCAACAAACTCTGGTTTGATATCAGAAGATTTTGTATTAATGATATCTTTCAGGAATGGTGATTGTGCTTCTCTGTTCAATTTGATTGGCGTAATTCCTGGGTTTTCTACACGAACCAATTTATCATTAACGCCTTTTTCTTTGTAAACAACTACGTAATTATCTTTGAAGAAATCATTCGCAAATTTCACAACATCCGCTTTAGTGATCGCTTCGTATTGGTTTACTTCATCTAATTCCTGCTCCCAAGTTCTGTCCCCGATGTAAGTTGAATATAATGTTGTAGCCAATCCATCAGCCGTTTCCCATCGTTTCATTCTCTGAACTTTCAGATCATTCACGATTGCGTTTAGCATCCAGTCTGGGAATTGTCCCTTTTTAACCAATTCAATTTGGTCTAATAACAACTTTTTAGCTTCATCAAAGCTCTGCCCATCTTTCGGAACAACACTTAAAACAAATGCACCATAAGTTTTGAAAGGCGATTCGTAAGCACCGGCACCAAGTGTTTTTTGTTTTTGATTAATATTAAGGTCAATCAAACCTGCGTCTCCGCTGTTGCTCAATATTTCAGCGACAACATCTGCTAATCTTGCTTCTTGAGTTCCGTTAGAATCTGTTCTCCAAGCCATTGTCATTCTAGGTGTAGAAGGACTTTTTACAGTTCTGGAAACGATGCTCGTCATTGGCTCCTCAGCAACCATTTTCTTCATTGGCAATTCTTTGTACTTGAACGTTCCAAAGTATTGATCTACCATTTTGATCGTTTTATCAAAATCCAAATCTCCAACCAAGACTACCGCCATATTATTAGGCACATAGTAAGTATCAAAATACTTGTGGATCGCTACCATAGAAGGGCTTTTCAAATGCTCCGAAGTGCCGATAGTCGTTTGCTGACCGTTCGGATGTTTTGGGAAAAGCGCTTCCATCATTGCATAATTTACCAATCTTCCGTCATTATCCTGAGCACGATTATACTCTTCATAAACCGCTTCCAATTCTGTATGGAACAATCTCAAAACCAATTCAGAGAAACGCTCGTGTTCAACCTTAAGCCATTTCTCCAATTCGTTGGATGGTATATTGTTTTTATAAACTGTTTCGTCTAACCAAGTGTGAGCATTGGTTCCTGTTGCACCAAGAGAAGAAATCGCTTTGTCATACTCGTTAGCAATCGCATATTTGGAAGCTTCCTGAGAGACTTCGTCTATTTTCTTGTATAATGCTTTTTTCTTTGCAGGATCTTTTTCTGCTTTGTGCTGCTCGTATAAATCAGAAATCTGAGCTAGTAATGTTTTTTCTTTTGCCCAATCGCTAGTTCCTAAATGTGAAGTTCCTTTGAAAACCATGTGTTCCAGATAATGCGCTAATCCTGTATTATCACTTGGATCGTTATTAGAACCCGTTCTTACAGGGATGTAGGTTTGGATTCTTGGAGCGTCATCATTTTTAGCGAGATAGACTTTTAGTCCGTTTTTCAGGGTGTAGACTCTCACACCTGATTGGTCATTTTTTACGGTTTCGTAAGTATAACCTTGTTTATCTGTAGCAGATTGTGTTTCAAATTTCTGTGCCATTGCATTCATCATAAATAATAGTGAAACTGAAATAAAAATTTTCTTCATACTATACTTTTAATTTTTATTAATTTTTATTTTGGGGCGTAATTTACGCAACATTTTATTAGTCACAAAGAATTGAGGATTGTTACTTTTGATTGGTTACAATATAAATCTATTTTTAACGTAAAGCTTGTCAGTCCGTAGGAATCTAAACTTTGCAGTAGCGATTCGTAATAACCTGCTAATATTAAACATTATAAATCTTAGCAATAAAAAGAGACAGCCTCTTTTTTTGTTTTGATGCTAAAATCTATTTTACTCCATTCTTAAAATTTTATTTAAATTAGTGCCTCTTAAAATTTATAAATGAAAAAAATTCTCTTATCAGCTTTTGCATTGTCAGCTGTAATGACATTAGCACAGCAATACGGAGGAATGTGGATTCCGACAGAAGTCAATGAAAAAGAAATGAAAGAACTGGGAATGAAGATTTCTGCAAAAGATATTTTCAATCCTGAAAAGGCAAGTATCAAAGATGCGGTTGTTCAGTTTGATGGTGGTTGTACTGCTGAGGTTATCTCTCCTAGCGGACTTTTACTAACCAATCATCATTGTGGTTATGATAATATCCAATCTCATTCTACTGTAGAAAATGACCTTTTGACCAACGGATTTTGGGCAAAAGATATGAACGGAGAATTACCAAATCCTGGTGTAACTGTAGATTTTATCACAGATATCAAAGAAGTAACTAAAGACATTCTTGCAGGAACAGCAGGTTTGACTGGAAAAGATTTGGATGCTAAAATCAAACAAAACACTGAGGCTTACATTGCTTCTCAAAAACCTGAAAGCTATCAGAAAATCTCGGTAAGATCAATGTATTATGGTAATAAGTATTATGCCTATGTCATAGAAACTTACAAAGATATTCGTTTGGTTGGTGCTCCGCCTCAGGCCATTGGAAAATATGGTTCTGATACAGACAACTGGGTTTGGCCAAGACACACAGGCGATTTCTCTATGTTCAGAATTTATGCTGATAAAAACAACAAGCCTGCAGAATATTCCAAAGATAATATTCCTTACACACCAAAACATTTCTTGCCAATTTCTATCAAGGATAAAAAAGAAGACGACTTCACTTTTGTTTTTGGATTCCCAGGAAGAACAACCGAATATCTTCCCGCAGTAGCGGTTGAGAAAATCATGACAGAGATTGATCCAGCGATGATTTCTGTGCGTGATGTGACATTGAAAACTCTTGATGAAAAAATGAGAGTGGACAATGCGACAAGAATCAAATACGCTTCTAAATATGCAAGAATATCCAATGCTTGGAAAAAATGGCAAGGCGAAATCGAAGGTCTTAAAAAGTCTAATGCTGTTGGAAAGAAACAACAATATGAACAATCTTTGATTTCAAAAAACCCAGCCATCAAAACAACAATTGATGGATTAAACAAACTTTACAACGAGCAAGCACCTTACGCATTGAACAGAGCTTACTACAGCGAGTTACCAAGAAATTCAGAGACATTGGCTCTCGGAAGTTTATTTGGGAGTTATGTAGAAGCTGTGGAAAACGGTACATCTTCTCAGAAATCTTTGGACAATCTGAAATCTAGATTGACTGAGATGTACAAAGATTATGAAAGTGGTTTGGATGCTAAAGTTACAGCAAAAGTAGTTGCACTTTACGCCAACAAAACCCCACAACAATTTTTGCCAGTAGGTTTTGAGAAATATAAAGATGTGAATCAAAATGTTGTAACCATTGAAAATTGGGCGAAAAATTCTGTAGTAATGGGAAGCGGAAAAGTGAATGGTGCTACAGTTTATTCTGACATCAATAAAGTTTTTGCAGATCAAAACACTTTAATTCAAGCTCTTAAAAACGATCCAATTGTTGAGCTTTATGCATCGATTAAGAATACTTATGTACAAACAACTCATGAGAAGGTAACATCTTATCAAACTGAAATCGATGCGTTACAGAAGCAGTTTATGGCTCAGCAAATGGAAACTGATAAAGACAGAAAATTCTTTCCAGATGCTAATTCTACGCTACGTGTGACTTATGGAAAAGTAAAAGGTTCTAACCCAAGAGACGCCGTTAATTATGGTTACCAAACGCATCTTGCGGGCGTTATGGAAAAATACATTCCCGGAGATTATGAATTTGATCTACCGAAAAAATTAATCAATCTTTACAATACCAAAGATTACGGAATCTACAAAGATAAATCTGGCGACGTTCCTGTAAACTTCACAGCAACCAATCACACAACTGGTGGAAACTCAGGAAGTCCTGCCCTAGATGCTTATGGAAACCTCATCGGGCTCAACTTCGATAGACAATGGGAAGGCACAATGAGTGATATCAATTATGACCCTAAATTGTGTAGAAATATTATGGTTGATACCAAATATATTCTTTTCGTAATCGATAAATATGCTGATGCAAAATGGCTATTGAACGAAATGAAGATTGTAAAGTAATCTTTTAATTAATCTAAGAAATTTACTTTGTCAAAGTCCAGAACTTTGACAAAGTTTTTTTTTATAAGTCTAATGCTCAATAAAGAATATTATCAATGATTAAGGAAATAGAAAAATTAGAAAAAATATTACAAAAACACTTTGAATTACCATTCTCAGAAATCACTCAAGATTCTGAATGCGAAGAGTACTTTGGTTTTAATTTTAAAATTAATCAAATCAATTTCAAGTTTAGGAAATCTAAGCTGACACCTAAAAAGATGGGGCAATTTGTAACTTTATGGAAAAGAAACGCTGAAGGAAAAACCATTCCTTTTGATATTAATGACAACTTCGATTTCTACATTATTGCTGTTGAAGAGAATCATCATTCTGGATTTTTCATCTTTCCAAAAACAGTTTTAGAAAAAGAAAACTTAATATCAAGCAAAATCAAAACAGGAAAACGAGGCTTCAGAATCTACACAGATTGGCATTTCCCCAATAATAAACAAGCAGAAAAAACCAAACTTTGGCAAACCCAATTTTTCATTAATCTTTCTCATCAAGAAAAAGAAATCCTTGAGAAATTTAAAAAGATTTTGGATTAAGGCAAGTCTGATAATACTTTACAATAGAAACCCAAATCAATAGCTTATCTTTGCTCCAAACAACGCTCTATGTCATTCGAATCGCTAGGACTTTCTCATAATATCATAAAATCGGTTAAAAAATTAGGTTATCTGAAGCCATTTCCAATTCAGGAACAGTCTATTCCTGTGATTTTGCAGGGAAAAGACCTTGTGGGAATTGCCCAGACTGGTTCAGGAAAAACAGCTTGTTTTGTAATGCCGATTCTCGAAAAGCTACAGAATGCAGAAGTTAAAAAAGACCGCAATATCCAGGTTTTGATTCTTGTTCCTACACGCGAGTTAGCGATTCAGATAGATGATGTCTTCCGAGCTTTTACAGATAATCTAAAACGTGATGTCCGCACAATGGCTGTTTACGGTGGTGTCTCCATCAATCCTCAAATGAAAGGAATGATGGGTGTAGAAGTTCTTATTGCTACGCCAGGTCGTTTGCTGGATTTGATAGATCATAATGCTTTGAGTATCTCAAAAATCCAACATCTGGTAATAGATGAAGCGGATAAGATGTTTCAGCTTGGTTTTGGCGAAGAGATGAACAAACTTTTCGCAATGATGCCTGTCGCAAAACAAACCACTCTTTTCACAGCAACTCTAGACGACAAAGTTTCTGAGATGAAGGCTAGATTATCAATCAATCCTACATTAATAGAAATCAAAAAAGAAGAAATTGAAATTGATAATATCGAGCAATTGGCTTATCATGTTTCTCCAGAAAACAAAGGTCCTTTTTTAAGATATCTCATCAAAGAGAAAAAAGTGGAGAAAGCCTTGATTTTCGTTTCTTCTACTAGATCTGCAGATAATTTGGTTGAAAAACTCAAGAAAAACAAAATCAAAGCGGTTGCTATCCACAGCCAGAAATCGCAGGGTGCTCGTAGAAATAACCTTGAAGAATTCAAAGTTAATGGCGCTCAGATTTTGGTTGCAACAGACCTGATTGGACGCGGAATCCATATTGACTCTCTTCCTTTTGTCATTAATTATGAATTGCCTCGTTCCCCGCTAGATTATATCCACAGAATTGGTAGAACTGGTCGTGCAGGTGAAAAAGGAACTGCAATTAATATTTTGACGGATGATGAATTGCAACATTTCCGAGTGATTCAAAAGAAAATGGGCAAAAAAGTGACTTTACAAAGAACCGGAGATATCAATTTACACGGATATTAATCCAATCACTTTTCACAATCACATTGTTCTCTTCTATGGCGTTTGAAAGCATTATCCCAAAACGGATAAAGTTTGATTGCCAAATAGACATTCGCAGCGTGTAGTTTTTTATGCTTGAATAAAAGAGGAAAAGCATTCTCACTTCCCAAAATCAAAGGTCCAAGTCTCACATAACCTCCGAATTGTAGATTTCTATATTCTGACAAAGTGGTAGAAACGCCTTTTTATTGATTATAAATAAAGATCACATATATTTTCAATTTTTTTCTTTAGTCGGAGGAATTTTCTTTCGACTTTCTTGTTTTATTAATTAATCAGTAGTTTTACTTTAATTAAAAAAAAATCGATGTTATTAGCCATTCTTCTACCTTTCGTTTCTTTCTTCGTTAGAGGAAAAATCATTACAGCAATCATTTGTTTTATAAATCAAACGTGTGGATATTGGACGTTTCAGAAGATGCTCTGTTTATCTTTATCAGGATAAAACCTTACTATCTAAAATAATTTATCATAAAAGCGACTCCAAAGAAGTTGAATATTTAAAGCGAAACAAGCATCTAATTAACTATAATGTTCTTATTGAAGATAAAAATTAATTCAAAAAAAAACTAAAATGAAAACTCTACTTCTACCCTTTTTTCTGATATTGATTCTGATGAGCTGCGATACAAAAGGAACAGAACAGAAGAATATCATCATCTTAAAAATCCATTACAAACCGAATTCAAAAATCATTGATACACTTTGGGTTTCACAAAATGATTCTAAAGTTTTTCTTCAGAAAGAAGTGATGTCTGGCAATCCCGGACAAAGACCTGAACCAATTACTATTTACGAATTGATATCTCCAATTGACGGTGCATATTATTACATTTATGATAATGAAGGAAAGTTGTTTATGGAAGGCCGCTACAATTCTGAATATACTTATGAAGGTCATCTTAATCAACAGGGAAATTTCTATAATTCTAAAAGTTACAGATATAGAGACAACGGCAAATTAAGAAGCGTTCATTATATGGAAGATGGCAGAAATGTCAAAACTGAATCCTACAACAGAAAAGAACAGCTGGATGAAGTCCGTTATATTGATAAAAAGTCTGAAACGACTACCAAAGTTGAGATCTACGAAAATGGTGAAGTGAAGAAAACTAGAGTCTATACAAGTTTTGATAATTACTATACAGTTCCGGGAGCGACTTCTCTGTAATCTATTGGTCTTAAAATTGATATTAGAAATTAAATATAATGTTCTATTCGATTTAACTCTAATACCTTCTGCAATATGATATTTGATAAAAACCACCTCAAGCCTAATAATGATATTCGCTATCTTGTTTATCACGAAGACAATACTGATGCTGGTTTCAGTACGCCTTACAATGACAATCCGTATATGCTAAGTTCTTTAAAAAAACTGAAGAAGAATATCACTTGCAAAAAGAAAAAACGCGCTATCAAAGAATGCTTAGAGAATTACAAAGACGATATTGTAGAGCGTCCACAAATCAATAACGCATTCGACACAGAAGACCAACAATCATCTTCCAAAGCCAATTTTGCAGATTACGCGAAAGCTTCTTATCAAAAGGTTTTAAAGGACATTGAGAATATTCAGAAACTAATGGAACAACTTAGCATCAATCAGGTTAGCCTATAAAAAAAAGACTCGTTAAGATTTTATAAATTTGTTGCACTTAAGACGAAACAATGACAACACAAGACTTGGTGGGCAATTACGCTGTAGAAGGCGGTAATCAGGATGGGAACGGAATCAGTTATCACGGTGTACTTACTCTCAGCTTAGATGAAAACAACCGAATAGTAGCAAAATGGATTATCGGTGATCATATCCAGAAAGGAACAGGTTTCTTCAAAGATGATATCTTGGTGATCAATTTCAATTATGAAGGCGATGAAGGCAAAGTTTACAAAGGCGTGGCAGTTTATAGATTCATCAATCCCAATACTTTAGATGGCTTCTGGTCCGAGAAACACGGCAATCCTTTATTTCTAGGCAGTGAATATTGTGTCAGAATCCCTGCCTCTGAGTTTTTGAATTAATTTGTCATTGCGAGCAAAGCGAAGTAATCTATCGCCAGTTCAAGTAGCGAAGCATATTGAGAGCTTTGTACGTCTTCAAACTAAATTGGACATTTTGTAATACCCCCCCCCGCTGCGCAAAGTCTCCTGACTTTGAGCATACAATTATTCATCATAATTATTATATTTCCAAAACTCGCCCCGCTGCGCAAAGTCTCCCGCTGCGCAAAGTCTCCTGACTTTGAGCATACAATTATTCATCATAATTATTATATTTCCAAAACTCGTTCTTTTCTGTTACATCAATTATAGGATTATCAGCCAATTCAATTTCTAATAATCCTTTGCCGTTTACATAATTACTTGCTGATGAATATATAAAATGATGAGCTTTTTCTACAATACCAGCCCCCGCTGCGCAAAGTCTCCTGACTTTGAGCATACAATTATTCATCATAATTATTATATTTCCAAAACTCGTTCTTTTTTGTTACATCAATTATAGGATTATCAGCCAATTCAATTTCTAATAATCCTTTGCCGTTTACATAATTACTTGCTGATGAATATATAAAATGATGAGCTTTTTCTACAATACCAGCCCCCGCTGCGCAAAGTCTCCTGACTTTGAGCATACAATTATTCATCATAATTATTATATTTCCAAAACTCGTTCTTTTTTGTTACATCAATTATAGGATTATCAGCCAATTCAATTTCTAATAATCCTTTGCCGTTTACATAATTACTTGCTGATGAATATATAAAATGATGAGCTTTTTCTACAATACCAGCTCTTACCGGATTTAGATGGATATAATTTAATTTATCCCACATAAAATGAAGAGTGAAAATTTCTTCAGCATGGTTTCCATATTGCCAAAACTGATAATTTTTATTTCGTGTGTGGCTTTCTGTTGCTTTTTTAAATAAATCAAGCATCCACTCTCTGCGGCTTTCTGGTTCTGTCTTTATTACTTCAAGAATATTTGTGGAAGTAAATTTTTTAAAATCTCTTAGCAAGTCTGATAGTCTACCCTGTTTAGATTGAACAATTAAATGAATATGGTTGCTCATTATAACGTAGCCAAACAGTATCATCCCTTTTTCTTTGATGCAATATTCTAAAGAAGAAATTACAATATCTCTATACACTTTTCTGGTAAAAACATCTATCCAATCTACTACGGTACATGTAATAAAATGTGGTTTTTCCTGATCTTTTATGGTATAGCCTTCTTTCATATTTTCTTATTTTTCCCAAAAGCTATCTTGTGGAACGAAAAATAAAATTAAGAAATTTTGGTCATATTTCATTGCTCAAAGTCGGGAGACTTTGCGCAGCGGAGAAATGTGAATATATTTTTCATTTTTGTTTTATTATATGTGTTCATTTTTTCCATTTAAAAGCATTAAACCAAATCCTAAAAGCATCAAATCTTTAAGAATAAAAAAATCTGTAACAGGAACGCCGTCTACAATATGCCAGACATTTGGTGTTGTAAAGAGGTAACTTAATGTCACTAGAAAAGTAACCACCATTCCGATGCCCGCAAACTTTTTAAGAGATGCAAATTTCACGCTAAAGATTAATAACAAGGCAATGATAATTTCTATCACTCCGATTATATTCGAAACCGCTTGGGCGCTCATAATATCATATACGAAAAACGTGAGAAAATGGTTTTCTACCAAAGGTTTTATCGCTGCTGCTTCTGTAGGTGTAAATTTGAAAGCCCCAATCCAAAGTAAAATAATTGCTGCCCCAAAAAGTGAAATGTAATAACCGATTTTATACGTTGATAAACTTTTGTGCTGTGATGTCTGTTGCATTGTTCTTAGATTTTTGAATTAAAATTTATTATTTTCAAAACTATAGTCGCAACAAATACAAAATCCTGACAATTTTTTTTCTTAAAAATCTAACTTTCTAAATATTTTGTCTTTAAATTCCTGAATATCTGTATCATTCAAATCGGTTTTCTCTTCCTTAAACCATTTATTTTTTAAGATAGAATCTAAAGTTTTCAGCTTTTCTTCATATGCTTTGCACCATTTGCAAATCATTACATGCATCGAAAGCTGCCAGTTTTCTTTTGGCGAAATATTCTTTGCATTGCGTTTTTCCATCAGTAAAGTTGCCGTACTGCATGGTAAAAAGAAAATATGTATTATTTTTCTAAACATTTCTATTATTTACGATTTTGAAAACCAATTGGTTTCCAGACACTCTCTCAACTGCATTCTCGTGCGCTGTAAAATCTTCCAAAGATTAGTCGTAGAAATATTCAATTCCTGACTTACTGCGGGTGCTTTTTTTTCTTCGAGATAATAAAGTTTCATCGGAATCTTCCATCGGGAAGGTAAATCTTCAATGCAATCTTCCAAACTTTTATTAAAATCCTGATTGTCCAGAAGTTCAGGTTCTGAATTGGAAACATTCCAATCATTCAAAACGTTATCGCTTTTCCAGGAGCCGGTTTCATCAAAAAAATGGTCGAGTCTAATCTGCGGTTCCGATTTGTATTTTTTACGGTAAAAATCAGCGACTTTATTGTTGAGAATGGTATTGAGCCAAGTCTGTGGCTTACTTTTTCCTTCAAAAGAATCGTACGAAGAAAAAGCCGCAATAAAAACTTCCTGAACGATATCTTCTGCTTCAACGGTATCCGAAAGCAGAAAAATTGCTCTTCGCAGCAAAGATTCAGAATACTGTTCTATCCAGTTTTTTAAAGCTTCGTTTTTCGTCATTTTTTTGATTGTATCTTTTCAGATACTAGCGAAGGTAATAAGTTAAACGCAGAAGTGCAAAGTTTTTTAATAATCCTTTTTAATTGTTCAATCAAAATTTTATGATGAACAGTTTTTGAATATAATCTGATATTAACAGTATTTTTGTCTTTCCGTAGGAATCTAAACGGTTGAATTTTATAATGTTGAGATTCCTGCGGAATGACAAACTACATGATACAAACCTAACGGGTTTTTGAAACCCGTTAGGTTTTATTTATGACAAAGCGTTGTCAATAGCCCCGATTGAACGACCTGTTTGAGCTCTTTTTGAGAGTTTTAGCGGTGGCAATGCAGATGCTGAAACTCTCAAAAAAGCGAGTAGTGAAAGCAGGAAAAGCTTCGCATAAAAAAATAAAATGTCTTTTTGATATAATCTAAATAGCATCTAAATGTTATTGTCTAATAAGCAATATTTTACTTAGTAATTATGACATTTTGTGACATAAAATCGATTGAAAATCTTAAATTTGCATCTTATCAAAAATTTGTAAAAAGCAAAGCAATATATAATTATGACATCACAAGAGATTCGTCAGAAATTTTTAGATTATTTTAAAAGCAAAGACCACCTTATCGTTCCTTCTGCACCGATTGTGCTGAAAGATGACCCTACTTTAATGTTTTCCAACTCCGGAATGACGCAGTTCAAAGATTTTTTCTTAGGCTACAAAACGCCGACTGCACCGAGAATTGCCGACACACAAAAGTGTTTGAGAGTTTCCGGGAAGCATAATACTGCGGATAACGGCACAAGATTTTTTCTTCTTTTTTAGACGTATCAGGGAACAGGATAAAGTGATGCAGAATATCACAAAGCCTTTGCTTGTTCAGCATTCCGTGGACGATGGATGTGGCGGTATGAATGCCCGTCAGTGCTTTCTTTTCTTCGCCTGTTATTTTATGCCAACCGTAGAAAAAATCGTAAGGCGCAAACAGAGAACCCGCTTTGTTGTTCACGCCATCGCTGATGATGCAGAACGCATTGTATTTCATCAGTTCCGGAATATCTCTTCGGTAGCGGATGCTTAGTTGTTTGTACGCATCATAGATGGTAATCTCTTCTTCTATCGTTGTTTTAAACTCAAAAACTACCACTGGAATACCGTTGATGTACAGAATCAAATCCGGAATCCGTAGTTCTTTTCCCTGAATCTCCAGCTGGTTCACAATCTTAAACCGATTGGTTGTTAAAAGACTGTTTACATCAATATCGATGTAGCGGATGTGCAAATCTTTTTTAGAAGGATTGTTTCTCTTAAAAATCAGACCGTCTGCCAATAGTTTCCCAATGTATTTATTGCTGTCATACAGATTGGATGCAGGTTGATACGCCAATTCATTGATAAGAGTTTCCAGTTCTATCGCTTCCAAATCGGGATAACGCGACAGCAGAAAATTACTCAGATCTTCCCGAATCAAAACCTCCTGATGCAATGCCCGAACTACGTCTTTGCCATTCGTGTACTCGTAGCCTTCCTCTTTCAAAAGATGGATAAATGATTTTTCTAATTGGGATTCGGTGTATTTCATTAGAAATTTTTAAGATAGATAATTTATAAAAATATTGTACAATTTTGATTCTTTATTAGTGTCACAGCCCAATCCTTGTTTTGATTCACGTCTAAATGCATCAAAATTTTGGGGAAGTCTTTCACTTGCGTAGTATGACAAGACCTGATCAAAATCCTCTTGAACAATACAGTTCCCTTTCAGTCCCAATATACGATGTTCAGATATTTTTTCCGTCTCAAATAGCTTAATGTAAGTTTTATCAAATCTCTGCGTTGTAATTGCCACCTCTGAATTAGGCATACAAGGAAACACTGACATTAGTTTGCCGAATGTGCTCATTGCGTTCATATATCTCTTATTAAAAGGTCTATTCAGAATACTTCTAATTTCGACTTTATTGACGCAAGCATTATCATAACATAGAAGCAAATCTGCAAACTTATATTTTTCAGTAATTTCAACCTTAAATAAATAATCTGATACGTCAATTGTTGACATCATATAAGTATTATCCTCAAATATATATAAATACCCTAGTAAATTGTGACTTGTTTTGGGTATGGGATTAGAAAAACGATCACCCTCTTTTTTAAGATCTGCATAAAAATCTTCATTTTGAATTTCAAAATTTAGCTCTTCAATATATGACTTATTTTTATTTGTTATTTCAGTTTTATTCTTTTCATTCTTGAATTTTAAATCGCCAATCATTTGTACACCTTGACTATTAACATTCGCTTTACGATACATAAAGTCAATCAAATCAGCGCCCTTTAGAATTCTTGTCTGTACACCTTGCCTTTGATAGAATTCATTTTCGAAAGGAATGGGCTTTTCAAATTGTGGAATTACGATTTCCAGATAATCCAATAGATTTGACTTATGGAATCTGTAATCTAATAAAGCATTGATTTCTTTTGGAAATGCAGATACAACAAGTGATTGTATATGATTTTGATAATTATCAAGAGTTTTGATTCTAACATCAAAATTAAGATCGTTTTTTATTCCTTTTATATCCCCAGAATCATCAACTCCAATAAATAGCGATCCCCCATTATCATACGAATTCAAGAAACCTGCGATTGTGCGTAGTATTACTTTTTGCTGTGCTTCTTCTGATGCAGAGTAAAATATAGAAGTTTTAAATTCTTTGTTCTTAGATTCAGACCCGAGATTTGTAACATTTTTGTTAGCATTTTCATTTTCGTCGGTAGCACTCTCACCAAGCAAAACTGATTCAAATTCCTTTATAGAGTTTTTGTCACCCGTGATAGTCACATTGTATAGTTCACTTATTATAATTTTCCTTAAATATGTAAGGACTGGTGCAGTTTTATCTAGTGAAAAAAATAAGTTATTTGATTCTATGAGTTTTTTAAGGATGTAATAATTTGAATCAGGTGGCAGATTAATCGGTAACTCCAATACATCAGTATTAATAAACTTAATCAATGCAAAAACCTCTGATTCTTGATCTAGTTGCAAAGTATTTATAGCAAGAGCAGAATTATTAATTGGTTCTTGTTTTAACTCAAGATCCTCTTGGTATTCTAATTTAACGATTTCAGCTAAATCATTTAATTTAATATTATAAAAGAATGATTTATTACTTTTGACAATACCAGAAATTATGATTAAAAAGAAATAATTAATTGCAAGTTCTTTGGGATCTTTGATATAGAATAGCCGTTGCTCTAAACAATGCAAAATAAGATCACAAAACATTTTCAAATTAGAATCATAATGATATTCCAATTCATTGTCATCAGAGTTATCATTATCTTCAAATTCGCAATTGATCTCACTGGTTTTCTCTTCTTTTACATTTTCTACAAGAACACCTGAAGAAATAAGATAATTTCGATAATGATCTTCAGCTTTTCCTGAGTATTCTTCTTTGGATAATCTGTATTGAGTAGCATAAAATGATTGATGTTCCTGCGAATAATCTGTAATGATCATTTCGATTACATCATCTAATACAAAATTGGAATTTGGCAAAAAGACTGGCCAACCTTCTTTAGTAATTGCGTAAGTTTTATCTTCATAAACCTTAACTATTTTACCTATGGTTTCTACCGAAGTATATAAAATTTCATCAGCATATTTATTTAATGCAAACTTTGGTGAGATTACAATTCTTTCATTTTCAATTCCTACAATCTCAAAATTAATGATGTCGTTAATTTTAAAAAAATCTTCTAATTTATTTAATGCTTTTACTTTCTGAAAAGAATTAATATGTAAAAGTATATCTTTCTTTAGACCATCGATATCGCATTTTAAAAAACAAATACTTTGATTTTCATTGTGAAATGATTTTATTCTTCCTTGGAAAATTTCATTTATCAAATGATTTGAAAACGGTTTTTCAGTTTTCTCTTTTATTTGTTTTCTGTATGTTATCTTACCTATAAGATTTTTTAAAAGGTCACTGATATTATCCTCCACTTGGATGCTATCTGTTTCTAAAGTTGAAGAAATAAATAAATTGCAAGTATCAAGCTTTGCTATTGGAAATTTTTTCTGGATCAAATTTTTTCTGTAGAGATTTCTTGGCACAAATTCCAAACCTACAGCTGAATAAAAAATTCGACCAGCACCAGTACAGTATGATTCTTTAATTTCAGGAATAATGCTTGAGTCAATAAATGCAGTTAATGAAATTTCGTAAACACTTTGATGTCTATGGATATTTGGATTCAAATAACCCTGTTTTACCGCAAGTTCAATCGCAAAATTCAAATGTTCAACACTATTATGGTAAATAGCAAGAAAACGCAAAAGATTAATCGAAGAAATACTTGCTTTAAAATAATTTTTGTCAAGTACATTCAAAATGACTAGTAAATATTGATTAGAAACTAGAAACTTGAGATTACTGTTTTCATCTTCTACAAAATTATCGGAACGGGCTTCTAAAATTTTGTCTCTAACTCTGCTTATTTTTGACTCAATCGATCGAATATAAGTGTAACGATCTTCATCTTGAATAAAGCCGTATTTGATCATCAAAAAAATAGTATCGTATAGATTCTCATCATTAGAATCTGCATTAAAAAACTGAGAAATCTTAACTAGTTCCTTTAGAATATTCTTATTAGATTGACTTAAATATGGTGTACGATTCAAACTCTCCTTAATACCGGATAAAAATTCTTGATCTTTATCATCCAAATAAAGATCAATGGCATTAAGCATTGCTTCCAATTTCTCAATTTTACTTTCTGCTTTTTGAATAATCTCCGTAGTCTTATGCATACTAAAGTTCTTCAAATAATCAGATCCTTCAAGAATCCATTTTTCAATCTTAATGTAGATATCGATAAGTATTTTTGCTACTTCATATTCGCCCTCATCTAATTTTTTAAAAATTTCTAAATCTAAAAATGCCAAGTAACTAAATACCCACAAATTTTCTCCATCATTATATTGGTCAATAAATGACAGATTTTTTTTCTCGTCCAGCGGATCATCTGCATTTTCAGATTCTGAGAGAAGGTTAAAGAAGTACTTATCTTCCTCATCGGCGTAACCAATTGCGTCAAAAACATCTTCAACTAGATAATTTATACTATCCCAATCAGTGATAGCATTTATCAAATCCAGATAACCTCTTTCTGTAATTCTGAAAACATACAATTCGATAGTATCCCCTTCTTGTAATTTACTCATCTCTTTACTAAATGAGATGTCATTACTCGGGTGATAGTTGTTATACATTTTATATTGGTCTTTAAGAGACCAATATGTCATTCCGTTTGCAGGGTCGTGAAATTGTTTTTCGATTATGAAGCTATATTTTTCACCAACTTTATATAGCTTCGACGTAATGTATGACCGAACCACCTTCAAAGTGGAACTTCCGTCACTGTAAGTTCCAAGATGCACAGAAATATTATCGTCTAAATTTTCCTGAGAAAGTGTTGGAGGAATATTAACAATAAATTGTTTTTCTAAAAACTCAGTTACTGCAAATAGATTATTATTTTTGTTGTAATAAGATTTTATAATTGGTAAAGTATATATTTGATTATCTTCAAAAACAGAGTAATCAAATTCTTGCCGAGCAGATTCCGAAGGCAAAACATCTCTTTTGTTTACAAACTTTAATCTATTATTATTTAGATCCAAATCATATATCTCTAAGCTGATTTTCTTCTGATTTTCTGACTCTTTAAAAGATAGTGGAATACCGAACTCCATTCTGTTGTAGTTGGAAACAACAATTACCTTTTCTGTTTCCCTTACAATGTCAAATTGATACGATTTACCAACCTCATACAGATTAAGAATACTGTATTCAAAAGTTATATGGCCACTAAAAATACTAGTTTCTTTTTCAAACAGAAAGAATTCATCACCTACTTTGTGATCTAAAACAAAGCATCGATGCTGTACTTTTGTAGAAAGGTCGTAGACCCAAGCTGTATTATCTAAAATAGACTCGAGTCTATATTTTTTATGTTTAGGGTGCTTCATAGTATAAACATTCATAATCTTTATTCGTACAATAAGTGATTTTCGATATCTCAGTGTAAAAAAGTTTACATCGAAAATTTATCTTTTTGAATGCCGATTATTTTTTTGTTTTAATTTCATTTTTAACTTGTCTGTTAATCTTGGTTATCACTAGTTTTATTTCTTATTCCATAAAATTTATCCTCTTTCCAGCGTTTCGGATTATCTCTAATGTAGTCAGATATTCTTTCGTAAGCCTGTTCGTTTCTAATGATATGCTCATAATAATTCCTTTGCCAAATCTTAAAATCTAATTCTTTTATCTTCTCGGTTGGGGCGGTTGGGGCAGTTGGGGCGAATTGCAATTCGCCCTTACTTTCCATCGATTTTTCGCCCGTACTATCATTTATTTTTTCGCCCATATCTAAAATATTATCTTTTATTTTTTTAATCGCTGCGATTTTATATCCTCTGATAATAGCTCCCACCGTTTGCGATGGCGATTGAAATTTCCCAATCTCATTATTTCCTTTTTGAAATTTTATTTCTATGATGGAATGAAAATGGTTAGGCATTACGACAAATTCGTGCATAACGACATTATCTCTTATTTCACTAGTGTTTAGCCATTCTTTTTGTGCTATTTCTCCATAGCTGTTCAATATCATTTCTCCATCTACAATTTCCCCAAACAAATATGCCCTGTCCTGACAACAAATCGTGATAAAATACAATCCTTCCTGGCTATAATCATAACCTTGCAAACGTATCGATCGGCGATGGTGTTTTTGGGGATTGTAATGTTGCATTTTTTTTCAGTTTACGTCGGGGCGAATCGCAATTCGCCCTTATACCGTTATCTTTCTCTTTTCTTCCTCCCCAACCGCCAACCGTGACAACAACAAACTTTGCAGTTGTGTGAGTTTTTGGTTTTGATTATTTAATAATTTTACTTCTTCGAAAATTACAGTAGAAGATTTATGAAACTTATTCATCATATCTTCATTAATAATTGAATATTTATATTTCAGTAGATAAGATTCGTGAACTCTTTGTCTACCGGAAGAACCAATCATACTACTAATTGCAAATGCTCTAAAATCTGCATCTTTACATAAACAATATATCCAGAAGGGACTAACAAATGACTTTGGTCGTATTACAATGAATTCCGTGGATCCAAATCCTATCTCATCATTACTCAAAAAATTAACAAATCCTGTTTTTCCATTCTCTAAACAAGGGGTTATTCTAGCTAATAAGGTATCATCATTTTGAAATCTTGATCCGCCATTGTATTCTCTTTTAATAGGTTTTGTAATGGATAGTTTATTTGCTGATAAATCACTCATTTCTGTGTAATTTGCAATATCTCCTTTCTTTAAACTTAAAGTAGGATTTGTAATTATGTAATCTTGCAAAGTAGTGACATTAACGCTTTCAAAATCCACAAACCAATGTTTATACAAAGCCTGCGCAGTCGCTTCCAGTTTTTCGCAAATCTGCTCGTTCACTTTTATTTTGTTGGCTATGCTTTGGTATTGCGCTACAATTTGTCGCTGTTCTTCTATGGAAGGAACTTTTATTTCAATAGACTTCAAAGCCTCTAAATGAAGTCCTCCTCTTACATCCGCATCGGTGTAGAACCAACATTGTCTGTCAAATTCTTTACGTCTAAACCATAACATCAGATATTCTGGCAAAACGTCAGAAGTTATAACTTCAAAAACATCATACGCGGGAGAAACAATAAAATCATAATCAAAAGTTGACATCGAAATAGGCAATCTTTCATCACGACCAACGTGCATTCGGTTACAGGCAAATTGGTATTTCCCTACAACTTTATATTTCTTTAGGTCAACACCAATAATATTTGCCACCGAAGGCATAAAGAATTTATCAATATTAATCCCAAATAATACTGTTGCATTTCCATCAGTATTTTTGTTACTGATAAATTTGACCATATCACCCAATCTCCTATAACTCATAACCCAAAGTTTTAAAAACATTGGAAACCTCTTCTTTCAATTGGCTTTCCTGCTCAAATAAATCTTTCAAATCGGTCTGTAAACTTTGCATCTGCTCATCATAATCCAGACTTTCATCACGGTTGACGAATTCTATATATTTACTCGGCACTAAAGAATAATCTTTTTTGCGGATGTCCTCCAGAGTCGCACTGTAAGAATATTCTGGTATATCCTGATAGGTTACTTTCCAGTTTTTCTGTTGCCAGTTATGATAATCGGTAGCAATAGCCGTAATCTCTTCCTCACCAAACTGAATATATTTCTTTTCAAATGGTTCACCTTTCTGTCGAAGATCCATAAACAGCACTTCGCCTTTTCGGTCACGGTAATTTTTTACACCATCGTTCACTTCAAAAGTTCGCTCATTTTTATTGCGGTTCAGAATCCAAAGTGTTACCGAAATATCGGTAGAATAAAACATACTTTGCGGTAAAATTACAATGGCTTCAACCAAATCATTTTCAATAATCTGTTTCCTTATTTTATATTCTTCGCCACCACCACTCAAAGCACCATTTGCCAAAATAAATCCGGCAACGCCATTCTGAGAGAGTTTAGAAATCATATTCAGAATCCACGCATAGTTGGCATTGGATTTTGGGGGTACTTCATAACCTGCCCATCTTGGGTCGGTAGTCAGTTCGCTGTCGGCACGCCAGTCTTTTAAATTAAAAGGCGGGTTCGCCATTATGTAGTCGGCTTTCAGATCTTTGTGCTGGTCGTCGCCAAAAGTATCTGCTGCTTTGTTCCCCAGATTAGAAGAAATCCCACGGATGGCGAGGTTCATCTTAGCCAATTTGTAGGTGGTATTGGTAAGCTCCTGACCGTAGATAGAAATATCTTTTTTGTTTCCTTTATGTTTTTCAATAAACTTCAGCGACTGTACAAACATCCCGCCCGAACCACAGGAAGGGTCATAGATTTTCCCCTTGTACGGCTCTATCATTTCAGCAATCAGATTAACAATGGATTTTGGCGTGTAGAATTCCCCTTTTCCTTTCCCTTCGGCAATGGCAAATTTGCTCAGGAAATATTCATAAACGCGACCTACGATATCGTGTGCCTCGTCTTTCAGGGTATCAATATTGTTAATGGTATCCAACAAAGCAGAGAACTTAGACTGATCCAGCCCAAGACGGGAAAAATAATTATCGGGCAACGCGCCTTCCAGAGATTTGTTGGTACGCTCAATGGTTTTCAGGGCAGAATCTACAATTAGGGTAATATTTTCCTGCTTGGCATTTTCCATAATGAAAGTCCAGCGCGATTCTTCAGGAAGATAAAACACATTTTCCGCCTGATAAAATTCGGGAATATCTAAGAATGCTTCTTTGTGTTCGTTGATGAGTTCCTGTCTTCTTCTCAGAAATTTGTCATTCGCAAACTTGAGGAAGATGAGACTCAACACTACGTGTTTGTATTCGGAAGGCTCTACAGAACCTCTTAATTTATTGGCAGAATCCCACAGGATTTCTTCGGTACTTTTAGTTTTTGCAGCTGTTTTCGTTGCCATTATATCTTTTCTTGATCAACAGTTTTATACTGTATAATGAGTTGTTTTATGTTTAACTCTCAAATATAACCAAAATCCCTATTCAAAGATTACGATTTCCCTTTCTTAAAGCAATTTTCATCAAAAAAATAAAAAGCAAAACCAATCCCTTTTGCATCGGAAACAATTCCGCTTAATCCATTTAATTATATAAGGGCTCACTCATACAAGTTCTCTACACCGTGCTGTTCCCGCCAGATATTGATCTGGCCTCGTTGTACACAATCACAGAAACCCTGCCATAGCCCTACCCATTCATAATACGCAATTTCAAGATTATCACTATCATCAAAATTTTGGCTTACACTCGCATTCGGAAAAGACTGCTTCTCCCACACACCACTGTTTAGACTTGTTTCAACATTCATAATCGTATTGTAAAATTCAAAAACAAGTACACCTCCCTTTTTTCTGCGCTCTTTTTTAATCGCTTTTATCTGAAAAAGATTCAAAGCCAATCCATCGTGCTCGTATATCATAACATTTTTTTTAAATTAAATACTAACTAATCAACTGCCCAAACCATCATAAAACGTATCATTAGAATCCTCATCTTTCAATTCATAACTATTCCACGCCTTTACCCACCAAGAAAAACTTTCCTTTAGATCCAAAACATCATCAAAATACTGTGTCACTGGTTCATTCCGGAAAGACAAAAAATCTATATCTTCTTGCCGGTTATCTGGATCATCCAATTCTATCAAAACATTATTAAATTCAAAAAGCAGAAAACCTCCCTCTCCAGATATTTCACTTTTTATAGCCTTCAAAGAAGACAACGAAACGGCTAATCCTTTATAAGATGCGATCATAACTAATTATTTTATATAAACCTTTATCCATTTTAGTACACATAACTCACCTCCAATAGTCCGAATTAAACCAAACATCTATCGACAAGTTTGTAATCTTTAACAAAAATCTATTACCAATACATCTAAAACCTATTTAAATTGATATTATACATAACTTTAAAACCACATAGACACATAGTTCTTCTGAAAATAAAGAAGAAAATAGTATACTTCTATTTTTACTTTCCCGCACTTAAAATTATAATTTTCTATCTGACTATGTGATTTTAATTAATTTTTAAACAGGTTCTTAGATTTTCACAACTATTTTAAAATAGTTTTTTTCTTAACACCTACATACCCAGTAATTCAAATATACAAATTCCCCCATAAAAATCTAAAAACCAAACAACTAAATAACTAAACAACTAAATAACTAAGTAACTAAATAACTAAATAACTAAAAATTACATAACTAAAAAAAAGCCTCTCCACAGAAAGACTTTTCCAAAAAATTCAACCAAAACACTCATCCCTTGTAAGGTCCATAATTCTGAACATAATACTGTTTCAGAAGATCCAACATCAGCAGTGGCTTGATAAAAATCACATTACCATTCAGCTGGATCCCATTGATTAGGCCCTTTTTTCGATAATTGCTCATGCTCCTTACAGAGACACGCAGCATTTGACACACATCATCCAAAAACATAATCTGACTTTCATCAAGCAAAAATTTTAAAAAATTTTCAGCATCATTCATCATGTTTTCTAGGTACTCAATTAGTTTTCTCACAAAATCTTGAGAATTTAAAAAATTAATTTCCATATAGCAGTGTTTAAAAGTAAAGCAAGTTAAACAGAATCCATCAATAAAAATTACGTATAAATACCTAATTTACAAACTTAAGAAACAAACCTCTCGTCAATTCGAGTGTTTTCGCAACGCAGTGGAGAAAATCTATCGAGAACCCTTCCTAAAACTTTACAAGCACATGAAACAAACCTCTCGTCAGTTCGAGTGTTTTCGCAACGCAGTGGAGAAAATCTATCGAGAACCCTTCCTAAAACAAAACCAACTGCCCCATCAAAAGGTATCCAAACTCCCCACAAACTCCGAACAAACTCCCCAGAAAAGGTACAGAATAGGTACAGAAAAGGTATAGAAAAGGTACGGAATAGGTACAGAAATACTACACAATCGGCAAAATGCAGCAAAATTCGGCAAATCAATGCACTTTTCGGCAACACCTCCCAAACCCTCCTTTCTGCGATATACCTTTACATCACAAACAAATAAAATTATTTATTATGTCAAAATTAGACGACTCATTGCTTAGTGGTTCCAGAGGACGCACTGGCAGACTTGTAGTAGCGAATGTTAACGGTATCGAAGTACTCAAAATCCGTCCAAAAAAGAGTGGCAAACAAAGTTCTTTAAAACAAGATCTGGTCAAAAAAAGAATGAAAGACACCTACACATTTATGGGCGCCTACAAAGCATTCGCATCGCAGTTCTTTGGGCATCATTTCGGGATGACTTCCCAATTCAACCAAGCCATGGCAAACCTCCTCTTAGCCTTCAAACTAGATTATCTGCAAAACCAGATCAACATCAGTTACAACGAGATTCAGTTTGCAAAAGGCAATCTTTTAGAACCCATCCCCACAGCCATTGCATCTCCGGTAGCTCAGCAACTCTCACTGGAGTGGTACAACAATTCTGCTGGCAACTTAGACAGAGAGTCAGACCTCGCACAGATCCTTTGCGCCATAGAAGGGGAAGCCAATACTATTTTCTTCCAGACTCAGATCAAAAGATCCGAAACAGAAACCACGCTCACCCTTCCTCCCAATGCATCTGGAAAAGAAGTACACGTTTACATTGCCTTTTGCGACAATCTTCTTACACAGGTATCCAATTCTGTCTATGTAGGATCTGTAACACTGCTCTAGAAAAACCCATTCAAAAACAAGAAACACCCTCAAGATAAGGGTGTTTTTTATGGTTAATAGAGGGCAGTCATCACATCGCTATGCCACAAATACAGCCATAGCATTACCAATTTTAATCACTAAGTATCTCCATAATATGTCCTACTCAGCACCATATAAAAATAGGATTTCACAAGCTATTAGGTTCAAAATCGATAGGCATTTCAAGATTCACCACAAATTCTGTCCACAAGCTCCACGTGTTAACCCATTCCTCATAATACAACTCCAGATCCGCAAGATTATCATAATATTGGCTAACTGGCGCATTTTCATAAGAATTCTCCTCCCAAACATTGCTGTTATGACTCGTTTCCGAAACACGTACCATATTATGAAACTCAAAAATAAGATAACCGTCTCTCCCTGTTACTTGCTTCTTAATTGCTTTCAGTCTGAAAAGATTGAGCGCAATACCACCATGTTGATAAATCATAATTAAATAAAGGATTATAAAGATTAATAACAATACTACCTTATGCAAACAAGCACTTCATAAGCGTTAAAGCCTGTAAACCATTCTCAAAAACCTAGATCACAAACTTCCAGTCACTGCACTATTCAGAGGTGCTTACCTGCGTCACAAAATTATTCCATACTCCAATCCAGGCATCAAAACTCTCTTGCAAGTCCAGAACATCATCATAAAACTGGCTCAAGGGCTCATTACGATAAGACCGCTCCACCCATTTCCCCGTCTCATCATTTTCTAAACGAACCAGTGCATTATCAAACTCAAAAATCAAAAAACCACCTTCACCAGAAAGTTCCATTCGCAGAGCCTTAAGAGAATAAAGTGAGATCGCAATCCCATTGTGTTCATGTATCATAATTCAGTTGGATTGATTATACAAAAAGTAAAAAACATTGACATAACTCAACAGAATAATGGATGATAAGATATATTTAGAATCTCAAAAAACAGATCTGTTTTCATTAGGTATTATTTTTTAATAAAGATATCAAAATAAATCATTAAATTCAAAACAATATTAAAATCAACCAAAATCATTACCATTTCATCAAACAAATACAACAGATAATATCTAATTCACAATCCAAACCACCGCCATACATCAAACAACATACATCTACCTCACCAACGCCGTCTTCACCCCTTCTTTCTCCAACTGATCTTGCAATTCCTCTATATAAGCTGTAACCGTAGATTCAGACTCTGACTGCAAAGTCAATCTGGTAGAGAAACGAAGACGCATACTCTTTGTACCATTTTTTAGCACAATTTGCATTTTACCTACATAACCACTGGTCGTTCGGTAATTGGATTTAACAACAGAAAACATCACTTTCTCAATATCCTTAATCCTATATTTTTTAAAGTTAAGACTATTGAAAATCAAATAACCGTCTTCTATAAGAAATGGAGCTATTTTTTTGTTACGTAATAAGTAACTTACCAAAAAAGCAACTCCTGCACCGCCCAAAATCAACAGATAAGGCAGATACCAATCGCTATCATAAGAAACACTAGAAGCTACAACACTATCACTTTCTGGCACTATCAATGCTCCCGAGCGACTCAGCTTCTGGATATCATCATGATAAAATTCGGTGCTCATCAGCATCTCTCTGGCTGTAGCCCAATCCTTGATTTCATACACTCCAGACGACATCAGATTGGAACTACCAAAGCGATCAAAATAAAAATAGCGATTCGCTGTCTGCCAGAGATTAGTGTAAGGATTTCCACCGTTATCCAACTTTTTCAAACCGATTGCAGAAACATCTTCCAACACCATCAGATGGGTAGATCGGCTACCCAACCCTGTTTTTCTGCCCCAATGTTCTGAAGCCTTTAGGAAATAACTTATCACCACTCACAAAAACATCCGGTGCTAATAGCTTAAACTGGTTATCCACAAACGGATTATCGCCAGCACGTTTCACCTTTTCAGATTCAGGGTCATAGAAATAGATACCTTTTCTACTGCTGAACAATGCTTGACTGGCATGTTTCAGATTAGCACTCAGCATTTTGTAAGGCGCAGCAGACTCGTCAAAACCATGTCCATCAGCATAAACCATTCCGTGCAGATCATCGATGAGATAAGCAGTTCTGGATGGTACATCACCTTCTATCCCCACCTGAAACAAACTGGCATTATAAGCAACAGGCAGCAACAGGTTTTGGTAATACACGTGCTTACCATCAGTAAAGTAACTAGTACTCTCTCGCATATCTCTATCCATATAACGGATGCTAAGCGGGCGGATAGACTTAGGATCTGCTTTTGGCATGACCAATCCCCTGAAAAAAGCATGTTGAGTATGACCCACAATATCAAATCCTCTTTTAGATGTATAAAGTTGATTCTTGGGAAGTTCTATGAATGGGTACCAATAGGTCTGGGGTTTCTCGGCAATACCTATACTATGCCCTACCAATTGCATTACCTCTGTCAGAGTGCCTAGTTCCTGATTACGCTCTGAGTGTCTGGCACAGAAATAAGTAATAGTGCCATCTGTATAGTAGTTATTAGACAACGCTTTTATTTTATTGGGATCTAGCCCTTCAAGAATGATATTCCCAGCATAAACATGATTAGCATCCCAACCAATATGGGCATCCTGAAAATGATCAGTAAAAGTCTTAAAGGTCTTAGCATCCGCACCCATCACTTCATAATAACCATTACTCGGTATCATGGCATAAACTTTCCCTTCATAAATGCAATAAACACCATTAAGGTCATTCTTAGGCGTATTGTAAGTAATAGGCTGAGCTTTGTCTGATAAAGAAACATATAGGAGACCAAAACAAGAGGCAAAAACCAAAATTAGTAAGCCGGCAATGAGAAATCGAAATCGATAGAACATTAATAGTTTTTATAGTGGTTGATTCTCAAATTTAATGAAAAACAAAATACCATAATCATTAAAAAAACAGACTACCATTAATATTAAACTCGGCTAAGCCATTCATTTTCATAGCTTCAAGCTATATTAATAGGATATGAATCAATAACTTGTATTTTCTCATTATGAGATAATGAAGTTTTTATTATATTTGTGAAGAACCACTAAATAAATTTTATGTTAAAGAAAATCGTTTTTCTTAGTATTCTAACGCTCTCATATACCGCTTCTACAGCTCAAACCAAATCTACACCTATCTATCTGGATGATACCAAACCTGTAGCAGAAAGAGTGAAAGATGCCCTCTCCCGTATGACTCTGGAGGAAAAAGTGGCAATGCTCCACGCCCAATCCAAATTCAGTTCCGCAGGTGTTCCAAGATTAGGAATCCCAGAATTCTGGACTACAGATGGCCCTCACGGTGTACGTGCAGAAGTAAAATGGGACGAATGGGATCAAGCCGGCTGGACCAATGACTCTATCATCGCCTACCCGGCTTTAACAGCATTATCTGCTACTTGGAACAAAAAAATGTCCTGGAACTACGGAAAAGCTTTGGGAGAAGAAGCGCGTTACCGTAAAAAAGATATCCTTTTAGGGCCTGGTGTCAACATCTACAGAACCCCACTCAACGGTAGGAATTTTGAATACATGGGTGAAGATCCTTTCCTGACTTCCAAAATGGTAGTTCCTTACATACAAGGGGTGCAGTCTAATGGTGTTGCAACATCTGTAAAACATTATGCACTGAACAACCAGGAAACATTCCGCCACACCAGTAATGTGAAAGTAGATGACAGAGCCTTATACGAGCTCTATCTTCCACCATTCAAAGCGGCAGTTACAGAAGGTGACTCTTGGACCATAATGGGTGCATACGATATGTACAAAGGTCAATACGCCAGCCAAAACCAATATCTATTAAATGATATTCTGAAAGGCGAATGGGGTTACAAAGGTGTTGTAGTCTCGGATTGGGGCGCAGTCAACAATACCGAACAAGCCATCCACAACGGACTAGACATGGAGTTCGGAAGCTGGACCAATGGCTTATCTGCCGGTACTAGTAACGCTTATGATAATTACTATCTGGCTAAGCCTTATTTGGATTTAATTAAATCCGGAAAAGTAGGCACAAAAGAATTGGATGACAAAGTAACGCGCATCCTGAATCTGGCTTACAAAACCACCATGAACAAGAACAAGCCTTTCGGGAATGTAGCCTCTGAAGATCATAAAGCAGTTGCTAAACAAGTAGGCGAAGAAGGCATTGTACTTCTTAAAAATCAAAACAACATTTTACCGATCAACCTTAATAAAGTTAAAACTATTGCTGTTATCGGTGAAAATGCCATCAAAATGATGACTGTCGGCGGTGGTTCTTCTTCCTTAAAAGTAAAATATGAAACGCTACCTCTCGACGGTATCAAATCTCGTTTCGGAAAGCAAGCTGAAGTGAAATATGCCAGAGGCTATGTAGGTGATCCAGGCGGCGAATACAACGGTGTGAAATCTGGTCAGGACTTAAAAGATGACCGTTCGGCAGATGCTATCCTAAATGAAGCTGTAGAATTAGCTAAAAAATCTGACTTCGTCATCTTTGTTGGAGGACTCAATAAAGCCGATTACCAAGATGCAGAAGGGATTGACAGAAAAAGTTATGGATTGCCGTACAACCAAGATAACGTAATCTCAGCCTTGGCAAAAGCTAATAAAAATCTAGCTGTTGTACTGGTTTCAGGAAATGCTGTTGCCATGCCTTGGATTAAGGATGTTCCTGCTATTGTAGAATCTTGGTATCTAGGTTCGGAAGCTGGTAATTCTTTAGCATCAGTTTTAGCAGGTGATGCCAACCCTTCTGGTAAATTACCTTTCACTTTCCCTGTAAAATTGGAAGATAATTCTGCCCATCAATTAGGAGAATATCCTGGAAACAAAGAGGAATTAGCAGCCGGAAAAGGGAAAGATCAAAAAAATCCTATCAACATCACTTATAATGAAGGTATCTTCGTAGGTTACCGTTGGCACGACACAAAACATATCAAACCGCTTTTCAGTTTCGGACACGGTTTAAGTTATACGACTTTTGAGTTTGGTAAAGCTAAAGCAGATAAAACGAGCATATCGCAAGATGATAAAATCACATTTACTTTCACTATAAAAAACACAGGAAAAAAAGCAGGTGCTGAAGTCGCTCAACTTTATATCTCCGATTTGAAGTCTTCTCTTCCACGTCCTACCAAAGAACTGAAAGGTTTTGAAAAAGTATTCTTAAACCCTGGTGAAGAAAAAGAAGTCAGCATCACAGTTGACAAAGCTGCTCTAAGCTTTTTTGACGCAGACAAACACGCTTGGGTTGCTGAGCCTGGAGATTTCGAAGCTTTGATTGGAAACGCTTCCGATAACATCAAAACAAAAGTAAAATTTACTTTGAAATAAATAGTCCTAAATAATAAGTTTCAATTTTCACTTTAAAATAACAATCCGGAAGATCTTGATTTTCCGGATTAATTATACATCATTACCAATATAGCTAAGAACTTTTAGTTATTTAAAAATACTTAGATATCATAATAATTGAATTAAATATAAGCAAGAAACTAGTATTTCTGTTTAATTTCAACATACATATTCCATCTATATGCATCCTTAAAATCATGAGACATAATATCAATTTTGGTTTTCAAATAAAATATATTCTATTATATCTTCTTAACCCGTAGTGCATTATAAAAAAGGTTACTCATAATACGAAAATTTCGTATATTGTATTGACTATCAATCTAATACGTTATGAATAACCTAGATGCAATTTACGATTTTATTTTAAAGGAATTAAGAAAATTAACCATCAAAGAAAATTTTTATTTCAAACCAATTAAACCAAAATTATCT
>NZ_QNUG01000020.1 GCF_003385395.1 Epilithonimonas hispanica | reverse complement strand
AAAAATTTAGAAGCAACTTCAGAGGAGTTAGGGATCGGGCGTTTTTTCTATTCAGACTACAAAACATTTTTGCTTAAACACAAGTTTTGGTACTGATCCCAAGTTTTGGTACTGATCCGGGAGATGTAGTTATACACTATGGAAACAAAAAAAATCTCTCAGAAAACTGAGAGATTTTGTGGGCCCTGAGGGATTCGAACCCCCGACCCTCTGGGTGTAAACCAGATGCTCTGAACCAACTGAGCTAAGAGCCCTGAAATTTTTATAAAGGCTTCAGTATCCTTTTTGTGGGCCCTGAGGGATTCGAACCCCCGACCCTCTGGGTGTAAACCAGATGCTCTGAACCAACTGAGCTAAGAGCCCTTAACGTGTTACCGTTTTGAGTGGTGCAAATATACAACTTATTCCTTTGTTTGCAAATTTTTTTCTAAAAAATCTCCAACTACAAAGTTACTTCCGCCTATAAAAATCATTTCTTGTTTTTTACAGTTCTGTCTTGCAGATAGATAGCCATCTTGGACGGTGTCGAAAATTTTATAATTTAATTCTGACTTTTTTAGCAAATATTCATAATCTTCGGGATGTCTTCCTCTGGAAACGCTTGGTTTTACAAAATAAAACTCGGCTTCCGAAGACAACATTGAAATCACATCATCGATTTTTTTATCATTAACAAAGCCTAAAACAATATGTTTATGTTCAGAAAAACCTTTCAATTGATTGAAAACTTCTGCCAAACCAGCTTGATTATGACCTGTATCACAAATCGTCAAAGGTTCTTTTGAAAATTCAAACCAACGACCGATGAAGTTGGTATTCTGATGAACATTCAGAAGTCCGGATTTTAGATTTTCATCATTAATATTAATTCCTTGCTTTCTTAATTCTTCAATTAAAGCTAAAACAACTCTGATATTCTTTTTCTGATAATTACCTTTTAAATCTGATTCTAAAGCTGCTTCGATTTTTGTTGCATCTACAAAATGAGAATCGTTTTCTTTAGCTTTATTAATGATGATTTTCTTTACTAAAGAATTCTCATCGCCAGAAATGATTGTGGTGTTTTTCTTAATGATTCCAGCCTTTTCAAAGGCAATTTCTTCGATTGTATCACCTAGAATGTTTTGATGGTCAAGCTGAACGTTTGTAATCGCAGAAACCAAAGGTTTGATGATATTAGTTGAATCCAATCTTCCGCCTAAACCAACTTCGATAATGGCAAAATCAACTTGTTGCTGATGAAAATATTCGAAAGCCATTATCGTTGTGAATTCGAAGAAAGAAGGTCGAATATCTTCCGGTAATTGCTTCAGTTTTTGAATGAAATTGTAAACAAATTCCTTATCACAATTTTTTCCATTGACTTTGATTCTTTCAGTAAAATCAATCAAATGCGGAGAATTATAAAGTCCGATTTTAAACCCGGATTCCTGAAGAACCGAAGCCAGCATATTACTTGTAGAACCTTTTCCATTAGTCCCTCCGATATGAATTGTTTTGATTTTATCTTGTGGATTTCCGAAAAAATCACAAAGTTTTCTAATATTATCGAGTCCGGGTTTGTAAGCCTTTTGTCCGTCGATTTGGTAATTTGGAGCTTGAACAAAAAGCCAGTCAACGGCTTCCTGATATTCTTGTGAAGTCATATTTCAAAATGAAATACAAATTTAAAAATAAGATGAATCCAAAATGTATAAATGAAGAAAATTTAAAATCAATTAATTGAAATGGAAATTCTAAAAATTAGAAATTAATAGTATAAGTTCCCTGCGAAATATTCTGAGACTTTTTAGCTTTCACATATTGCTTTGTCCAAATCAC
This sequence comes from Epilithonimonas hispanica, assembly GCF_003385395.1. GTDB lineage: Bacteria > Bacteroidota > Bacteroidia > Flavobacteriales > Weeksellaceae > Epilithonimonas > Epilithonimonas hispanica. The sequence goes on along the minus strand of NZ_QNUG01000020.1, from coordinate 61,641 downwards.
CGCTGCGGTAATATTACAAGCGTCTTTTATTCCGCTGCTTCGTCCGGCATTGGTTACATTTCCAGCTTTGTCGACTGTAATGAACATCACAAGCTGACCTTTGGTTTTGCAATTGTGAGAAGGTAATTTTCCTGCTTTTCCCATCGTTCCGGGAATGAAAGCGGTAAGAATTCTATCTTTCCCTATTTTGGTGATTTTGTCTTCTTTGGAATCCGTTGTTTTTGAATCCTTCGTTTCTTCTTTTTTAGCAAGTTTTTTATCGTCTTTCACCGATTTTTCTGTTGCTTTTTTGTCTTCTTTAATAGGTTCTTTCTTTTCCTCTTTTGGAGGGGCTTTAGCAATAGAAACAGTGTCAGGAGGCAGAACTTCAACATCCGGGACATAGATTTCCGGTTTTACAACAGAATCTTGTTTTTGTTCTTCAATAATGGGTTTTTCAACTTCAGTTTTGACTGATTTTGGTTGTTCAGAAGCTTTGTAGTAAAGAGAATTAAAGGAAAATAAAAGCACAAAAAATAACAACGCAACCACATAAAATGCAATCGGAAGTCCGGATAATTTTTTTGTTTTTCTACTGAATTCCATTCCTTATGCAGGTTTGTTGATGATATCCAAAAATTCGTTCGTATGATACTGGATTTTCATCAAGAGATAATCAACCTTTGAAACCAAGATATTATGAAAAACATATGATAGAAATCCTACCAAAAGCCCAATTGCAGAAGGAGCAAGCGCTTTGTAAAAATCAACAGCTAAAAGATTTTGAGCAACTACAGTTTCGGATTTAGATATTGTTCCGAATGTGGATGCTAGAATAAGAATACCGCCAAGAAGTCCTAACATCGGCGCAGCACCAGAAAGTGTTGCTAGAAAATTGATGTTTTTTTCTGCTTTGTTAAGTTCTATCTGAGCTTGAGTTTCCATTGCGTTGGCAATTTCGCTTATCGGGCGACCTAATCTGTTAAGTCCTTTTTCAACACTTCTGGATTCTGGAGAATTATCTCTTCTGCAAAAATCAACGGCAGATTGGATTCTTCCGTCGTTCAGAAGGTCATTCACGTTTTTTAATAAATAAGGGTCAACCTGATTTTCTCTATTAAGCGCATATAATTTCTGTCCAAAAAAAACTAGGGCTGCAATTCCTAAAAATATGAGGATAATGATAAGGGAAACACTTAGCAGACCTCCTCCAAAAAGAAATTCCCAAATTGATATTGACGATTGTTTTGCCATAGTTTATAATTGTTTGTTACAGTTTCAAATTTATGAATTACCAGAGAATTAATCGAAGTGGATTAAAGAAAACTTTACGAAATATGATTATTAATAGGAATGCTAAAAAACAATTTTATAAGTTCCTTTGGATGCAGTGCTGGATGCTTCTGCTTTCACATATTGCTTCACCCAATTGATTGCTGTGCTTGATACACAAGGGTCAGAAACGCCACTTAATCTCCTTGCAGAAGTTACTTTTCCAGATTTATCAACGGTGTAAGAAATGGTGATGCTTCCGCTGGCTTGGCAATCGTGGTTTGGTTGTGCTCCACCTCTTCCCATCGTTCCAGGGATGAACCCAATTAATTTTCTATCAACACCAATAAGACTTGTTCCATCGCCATCTCCGCCAAGTGGATCTCCGTAATTTCCAGGTCCTGTTCCGTTTCCTTGTGAGCCGGGTTTTGTTCCTCTTCCTTTCAGTAGATTTCCAATTGCTGCGTTTCCTTTTCCGTCTCCGGTTGCATTTTCTTTTTTGATATCACCTTTTGCATTGCTTTTCCCATTTGTGTTTTTTGTGGAATTTGCAACAGCCGGAGAGTTTGTTTTCTCATTCGATTTTTTGCTTGCAACGGGCGGATTTTTTGTTCTGGTAGGAGTGGGAACTACATTTTCCGGAATGTCTTTTTCTGACTTTTCTTTGGAGACTTTTGCAACTTCGGTTACGATTTCTTTTTCTTCCTTTTTCTCAACTATTGGTGCTGGACTTCCTTCTTCTTCCTTGGGTTCTTCCAAACCTTTTCCGTTTCTATTGTCACCATAGTTGATGCGCATTTCTGTCAGTTCAACAGGAATGATATTTTCGCTATTAACAGCCGTTATTTTTTTTGATTTAATAAAAGTAGCTGGAAGACAGAATAAAATGGAAAAAATGAAAATTCCTATAACCAAAGCCTTGGTTAATGTAAAATCATAATGCTTTCTGTGCTCATAGGCACCGTAAGCTTTGTGTTTGTCTTCGAAAATAATATCATCTAAATCCTGATACATAGGGAATAACTTATTTGCGTTATAACTTATTATCTATAACGAATCGTAAATATAAATATTATTTTCTGAAAAGATTAGTCGTCAACTTCTATCTCGTCCGGACGGAAGTTGCATTTTAATTTGAATTCAATAGGATTTTCAGAACCTGTGTAAAAATCTGTGATTTTCCCTGTCCATAAAAGCTGAAGATCATCATTCTCGTTTTTGCCAAATTCCAATTCGTTCTCCAATAAGAATGCTTCTTCATCATCAAAAAGGTCAACTTCTGTATAAGACTCATCATCCGTGTCTTCTATAGAGAAAGTCTGTCCTTCCAATTCCGAAGTGGTGATTGGGAAATCAAAAATATTAAGGGAAATCTGAGGGAAATTGTATTGCAGAGAGTCGTCCTCAACGTGGTCCAAAGAGTCATTTGTAATAACTTCAACTTCCAAAAAATTCTGCTTGTTGCTGTAGACAGATTTGCAATAGGTGCTGTCAATAAAATACTTCAGAGTCTCCTCTGGGTGGTATATCTTCAATATTCCTTTCATTATAAGGATAATAGATTATGAAATAATTTTTTTAATTGTGTCTAACAAAGATAAAAAATTGGATGAATGTGAAAAATTTTTGTCGATTATTTTTGATAATAATCATAAAGATTGATATGATTCTTGATGTTGTGTTAACCTTAAGTTCTGAACCCCTTAAAAATCAGGGCTGTTTTGGTAATCTTGAAAATATTATCTTTACACTATAAAATTGATTAAGATGACTTCTTTGTACAAAATATTATTGGTTTTTGGATTAATTATTACTGTTACTGCCTGCAAAAAAGGAGATTCTCCGATGATGAAGACTTCCGTAGGTTCTACATCTTCGGATTTGGATTCTATTGCATCTAATTATTACGAAGAATATCTTAAGTTTTATCCTCTAGAAGCTACTTCACAAGGAGACGAAAGGTACAATGATCTTTTACCAAATAATCTAAGTTCTGATTTTATTAAAAAAGAAATTGCATTCTATAATTCTGTTCAGAATCAATTGAAATCTGTAGATTACAATAGTCTTGATGATTCTCACAAAGTGATTTTTGATGTTTTGGAATATACGTTGATTGACAAACAAGAACGTTATGCTTATCATCCGGAATATATTCCTTTCACGCAGTTTGATGGTTTACCATTGACTTTCCCAATGTTGGGAAGCGGAAGTGGAATTCAGCCTTTTAAAACCGAAAAAGATTATGATAATTGGTTGAAAAGAATTGATGAATTTCCAATCTGGATGGATTCTGCAATTGAAAACTTCCGATTAGGAATTAAAAATAATGTGGTTCTTCCAAAATCATTAGTCATAAAAATGATTCCTCAAATGAAGGCCGAAGAAATCACAACTTTCGAAATCGAAAAAAATATTTTCTACGGGCCAATCAAGAATCTTCCAAAAGATTTCAAACCGGTAACAACTAACAAATATGCTAAGCTTTATCAGGACGCCATCAAAAACAAATTGATTCCGGCTTATCTCAAAATGGCTGATTTTCTTGAGAAAGAATATCTTCCAAAATCCAGAGCGACTGATGGTTACGGCGCTTTGCCAAATGGAAATAATATCTATGCTTATTACGTGAAAAGCTGGACGACAACGGATAAAACACCAGATGAAATTCATAAAACTGGACTTGTAGAAGTCGAAAGAATACGTTCTGAGATGGAGAAGGTGAAAGTTCAAATTGGCTTCAAAGGTTCTTTGGAAGAGTTTCTAAATTATGTAAAAACCGACCCAAAAGCAATGCCTTTCAAAACTTCGCAGAAAGTTCTGGGAGCTTTTCAATCAATTCTTGATAAAATCACTCCGAAGTTGAATACGATGTTCAATGTAACACCAAAAACGCCTTTTGAAATTCGTCAAACAGAAAAATATCGTGAAGCCAGTGCTAGTGCAGAATATATCCAAGGAAGTCCGGATGGAAAACGTCCCGGGATTTTTTACACGCCAATTCCTGACCCAGAAAAATTCAATGTGACTTCTGGTATGGAATCTCTTTTCCTTCACGAAGCGATTCCCGGTCATCATTATCAGATTTCTCTTCAGCAGGAGAATTTGAATTTGCCAAAGTTTATGAGATTTGGTTGGATTGGTGCTTATGGCGAAGGCTGGGCTTTGTATTGCGAATCGCTCGGACCAGAGTTTGGACTTTATACAGACCCGTATCAAAAAATGGGTTCTTTGAGTGATGAGATGTTACGCGCAGTTCGTTTGGTTATCGATACAGGAATTCACACAGGACAGATGTCTCGCGAAGAAGCGATTAAATATTTCTTGAGCAATGTGGCTTATGACGAAGCTGGAGCAACGGCAGAAGTGGAGCGATATATGGCTTTGCCTGGACAAGCATTGAGTTACAAAACCGGAGCGATGAAAATCCGAGAATTAAGAAACAAATATCAAAATGAGCTAGGTAAAAAGTTCAACTTAGCATCTTTTCATGATGAAGTTTTGAGTCAGGGTTGTCTTCCATTGGAGGTTTTGGAAAGAAAAATGAATCTTTGGGCGAAAGGCGTGAAATAATGAGAAAACATATCAAAAGAAGACTGAGACACACCAAGTATATCTTTTATCAGGAAACGCTAATTGATTTCAAAGACCACTTTTGGTCATTTCTTGGTGCTTTTTTCGGAATCGGATTGATTGCTTTTTTACAGTCTCAACATTTTTCGGAGATTGAAAATGTTTTTCTAATTGGTTCATTTGGCGCATCAAGTGTTTTGATTTATGGCGCTGTTAATAGTCCTTTGGCTCAACCACGCAATCTGATTGGCGGACACGTTTTGTCTGCTTTGGTTGGTGTTACGGTTTTTAAATTTTTACCAGAAATTCTTTGGCTGAACGCCTCTGTTGCAGTCGCTTCTTCAATTGTTATTATGCAAATCACAAAGACAATGCATCCGCCAGGTGGAGCGACCGCTTTAATTGCGGTTCTTCCTTCAGATAAAATTCAGGAATTGGGATATTGGTATGCTTTGTCGCCTGTTTTAAGTGGCGCATTGATTTTATTAATTGTAGCCTTGATTTTCAACAACATTCCGAAAGGTCGAAAATATCCGCACCAAATTCGTCAATCCAAATATGTTCATATGAGGAGAATGATGAAAAATAAAGATTAAAATTATGATAATAGAAAGTCTAAAATCGCTTTACAATAGAGATTTGAATAAATTAAAATTTGAAAATTGAGTCATATAAAAGTGAAGATTCAATCTAGAAAATCGATAAAAATATTTCGAATTCTGCAGGTAATCTTTGTCTTCATTTGGTAGAAAATCTCAATACTTACATTGGTGTAGAGTTGGGAAAAACTGATATATCAGAAATCGTGAACTCGAATTCTCTTTGAAAAATATTCCCAGAACAGAATTGATTGAAAAAGTTGAATCTACAATAAAAATGATTGATTCTGCATTGGATAAATTATCGCAAGGAGATTTAGAAAAAGATTATCAAACAGAAGCTTTAGCTTACAAAATGACAACCGGATATTTTCTAATCCATTTACTTTCTCATCTTAATTATCATTTGGGACAAATCAATTATCACAGAAGATTATTGGATTGATTATTTCTCAAACAACATTTTAGTCAAAAAATCTTTCTCCTGATTTCCTCTCGCCGGAGAATATTCTCGTCCGTAAAAGATGATTTGAAGATGTAATTTGTTCCAGACACTTTCGTTCCAAATACTTTTCGCATCACGTTCGGTTTCGACAACATTTTTCCCTGATGTCAGTTTCCATTGTGTCATCAATCTGTGAATGTGAGTGTCAACCGGAAAAGCCGGAAAACCAAATCCCTGACTCATCACAACAGAAGCGGTTTTGTGACCAACGCCAGCCAAACTTTCCAATTCTTCATAAGTTTGAGGAACAACCGAATTGTATTTTTCCACGAGGACTTCCGCCATTTTTTTAAGATTTTTCGCTTTAGAATTGGTTAATCCAATTTCTTTAATCAATTCTCGGATTTCTTCAAAGCTCAATTTTGCCATTTTTTCAGGTGTGTCAGCAACTGCAAAAAGCTTTGGTGTGATTTGATTCACTTTTTTGTCCGTTGTTTGTGCGGAAAGTGCCACTGCAACCATCAGAGTATAAGCGTCTTTGTGTTCCAAAGGAATCGGAACTTCGGGATATAATTTTTCTAATTCTTCCTGAACAATTTGGGCTCTTTGCTTTTTCGTCATTTTGATGCTAACTTTGTCGTACAAAAATAGAAATTATGTTGAAGGTTGGCGATTCTTTACCGGAATTTATCGGAACAAATCAAAACGGAGAACAAATCGATTCTCAAAAACTGAAAGGCAAAAAACTCGTTGTTTTCTTTTATCCGAAAGCGAGCACGCCCGGTTGTACGGCGGAAGCTTGTAACTTGAGAGACAATTATTCCGTTTTGAAAAAGAAAGGTTTTCAATTACTTGGAGTGAGTGCGGATTCTGTGAAACGCCAGAAGAATTTCAGTGATAAAAATGAATTGCCATTTGATGTGATTGCGGATGAGAATCACGATGTTATAGACAAATTCGGGGTTTGGCAGTGGAAGAAGTTTATGGGAAGAGAATTTATGGGAATTGTGAGAGCAACTTTTGTTTTTGACGAAAACGGAATTTGCATTCAAGTAATTGAAAAAGTAAAAACCAAAGACCACGCTTCGCAGATTTTGGAAAATTAATTTTCATAATACATCAATTCTGCGTCATCATTCGGGATTGTTATTATTTTTTGGAATTTCAAGCCTAGTTTTTCGATTAATTTTTGAGACGAGAAATTATCTTTTGTAGTAATCGCAGATAATTTTTTGACTCCGAAATCTATTGCTGCAACTTCTTTCAGTCTATTTGCTGATTCGTAGGCATAGCCTTTTCCTTCGTATTTCTCGAGAAAAGAAAATCCAATATCAAGAACATCCAAGCCTTCTCTTTCAAAAATCCCGACAGCACCGATTTTTGTGTTGTCTTCTTTTAGTATCACAACATAATTTCCGAATCCCAATTTCTGAAACTGCGGAAGGAATCTGTTCAAGATATAGTTTTCTGCATCTTCTTTGGTGCGAAGATTTCGGTCGCCGATGTATTGGATGAAGGATGGCGTATTGTAAAGTTCAAGGAAGAAATCCGCATCGTCTAAGTCTGCGAGTTTCATTATTAATCTTTCGGTTTCGAAGGTTTTCATTAATTAACAGTTTGTTTTAAATTATTAAACACATAGACACACAAGTTTTTGATTTAAGATGAAATAGATTTGAATGAATTCTATTTTACCTTTTTAAAGCTTAGTTGTATATATTTCTTCTATGTGTCTATCCAGTTTTTATCAATTCCTATAGAGAATTTAAAGATAAAATTTTAAGGAACAATCACAGTAAAAATATAAGCGAAAAGATTGACCAAAAGAACAACGCCGTAAAGAATGTTGGTTTTTCCTCGATTCAAAGAAAGCATCACAGTATAAAGTGACAATGCTAGCAAAACCATTGATTTGATATCAAGACCTAATAACAAAGGCATCTCGTAAATAATCGAAACCACAGCAACACAAGGAATCGTCAATCCAATACTTGCAATTGCAGAACCAAGCGCTAAATTCAAGCTGGTTTGGAATTGGTTTCTTCTAGCGGCTTTCAAAGCGGCCATTCCTTCAGGTAACAATACAACTGCGGCAATTATGACACCAACTAAAGCTTGTGGTGCACCAAAACTATGAACCATATTTTCTATCTGTGGAGACAGTGCTTTTGCAAGAAAAACTACGACACCCAAACAAATGATTAGAAATATCAAACTCATTGTACTTTCGAAGTTCGTTGGTGGTTCGGCGTGTTGTTCATCATCATTTTCGGGAAGGAAATAATTTCTGTGTCTCACCGTTTGAACCATCAAAAATGTGCTGTAGATGATTAAAGAAGCAATTGAGAAGAATATTAATTGAGCCTTGCTAAAGGTTGCGGAAAGTTCGGTTGTGGTATAATTAGGCAAAATTAATGTCATTACAACAATCGCAACGAGACTTATCAAAGCCATATTTCCAGAAGTTCGGGCAAAAAACTGTTCTTTGAATTTGATTCCGCCGAGAAGAAGACAAGCGCCGAGAATTCCATTTAAAATCAACATTACTGCTGCGAAAACTGTGTCTCTGGCTAGTTTGTCGGTTTCTTTTCCGCCTGCAACCATTAATGAAACAATCAATCCAACTTCCAAAACCGTAATTGCAATCGCTAAAATAATAGTTCCGAAAGGTTCGCCTACTTTATGAGCTACAACTTCGGCGTGATGAACTGCACCTAAAACAGATGATATTAATAAAGCACCTCCTAAAATTGCAAGTAAAGGACTGTTGTCAGTAATTCCGAGTGAATAGTAAACAACTGATAAAATCGGGAAAATATAGGACCAGTGAAATAGTGACTTTAAATTCATAGAAAATGATTTCTCTAATTTACAAAAAAAATATGGAAAACGATTTCCAGAAATTTGAGCAACAAAAAAGCTACCAAATCTTGGTGGCTTTCAATATATTAATGATAAATTATTTTACCAAAGTCAATTCGCTGATGATTCTTTTTGCGCCAGCATATTTGTCGATAATCCAAAGAACATAACGAACGTCAACGTTAATTGTTCTCTGTAAGTTAGGTTCGAAAACGATATCGCCGCTCAAAGCTTCGCTGTTTCCATCGAAAGCAAGACCGATAAGATTTCCGTGTCCATCGATGATTGGAGAACCAGAGTTTCCACCTGTGATGTCATTATTAGACAAGAAATTGATTGGCATAAATCCATCTTTGTCTGCATATTGACCGTAATCTTTTTTCTTAGCAAGGTCTAGGACTTTTTTAGGAAGGTCAAATTCTTCGTCGCCTTTTTTGTATTTGGCAACCATACCATTGATATCGGTATAATAGTTTTCTTTGATTCCTTTGTAGTTTCTGTCCTCTCTTACAGGAAGTGTTTCTATAGTTCCGTAAGTTAATCTCATCGTAGAGTTAGCATCAGGATAGAATTTTTTGTCTGGCTGAGCTTTTCTAAGTCCATCTAAGAATAATCTGCTGTTTTTAGCAAAGTTCTCGTCAACTTTAGAATATTTCTCGATACCCAATTTTTGGTCTTCAACAATTCCGTTGGCGAATTGTCTCAATTTATCAGCATCGATTTTCAGTCTGTCAGGATTTTCTACGAAAGTCAAAGCAGCTTTTTTATTAGCGAAAACTGAAGCATAAGCCAAGTTAGAAAGGTTTGCTACATCAGCTTCCAAAATAGTTGAAGAAGCAAATTCCTTAGCTACTTTTGTTTTGTAAAGGGAAGTCAATTGAACTAGCATATCGCCTTCTACATTATCGTGAAAACCATCATAAGCTTTTTCGATAGCCTCAAGAACTTTAGGTTTCATAGAAGCTTTTCCAGCTTCGTCTTGGTCAGCATACGTTTTGAAAAGACTTCCTAATTGATAAGCTGTAGAGATGTAGTGTGCATTTCTTTGCAAAATAGAAGCGTAATTTCTTTCTACATTTCTTCCGGAAACTTGATTGTAATAAGCTTTAATTTCAGGCAAAACGGAGTAATAAGATTGCTCGTTTGGACTTTGAGCCGCCCATTGATTATACTTTTCTTCAAGTTTTTGTTTCTCACCAACTGTTCCGTTTTTCTTTACAGCATCAATAGTTCCTTGTCTGTTTTTCCAGTAGTTAGCAACACTTGCATACTGAGAAGCATAATCCAACTGAGTTGCTTTGTCTTTATCCATATACTTCTTCATCACATCCATCGCCACTTTAGAAGCTTCTACCCAAGCTGGATAATCTTTGTCAACCATTTGCTCGATTCCATAAGAAGTCAAGTAACGGTTGGTTCTTCCAGGATAACCAAGAATCATTGTGAAATCTCCAGGCTTGTATCCTTTAAGAGAAACAGGTAAATGGTGTTTTGGTTTCAAAGGAACGTTGGTTTCAGAATATTCTGCAGGATTACCGTTTGTATCTGCGTAAGCACGGAAAACTGTGAAATCTGCAGTGTGTCTTGGCCATTCCCAGTTATCTGTATCGCCACCGAATTTTCCTAAAGATGAAGGTGGAGCTCCAACCAATCTGATGTCTTTATAGTCTTGATAAACAAAATAATAGAACTCATTCCCATTAAAGAAATCTCTTACCACAACAGTGTATTTTCCGTTTTCAGAATTTTCTGTTTGGATGGCTTTGTACTCAGCATCGATAACAGCTTTTCTGTCTGCAGCAGACATATTGTTATTCAGTTTTGCGTTGATTCTTGCAGAAACGTCATCCATTCTTACAAGAAATCTTACATAAAGACCTTTAGCATTGAATTCTTCATTCGGTTTCATTGCCCAGAATCCGTTCTTAAGATAATCTTTTTCTGGAGTAGAAGCCGCAGCAACTGCATCGTAGCCACAATGGTGATTAGTAAAAATCAAACCTTGGTCAGAAACCATTTCACCAGTACAGAAACCACCGAAACTTACGATAGCGTCCTTCAAGCTGGAATTATTTACAGAATAAATTTCTTCCGGCGTCAAGTGCAGACCTTCTTTCTGCATATCAACTCCGTTCAGACGTTTTACAAGCATCAGAAGCCACATTCCTTCGTCAGCTCTCATCTGAGCATAACCCAAAATCAGGGTTAATGCTAAAAATATTTTTTTCATAGAGAATTATTTTAATGGGCTAATTTAATCATTATTTTAAATCTAAGTGGTACGAATTTAGCTAAGAGATTGAGTAAAAATTTAGTAATGAAAAATATCAGAGTGATTGGGATTTTATTAATGACAATGTTTTTAATTTTTTCCTGCAAAGCCAATAAAACTATGACTTCAACGGAACAAAATATTCACAGAAAATGGATGCTTTTTGAATATAAAGATTTTACAAAACAAGAGCTGACTAAACTGGAAACTTATATGGATTTGACCAAAAATGCGGAAGCTCCTAGTAGATTTGGTGCAAAAATGGGTTGTAACGGAATGTTTTTCACAGCCGAATTTGATAAAGGAAAAGCAAAATTTTCTGGCGTTGGTTCAACAATGATGTATTGTGACGGAAGAATGAAGTTGGAAGAATTATTTGGAAAAGAATTACCAACAATGAATCAATACAAAATCGAAGGACATTTCTTAACTTTAACAGACGGAAAATCAACGATGAAGTTTGTTGCTGCAGATTGGGATTGATAAAGAAACAAGAGAAAAGTAAAAAGATTCAAACAATATAAATCCAAAATAAAATTAATTATGAAAAGAAGTGCAAAAGCAGTCTGGAAAGGAACAGTAAAAGACGGAAGCGGAGTTTTAACGACTCAGAGTACAACGCTTAATGAAACTCAATATTCCTTCAAAAGCAGATTCGAGGAAGGAGTTGGAACTAATCCAGAAGAATTGTTGGCAGCAGCTCACGCAGGTTGTTTTACAATGAAAACTTCGGCTTTGTTGACAGAGGCTGGCTACAATCCTGAAACTTTGGAAACAGATTGTAAAATCAGTTTGGTAGATGGGAAAATTACTTTGTCAGAATTGACATTGAATGCCAAAATCCCCGGAATCTCAGAAGAAGAATTCCAAAAAATTGCTAAAGATGCTAAAGAAAACTGTCCAGTAAGTCAGGCTTTCAGTTTTGACAAAACATTGACGGCAAATCTTATCAATTAAAACACTTGGAACTACTGATTTATTAAAGTCAGAAATTGTAAAACCAAAGAATACCTTTGGTTTTTTTGTCGAAAAATAGTACCTTGTCAAAATCAGAAATATTATAAATTTTAAATGTTAGAAAAAAAAGAACATCAGTATGAACAAGCGGTTTTGGTGGGCTTAATTACCCAAAATCAAAGCGAAGATAAACTGATAGAATATATGGACGAATTGGAGTTTCTAGCCTTCACAGCAGGAGCAACAGTTGCCAAACGTTTTACCCAAAGATTGACTCAACCGGATTCCAAAACATTTGTAGGAAAAGGAAAAATGGAGGAAATCCGAGATTATGCAAAAGAACATAATATCGGAACGGTTATTTTCGATGACGAATTGTCGCCTTCCCAATTGAAAAATCTGGAGCGTGAAATGGAAGTCAAAATCCTTGACAGAACCAACTTGATTCTCGACATTTTCGCACAAAGAGCTCAGACTTCTTACGCAAGAACTCAGGTAGAATTAGCTCAATATCAATATCTTCTTCCTCGATTGACAAGAATGTGGACTCACCTTGAACGTCAAAAAGGGGGAATCGGGATGCGTGGACCCGGAGAAACGGAAATCGAAACCGATAGAAGGATTATCCGTGACCGAATCACATTGTTGAAAGACAAACTGAAAATCATCGATAAACAGATGGGAACTCAGAGACAAAACCGAGGTAAAACTGTGAGAACGGCTTTGGTTGGTTACACCAATGTTGGAAAATCGACCTTGATGAATGCTTTGTCAAAATCTGAAGTTTTTGCTGAAAATAAACTATTTGCAACGCTTGATACAACGGTAAGAAAAGTTGTGATTGGGAATCTTCCTTTTCTTTTAACGGATACGGTTGGATTTATCAGAAAATTGCCGACTCAATTAGTAGAATCTTTCAAATCCACTTTGGATGAGGTGCGTGAAGCAGATTTGTTGATTCACGTTGTTGATATTTCTCACGAAAGTTTTGAAGACCATATTAATTCTGTGAATGAAATCCTTCAGGAAATCGATGCGCATCGTAAACCGATGATTATGGTTTTCAATAAGATTGATGATTTCAGTTATGAGAAAAAAGACGAAGATGATTTGACGCCTGGTTCAAACAAAAATATTTCTCTAGATGAATGGAAAAAAACGTGGATGGCGAAGTCCAAATTCCCAACGGTTTTCATCTCAGCTTTGACTAAAGAAAACTTTCCAGAAATGAAGAAACTGATTTATGATGAGGTTCTAAGGATTCATATTTCCCGTTTCCCTTACAACGATTTGTTGTTTGAATATTTCGATGATGAAGAGGAAAAATAAAATGTAAGCTTAATTAAATAAGTTGATTATGTTGTAGAATTTGCAACTATCAACAAAAACAATATCAAAAACAAAAATGGAGTTATATTACTCATTCTCAGTCTTAATCGTTCTCGCGTCTTTATTTGCATATATCAATTACAGAGTTCTCAAATTACCGAGTACAATCGGAATAATGGTCATTGCAATTATCGTTTCTGTAACTTTGGTTGCTTCAGGCGAAAATTTCTTACCGAAAACTACAACTCATTTAACTGAGCTCGTCCACAACTTAGACTTTACCGAAGTTCTGATGGGAGCAATGTTGAATTTCTTATTATTTGCAGGAGGAATCCACGTTAATATCAAAGATTTAAAAGAGCAATTTGGTCCAGTTGTGATATTTTCTACGGTTGGAGTCATTATTTCAACTTTTGCAGTGGCTTTTGGAGCTTATTATCTATTACCATTAGTTGGTATTCAGATGCCATTTATCTACTGTCTAGTTTTTGGTGCATTGATTTCTCCTACTGACCCAGTAGCGGTTCTCAGTATTTTGAAGCAGGCGAATGTTTCAAAATCTTTAGAAACCAAAGTTGCCGGAGAATCACTTTTCAATGATGGGATGGCTGTTGTTGTTTTCACAGTTGTTTTGCAATTAGCAATCGGAAAAGAAATCGATTTGAATGTCGAAAATGTTGGACTTCTATTATTGAGAGAAGCTGGCGGAGGTTTGCTTTTGGGAGTTCTTTTAGGATTGTCTGCATCAAGAGCAATGAGAGTTGTGGATGATTATATTATTTCCGTATTAATCACGTTGTCAGTAGTTATGGGTGGTTATTTGATTGCTCACGAGATGCACATTTCTGCACCTTTGGCGATGGTTGCGGCAGGATTATTTATGGGAAATTTCAGTGAAAGTTTCAAAATGAAATCTGAGACGCAAGATTATTTGATTAAATTCTGGGAATTGATTGACGAAATTATGAACGCTGTTCTGTTCCTTTTTATCGGTTTTGAATTGCTGTTAATCAAAGATTTAAATGAATATCTGGTTGCAGGCGGAATTTGCATTTTGATTGTTCTTTTAGCACGTTGGGTTGCGATTTTTGTTCCGACAAAATTTATGGCTTTCAAATATCGATTCAGTCCGCAGACGGTGAAAGTTCTGGTTTGGGGGGGAATCCGAGGAGGTGTTTCGATTGCTTTGGCTTTGTCAATTCCTGTGAATGAATACAGTCAGATAATCATTAGCATTACTTATTGTGTAGTTGTATTTTCAATTATAGTTCAAGGATTGACGATTGCAAAAGTTGCCAATCCGAAGAAAATTGCTACCGAAGAAAAAATAATCGAACAAACGCTTGAAGAGACTCATTAAATGAAAGTTATCGATATAAAAAACTGGAAGAGAAAAGAACATTTCGAATTTTTTTCCGGAATGAAAAGTCCTTATTTCGGAATTGTAACCGAAGTTGATTGTACAGAAACTTACAAATTAGCTAAGGAAAGCAATGAATCTTTTTTCGCTCATTATCTTCATAAATCGATGAAAGCTGTTAATTCGGTTGAGGAATTTGGTTATAGAATTGTAAATGATGAGGTTATAGCGTTCGATATTGTTCACGTTGGTTCTACAATTGCAAGAAATGACGGAACATTTGGCTTTTCTTATTTCGAATATTCTGATGATTTTCAAATATTTAACCAGAATTTGCAAAAAGAAATTGATGAAGTTCAAAACTCTTCTGGTTTGAGAATCAGAAACGAAGAACTTCCACCAAATCATATCCGACATTCTACAATGCCTTGGACGCATTTTACAGGTTTGCTTCATCCGACGAATTTCGACCCAAAAGAATCAATTCCTAAAATTGTCTTTGGGAAATTTTCTGAGAAAAACGGTCGAAAAATGTTGCCTGTTTCTGTAGAAGGACATCACGGTTTGATGGATGGTTTTCATTTGGCTCAATATCTTGAAGTATTTCAGAATCAGTTAAATTTAAAATAAATGTCTCTTTCATCAGAAATAAAACAAGCTCTCGAAATCCTTTCTATTTCTGAAAAAGCGGAATTCTTTCCCAAATTTTTCAAAACGGGAAAAGGAGAATATGGCGAAGGCGATGTTTTTATTGGTGTAACTGTTCCAGACCAAAGAAGCGTTGCGAAAGAATTTTACAATAAGATTTCTCTTGAAGAACTTAGCGAATTGTTGTCTTCAAAAATTCACGAACATCGTTTGACGGCTTTGTTGATTTTGGTTTATAAATTTGAGAAAACCAAAGATAAAATCGAACAAAAAAAAATCATTGATTTTTATCTGAAGCATTCAAAACATATCAACAATTGGGATTTGGTTGATACATCCTGTTATAAAATTTTAGGTCGATATTGTTTTGAAAATCAAGATTCCAAAATCTTAGAAAAATTATCTGATTCCAAAAATATGTGGGAAATGCGAATGGCGATTGTCGGAACAATGCATCACATCAAAAAAGGACAATTTGAATTAACGAAAAACTTCGCTCTCAAGAATCTGAAACATCCACACGATTTGATGCACAAAGCTAACGGCTGGCTTCTTCGAGAAATGGGAAAAATGAACGAAAAAGAATTATTAGATTTCCTCAATCTTTATTACAAAGAAATGCCAAGAACTTGTCTCCGTTATGCGATAGAAAAACTTGACGAGGAACTTCGACAAGATTATTTAAAAGGAAGGATTTAAAATTATAAAGATTATCTTTGTTAACAACCAACTTCAATTCCTGTGAAAAATCTGATTAAATATCTCGCTCTGTTCATCACTTTCATTAGTTTGACAAGTTGTTTTGATATCATTGATAAAATGAGTCTGAAAGCTGATGGAAGCGGAGAATATTCCATCATTTTGAATGCGAGCAAAAGCAAAACCCGATTGCAATCTATCTCAAAAATGGAAACGATTAATGGTAAAAAAGTTCCTAAAAAATCGGAGATAGAAAGTAAGCTGAAAGAAGCTTCGGAAATATTTAAAACTGTTCCGGGAATCAGTCAAGTGAAAACGTCTTTTGATGCTGAGAATTATATTATTAAGCTCAGCTGTAATTTCAAAAAGATTGAAAATATCAATGCTGGTTTAGAAAAACTGAAAGCCAAAAATATGATTGGAAAAACCATTCCAACTCAATTATATAAGAATAATGTTGCTGAGAAAACATTTATAAGAAACAAGATTAATTCTTTCAAAAACGATTACAACAAACTCAGCAGTACGGATAAAGAGGTTTTCAATAATGCGACTTACACATCTATTTTGCAATTTGAAAGTGTTATTAAGTCTCAGACTAATAACACTTACGCCATTTCTCCGAATAAAAAAGCTTTAAAAATTAATAGCAATATTTTGGATTTTGTACTTGAAAAAAAGCAGGTTCAGAATACCATTTCATTACAATAAAAACTACATATGAAAACAGTTTTACACCAATTTCAGATTCTATATTTCCTTTTGCTGGGTTTCTTTTTTGCCAGTTCTCAAAGCAAGACGGAAATTCCCAAGAATGCGTTTTTTTATATGGAAATCAATTCCAAACAGCTCAACGAAAAAGTAAATTGGAACAAACTGAATCCGATTTTGCAAGACTTGAATAAGAACAATCAGGAGAAACCAACTTGGCAAGATTTCTCCAACATCGGAATCCAAAATGATGCGAAACAATACCATTATTTTTCTAATTTCAATGATTCTGTGAAAGCTTACACAGCGCATTTTATTCTTCAGGATTCTAAGAAATTTCTAGAATTCATCAACGTTTCTGCTAAAAAAGAATTGGAAGTGACGAAGAAAGACAAGTATTCTTATGTCAATCTCAATGACGAAACTTTTGTCGCTTGGAATGACAAACGTGCGGTTATTACTGGCGTAAGTTATACCAAATCTTACCCAAAATTTTTTGATGATGATAAAGCTGTGGATAGTGTAGCATCGGCGCTTATAGATTCAATTGCAATGAAAACTGATTCGACTGCTGTTGAACTAGACTCGGCTTATACGGAAGTTGAAAAACCGTTTGATTACAAAGAAGAAATCAAATACCTAAAGGACGAAATTAAATATCAAAAAGAAGATATCAAGGAACATAATGCAGAAATTGCACGTCTCCAAAAAGATATTAAGTATCTCGAAAAACATCATCAATATCCGCCACAACCGAAAACAGAAGAAGCTGTTGAAAGCGAAGAAGTTGCTTCTGCAAAACCAACGGAAGAATATGATGAAGAAGCGGAGGATTTGGCTTACAAAAAAGAAATGGATTCTATAAAAGCTGAAAATTTTAAGATTATAAAAGCTTTTGCTGAAAGGGAATTTGATAAACATTTCGAAGCCAATATTGAGATAGAAGTTCCAAAAGAAATGGTTGCGTTTCAAGACCCCAAATCTGATATTTTCATCTACACGAATTACGGAGAAGTCTTCAAAAATGGACCTTATAAAAAGTTGTTGAGCCTCTACAGTTACGGAAGTCTTTTGGATAATCTTTACAATTCCAATTCGACTTTTAATGTTTATTTTGAGAAGAATAAATTAAGATTTGTCAACAATTATCAACATAGAAATAAGGAAGCTCAGAAGAATATTTCGGCAGTTTATCAAGGCAAAAAGGATAAGAAATTGATGTCTTTGATTCCGGATAAAAGCATTGGATATTATGCGATTAATGTTGATGGATACAAGTATTTTGATATGTTGTACAGCTTGTTCGAAAGTAGCAATGACAACGAAAAATATCAAAAAGAAATCGGATTAATTATCGAAACGGTAAAAATCGTTCTGGATGAAAAAGCTATTTCCAAAATCGCTCCAGGAAACGGAATTTTTGTGTTGAATGAACTTAATACTAAAAAAGTAGAGTACACAGATTACGAGTTTGATGAGAACTTCAACAGCAAAGAAATCAGAAAAACCAAAGATGTTGCAGTTCCGGATTTCACTTTTGCTTTTGCGACGGATAACGATGATTATTGGAAACGTATTTTTGATGTGTTGACTTCTAACAAAGAATTGGCGCAGAAATTTGGAAAAAATGGAGAAATCTATTACCTGAAAAAAGACCCGAAAAACAGCAGTTATATGGACCAAATGTTCTTCACGGTAAAAGACGGAATCGTTTACTTGACAACTTCTCTTGCAAATTTAGTTCCAAAAAAACAATCCGGAATTTCTGAAAAATGGGCAAAAGAAGCTTCCAGAAATTCGCAGTCGGGAAGTTTCAATATGCAGAGATTGATGAACGGGTTGGAAAAAGAATTCAAAACTTTGCCGGAACAAAAAGCGCTTAACCTTTTCAGGAAAAATGCGGGCGACTTTGATTTTAAAACCAATGTGAAAGGCGAAAGTATTGAAACAGAATTCAATTATACAACGCCGAATTCCTCGGAAAACAGCTTGATGTATTTCTTTGACCTTTGTAATGATTTGATTAAAATAATGGAGCCAGTGAAACCAACCTCATTTTAAATGAAGAAAAGAACAATCTTTTTTTTACTGATTTTAATTGTCGGAATTACCTTTTTTTTTCTGTGGTTTCACAAGGATAAAGAATTGAAGTCTATTCCGAAAAATGCAGATGCTGTTGTTTTAATTGATGTTAAAGAATTAAAACAACAATACTTTTTAACTTTTTTAAAGAATCCATTTATTTGGTTTGGAGATTCAAAAATAGCATCAAAAAATAATGGACTTGTTATTCCGGATTATATCCAGATTTTCCATTTGAAAGATTCTAATTTTGCTGAATGGTATAGTTTTTTTGAGATTAAGGACAAAAATAGTTTGATTGAATTTTTGATAAAAAAAGGCTTCAAAATTTCAAAAAATAATATTTATACGAAAGATAGTTTTTCAATAAAAATTGAAGCTTTCAAATGTGTTGTAGGGTTTTCGAATCCGAATTTTGAGACTAAAGTTCAGCAGATTCTTAATTCTAAAAATAAACTATTAAACGCTGACCAGTTGATTAATAATTCGGTTGCGAGCGTGTCTTATTTTGCAAAATCTAAAATTCATAAGTTTGCTATTTATCTGAATGAAGACAATATCGAAATCAAAACCAAATCCGTTCAAGATGTTTTTTCCTCACAAATCTCGGATTTAGACAGACAAACTCAATTTCTGAAGATGAAATTAGATTCCAAAAATGCTAAAATCGTCTCAAATTTATTTAATGATAATCTAAGGGATTCGATTGACATCAATTCTGTTAGTGCAATTTCAGAATTAGAATCTGTTAATGACAAGATTGTGAGTTATGCTTATGATGATGATTTTAATGAAGTGGAAAAAGTCAGTTATCAGAAGTTGGTACAGCCAAGTTACAAGATTAATGTTCAAAGTCCAGAAACCGAAAAAGTTTGGTCTTATTTTCAAGATAAAAAATGGATTAATGCAGACGATCAGTTCACAGCAATTCCTTTTCAACCGAATCTAATAGAACAAAAAGGAAATGAAATTATCATAAAATCTTTAAGAAAACCAATTGAGTCCAATCAAAATCTTTTTGGAAATTATTTCTTTCTGAAAAACAGTCAACTGTTTGAAACTTTGTTAGGAACGATTTCAAAATCTGGATTGAAAACAATTTCTGATTTGGATTATGTTTTTTATGGCAACAAAGAAAATTATTATTACCTGAAACTGAAATTCAAAAAAGAAAAATTACCAATCCTATTACGCTAGAGAATGAATGTTTCCGATTTTATCACATTAAGAACAATAATCCATTATTTTTTACACTTTGGCTTTCCGGTTGTGTTAGCTTTCTTGTTCTTCAGAAAAGATTGGAAAAAAGCTTATTTCATAATGTTGGCAACAATGTTGGTGGATGCAGACCATTTGCTCAGTACACCGATTTTTGCTCCAGACAGATGCAGTATCAATTTCCATCCGCTTCATACTTATTGGGCGATTGGCGTTTATTTTCTCTTATTATTTTTTAAAGGAATTCCAAGGATTATTGGTGTTGGATTACTGTTTCATATGCTGACAGACTGGATAGATTACCAATTGCATCATCTTGGATTTTAGAAAAATCTAATTTCTCCTTGCATTCGCCATTTTGTGATTCATAATTCTTGCGATATTTAAAGCTCGGTTGATAGCATTTTCAGCGTTTTCTCCGTCAAAATTTTCGTGAACTGTTTTCTCCCAAATCTGCAACCAACGATTGAAATGCCTCTCTTCCAAAGCCGAAACTTCATTGATTGGGAAATGTTTTGCCATTGGATGACCTTCGTAAACGGGATTTCCTAAAAGAATACTTTCCCAGAAATTATACATTTTCGGAAGATGTTTATTAAGATCAATTTTCGCAACGTCTGTGAAGAAAAATCCGATGAGGTCGTCTTTTATCACTTGGTTATAGAATTCTTTTACAAGAAATTCTACGTCTTCTCTTGTTGTAATATCTTTCATAATTCGATATTTTAATTCTACCAAAGTTATTGCTTTTTGAATCAGTTTGAAATAAGATTAATGTCAGGTTTTGTTCAGAAAACCACTAATTTTGCAGAATGGATCTTGATTTCTATAAAAAACAAGCACAACAAAAACAGAAAGACCACAAAAAATTCTTGGATGGACTCAAAAAGAAACCGCCGAAGAATCTTGATTATTTGGTTGTAGAAAAACACGAAGAAACCTTTGAGGAAATCGATTGTCTCAGCTGTGCGAATTGCTGTAAAACAACTGGTCCACTTTATACAGAAAAAGATATTGAAAGAATCTCAAAACATCTTAGGATGAAACAAGCAGATTTTGAATCCAAGTTTCTGAGAGTAGATGAAGACAATGATAAAGTCCTTCAAAATTTACCTTGCTTTTTCCTGAATGATGACAATACTTGCTCAATCTATGATGTTCGTCCCAAAGCTTGTAGAGAATATCCCCACACAGATCGCAAGAAGATTTATCAAATCAATAATCTTACCATCAAAAATACTTTGATTTGTCCGGCAACCTATGTTTTTGTTGAAAAACTAAGACAAGTTTTAGAAAAGTAAGCTGTACTAAAGTTTTCCCAAAAATCTTATAGCTTCTTAAATTTAACATAATATGGTTTGGTGTTTGAAACTAATTATCTACACTAAATAAATTGTTATGAAAAAGTTATTGATAACGGGAGCATTTCTAATGTTTGGAACATTATTAATGAACGCACAAACGACTCCCAAAAAAGATAATATGAGGTCGAAAGCAGAAAAAAATCTGAAATCTACCGAAATGAAAATGGATACATCTTCTCAGACGATGGAAATGAATAAGAAAGATACATTCAATCTTGAACAAAGACAGAAAATAGAGGATGATAAAACCAGAAAAAGAATGCAACCGCCAAAAGATGGATTGAATAACGAGTCTTTAAAACCTCAAGAACCCGCACCAGGACAATTAGAATAAAAAAAGGAGCAAATTAATTTGCTCCTTTTTTTATGGTTTCCATTCAACCACCGCTTTTATAAAAGCTTCGGCATTTTCAATAGGAATATTTGGTAAAATCCCGTGTCCGAGGTTGACGATGTATTTATCTTTTCCAAAACGGTTAATCATTTCGTGAACCATTTTTCTAATCGTTTCTGGCTTCGAATGTAACCTTGATGGGTCAAAATTCCCTTGCAAAGTCACAGCATTATTCGTGAATTGTCTAGCTAATTCCGGCGTGATTGTCCAATCCACACCAACTGCGGACGCTTTAGATTTTGTCATCTCGTCCAAAGCAAACCAACAACCTTTCCCGAAAACCACAACGTGAGTCAACGGCGCAAGCGCTTCGACAATCTGATTGATATATTGCCAAGAAAATTCCTGATAATCTGCTGGAGAAAGCATTCCGCCCCAAGAATCGAAAACCTGAACGGCAGAAACACCTTTTTCCACTTTTCTTTTCAGGTAAGCAATCGTCGTATCAGTGATTTTTTGTAATAATTTGTGCGCCGCTTCTGGCTGTAGAAAACAAAATGATTTCGCAATATTGAAATCCTTAGAACCTCTACCTTCGATGCAATAACAAAAAATCGTCCAAGGCGAACCAGCGAATCCAATCAACGGAATCTCATTGTCCAGCTTTTCCAAAGTCATTTCTATCGCATCGAAAACGTAACCCAAAGTATCATTCACGTCAGGAACAATAACGTTATCAACTTGTTCAGCAGTTCTGATAGGTTCATCCAACCAAGGTCCAACCGATTCTTTCATTTTGAAATCGATTCCCATTGCTTGCGGAACCACCAAAATATCGGAGAACAAAATCGCTGCGTCCAAAGGAAATCTTTTAATTGGCTGCACCGTGATTTCCGAAGCCAATTCCGGCGTTTGGCATCTTGTGAAAAAATCGTATTTGTCGCGCAATGCGATAAATTCTGGCAGGTATCTTCCCGCTTGTCTCATCATCCAAACTGGCGGTCTTTCTACGGTTTCTCCGCGAAGTGCCTTTAAATATAGGTCGTTTTTAATCATTTTTATATTTTAGTCTGTAATTAGATTACAAATTAATTTTATCATTAATTCTTTATCGCTTGGATTACTTTGAGCAATCAATAGCGCTAAAGCAGTCAAAGCATTGTCGTTGATTTTTTTCTCTCCAGTTTTTTTTAGAAGATGTTTGTTCTTTTCTAAAAACCAAATGAAAATAAAAGCTCCAATTCTCTTGTTTCCATCAGAAAATGGATGGTTTTTTATTATAAAATATAGTAAGTTAGAAGCTTGTTCTTCAATACTTGGATATAAATATTGATTGTCAAAAGTTTGAGTAATACTTTTTAATATTCCTTCAAAAGTTTTATCTTTTTGATTTCCAAAAAGGTCGGAAGCTTCTTGCTTTTTTATTAATTCTTTTTTTAATATTTCAATCGCAATTATTGACTCTTGATAGTCAATTTCATAAGTGATATTTTCTTCAAGATGATTGAGTTCTAGTGAAAAACTGTCAAATTGATTAAGAAGAATAAAGCTTTTAGTGTAATTGTTTAAAATATTAAGTAAGCCTTTAGCTTCTGAAAGTTGATTGACTTCCGCAGACTCTGTACTTTCAATTATATTGACGATTCTTTCTAATTCGTTTAATCTTTTCTTGTTGATGCTTACACCTTCTAATAAATAGTCCTTAAGTCTTTGGGATGCCCAAATTCTAAATTGTGTTCCTTGTTTAGAATTAACTCTATAACCAACAGATAATATAGCATCTAAGTTATAGTAATCAACCTGATAGGTTTTGCCATCTTGAGCAGTTGTTGCATATTTTGCAACAACTGAATTTTTTTCTAATTCTTGTTCTTTAAAAATGTTAGAAAAGTGTCTAGAAATTACAGATTTGTCTCTTCCAAAAAGCTCAGAAATTTGATTTAAGCTCAGCCAAACAGTATCTTTCTCAAACTGAACTTCAATTTGAGTATCGCCATTTGTGGAAGTGTAAATTTCTATAGACTTCATTATTAATTATAAGCTTGAACTATTGCATATTTGCAACAGTTGATAACTTTAAATACTTGATTTAATCAAATTTAAAATATCAGCTAAAGTGTTTTTTGAGCTTGTAATTATTTTATTATCAGTTAGTTTTTCCAATTCGGAAGTTGTGGTTTTTCCAATCGAAAAAATCTTCATACCATCCAATTGATTAAACTTTGCAAAACTACGAACTCCACTCGGACTGAAGAAAACTATCGCCTGATATTTCTCATCGATTTTCGGGTAGAGTAGTTTGGTTTTATAAACAGGGATTTTTTTGTAATAAATATTTTGTAAAGGCAATTTCTCATCTAGAATATCTAGCGCAATATTGCCACAAAAATGCAGAAACTTTTCGTTCACAGAATTTTCTGTTATGAAATTTGAAAGTTCATTAGCATTCTTACAAAGTTTAAAAGTTCCGAAATTATGTTGTCTTAATTCCTTTTTGGTTTGCGAACCAACAACGTAGATTTTGTTGTAGTTTTTTGGTTCGGCAAAGTTCTCATTTGGAGAAAATCCATTTTCGAAAAAAGCTTTTACTCCATTCACGCTTGTGAAAATCAATGAATTGTTTTTTAAACCGAAAGATTTAGTTTTTAAAATTTCAGTATGAATGACTTCAACAAAATCCACCGAAAAATCTGTTCCCAATTTCTCGGAAACTTTTTCTTTGTCCAGTGATTTTGTAAAAAGGATTTTCATTGTGTGGATTTTTTAACACAAGGTTCACAAGGTTTTTTCACAAAGAACACAATATTAAAGATTAAAGCTTAATAATTCTATTAGTGAACATTGTGTAAAATCTTTGTGCCTTTTGTGGTTTAATATTTTACAGACTTTTTCGGATTTCGTCCATCAATTCCTTGCCTCCATTTTTTAGAACTTCCAGAGCAATTTTTTCTCCAAAGTTTTCAGAGTCGTTCCAGTTAAAAATCTCATCGGTTTCGATACAGTTTTTCCCATCAAGTGAACAAAGTCTTCCAAGAAATCTGATTTGTCCGTTAACCATTTCAGCTTTTGCGCCAATTGGAGCAGTACAACCGCCTTCAAGCGTTTTCAGGAATTCTCTTTCTATCGTTACGCAGATTTCGGTTTCTTTATGAGAAATCGATTTTAAAGATTCATTCAAAATTTCATTATCAGACAAACTTGCAATGGCAACAACACCTTGCGAAGGCGCCTGTAATAAGAACGGAATTTGTTCATAATTAATATCCAGATTCATTCTTTTGATTCCTGCCAAAGAAAAAACGGTAGCATCAGCGATTCCGTCATCCAATTTTTTCAAACGTGTTTGAACGTTTCCTCGGATGTCAGTGAATTCAGTTTCAGGAAATTCTTTCAACCAAAACGCACGTCTTCTCAAACTGCTGGTTGCGATTTTCAAAACGTTTAAATCCAAAGGTTGAGCATCATTATTTCTAACCAAAACATCTTCAGGAAAATCTCTTTCCAAAACCGCAGAAATCTGAATATTCTGAGGCAATTGAGTCGGAACATCTTTCAAAGAATGAACAGCAATATCGATTTCTTTATTTAATAGAGCAATGTCCAAATCTTTCGTAAACACACCTGTGATTCCCAATGCATAAAGTGGTTGGTTAAGATTTTTGTCTCCTGAACTTACAATAGGAACAATCTCGGTTTCGAAACCAAGGTTTTGTAATTTTGATTCAACTTCGTGAGCCTGCCATAGTGCAAGTGGACTATTTCGTGTTCCTATTCTTATTTTGTTCATTGGATTCTTGTTTATGAATATCCAGTATCTCTTCCATCAATTTTGTGATTTCATTAGCACGGGACGGATTTTCTAAGATATACTTTGCAAATCGGTTTGTGATTTTCTGCACCAGTTTGTTCGAGAGTTCCATATCTTCAATTTTTGCATAATTGAATTTTTTATGGATATTGTGCATCTCATTTTCCTCAATCTGTTTCAAAGAATTTTTGAATTGATTGATGTTGGGAGCCAGCTTTCTTTTCTTTTCCCAGTCGACAAAGTCTTTCGCCATTTCTTTGATGATTTCCTCCGCTTTCGGGATTTCCTTTTTTCGCTGTTCCATCGTTGCTTTGATGGTTTGCGAAAGTTGGTCAACGTCTATCAAAGTCACATTTTCCCAATTTCCCACTTCCTTCTGAACGTTGTTTGGAATTGATAAATCGATGACTAGCATTTCTTTGTCCTTAGGAAAGTTGGATTCGTCAATAATATATTTCTGAGCTCCCGTCGCAACAATCAGAACATCAGTTTGTTTCAGTTCCTCTGGAAATTCATTAAAATCAATTTGAGGAATATTGTATTTATCGGCAATTTTCTCAGCTTTCTCAAAAGAACGGTTCGCAATTTTGATTTTTGGTTGAAAGATATGTTTAACAAGATTCTCAATCGTGTTTTGACCAATTTCTCCCACACCAAGAAGCAAAATATTTTTCTCGTGAAGATGTCTCGTGTTGTTCAATATATAATGAACCGCGGCGTAAGAAACCGAAGCAGAACCAGTACTGATTCCTGTTTCGTTTTTAATTCTCTTCGAAATTTGAATCGAGGAGTTAATTGCTCTTTCCAAATATGGATTAGAAAAATCCTTATACTTTTTGAATCTGTGATAGGCATTCTTGATTTGAGAAACAATCTCAAAATCACCAATAATCTGGCTTTCCAAACCTGCAGCAACTCGAAAAAGATGAAAAAGCGCATCTTCTCTTTGTATAACATTCACATATTTCAAAAACTCAGAAAGATGAACACCAACTGTATTACAGTAGAGTTCCGCGATATGAAGGTAGTTTTTGGTTGTAGAATAAATCTCTGTTCTGTTGCAAGTGGAAACCACGAAAGCATCACCAAAATCCTGTTCATGAATTTGGTTGACGAAAGATTTAACGTGTTCATCAAAAAATGCAAATTTGCCACGAGTTTCTGCATCAGCTTTTTCGTAACTGATGCTTAGAACGGCAAAATCAGAAGTTTGATGAAATTTATTTTTTGGACTCATTTTTCAGTTTGCAAATTTACAATTTTTAAAACTAAGACTGTTTCTGAATATCATTTTGGAAAATTGATAAAATCTATAAGTTTTCTAAAAATTATAAACAGATTTTCAACAATATATTCCTCTTTTTGAAGTTTTAATATGAGAGATTTAGTTGAAGCGAAATTTTGGAATTTTGAATGATTATTCGAAGTGAAATTTTAAGGAAATTTTAACCAAAATATTTTTAATTCAATAATTAAAATGAGACTAAATTCCTATCTTTGTCAACTTAACAATTATTGAACGGAAATGGGTATATTGGATATGTTTACGCAAGAGATTGCGATTGACTTGGGAACGGCGAACACGCTTATCATACATAACAACAAGATCGTTGTGGATCAACCTTCTATCGTTGCGATAGAGCGTTCTTCTGGCAAGCCGATTGCTGTTGGGGAACAGGCAAAACATATGCAAGGGAAGACTCACGAGGATATCAAAACAGTTCGTCCATTAAAGGATGGAGTTATCGCAGATTTCCACGCTTCCGAACATATGATTAAGGAATTTATCAAACAAATTCCAGGTATCAAAGGAAAGCTTTTTCAACCCGCACTTAGAATTGTTATTTGTATCCCATCCGGAATTACCGAAGTTGAAAAAAGAGCGGTAAGAGATTCTGCCCAAAAAGTGAATGCTAAAGAAGTTCGTTTGATTTATGAACCAATGGCTGCTGCAATAGGAGTTGGAATTGATGTTCAAAAACCAGAAGGTAATATGATTATCGATATAGGTGGTGGTACAACGGAGATTGCTGTAGTTGCGCTTGGTGGAATTGTTTGTGACAAATCTGTGAAAATTGCAGGTGATGTTTTCACTAATGATATTGCTTATTATCTTAGAACGCATCATAATTTATATATCGGAGAAAGAACTGCTGAGAGAATCAAATTAGAAGTTGGTTCTGCTGTTGAAGAATTAGATGTTCCAATTGATGATATTCCTGTCCAAGGTAGAGATTTGATTACTGGGAAGCCAAAAGAGATTATGGTGAATTATAAAGAAATTGCGAAGGCTCTTGATAAATCAATCATCAGAATCGAAGATGCAGTAATGGAGACTCTTTCTTTGACTCCTCCGGAATTGGCTGCTGATATCTATAAAACAGGTATTTACCTTGCTGGCGGTGGTGCTCTTCTAAGAGGTTTGGCAGACAGGCTTCACAGAAAAACTGGACTTCCTGTTTTCGTAGCAGAAGATCCATTGAGAGCAGTTGTAAGAGGAACAGGGATTGCTCTTAAAAATATGGATAAATTCAATTTCTTAATTAAATAATCAATTTTCTATACAATTTGAATGTTCGGACTTTTGATGATATGTTTTGAGTCAAAGTCCAACATTTAATTTATCAATTATCATTCTATAGTTTAGATGGGTGCTTTGCTGAGATTTTTTTCCAAGAATGCGTTATTTGTGTTCTTCATATTCTTACAATTGGTAGCAATTGTGCTAATCTTCAGCAAGAACTCAATGCAACAAAGTTATTTGGCGGCAAAAACGGCTGCCTTTAATTCTTGGGTTTCCGGTTATATTGATGAAGGAACATCTTATTTGAAATTAAAACAAATTAATGAAGACCTTGTTGTTCAGAACAAAGCTTTGATGAAAGAGCTTTACGGAAAAGAAAAATTGGATAAACCGGTTTTCCGAAAAGTTTATGATACAATCGGAGGCGGACAGATTTATACTTTTGTTGACGGAGAAGTTGTTTACAATACGATAAACAGAAAAGATAATTATTTTACAATTAATAGAGGTCGTCTGCAAGGTGTCAGTTCCAAAATGGGTGTAATTGCACCACGAGGAATTGCAGGAATCGTCATCAATACAACAGATAATTATTCCTTAGTTCAATCGGTTTTGAGTACTAATAAAATCAAAATCAGTGCTTCGCTTAAAAAGTCAGGTTATTTTGGAACCTTGTCTTGGAAAGGTGATGATTCTAGAACGATGACGCTTTCTGATATTCCGAAATATGTTCCGCTTAAGGTTGGTGATACAGTTGTAACAGATGGAAAATCTTCAATTTTCCCTGCAGGAATCTTAATTGGAACAGTTGCCGGTTATCAAGTTGACAGCAAAACTGGATTCTGGGATGTTTCTGTAGAACTTAGCGAAAAAGTAGGAAAACTAAGCACGGTTTATGTTGTAAGAAATCTCAAAAAAGCTGAGGTAATGAAGATTGAAGATACTTTAAAAGCTCAAATTAAAAAAGATGGTCAGTAGAAACATTGCATCAGACTTGCTTTTAATAGCAATACTTACGGCTTTTCAGATTTTCATCTTGAACAGAATTGCTTTGTTTGGGCAATACATTCCTGTACTTTATCCTGTGTTCGTGATGTTTTATCCATTTTTCAGAAATCAATTTCAATTTCTTGGATTGAGTTTTCTTTTAGGATTATGTGTGGATGCTTTTTTAGGAACTTGGGGAATCAATGCTTTTGCTACAACAGTTATCGCTTATTTTAGAACAATCATATTTAGAACATCTACGGATACAACTACGGATTTCTTTTCTTTCCAAGGTATCCAGTGGACTCAGTTCATATTTTTCATCATAACAAGTATTTTTATCCATCAATTTTTGGTACAGTTCATCGAGTTTTTTAAATTCGATAGATTTTTTGAAATTTTATTTAATGTCATAGTAACTAGTTTAATATCATTTGTTTTTATATTAGCCTATACATTAGCATTTAAAATCAAGCAAAAAGTCTGAAACTTAAAGAATGTGTATAAAAACAACAACAAAATTTTCTTTGACATTGAGGTTACATATGTCCTCTAAAAAATAGAAATGCACATATGAAATCACAATATCTCAGAATTATTCTTGCTCTTTCTGTCATTGCATTAATTTTTATTGCAAGGCTTTCTTATTTGCAGTTGTTTACAGACAGATATGCTCTTAATGCTGCTAATACGTCCATTAAAATCGAATATGTCATTCCGCCAAGAGGTGTGATTTTTGATAGAAACGGTAAAATTCTTGTTGGAAATCAACCCGCATTTGAGATTTCTTATACAGCGGCACTTCTTAAACCTGATTTTGATACTATAGGTTTTTGTAAATTATTGAATATCTCCAAACCCGATTTCATCAAAACGATGAAAAATATTGAAAAGGAAAAATATTATTCTAAGTTGACGCCAATGACTTTTATGAAAAATCTAAGTCGTGAAGATATGGCGAGAGTTCAGGAATTGATTTTCAAATATCCAGCGTTTGCGATAGTTCCGCGTCCTCAAAGACAATATGAAATCAACACTTCTGGTAACCTTTTGGGTTATACCAATCAGGTAAATGATAACGATATTAAGAAAGATTCTCTTTATTATTTACCGGGAGATATTGTTGGGAAAAGTGGAATAGAAAAAGCTTACGAAAAAGATCTTCGAGGCGAAAAAGGGATGAAATATATCCAAAAAGATATTCGCCAAAGAAGTATCGGCTCATATAAGAATGGAGAGCTTGACAAGGAGGTTGTTACAGGAAAGGATTTGACTTTGACCATCGATTATGATTTGCAAAGAATGGCAGAAGAAATGTTGGTCAATAAACATGGTGCAGTTGTTGCTCTTGATCCAAATAATGGAGAAATCCTTACAATGGCAACGGGGCCGGATATCGACCCGAATCTTTTCACTGGTCCGAACAAGTCTAGAAATCTTTACAAATTAGCCAACGATACCATCTACGAGAACAAGCCAACATTCGATCGTTCTATTCAGGCAGCTTATCCTCCGGGTTCAACATTCAAATTGTTGACAGCCCTTGCTGCGATGGAAATGGGCGTGATGACAGACCAAACAATTTATCCTTGTGGAAGAGGATTTTTTTATCGTGGGAAAAGTATAAAAGGTCACGGTGGGGCAGACCCGTTGATTCCTTCGATCCAGGTGTCTAGTAACTGCTACTTCACTTATGCTTATATATCAATCATAAAAAAATATCCCGGTAATCCGTCAAAAGGAGTTGATGAATGGAAAAAAATTATCAATAGTTTTGGCGTTGGAGAGTTCCTTAATAATGATTTAGCGGTTGGTGCAAAAGGTAGAATTCCTTCTGGTGAGTTCTATGAAAAAAGAATGAAATCCATTTATAAAGCAAGTGGTTCTAAACGGACAGATTATAAAAACTGGGACGAGATGCCGACTGGTGCTATTTATAATGGTATGGGACAAGGCGATGTGCTTTTGACGCCTATGCAAATGGCAAATTTTGTAGCGGCGATTGCAAATAAAGGTTGGTATTATACGCCACACGTTGTTAAATCGATTGATGGAAAACCAAATCCAGACCCGAGATTCAAGAAGAAACATATGACATTGGTTCAAAATCCTCATTTCTATAATGTTATTCTTCAAGGAATGGAAGCTGTAATGTTGAAAGGAACAGGGAGAAGTTTGCTTTCAAAAGATTTTACACAATTAGCAAAAACTGGAACGGCACAGGTTCCTCAAGGAAAAGATAATTCGATTTTTGTATTGATTGCCCCTGCAGATAAACCAAAGATTGTAGTTGCTGCTGTAATGGAGCACGCAGGATTTGGGGCAACTTGGGCAGGACCAGCTTGTACTACCATTGCCGAAAAATATATCACTGGAGAACTTAAAAGAGAAAATCTTTACAAGAAAATGATTACCTCTAGCTTTATGCCAGAGTATAAACGACAATATGTCTCCGAAATGAAACGAAAAGGCTGGTACAAAGAACCTCCAAAAGATTCAATCCAATTAAAGAAAATTAAAGATAGTCTTAAAGCCATTCAAGATAAAAAATTAAAAAAAGACAGTTCCAAAGTTAAATCTGTAAAATCCAAAGTAAAATGAAGTGGGCAGAAGGTATAGATAAGTTGGGAATTGGGCTTTACATCCTGCTTTGTGTTTTCGCTATTGTGAATATCAATAGTGTGGATGAGAAATTGGGAAGCAAACAATTAATGTTCTTTGGAATCTCATGTTTCGTCGGGGTGATTATATTTTGTATGAGAACCAAGTTTTTCGAAAATATGGCAGCTATTCTGTATGTAGGAGGAGTGCTACTTTTGGTTGGATTATTCCCTTTTGGAACGGAAATTCTGGGTCAGAAAAACTGGTACAAATTCGGGGGATTTACGATGCAACCTGTAGAGTTCGCGAAGATAGGAACAGCACTTATGTTGGCGAATTATGTTTCCAATCCTGACTTTAATTTAAAAAATAGAAAAGTACTTTATACAGCTTTGGCAATTGTAGCAATACCAGGGATTGTTGTTCTAATGATTCCGGATGTTGGTTCGCTTTTAGTATTTTTTGCTTTTTTAATGGCACTTTATAGAGAGGGGCTTTCTGGTTGGTTGTTTGGTGTTATCTTTATATTTGCCGCAACATTTCTAGTCTCGCTTGCTGTTGCTCCAATTTATGTTGTGATTGCCATTTTGATTATCGTTGCTATTTTTGTTTTTTTCAATTTTTATAAAATTCAGGGTAATATAATTTTGATTATCGGAATTGTATTGTCGGTAGGTGTTTTAAGCGGGTTGTCTTATTCCTCAGAATATGTACTTTCTAAATTACCAAAACATCAGCGAGAAAGAATCGAAGTTCTTTACAAAGGCGAAAAAGCTTTCCGGGATACTTCGGGTTATAACCTACTCTATTCGAAAACTGCAATCGGATCCGGAGGAATGATGGGAAAGGGCTATAAGCAAGGATCTGTAACACAGGGAAAATTTGTTCCAGAACAAGAAACAGATTACATCTTTTGTACTGTAGGAGAAGAATGGGGCTTCGTAGGAAGTACCGTATTGATTCTCTGTTATGCTATTTTTATTGGTAGAATTTACTATTTGGCAGAAAATCAAAAATCGACATTTAATCGAGTTTTTGGCTACTGTTTCGCATCTGTTTTATTAATTCACTTCGGAATCAATCTTGGGATGGTTATGGGACTTTTCCCAACCGTGGGGATTCCCTTGCCTTTTTTTAGTTATGGAGGGAGCTCGCTTTTAGCTTTTTCGATGATGACTTTCATTTTTTTTAAACTGAATTACGCGGATAAAAACAGCCTTGTTTAGAAATTTGTTTAGGGTAATTTGCTCAAAATTGATAGTGCTTTTCAAAAAAAATAAAAGTGTAATCCTAAAAACAACTATTATGAAAATAACAATTATCTCTCTTTCTTCTTTTTGGGAACGGTCGGTTTTACGAATGCTCAATTTAATCTTGGAAGCGTAACAAAAGCTGCGGGGAAGGGTGTTTCTGCTTTAACATTTACCAATGCCGATGCAATCAAGTTATCCAAAGAGTTTGTAGATTATATTTGATAAAAACAATCCGGTTGCTGGTGCAAAAGATCCATATACAGTTTGCCTAAACAAACTTTTCGCAAAACACAAATCTCAAGACGGTCTGAGCTAAATTACAAAGTTAAAGTAAAAGATATCAACGCTTTTGCTTGTGCAGATGGGAGCGTGAGGGTATTTTCTTCTTTGATGGATATTATGACAGATGATGAACTTCTTGCAGTCATTGATCACGAGATTGGTCACGTTAAGAACGAAGATACAAAATATGCTATCAAATCTGCTTATTTGAAAGCGGCGGCATTAGATGCAGCTTCCGCATCTTCAAAAACTGTGGCAACACTTAATGATAGCCAATTAGGTCAAATGGCGAATGCCATTATGGTTGCTTCTCACAGTAAAAAGCAAGAATCGGAAGCGGATACTTATTCTTACGATTTTATGAAAGCTAATGGTTACGATGTTGTAGGTGCTTACAGTGCTTTCAAGAAATTAGCTTTATTGTCTGAAGGCGGAACTGCACAATCTGGTTTTCAAAAGATGTTCAACTCGCATCCTGATAGTAATAAAAGAGCTGAGGCTATTAAGAAAAGAGCTGAGAAAGATGGTCTTTGGAAAGATCCTGGAACTGTAACTTTGCCAACTACAAAGTTGACGAAATAGGTTTTAAAAAATACAGAAATGCCCCTAAGAGTTGGGGTATTTTCATTATAATTGTAAAACATAAAAAAGACTTATGTCAAATAAATAACAAGTCTATATTAGTAAAAGTAAAATACTTAATTCAACTAAAAAGAGCACTCCAAAACTTGGAATGCTCTTTTCTTTATTTTTATGATTAAGAATACATTTGCTCTTGTAATTCTTTAATTTTTTTGTCTGATAGATACTCGTCGTAAGTCATATCTCTATCGATGATTCCTTTTGGTGTCAACTCGATGATTCTGTTACAAACAGTTCCCAGCAATTCGTGGTCATGAGAAGACAATAGAAGATTCCCTTTGAAGTTGTTCAATGAGTTATTCAACGTTGTAATACTTTCCAAATCTAAGTGGTTGGTAGGTTCATCAAGCAAAAGAACGTTAGCTTTCTGAAGCATCATTCTACTGAACATGCAACGCATTTTCTCACCTCCGGAAAGAACTTTACAAGATTTAAGCGCTTCGTCTCCAGAGAACAACATTCTTCCCAAGAAACCTCTTATAAACTCCTCGTGACGCTCTTCATCATTCTTAGTGAATTGTCTCAACCAATCTACCAAGTTATAATCGCTTTGGAAGAAACTTGTATTGTCTAATGGCATATGAGATTGATTGGTTGTTACACCCCAAGCTACATTACCTTTGTCAGCTTCTATATTTCCAGCAAGAATTTCGAAAAATTCTGTGATAGCCAAAGAGTTTCTAGAAAGAACTGCTACTTTGTCGCCTTTTTTAAGATTAAGGTCAACGTTTGTGAATAGCAATTCGCCGTCTTTTGTTTTTTCAAGACCTTTGACATCAAGAATCTGGTCTCCAACCTCTCTTTCTATATCGAAAATAATTGCTGGATAACGACGAGAAGATGGTTTGATGTCATCAATATTCAATTTGTCAATCATCTTTTTACGAGCAGTTGCCTGTTTTGCTTTTGCAACGTTGGAACTAAATCTCGCGATGAAATCCTGTAATTCTTTTTTCTTATCTTCTGCTTTTTTATTAGCCTGAGCTCTCTGTCTCGTTGCCAATTGAGAAGCTTGATACCAGAAAGAGTAGTTACCTGTATATAAGTTAAGTTTAGAATAATCCAAATCTCCAATATGAGTACAAACTGTATCCAAGAAGTGACGGTCGTGAGATACGACGATTACTGTATTCTCATAATCTGCCAAGAAATCCTCCAACCATGCAATTGTAGCGATATCCAGGTCATTAGTAGGCTCATCCAGAATCAAGACATCAGGATTACCAAACAAAGCTTGTGCAAGCAAAACTCTTACTTTGTCTTTGTTTTCCAATTCGCCCATCAATTGATAGTGCATATCTTCTGTAATACCAACATTGGATAACAAAGTTTGCGCATCGGCTTCGGAATTCCATCCACCCATTTCGTCATAGATGACACCTAATTCTCCGGCTTTGATTCCATCTTCATCAGAGAAATCTTCTTTAGCATAAAGTGCATCCATTTCTTCTTTGATTTCGAAAAGTCTTTTATTTCCTCTAAGAATGGTTTCTAATACTGTGAAATTGTCATAAGCAAAGTGATCCTGCTCAAGAACTGACATTCTTTTTCCATTCTCTAGAGATACATTTCCGGAAGTTGGTTCTTGCTTTCCACTTAATATTTTAAGGAATGTTGATTTCCCGGCACCATTTGCACCGATAATACCATAACAATTGCCTTTTGTAAATTTTATATTAACTTCGTCAAAGAGAACTCTCTTGCCGAACTGTAATGATATATTAGATACTGTTAACATATAGTTTTGTAAATTTGTGCAAAAATACGAAAATAAGTTGGGATACTGAAGTTTCCTAATTTTATATAAATTTAGACTTAATGAAAGTTAAAATAGAAAAATCTGTTAATATTCTTAACAAACGTGCCCGCTTCGAATACGAAATCTTGGATGAATATGAAGCTGGTATTGTATTAACAGGCACTGAAATAAAATCGCTTCGTTCTTCCAAAGCATCCATTACGGAAAGCTTTTGTCAGTTTATTAATGATGAATTATACATTATTAATATGATGATTGATGAGTATAAGCTAGGAACTTTTTACAATCATAAAACAAAAAGGGAACGGAAGTTGCTACTGCATAATTACGAATTGCAAAAACTTAAAAAAAAGTTAAAAGATGTTGGGAATACTATAATCCCATTGAAGCTGTACATCAATAATAATGGAAAGGCCAAATTGCTTATTTCTTTAGCTAGAGGGAAAAAACTCTACGATAAAAGAGAGGCAATAAAAGATAGGGAGAATAAAGTAAACATCCAGCGATTGTTAAAGAAAAACTAAAAAAACTTTGTTTATAAAGAAAAATTATATTTATTTTGCATTATCAATTATTTAATCATTTAATTCTATGAAAAATCTAAAATTAGGAATTTCAGCATTAGCACTTACTGTTGCTTCTACTGTTTTCGCACAGACTACATCTAACCCATGGGTTATTGGTGTAGGTGCTCATGGAGTGAATCACGTTGCTCAAAGAAGTAATTTCAGCAATACGTTCTCATTCAAAAATTTCGGAGAAAACTTATTCGGAGTTTCTAAGTATTCAATTACACCGCCACTTTCTAAGTTGACAGTTGCAAGAAGCCTTGGGAAAGGTTTGGTTCTAGACTGGCAAACAACTGTAGGGAATGTTGATAACAAGAGATTTGCTATGGAGAAGGAATTCTTCTTGATGACAGGTCTAGGTGTTCAATTCAAAGCTGCAGGTTTGTTGTGGGATGAAGAGTCTTGGTTTGATCCGTACTTGAGAGTTGGTGCTAACTACCTAAGACATGATTATACAGGTCTTACTTTCCCTGCAACAGATACAAAGTCAGGAGAAGTTTACTCTTCTTATAACAAAGATGGTGATGTGACAGGTAAAGCTAACCACTTTACAGTAAGCACTGGAGCTGGTATCAATTTCTGGGTAACTAAGAACTTTGGTTTAGGTGTTCAAGGAGATTATGTAACTACACCAGTTGATAAATCAGGTGTTGCTAACTTCTGGCAAGCTTCTGCTTCATTGTTGTTCAGATTTGGTAATACAGATAGAGATAAAGATGGTATCCCTGATAAAGAAGATGCATGTCCAGATGAGCCAGGTTTACCAGAATTCCAAGGATGTCCTGATACGGATGGTGATGGAGTTCCAGATAAAGACGATCAATGTCCAGATGTAGCAGGTCCAAAAGAGAACAACGGTTGTCCTTGGCCAGATACTGATGGTGATGGAGTATTAGACAAAGATGATGCTTGTCCAGATGTTGCTGGTCCAGCTGAAAACAAAGGTTGTCCTTGGCCAGATACAGATGGTGACGGAGTATTAGACAAAGATGATGCTTGTCCTACAGTTCCAGGTCTTCCAGAATACCAAGGTTGTCCTAAGCCAGCAGGAGCTTATGCTACTGAAGCTACTGGAGCATTGACAAACATCTTATTTGATTTTAACAAAGCTACTTTAAGAGCAGAATCTGCAGGTAAAATTTCTCAAGCTGCAGAAATTCTTAAAGGTGCTAAAGATGCTACTTTCTTAGTAACTGGTCATACAGATGCTAAAGGTGCTGAAGCTTACAACTTGAAACTTTCTAGACAAAGAGCTGCTTCTGTAGTTGCTGCTTTAGAGGCTAAAGGTGTATCTCCAAGCCAATTGAAATCTGTTGGAGTTGGAGAAAGAGATGCTAAAGTTTCTGAAAAAGCGTCTGATGCTGAAAGACAAGCTGATAGAAAAGTTGTTGTAGAAGCTGTAAATGGTGCTGCTTGGGAAGCGCTTCAAAAATCAGATCTTCCAGTAGTTAAGAAGAAAACTGTAAAAAAAGCTCCAGCTAAAAAAAGAAGAAAATAATTAAACATTATTTCTAAATATAAATACCTCCAATTTTATTGGAGGTATTTTTTTTGTTTCTATAATTCAGTATTTTTGTAGAAATAAATTAATCACAAAATGGGAAGAGCGTTCGAATATAGAAAAGCTTCAAAAATGGCCAGATGGGATAAGATGGCCAAAACATTTTCAAAGATTGGAAAAGACATTGCTTTGGCAGTGAAAGCTGGTGGTCCTGATCCAGATTCCAATCCAGCACTTAAAAGATGTATCCAAAATGCCAAAGGTGCTAATATGCCAAAGGATAATGTCGAAAGAGCAATCAAAAAAGCAAGCGGTGCTGATGCTGAAAACTATGAAGAAATCACTTACGAAGGATATGGACAAGGTGGTGTTGCTTTCTTTGTAGAATGTACAACAAACAATCCTACGAGAACTGTGGCTAACGTAAGAGCTATTTTCAATAAGTTTGATGGAAATCTTGGTAAGAATGGTGAATTAGCTTTCATCTTTGATAGAAAAGGTATTTTTACAATCGATTTAGCTCAAATCAAAATGGATTGGGATGATTTCGAAATGGAAATGATTGACGGTGGAGCAGAAGATGTTGAAAAAGATGATGAAGAAGTAATGATTACTACGGCGTTCGAAGATTTTGGTTCATTGTCTCATAAGTTGGACGAACTTGGAATCGAGGCAAAAAGTGCCGAATTACAAAGAATTCCAAACAATACAAAAGGAATGACAGAAGACCAATTCAAGGCTAATATGAAAATGTTGGAGCGTTTTGAAGAAGACGATGATGTTCAGAATGTTTTCCATAATATGGAGTTCACAGCAGAACAATTAGAAACACTTTAAATTTCTAAAAATATAAACAATAAAAAATCCCAACTGAAAAGCTGGGATTTTTTATGTTATAAAACGCTGTTGATTATGCGTTTGGTTCAACAGAAACAAAAGATCTGTTGTTTGCTTTCTTTCTGAAAACTACAGTACCGTCAACAAGAGCGTGCAAAGTGTGATCTTTACCCATTCCTACGTTTTCACCTGGGTGGTGTTGCGTACCTCTTTGTCTGATGATGATGTTTCCTGCGATTGCAGTTTGTCCTCCGAAAATCTTAACACCTAGTCTTTTAGAATGAGATTCTCTACCGTTCTTGGAACTACCGACTCCTTTCTTGTGTGCCATTTTATTTTAAGCTTTTTGGGTTAAAAATTACTCAGCAGTTTCGCTGGTTTCTGTTACTTCAGCTTTAGCAGCTTTCTTAGGAGCAGCTTTTTTAGCATCTTTTTTCGCACCGTCAAAACCAGTGATAGAAACAATCTGGATTTGAGTTAATTGTTGTCTGTGACCATTTTTCTTAGCATAACCTTTTCTTCTTTTCTTTTTGAAAATGATTACTTTGTCAGCTTGAACGTGGTCAAGAATTTCTACTTCTACGGCGATACCGTTTACAGCCGGGGCACCAACAGTTACTGCACCGTTTACAGTAAGAAGAACTTTATCAAAAGAAACTTTCGCTCCTTTGTCTCCTTTCAAACGGTTCACAAACAACTTTTGGTTTTGCTCAACTTTGTATTGAAGCCCTGCTATTTCTACAATTGCAAACATTGTTTATAAATTTTTATAATTATTCGAGGTGCAAAAGTAAACATTTTATTTAAAAAACACAACACAATTTATATTTTTTTAAATATTTGAATATCAGAATCTTTTAATATTAATTTCACTCGTCGAATATTAAGATTTGGGCGCCTTTTCCGTGCTTCGTTCCTGCTTTTTTGCTCGTCGTGCCTCCTTACAAAAAGAGCTCCACTCAGCCCGGGGCGCAGATTTGCCACAAAACAAACTTCCAATATAAAAATAACATTTGTATATCCAACTTATCTAAGCGAAGCGCCTTTGTGAACTTAAAACATTTTGATGGAGAAGAATCTTTGTGACCTTTGTGTTCAAAAACTATAACCTAAAGTAACTTATATACAAGATAAACTCTAAATTTGACAATTGAAAATTTTATCAATGCTAAATTTCATCAAGAAAAACATCGCTCTCATCTGGGCAAAAAAACATATCGGAAAATCCAAAAATTTTAAAACCAATGCGATTCAGAATCAGCAGGAATTGCTTTTAGATTTGGTAAAAACTGCGGAGAAAACATTATTCGGAAGAGAACATCAATTCGAAACCATAAAATCAATTGAAGACTTTCAAAAAAATGTTTCTGTTGCGGATTATGAAGATTTAAAACCATATATCGAGAAAGTAAAAAAAGGACAATCCAAGATTCT
The DNA here is from genome assembly GCF_003385395.1 of Epilithonimonas hispanica. Lineage (GTDB taxonomy): Bacteria > Bacteroidota > Bacteroidia > Flavobacteriales > Weeksellaceae > Epilithonimonas > Epilithonimonas hispanica. The sequence continues at coordinate 21,740 of NZ_QNUG01000020.1, read as the reverse complement.
TTGGCCAGACCTACCTGAATATTTTGCAAAAACTTCTGGAACTACTTCCGGCTCCAAATACATTCCGATTTCCAAAGATGCAATGCCTTTTCAGATTGCAGCAGCTCAAAGTGCCATTTTCCATTATATCGAGAAAAAAAATAATGCAGATTTCGTCAACGGAAAAATGATTTTTCTTCAAGGTTCTCCAGAATTAGAAGAAGTCAATGGTGTAAAAACTGGAAGACTTTCAGGAATTGTCGCTCATCACATTCCGAATTATCTTCAGAAAAATAGACTACCAAGTTGGGAAACCAACTGCATCGAAGATTGGGAAACCAAAGTCGATAAAATCGTAGAAGAAACCGAGAAGGAAAATATGGCTTTGATTTCCGGGATTCCGCCTTGGTTGATTATGTATTTTGAAAAGCTGATTGATAAACACGGAAAAAAAATCACACAGATTTTTCCAAATCTTCAATTGATTATCACAGGAGGAGTTAACTACGAACCTTATCGCGACAAGATGAACGAGTTATTAGGGAAACCTGTCGATATCGTTCAGACGTTTCCTGCTTCTGAAGGTTTTTTTGCGTTTCAGGATGATTATCGAAAAGAGGGATTATTGCTTCTGACCAATCACGGGATATTCTACGAATTCATTCCGCTCGAACAATATGGAAAACCTAACGCAGAACGATTGACTCTGAAAGATATTGAGCTGAACAAAGATTATGCTCTGATTCTGACGACTAATTCCGGACTTTGGGCTTACTCGATTGGAGATGTTGTGAGGTTTATTGATAAAAATCCTTACAGAATTTTGGTTTCCGGAAGAACAAAACATTTCACTTCAGCTTTTGGAGAACACGTGATTGCATTTGAAGTAGAAGAAGCTTTGAAAGCAACCGTTGAAAAATTCCCAGCTCAGATTACAGAATTTCATCTCGCTCCAGAAGTGAATCCAACAGAAGGTTTGCCTTATCACGAATGGTTCATCGAGTTTGAAAAAGAACCAGAAAATTTCGAAGCTTTCAAATCTGAATTGGATTGTCAACTCAGACAACGTAATACTTACTATGATGATTTGATTTCCGGGAATATTCTGCAACCTTTAGTGATTACAAAATTGAAGAAAAATGCTTTTCAGGATTATGCGAAATCTGAAGGTAAATTAGGGGGGCAAAATAAAATTCCAAGGCTTGCAAATGACAGGAAAATTGCGGTATATTTGGCAAAACTAAATTTATAATGAAAACTTTTTCTTGTCTGATTGCACTTCTTCTGCTTTTGCAATCTTGTACCACAACAATCTATAGCACAAATAAAAACAAAAATGATTTCTCTGTAATCCAAGCAGGCAAGAAGTACACGTTTTATGAAACAGGCAAACGTAAATATAAAGCCAGGGTTTCTGTTGTAGAAGAGGAAAAAATCGTGGGAATTTCCAACAGTCAAGAAGTAACTATTGCAAAAGATAATATCAGAGTGATTAAAAAAAATAATCCTACTGGAACGGCTGCTATTGTAGTCGGCTCAGTTGTCGGAGTAACTGCTTTTGCTGCATTGATTGCATCATTGTTTAGAGTTTCTTCGAATGATAATTATTACTATTACTAAAATTCTAAGAATTTTATAATACAAAATAGAGAAGGTTTCAGTCTTGTAAAGGTTGAAAGTTTTTTTATAACAAAGTTTTCTCACTAGCCCCGATTGCAGTGGAAATCCTTTTGCTTTTCTTAGAAAAGGAAAAGATTGTAACGGAAAGCGGGATTAAGCTCCTAAAAATTTATGGTGTTATTTGAAAGTAATTGGCTTACAACGATTATTTTTGCATAATGATTTCTTTTACACCACTTCGAGTTTTAAAAAATATAGAATTTCGTCATCTTTTAACAGGCAGATTTTTTCTTATCATCGCGTTCCGAATGCTGGCAACTTTGCTAGGATGGTGGGTGTATCAGTTGACAAAAGATCCTTTTTCCATCGGATTAATTGGGCTTTCTGAAGTAATTCCTGCGGTTTCTTGTGCGCTTTACGCGGGATATATTATCGATATGAACGAGAAGAAAAGATTGCTTTTGATTTGTAATTATGCTTATGTGATTCTGATCAGTTTGCTTCTAATTCCGGCTTTTTTTGGTCACAGGATGCATTTTACTGGCCACGAAATTACCTATTTCATTTATGGTGTGATTTTTTTTACAGGAATCTGTCGTTCTTTTCTCGGGCCTTTGGTTCCGTCTATGATTCCTAGAATTGTGAAACAGGAAAATTTGCCTTATGCTGTGACGCTGAATCAGGCGACTTTTCTAATTGCTTCGGTCTCAGGTCACGCTTTAGGAGGTTTTTTGATTGCTTTGATTAGTATCAAATGGACTTTGATTGTGATTATATCGAGTATGGCTGTTGCTTCTTTGTTTTTCTGGACTGTAAACCAACAACAATCCGAGAATACGAAAAAAGATGTGAAAGTCTTTGAAAGTATGAAGGAAGGTTTGAGTTTTATCTATCGAACTAAAGAGATTCTGGGCGCACAAATGTTGGATATGTTTGCTGTTCTTTTTGGTGGGGTAGTAGCGATGATTCCTGTTTTTGCGAGTGATATTCTAAAAGTTGGTTCGGAAGGTTTTGGATTGCTGAACGCAGCGTCTGATATTGGTTCTATGATAATCATTATTACGTTGTCATTAGTTCTATTAAGAAAAAATCAAGGTAAGATTCTGTTGTTTGTAGCTTCCGGATTTGGATTGTGTATTATAGGATTTGGATTGTCAAAAATGTATTGGCTATCTTTTGGATTCTTAGTTTTAAGCGGAATGTTGGACGGAATCAGTGTTGTGATTAGAGGAACAATTGTCCAGCTGAAAACACCTGAAGAAATCCGTGGAAGAGTTTTGAGTGTGAATTCGATTTTCATTATGTCGAGTAATGAATTGGGACAATTTGAAAGTGGATTGACGGCGAAACTGATGGGTATTGTCCGTTCAGTAGTTTTTGGTGGAACGATGACGGTTCTCACGGCGTTGTTCATTGGAACAACTTCTAAGAAGTTGAGGAAGATGGAGTATTAATTAAAATCTCTGGAGGTTTGAAACAAGCTTGTTTGTAACCGAAGAAGAACTCCGGAAGTCTCCCGCAACTTGTTTGAAACAAAATACATTTGCAGGAAGTCTAAAACAAGGGTGCTTGTAACCAAATGCAGTAGAAAGGAGTTTAAAATAGGGGTGTTTGTAACAAAATACAATTGCAGGAAATCAAAAACAGGGTTGTTTGTAATCAAATACGTTTTACATTAGTTACAATCACTATTATTTATAACCAAATGCAAATTATTTTATAATTGTCAATAAATAAAAAAGGAAGCAAAATTTGCCTCCTTCAATATTATATCAAACTTCTGATTTTCGCAATCATATCATCTCCCAATTTATCGGCTTCTTTTTGTGAAAAAGCTTCGGTGTAGATTCTGATAATTGGTTCTGTATTGGATTTTCTCAAATGAACCCAATTTTCAGCAAAATCGATTTTCACACCGTCAACAGTTGAGATTTCTTCATTTTTATATTCTTCCTGAACTTTTACAAGCAAAGCATCAACATCGATTTCCGGCGTCAATTCAATTTTCTTTTTACCCATAAAATAAGCCGGATAACCTGCTCTAAGCTCAGAAACTGTTTTGTTTTCTTTGGCTAAATGTGTCAAGAACAAAGCAACACCAACCAAAGAATCTCTTCCATAATGCGAATCCGGATAGATGATTCCGCCGTTTCCTTCACCACCGATTACAGCATTTTTTTCTTTCATTAAGTTCACAACATTCACTTCTCCAACAGCACTTGCAAAATATTCGGAATTGTGAGTTTTCGCAACGTCTCTCAAAGCTCGGCTCGATGAAAGATTGGAGATTGCCACACCATTTTTATTTTTCAAAAGATAATCTGCAACGGCAACCAAAGTGTATTCTTCGCCAAACATTTCGCCTTTTTCATCAATCAAAGCCAATCTGTCAACATCTGGATCAACCACGATTCCAAGGTCAGCGCCTTCTTTTTTTACCAATTCACAGATGTCGCCAAGATGTTCTTTTAAAGGCTCAGGATTGTGAGGGAAATGTCCTGTTGGTTCGCAATATAATTTCACCACTTCAACGCCCAATCTCTCCAAGAGTTGAGGAATTGCAATTCCTCCAGTTGAATTAACAGCATCCAAAACTACTTTGAAATTTTTAGATTTAATAGCTTCTGCATCCACCATTTCTAAATTCAAAACCTGTTGAATATGAATATCAAAAGCATCGTCTCTTGTTTCATATTTCCCCAAATCATCCACTTCAGCATAATTGAAATCTTCACTTTCTGCCAAAGCCAAAACTTCTGCGCCATTTTCTCCGGTGATAAATTCGCCATTTTCATTCAGTAATTTTAAGGCGTTCCATTGTTTTGGATTGTGAGAAGCAGTTAGGATAATTCCTCCGTCAGCTTTCAGTTCAGGAACCATTATTTCGACAGTTGGAGTAGTTGAAAGTCCTAAATCAATCACGTTGATTCCAAGACCTTGAAGAGTTGCGGTTACCAAAGAAGAAACCATTTGACCAGAGATTCTTGCGTCTCTTCCGATGACTAAGGTTAAATCTTTTTTATTTTTATTATTCTGAAGCCAAGTTCCGAATGCCGAAGCAAATTTTACAACATCAAGCGGCGTCAAGTTATCATTTACTTTTCCGCCAATGGTTCCTCGTATTCCTGAGATTGATTTTATTAATGACATTTTATAGTTTTTAAGGTTTGACAAAAATACGATAATCTCGCAATCGGAAAAAAATAAAAGTGTTCGGTGTGAACACTTTTTGATTTAAGAATAATCGTAATTTTTTCCTTTTTTCTTTAAAAAAATGTTTGCGATTAATTACATATTACTGAATTTAAGAACATCCGCAATCCGAACCGCAACCTTTCCCATTTTTCTTCTTAGAAAACGTTTTTGAAAATTTACGGATAATAGCATACAAAGATGTCAGAACCAAAAGCCCGACAATCACATATTGCAGAATTAATGAACTGTCCATAATTTTTCTACCTTTAAGATAAATTTATTTTAAAATCTGATAAATAATCAATGCCGAAAAATATGCCAAAAATGTCATCGAAACGGTTTGTAACATTGTCCATTTCAAACTTTTGGTTTCTCTGTAAACTACTGCAATCGTGGAGATACATTGCATTGCAAAAGCATAGAAAAGTAAAATTGAAACACCAGTCGCAAAACTGAAAACTTTGTCACCGTTTGGATGAACGTCCAATCTCATTTTCTCAATCAATTTTCCTTCGGGAGCTTCATCGTCAAGACTGTAAAGCGTTGATAATGTTCCTACGAAAACCTCTCTTGCTGCAAAACTTGTCAGGATTCCGATGCCCATTTTCCAATCGTAACCTAGTGGCGCAATTGCTGGTTCCATCGTTCTACCAATTCTTCCAAGATAAGAATGGTCAAGGGAAGATTCTGTTGCTACCAATTCATCTTTATGTTGTGGCGGGCCAAAATAGCTCAAAGCCCAAAGAATAATACTAACCGTGAAAATTACTTTTCCGGCTCCGGAAATAAATTCCCAAACTTTACCCAAAACTAATTTGAAATCATATCCGAACAAGGGCATTTTGTAAGTCGGTAAATCCATTACCAAGAAACTCTTGATTTTGGTTTTGATGAAACTTTTCAGAATAAAGGATGATATCAACGCCATTAAAAAACCTAATAGATACATTATCATTAAAGCAATTGCTCTGTATTTGATACCTAAAAAATTGTTATCAGGAATAATCAATCCGATAATAATACTGTAAATAGGAAGTCTGGCAGAGCAAGTCATAAATGGTGTTACTAGAATAGTAATCAACCGTTCTTTAACATTTTCGATGTTTCTGGTAGACATAATCGCAGGAATTGCGCAAGCTGTTCCGGAAATCAATGGAACAATACTTTTTCCATTCAAACCGAAAGGTCTCAGCATTCTGTCCATCAGGAAAACAACTCTCGCCATATATCCGGAATCTTCCAAAAGATAAAGGAAATAAAGAAGAATCCCAATCTGCGGTGCAAAAACCAAAATCCCTCCAATTCCCGGAATAATTCCGCTTGAAACCAAAGAATTAATTGGGCCTTCCGGAAGATGTTCTCCTGAAAATTCTGATAACCAAGTGAAAAGATCTTCAATCCAAGTCATCGGATATTCTGCAAGGAAGAAAACGCTCTGAAAAATTAATAATAGAATCAATAAGAAAACAACATAACCCCAAACTTTATGAACCAGAACTTTGTCTAGTTTTTCAGTCAATAATTCTTTTAATTGAGGTTTTTTCTCTGTGATTTCGGAAGTGATCTTATCAATATTCTGATAACGTCTTACGGTTTCAGTAATTTGTAAACGTTTTGGAACACTGCATTTTGAATCTTCCTGAGTAATAATCTCGTGGATGTTTTCAATTTTTCCGAGATAAGTATCTGCGGCTAAAAGTGTCCAGATTTTGTAAAGATTCTTTTCTGAAGTATTAGATGAAACTTTATAAACCAAAGATTTTTGTTCTAATGGAATTTCGAAAGAATTGGTTTCGGAAATTTTAAATTCATTATTAAAAACTGCTTCACGGACTATTTCTATTCCAAGATTTTGTTTTGCATTGGTCTCAAAAACCGGGATATTCAGAATCTCTGAAAGTTTGGAAATGTCAATTTTGATTCCTCGCTTTTCGGCTTCATCCACTTGGTTGACAACCAAAATCACAGGAATTCCCAAATCCAGAATCTGCTGAAAAAGAAGCAAGCTTCTTCTCATATTAATGGCATCAGCAATATAAACAACACCAGAATAATCTTCCTGAATTAGATAACGAGAAAAAATAGCTTCATCTTCCGAAGTTGGATAAATGCTGTAAGAACCAGGTAAATCGATAACTTCGACTTCCTCATTTTTGTAAATATAATTTCCGGAATGGCTGGCAACAGTTACACCAGCATAATTTCCCGTTTTTTGTTTTCTGTTACAAAGGATATTGAAAAGTGTAGATTTCCCGACATTGGGATTTCCTACCAATAGAATTTGTTTTTGTTTTTTGTCCTGCATCATTCCGAAACTTCTACCTTAATAAATCTTGCTTCTGCTTCTCTTAGGGCGATTCTGGTTTTATCCGAACCATATTCTATATAAAGAGGTCCATTGAAAGGCGCCTGATAAAGAACTCTGAAAGTGGTTTCCGGAAGCAATCCCATTTCGATTATTTTGGTTGGCATCTGAAGGTTTTCGTTGTCGTAACCAAGAATTTTCCCGATTTTATTTTTCGGAAAACAACAGAGTTTATCGGTGTGTTTTGTTTGCAAGACTAAAATTTTTGGACTACAAAGATAACCTATTTTAAATTAATCTAAATAAGATGTTGTCATAAAAAAACCGGAAACTAATTTCCGGTTTTATATTTATTTTTTCTTTTTCTCCGTTATTTGCGGAACTTCTATTGGATTGTCTGTAGATTTGAAGAAATCGTTGAGCATTTTCTCTTGATTCTTCAGCATTTCTCCAATAGTAAGATCGCTTCCTGGCATTTTCATTGAAAGCATATTTTGTGGAACTTGAGTTCTTACTTCTGCCATTGGGTCTTGTTTGAAAGCAGCGTAAGCTTTTTCGAATTTATCTTTGGCAATCGTTTTCTTTTCATTACTCATTCCGAATTTTGCATTCACTTCTTCCGCATAAGTGAATTCTTTCCAGTCTTTCACGGTTTTGTTACCAGATAGTAACCAAGAATAATTTTTCTCGTCATCTTCAATTTTTACGATTAATCCAGGTAATCCGTAGAATTTATAAGGTCCGTCTTGGAAAGGAATATCAGTTGAGAACCAAGCTGTCCATTTTCTTCCTCCAAATTCAGTTGTAGCTTTCTGTGTGTTATAAGTTCCGATTTTTTCTTGTTCTGTAAGAATTTTCCAATCGAATTTAATTGTTTCATCGTATGCAAAAAGATTTCTGTTGATTCTGTCAACATACATTTCTGTCATTGCAGGATAGTTTTTGTAGATTTTATAGGAGAACTTTGGCCATTTTATAATTTTGGACATATCCTTAAAAGTCTTTGTTTTCTCCATTTCTTCAACTGCAGATTTGATGATAGAATCTTGTGCAGGCAAAGTGAAATCCTGATAAATTGATTTGTCTTTAGCAATGTCAAGCGTTGTCATTACTTTGTCCAATCTTGCAGAATCCTTTTTGGGTTTATATGTTAATTCATAAAAGAAACGGTTGGCTGTTTCTTGTGCAGAAACCATTAATCCTAATAATAACAAAGGAAGAATGACTAATTTTTTGAGAGATTTCATATTTTTATTTTCTTGTTTATGACTAATTAGTGCAAGATTCTGAAAAATGTTACAGAATTATTGATACATTTTTTTTATCGATTCATTCATCAATTGATATATTTTCAAATGTTCTTCATCAGTAATCAGATCTTCGTGAAGTTTTAGAACTCTTTCATCTCCTCTTACGGCCGGTCCGGTTTGAGCAGATTTTGGTTCTAAATGATGAATTTTCTCAACAGTTTCATCAATCAAAGGAATAAAATAATTAAAGTCTAAATTCTGAGAATCTGAAATTTCTTTAGCTCTTGCAAAAAGATGATTCACAAAGTTGCAGGCGAAAACGGCTGTCAGATGGATGTATTTTCGTCTTTCGTAATCCGAAGTTTCAACATTTTCAGAAATAATCGAAGCCAATTCAAATAATGATTTTTCATCAATCTGATTTTCTGCTTCTATGAAAAAAGGAATTTTTGAATAATTGAGATTCTTAGTTTTCGAGAAAGTCTGCAAAGGATAAAAATTTGCTTTTCTATAATTACCTTTCAAAATTTCCATCGGAAGCGAACCAGAAGTATGTGCAACTAAAGCATCTTCTTTTTTAATTAATTCCGAAACTTGTTCAACGGAAGAATCCGAAACAGAAATCAGATAGAAATCTGCGTCTTCCAATTTTTTTGCAGAAAAAGGAATGTTGAATTCTTCTGAAATTTTTTTTAATTCAATTTCATTTCGTCCAAAAATCTGATGAACTTCGATATTATTTTGAGTAAAAGCTTTCGCGAGGTGATAAGCGACGTTTCCAGAGCCGATGATAACTGTTTTCATACAACAAAGATAAAGTTTTGATTAATCTTGAAATAGTTGCGTCTAATATAAATTCAAAGAAAATTCAAAAAAAAATTTAACTTTGGTCTTATTTTTTAATCAAAACTACGAAACATCTTAATGAAGCTCAAGGATGAGGAAATTGTAAAGCTTTTAACTGCACCTCAAACTGTAGAGAAAGGTCTGCGTGCGATGATGGATATCTATCAGAGTCGTCTTTATTGGCATATCCGACGGATGATTGTTGACCACGATCAGGCTCAAGATGTTTTACAGGATACATTTATCAAGGCGTATCAGAATATTCACCAGTTCAAGAGTGATAGCAAGTTGTATACTTGGCTCTACAGAATTGCAACCAACGAATCTTTGCAACAACTCAACAAAATGAACCGGATGAAAAAAACAGACGAAGATGCTGAATATTATATGCAGAATCTAGTTGCTGATAATGCTGGAAAGGATGCTGAAGAAATACAGATTCTACTACAGAAAGCAATCCAAACATTGCCGGAAAAGCAGAAATTGGTTTTCAATATGCGGTATTATGATGATTTGCCTTATGAGGAAATTTCGAAGATTCTGGATATGTCGGTCGGAACTTTGAAGACCAATTATCATTATGCCAAAGATAAAGTTGAGCAATATATAAAGGACAATTACTCGGAAGAGTTTTAAAAATAATAAGAGAAGAAATAATTATGAAACGTTTTTGACGTTGCATTTGACAAATGAAAAATTAAATAAGAGCAAATGAAAATTGATATAGAAAAACTGAACAGAAAAAATCCTTATCCGGAACCTTCGGATGAGTTTTTCAAGATGCTTCAGGATAATGTGATTTCAAAAACAATTGGAGAGAAAAATCCTGTTGTTCAGAAAGAAGCAAAAGTTTTCTCTCTGAATTTTAAATGGGTTGCTGCCGCAGCAGTTGTTATGATTGCTGGGATTACTGCATTTTTAGGCCTTAATTATAATCCTGAAATGCAAATGGCTCAACAAAAACCAATTGTTGACAGTGTTTACGAAATCCATTCTACAGAACAAAAATTTACAAGTGCAATGGCTGATAATAATATGAATATGGTTTCAAATCCATCTCAATCAGCTGAACATAAAGTTGAGCATTTGAAATTGCATCCGGCGATTGCTAATTTGTCAAAGTCTGATAATCGAAAAAACAATGGATTTGATAATACAGACAGGCAAGATTATGCAGTAGAAACGAAAAGAAAATCTGAATCGGAAGTTGAAAAGGTTCTTGCAGCTTTCACACCTGATCAGATAAAAGATATTGATAGAAACAGTGAACAAGATGTTTATCTTGACCTTTATAATTAATAACAAAATATTAGAGAGATGAAAAAATTGTTATTGACTATTCTGATTGTGGGATTATTTTCTGCACATACGGTAAGAGGACAAGAACGTAGAACAGGAAATACAGCTACAACTCAACGAAGTAATACCAATTCTGCTTTAAGAAGTGGTTCTGCGCCATCTTTGTCTCCATCCGGAACTTATCAAAGACAAACTACTACAACTATTCCTAGAGCATCTGAATGGAGGACGATGAATATGGATGAAAAAAGATCTGCGGTTAGCAATATGTCTGTGAAAGAACGTTCTGTTTTTCTTCAAAAAATGAAAGAAAATATAGCTATTGATGACCTTGGTATTCCGGAAGAGAAACAAGATGAATTTAAAAGTCTCTTTGCGGAGTATCAGAGTAATCAGAAACAGATAAAGGAAAAATTCCATTCTGATAAGAATTTTGAAAAACTATCAGATGAGGAGGCAACCAATAGACTGAATCAGAGTTTTGATGTTGGTCAGCAATTGCTTAATAATAGAAAGATTTATGCGGATAAATTTTTAAAAATTCTTACACCTCAACAAGTTTTGAAGCTTTTCCAAAATGAGGGAAAAATGCGAGACAAAATACTTGATAAGAAAAACGATAAATAGATTAACGAACCTCTAATTTTTAGAGGTTTTTTTTATTTTATCTTTCACATTTGCAATTGTCTGCAAATAATTTTCCTATTATGTTAAAAATATGTATTTTCGCACACTATTATAAACATATAACATAAAATGGCAATTTTAGGTGAAATTAGAAAAAGGTCTTGGCTACTATTAGGTGTAATAGCACTAGGATTGGTATCATTTCTTTTCAATGCGGATACTTTTGATAAGATGTTTTCAAAGAATCCGAACGTTTTTGGTAAGGTGAATGGTGAAGATATTACCAGAGACGAGTTCAACGACCAGCTTTTCATAATGCAACAACAGGCTCAGCAACAAGGTCAACCTACAAAAGGTCTTGAAGAGCAAGCTTGGCAGATTCTTGTACAATCAAAATTGATTAAACAACAATTTGAAAAAATGGGGCTTAAGTTGACAGACGATATCTTCTGGAGCCAATTACAATATGATCCTATTTTTGCGCAGAATCAACAATATTTTGATGAGAAAGGAAACTTCAAACTTCAGGAAATTAAATCTGAGATAGAAAAATCTCAGGCTACGAATCCTGAAAATTATAATTTCTGGTTGAAAAACAGAAAAGCAATCGAGTACAGAATGATGGCGAGAATGCTTTTTGGTAACATCACGTCTGGAATTACTACAAGCAAAAAAGAAGCGGAATTGATGATCAAATTCCGTGATGAGATGGCCAACATCGATTTTGTAAAAGTAGATTATTTAGAGTTTTCTAAGAAAAATGATGTAAAAGTGACTACTCAGGATCTTGCGGATTACATCAAATTGCATCCTACCAGATTTAAAGCAACTGCAAGCAGAAATTTAGCTTACGCTTATTTCCCGGCTACACCAAGTCCTCAGGATGATGCTGCAACTTTGAACGAGTTGAACAAACTTTACCTTAAAGGAACAGACGCTTCTGGCGGAACTGAAAACTTCCAGAATACAAAGAACGATTCTATGTTTGTAGAGCTTAATTCTGATGTGCCATTTATTCCTCAATACGTAACACCTTCCCAATTGCCAACGGAAATTAAAGATAAAGTTGCTACAGCTACTATCGGACAAGCTTTTGGACCATATAAAGAACAGAATCTTTATGTTGTTTCTAAAGTTTTGGATAAACAGATGAAACCTTCGGATTCAGTTAGTTCTAGTCATATTTTGATTGGTTATAAAGGAGCGGAGAGATCTACGGCAACTAGAACTAAAGAAGAAGCAAAAGTTTTGGCAGATAAAATTTTAGCAGAAGTTAAAGCAAATCCAGCAAAATTTGAAGAAGATTTGAAGCAATCAGATGAACCCAATGCTGTTGAGAGAAAAGGAAGTGTGGGTTGGACGACGCCTTCTTCTCCTTTTGCGCCAGGATATCTTAGCTTTTTAGCTTCGCACAGAAAAGGTGATATTGGTTTAGCTGAAACCAATTTTGGTTTTCACATTATTAGAGTTGACGAAAGACCAGAAGCTTTAAAATATAAAATTGCTCACTTAGCTAAAAACATCAAAGCTTCTGATAAAACAGAAAATCAAGTGTTGACTCAAGCTACAAGATTTATTCAGCAAACAGAAGGTAAAACTTTTAATCAGTTCAAAACTCTTGCTGAGAAAAATAAATATCAATTCCAAAATCCTAAAACTGTAGGCCGTTTCCAAGGAACACTTCCAGGAATTGGAACGGATAAAGATGCTGATGTTATTGCTTGGGCATTTGACAAAAAGAGAAATATTGGAGATACAGATATCTTTACAGTAGAAGGAACTGGTGATAGAATCGTAGCTTATGTTGTAGGAAAACAAGATGAAGGTCTTGCAGATCCAGAAACTGTAAGAGATCAAATCGAGCCAATTGTTAAAAATAAAGTTCTTGCTAAGAAAATCATTGATAAAATCAATGCTGGAAAATATACTTCTCTAGATCAAGCTGCAAAAGGTCTTGGCGTAACTAAGGCTAGTGCAACAGTTAATCTATTCAATCCGAGTGTAAATGGTGCAATGGAACCAAAAGTTGCTGGTGCTGCATTCGGAAACGGAGTTAACAAACTGTCTCAACCAGTTGAAGGTATGACAGGAGTTTATCTTGTAGTTAAGAAATCTGTGACGACAAACAAATTGCCAGGAGATATCAAACAGATTACAGAATCAATAACTCAGCAAGCTTCTCAGCAGTTTACAGGAGCATTTTTGAAGAGTCTTCAGGATAATGCAAAAATCAAAGATTTCAGAATTGAAGTTTGGGACAGAAATCCTCAACAATAATTCTTAATTAAATATCAGAATAAGCAAAAGCGGCATAATTGTCGCTTTTGTTGTTTTTTATTTATATCAATTATAAATCCAATATTCATATATTTGCTAATTAGTTAAAACAAAAAAACGTGAAGTTAAGTAAAGAATTAAAAACAGGGCTGATAGCTATTTTTACGATTGTCAGTTTTGTTGTTCTATATCAATTTATGAAAGGTAAAAACCTTTTTACAACAGATAATGTGTTCTATATAAAATATGATAATGTAGAAGGGCTTTCGGTTTCTAATCCAGTTTCTATCAATGGACTGAAAGTAGGTCAAGTAGATGAAATAAAACCAATTACCAATGGAGGGAAATTACATTTTGTAGTGAAATTGACAGTAGATGATAAGTACGAATTTTCTAAAAACTCTACAGTCGAGATTTTTGAACCAGGATTGATGTCTGGGAAAGAAATGAAAATCAATCTTTTTTATGGTGGAGAAACTGCAAAAGATGGAGATACTTTGAAGGGTAATTATCAACTATCTATGCTCAATAATCTTTCTTCTCAAGTAGGCCCAGTGAAAGATCAATTACAAAGTGTTTTAAAAAGAGTGGATTCTTTGACAAACAATGCCAATAAAATGTTTGATGACCGTAATCGTGCTGAAATTGCAATGTTACTAAAAAGCCTAAACCATACAATTGCTTCTTATGATCGTACTTCGCAAGGGATTAATTCGCTTTTGTCTAATAACGATCCTCGTTTGCAAAAAGTATTGGATAATGCCAATCAGACTATGATTTCTGCAAATTCGGCAGTTGATAAATATGGTAATCTTGCACAAAGTATTGATACTAAAAAACTGAATGAAACTATCGCTAATCTTGATGCTACAGTTTCTAGCTTGAATACCGTTATTTCCAGCATACAAAAAGGCGAGGGAACACTTGGTAAAGTGATGAAAGATGAACAACTTTACAACAATCTAGAACAGACATCAAAAAATCTGAATGAATTGATTTTAGATTTAAAAGCTAATCCGAAACGTTACATCAACTTCTCGGTTTTTGGTAAGAACTCAGATAAAAAATAAACTATGCAATATATTGATAATGCTGTTTTTCTAATTCTTTTAATTGCTGGTTTCGGGCTGTTTTTTAAAAGTCTGAAAGAGATCTATCGCAATATCAAATTAGGAAAAGAAATCAACAGAACCGATAGGAAATCGGAACGCTGGGCAATTATGACCAGAGTCGCTCTCGGACAAAGCAAAATGGTAAAACGTCCTATCGCTGGAGTTTTGCATATTTTTGTTTATGTTGGTTTTGTAATTATCAATATTGAGTTATTAGAAATTATTATCGATGGAATCTTCGGAACACATCGTTTTCTTCAAAGCGTTTTAGGAAGTTCTTTCTATGCATTTTTCACATCGATTTTAGAAGTTCTAGCGGCTTTGGTAGTTTTCGCTGTAGTTGTGTTTTTCATCAGGAGAAATTTCTATGGTGTTAAAAGATTGACGATGAAAGAGCTTTTCGGTTGGCCAAAACAAGATGCCAACTGGATTCTGATTATAGAATTTGCTTTAATGGTCGCTTTCTTCACAATGAATGGAGCTGATTATTTTGCTGATGCCAATCGCTTTGATTCTAATTTTCCAATCTCAAAACATCTATTTCCTTTCTTTGGGAATTTCAGTTTAGAAACACTTCATGTTGTTGAAAAATCAGCTTGGTGGTTTCACTTTGTTGGGATTCTGTTCTTTATGAATTATCTCTATTATTCCAAACATCTTCATATCATTTTAGCTTTTCCAAATACTTGGTTTGCTAATCTCGAGAAAAAAGGAAAATTCAATAATCTGGATTCTGTAACCAAGGAAATCAAATTAATGATGGATCCCAATGCAGATCCTTACGCCGCTCCCGCCGAAGGTGAGGCAGAAGTTCCTTCGAAATTCGGAGCAGAGGATGTTTTTGATCTCAACCAGCATCAGTTAATGAGTGCGTATTCTTGTACAGAGTGTGGAAGATGTACGTCGTCTTGTCCTGCAAATATTACAGGAAAAAAATTGTCTCCGAGATTGATTATGATGAAAACCAGAGATCGTCTGGAAGAAGTAGGAAGAAATATTAACAAGAACGGAGGTAAGTTTGTTGATGATGGAAAAAAATTATTAAACGATTATATTACCAAAGAAGAACTTTGGGCTTGCACAACTTGTAACGCTTGCGTAGAGGCTTGTCCGGTTCTGATTGATCCTTTATCAATTATTTTCGAAATGAGAAGATTCTTGGTAATGGAACAATCTGCAGCGCCTACAGAATTAAACTTGATGATGACAAACGTTGAAAACAATGCAGCACCTTGGCAATATAATCAAGCTGATCGTTTGAATTGGGCTAATGATAATTAATCTAACAATGTAAAAAATGTAACAATGTAACAAAGATTGGTAAATTGTTCCACTGTTATATTGGTAAATTGAAACTAATATGGATTTCACTATAAAAACAATGGCAGAATATGCAATGGAAGGCAAATCTCCGGAAGTTCTCTTTTGGGTTGGTTGTGCTGGAAGTTTCGATGACCGTGCGAAAAAAATCACGCGTGCATTCTGCAAAATCCTTAATAAAATCAATGTTGAATTTGCTGTTCTAGGACAAGAAGAATCTTGTACTGGAGATCCAGCAAAACGTGCCGGAAACGAATTTGTTTTCCAGATGATGGCTTTGACTAATATCGAAGTTTTGAATGCTTACGAAGTCAAAAAAATCGTTACAGCTTGCCCACATTGTTTCAATACTTTGAAAAATGAATATCCAAGTTTAGGCGGAAATTACGAAGTATTACATCATACTCAATTTCTTAAAAACTTGATGAATGAAGGCAGATTGAAAATTGAAGGTGGAAGTTTCAAAGGAAAGAAAATCACATTCCACGACCCTTGTTATCTAGGAAGAGCGAATGACGAATACGAAGCGCCAAGGATGCTTCTTGAAAAACTAGATGCAGAATTGGTGGAAATGAAACGTTGCAAAACCAACGGCTTATGTTGTGGAGCTGGTGGCGCACAGATGTTCAAAGAACCGGAAAAAGGTAATAAAGATATCAATATAGAAAGAACAGAAGAAGCACTTTCATTCGAGCCAAAAGTGATTGCAACCGGTTGCCCATTTTGTAATACTATGATGACAGATGGTGTAAAACACTTCAACAAAAATACAGAAGTAGAAGTAAAAGATATTGTGGAGCTTTTGGCAGAAGCAGAAGATCTTTAAATCATCTTTACAAAAAAAATTAAAGCCTCAGAATTTCTGGGGCTTTTCATTTTACGGATTTAGATAAAAAATCCGTAATTTTATATCTTTAAATTCAAAAAAGAACTCGTCAACAGCGATTCCTTAAGACAAATAAAAATCAATAAATATCTTCTTATGAAAATCGAAGAATCAAGTATTGTAGAAACGAACGATTATCGTGTCATTATATATCCCGCTTCAAGACCTTTCACAGCTAAAGAAAGCAAAACAATTGCAGAAAAATTGTATGATTTTTTAGGTGGTTGGGCTGCTCACGGAAAAGAATTGTCGTCTTCTTTTAAGATTGAAAAAAATCAGTTTATCATCATCTGTGTAGATGAGGAAAAAGAAGTCGCTTCTGGTTGCAGTATCGATGCACTTGGAAAAATAATGAGAGAACTGGATGCAGAGTTTGACCTTGGATTATTTGACAGAATGAAAGCCAGCTTTGTTGAAAATGGAGAAGTGAAAACTTTGAAATTATCAGACTTCAAAGCTAAAATTAGAAGTGGAGAATTGTCCAAAGATATCGAGGTTTTTGATTTTTCAAAAAATACTTATCTCGATTTCTTGAGTCATTTTTTACAACCTTTTGCAAGAAGTTGGGCTTCTTCAATATCTTAGTCTTGATTAATTCAAGATTCTTATAATTTCAAAAATGTAATTTTGAAAGTACTTTTCATTTCTTCTTGGTTTCCCAATAGATTAGAAACTACGAATGGCAATTTTGTACAACGCCATGCAGAAGCGGTTTCTACTTTGCATGATGTGGAAGTCCTGCATGCAATCGGAGATTTTAATCAAAAGGAAATTTTTGTTTTTGATGAGAAGGTCATCAATGGAATTAGAACTTTGATTATCTATTACAAGAATTCAAAGAATCCAATTCAGAATTTTATTAGAAGGATGAAGGCTTACAAAATGGGATTTGAAAACATGAGAACTCCTGATATTGTACACGCCAACGTGCTTCATAATAATATGCTTTTTGCAATCTATATTAAACGGAAATATAAGATTCCTTATGTAGTGTCTGAGCATTGGTCTGGTTTTCTGAAAATTAATAGAAGCAAACTTTCTTTTACAACTTTATTTATTGCGCGGACTATTGCCAAAAAGGCATCTTATTTATTGCCTGTAAGTAGAGATCTGAAAGAAGATTTAGAAAAACTAGAACTAGGAAAAAATTTTAAAGTTGTTGGGAATGTAGTAGACACGAAGGTTTTTTATCCCGCAGTCTCTCAGAGGAATGTTTTTACGTTTCTTCATATATCGAATCTTATCCCGCTTAAAAACCCGGATTTGATGATTGAGGCGGCTATTCGACTTAGAAAAGAATATGAAAATTTCGAATTTCATATTGGCGGAGATGGTGATGTAGCAAGGCTTAATAACATCATTGAAAAGCATAATGCTCAAGATTTTATCAAAACATTTGGAGAAATTTCCCATAAAGATGTTGCTGAAAAGATGAGAAATAGCGATTGTTTTATCCTCTTCAGTGATTATGAAAATTTGCCTTGTGTGTTGCTTGAATCCATTTCTTCTGGAACTCCCGTTATTGCAACTCGAGTAGGTGGAATTCCGGAAATTATAAATGAGAATCAAGGGATTCTGATTAATAGATCTACAGAAGAATTATATTTGGCAATGAAAAATATGCTGACTAGAAATATTAACATAGATTCTCCGGAACAACTACATCAATACATTTTAGATAATTTTTCGGTTTCAACAGTAGCAAAGGATTTTAGTGAGGTTTACAATAGCGTGTTATAAAATCTGATAATTATTTAAAGAATGATTAAAAGGCATTTATCAAACTAAAATGAAAAGTTTAGCGGATTTTATCAAAGCATTCTTTGCTAATAAGGGACAACATGTTTTTTTGTCATTATTAATAACCAAAATCTGTGCATTTGCTGGCTCTCTTTTTATGATTAGGATTCTACCTGAAAAAGAGTTTGGACTATTAAGTATTGTGACTTCTTTTTTTGTGGTTTTTGTCTCTTTTAGCGGGCTTGGAAGTTTTCAAAGCTTGATTAGATTTGGCTCATTGAGTAATGCTGATGAGGAGAAAAGAGAGCTGGCGGAATATCTTTTGAAGAAAGGTTTTCTTAATCAGGTTATCCTAAGTGTTGTGTTTTTTTTGATTTCGTTTTTATATGTAAGTCATTATTATTACATTTTTTATATTTTCTTTTTTTTTACAATTAGACTGATTGGGTTTTATTTTTTTAGCCACATCCAGGCAGAGCGACGTATTTATCTGAAGAATGACGAGTTCGCGATGATAAACAACGTTGTTAATATTTCTGGATTAGTCCTTATGGTTGTATTTTCAATCTTTTGGGGATTATATGGTTATTTGATTGCCAATGCTATTGCTCCGTTTTTTTCACTTTTTTGGTATAAGAAATCCAAGAAGCCTACAAAACCATTATTGAGATATAACAAAAAAGAAATCTGGAGTTTTGCTCTGTATGCTTCATTAACAGCGCTATTGTCAGACGCTTTTTTTTCGGCAGATATATTACTATTGAATTTTTTTAAGGACGAATCTGCAGTTGCTAACTATAAAGTTGCATTATTAATTCCTGCAAATATTACTTTTTTAGCCCTATCTTTCATGCAAAGCGATTATCCAGTGTTGGCTAAAAACCACCTTGATAAAAACTTTTTAATTAATTATATAAAGAATTATTATAAGATTTTCATTCCTATATCCTTTATTATATTGATAGTTGGCTGGTTTTTCAACACGATGATACTGAAACTTTTTTTTGGTGCATCTTATTTAGATAATTCGGTAGAATTTTCAATCTTATTAGCAACTTTTTGTGCGAGTATGCTACTTAGGAATTTATATGGAAATATGCTCTCTGCAGTAGGTTTGATGAAACGAAATACATTTTATTCAATCCTTTCACTCATTCTTTTAGCTATTTTCTCTTATTTCTTAGTTCCCAAATTTGGAGTGCTGGGAATGGCAATTTCCTTAGCAGTTACATTAACGATTATTGGATTTTTAATGATGTTTTCATTTCTTACCTATCTTCGAACTTTGAAATAAAGTATCTTTGTCATAATGAAACTCAAGATATCAATCATATTATCTTCCATTTTTCTCTTGCTCTCTTGCCAAAGAGATGAGGGAGAAACACAGGTTATAGATCAAGTTTTAAAGCTTTATATGAGTAGTGCAACTACAGGACAAGACTTACTGAATTCAAATATTGATGGATCCTATTCTGCAGTTGTTTTGCAAGATCTTTTAGGAACAAGAGATTTGCAGACAATTTCGGGCTATACATTTCCGAAAGATGCTGATACAGTTGTCTATATGGATTATCCAGCGGGTGCAGTTCGATTAAAAATCGATGCTCTCAGCAATGATACAGAGCAAACTTATTATTCCAAATTTGTGATTAAGTTGTCAACAAAAGATGTAGTGCTGCCTGATGATTACGATACAATCAGGATAGAGTACACTTCAGCACCTTCTCTTTTCCAAATATCCAAACTTTGGTATAATGATGAGCTGAAATTCACAAAAACGAAAGGGCAACCAAACATTGTCAAAATCGTGAAATAAAATCCTTAAATTTGCAATCGTCAGAGAATTAATATTGATTTTCTGATTATTAAATACTATCAACCAACAACCAAACTATGTTACAGGTTAATTTTTTGCGCGAGAACAAAGAGCGCGTTTTGGAAGGCTTGAAGAAAAGAAACTTCAAGGAATTAGATTTGGTCGATGCAGCCGTGAATGCTGACGACGAAAGAAAAAGATTACAGTTTGAGCTAGACTCACAACTTTCCGAAATGAACAGAATTTCCAAAGAAATCGGAATTCTGATGAAAGACGGAAAAAAAGAGGAAGCAGAAGCTGCTAAATCCCAAACGTCGCAATACAAAGAGTCCAGCAAAGAATTACAAAATCAATTGAATGAAGTTGAGAAATCTCTTCTCGATATTCTATATCAAATCCCAAATATCCCTTACGAGAAAGTAGTTGCCGGAGTTTCTGCTGATGACAACGAGATTGTTTACGAATCTACAACAGTGGAAGGTCTTGGCGAAGGTGCAATTCCTCATTGGGAATTAGCAAAAAAATATAACCTGATTGATTTTGAATTAGGTGTTAAAGTAGCTGGTGCTGGTTTTCCTGTTTATTTCGGAAAAGGTGCAAGATTGCAGAGAGCTTTGGTTCAATATTTCTTGGACAAAAATACAGATGCAGGTTATCAGGAAGTGAACGTTCCACACGTTGTGAACGAAGCTTCTGGTTATGGAACTGGACAATTGCCTGATAAAGAAGGACAAATGTACTATGTTGGTGCAGACGATTTGTACCTGATTCCAACTGCGGAAGTTCCAGTGACCAATATCTACAGAGATGTGATTATTGACGAGAAAGATTTGCCAATCAAAAACACAGCTTTTTCTCAGTGTTATAGAAGAGAAGCGGGAAGTTACGGAGCGCACGTGAGAGGTTTGAACAGACTTCACCAATTCGAAAAAGTGGAGATTGTAAGAATCGAAAAACCTGAAAATTCTTATGCTGTTTTGGAAGAAATGGTAGAGCACGTTAAATCTATTTTGGAAGATTTGGAATTGCCTTACAGAATCTTGAGATTGTGTGGTGGCGATACAGGTTTTGCATCAGCAATGACTTACGATTTCGAGGTTTGGAGTGCAGCGCAAGAAAAATGGTTGGAAGTAAGTTCTGTTTCCAATTTTGAAACGTTCCAGGCAACTCGTTTGAAATGCCGTTACAAAGGCGATGGAAAAACACAGTTGGTTCATACATTGAACGGTTCTGCAATGGCTTTGCCAAGAATTATGGCAGCTTTGTTAGAAAATAACCAAACGCCAGACGGAATCAAATTGCCAAAGAAAATTGCAGAATATGCAAGATTCGAATTGATTAATTAATTTGAAGAAATTAGAATTTATCGCAAAGATTTCTATGTTAAAGAGCAAATATTATTTGAATTTTTTATTGATAAAAATTCTTCTTTTGGTAGAAATGGCAGCTTTCGTTTGATGACAGCTAT
>NZ_QNUG01000019.1 GCF_003385395.1 Epilithonimonas hispanica | reverse complement strand
GCCTATTGTTTCTTTCCAAAAAAACCGTCACTCAACTTGAAAAAAGTAAATGACGGTCAATTATTTTTGAACTTCGCTTAACCCGAACTCAGGTTAATTATTGAAAATATTATAGGTTCACAAAGGCGCTTCGCTTTGAGAAGATTCCTTTCTTAAGGTTTTATTTTATCGAGAATTTCTAAAAATTCCGAGGATTTTAGGTAACCATTGAATTGAAAAATAATTTCGTTTTGAGGATTCAAAATGATTAAGCTTGGGTAAGTTGTTTTTCCTTCTGTCAATGTTTCTGCTAGTTTGTGGATTCCTGTATTGGTTCCTGTTGGTTTGTATCGAAATATTTTTCCTGCGAAATTAATATCTCTTTTTTCTTCTGCATTGAACTGAATAAAATAGAAATTTTGATTGATGATTTTGAAAACTTTTTGATTTTTGAAAGTCGTATTTTCCAGGACTTTGCAGTAGTGGCACCAATAGGTTTTGATGAAAATTATGACATTTCGAGGTTCTGATTTTTGTAAATTTTCTAATTCTTCAAATTGATGATTCGTAATCTGAGAAAAGCAAATTCCGGAAAGTAAAAAACTTCCCAGAATTGCAAATCTAAATATGACATCACGAAATTTCATTTTAATTAAAATTAAATCGAATTCCTAAAAAACCTCTGATTCCCTGATTTGGGGCGTAAACATAAGAAGTATCAAAAGGTAAAGGATTGTCCAGAGTTGGTTCTCCAAAAGGATCATCTGACCTTGAAATAATAAATGGATTTCCTTTATTCGGGGTCCAATTGAGTAAGTTTTTTACGCCGGTATAAATTTCAAATTTCTTGAAACCATCATAAGTGAATTGAATATTCTGAATACTCCACCAAGGCGACATCGGTCTTCTCGGGTCAAGTTCACCCAACAAAGGCAAACGCATCGGACTGTAAATATTTCCTGTGTAATCAACAGATAAATTCCAAGGTTTGATTTTATAAGAAACTGTCCAAGTTCCTGCGATTTTTTCGGTCAGCATTTGTTGTTCAGTGATTCCGTTTTCGGTCAACGTATTTTCCATTAAAGTTCCTCCGAGAATGAATTTCAAACCATTGGTAAAAGTCAAATCTGCATTCAGGCTGATTCCTTTGCTAACAGCGTGTCCGTCAAGATTATAATAAATGATTTTATTGGTATCTGTTTCGTAATCAGGAACAATTCTGTTGGTAAAATATGTGTAAAATGCGGAAGCTTCCAATCCCACAAAACTTCCTGAATCAAAGTAGATTTTTTTTACAAAATTCAGATTCGCATTGTAAGATTTTTCAGGTTTCAAATCATTAAGAATAATTACATCTCTAGCTCCGGTCAAAGCGGCGTGGTCTTCTGTGAAAAGATTAACCACTCGAAAACCTGTTCCTGCATTAAATCTCAAAATATTATTATCATTCAAAGACCATTTGTAAGCCAATCTCGGCGTAAAAATATTCCCGTGAATATTATTGTGATCATAGCGAAAACCTAACAAAAGTTTATGCTTCTCCGCCAATATTATCTCATCCTGAAGAAAAATCCCAGGAAGCCAAGTTTTTTCAGCTTCGAACTGTGTTGCAGGCGTATTGTCATCGTAATAAGTGTATCGCAAAGCTGTTCCTGCCAACAAATCGTGATTACCCAATTTCTTATCCCAAGTCAGTTGTCCAAAAGCAATTTTCTGATTGGCAATGTAAGAAGTCGTTCCGTAACGGCTGTCTTGGTCGTGATTAATCAATGAAAAAGCAAAGAACATCTTTTCACTCACAGGAAGTTGATAATTCCCCAAAATCTCTGCCCGATTGGTGTAGATACTTTCGCCATAGATTTGATCACCACCTCGAAAAGACTTATTCCAACGGATGTCGCCACCCCAACGATCTTCGTACATATACCGTCCAGCAATTGTGAATAGACGATTTTCTTTTCTTTCAAAATTCCATTTTTGGAAAACGGAGATTCGGTTTTGTAAAGTGACGTCTGTGAAATTATCGTGGTTGTTATCTATTTTATTTTGAAAATTAAAATAATTAATACCTGTCAAAACACTCGCTCTTTTCCCTGCATTGAATTTGAAACCCAAATCCACATTATATTCGCCCCAAGTTGTGGACATCAAATCTGCCGTTGCCAAAGGTGCATTTTGAGGTTTTTTAGTAATGATATTAATGAGTCCACCAACAGCCTCGCTTCCATAAAGAGACGATGCAGGACCTTTTACAATTTCGATTCTTTCTACAAGTGAATTCGGGATTCCAGGAAGTCCATAAACAGTTCCGAGTGAACTCACGATGGGCATTCCGTCAATCAAAACCATTGTGTAAGGACCTTCCAAACCGTTGATGTGAATATCGCCCGTGTTACAAATATTGCAATTAAGTTGAGGACGAACACCATTGATATTTTGCAAAGCATCAAAAATACTTGGTGTCGGATTTTTTCTAAAAAATTTTGGTGTGTAAACTTCAACCGGAACGGGACTTTCCAAACGATTCACTTCCTTCATTGTTCCAGAAATCACCACTTCATCGATGTTTGAAGTTTTAGATTGTTTTTCTTCAAGACTGATGCTGTCCGATTTTCTAATATTAATTTTATCCGCTTTTACTTCTTGTGATTTAATAAAAACAGAACCTGTCAAAAGGAATATAAAACCTAGTAAAGAAGATTTAATAATCATAAAACAAATATTTTTCATTGACAAATATATCTATGTTAGATTAATCTAACAAATAAATTAGTCGAAAATAAAATCCTCTCGATTTCTCAAAAGGATTCTTTTAAATTTTATTCTTATTATTATTTTAAACTGTCAAGTCCAAACCTCCAAAATTACCGGAACTCATCATTACAAATGCGCCTTTGGTTTTATCAAGACTTTTCCAATATTTATGCAAATCTTCTGCATTGGTAAAGACTTTCAAGTTTTGATTCTTGAATTTTTCTTTGATTAATTCCGGAGATATAGGTTCCATTCTTTTAATCTTCAAAGCATCTTCCGAATAGAAAACAACGGCATTGTCCAAACCGTCCATTGCATGGTCATACTGCTCCAAGAAAACTGGATTGAGGCTGGAATAAGTGTGTAATTCCAAGAAACCAAAAGTCTCAGTTTTTGAAAATTGTTCTGCAAAAGCTGAAACCGTTGCTTTCACTTTACTTGGTGCGTGTGCAAAATCTTTGTAAAGCAAACCGCCATCTTTTCTTTCCACTTTCTCCAATCTTTTGGAAGCGCCTTTGAAACTCATAATTGCTTCATAAAATTCCTCTTCCATAATTCCCAATTGAGAACAGATAAATCTTGCGCCTTCCAGATTCAGAAGGTTGTGTTTTCCGAAGACAGATAACGGAATTTCTCCCATATCGGTTTTCAGGTTTACAATTCCATTGACGATTTCGTATTCTGGGGTTTTGTATGGGATTTTTCTGAAATAATTTTCTGCACTTAAAACCACTTTTACAACCTCAGCATCTTCTTCGTTATAAACCAAAACTCCGCCCGGGGTAATACTCGCTACGAATTTTCTAAACTGCTCAACGTAATCATCAAAGGTTTTGAAAACATTAATGTGGTCCCAAGCAATTCCAGAAATCAAAGCGATATTCGGTTGATAAAGTAGAAATTTTGAACGTAAATCAATTGGAGAAGACAGATATTCGTCGCCTTCGAGAATCATAAAATCATTATCATTCGTGATTTTCACCATACAATCAAAACCTTCCAATTGTGCGCCGACCATATAATCGATATCTTTCTGATGGAAATTAAGGACGTGAAGAATCATTGATGTAATCGTCGTTTTTCCGTGAGAACCACCAATCACAACTCTCGTTTTCTCTTTGGATTGTTCGTAAAGAAACTCCGGATAAGAATAGATTTTCAATCCCAACTCTTTCGCTCTTGCCAATTCCGGATTGTCTGCGTGTGCGTGCATCCCGAGAATCACAGCATCAATATCCGAAGTTAGTTTTTCTGGAAACCAACCTAACTCTGCAGGCAAAATTCCTTTTCTTTCTAATCTGGATTTTGAAGGTTCAAAAATAGCATCATCGGAACCAGTCACCTGATAGCCTTTATCTTTGAGAGCAATGGCAAGATTGTGCATCGCAGAACCGCCAATGGCAATGAAATGGGTTTTCAATTCAATATAATTTTACACAAAAGTAAGGAAAGATGTGAGATGTCAGAAGTTAGAAGTCAGATTTTTGGAAATAAAAAACCTGATTTTTTACAATCAGGTTCCGAGGATATTTATGATAAAGTGGTTTGGAGCTTGGGACGTTCGTATTCTATTTTCAGTTCTTCGCCTGTTAATGTAAAGTAGATATTCTGCAATTGGTGAAGATAACTACATTTGATATAGTTTCCGAAAAACAAAAAACCTTCTAAAATTTTATTAGAATTAAGATCAAAATCATATCGGCAATAGTTTGGAAGGTCGAATCTTATTCTGCTTTGAGAACGATAAGCCTCCTTAAACCCCAGTTTTGAAAACCATTCGGCAGTCAAAGCAATTGGTTTTAGTTTTCTAGAATCAATAGCGGTTTCCGAATCAATTTTCACAAGGATTTCTTTATTAATATTTTCCATTCCGATTACAGGCACAATCTCATCTTCATATATAACCAAATTGTTGAGTCTAAGTTCTGTTGCTTCCATATTAATTGTGATTTATGAGTTGTGATGAGTGTAGAACTTACTTAACAAAACGTTTGCCAACTTGACATTAAATTAACATTAGAACATAGTAATTATGGATCAAGCCCAATATTTCCGTCAAAGGTTTTGAACTTGTGATAATTAGATAAGAGTGAAAATATTTTATTGAATGATTAAGTATTTCTTACTCATAAAAATATACTTCTGTACTATCTGTTCGAACGTGTGAAAAAAGGAAAATAAAAAGGTTTTATCAAATTATCGAGAAACACAGAGAACAAAAAACCCTAAAACATTACAAATGAATGAATTAGGGTTTACCAGTGAGGTGCCTAGCGTACCCGACAAACGAGTTTTCTAGCATTTTCGTAAAACTTAAAAATACACTACAAACCCTTTATTGATGGTACTTTACAATAGTATGTGATTGCATAGTGTTTTACTAAATTTCAGAACGGTTGGAATTTGGTTGGAATTAATTCCAACGGATTTTATATATTTGATTGTTCAAAAATTTCAAATATGGCAACTGTTAAATTTCGTGTTTTACACAAAACCGAAAACGCTCAAATCTATATCCGTTTTTCAATTGATAGAGATAATGTTTTTCAAATCAAAACAGGAAAAATAATCAATCCAAAATACTGGAGCGTAAAAACATCCCGACCTATCCAAACCCAACCACAGTTCAAAATACTTTACACAGAGCTGAATGAGTTGGAAACCTTTGTTTTGAAAGAATACAATTCCGATTATTCCAAAGGCGTTATTTTCTCAAAAGATTGGTTAGCAGAAAAGATTGACAAATTCTACAACCGCATAGAGATAAAAGAAGATGATACTGTTTTCATAAACTATCTGCAAAACTTCACAGATTTCAAACGAAGTACAGCGTCCTACACAGAATCCACTTTAAAAAAGTACAACAACCTGAAAGACCGTTTTCTATCTTATCAAAAGAAGAAAAAGAAAATCTTTCTATTGCAGGATGTGAGTTCCAAAATCTTAATTGATTTCAAAAACTACCTCATCACAGATTGCAACCTGATGGAAACCACAGCCGTAAGATTTATTAAAAATCTGAAAACAGTTTTGTTTGATGCTGAACAAAACGGAAAATCTATCCATTACCAAATTCGGGGATTCAGTACAGGAACGACTAACACAGAGTACAAAGTATTTTTATCCTTTGATGAGATTGAGAAAATAAAAGATGTTACTACACTCAATACAGATTGGAATATTGCAAAAGATTGGTTGGTACTTGGTTGTTATCTTGGGCAGAGAGTTTCTGACCTTTTGAGGATGAACAAACGGATGATTTACACCAAAACCGACAGCGAGGGCAACACGTTCCGATTCATTGAGATTAAACAACAGAAAACAGGGGAAAAAGTAGTGATACCAATCCACGATGAGGTGGAAACTATTTTGAACAAATACAACGGAGATTTCCCACCAACCTTTGCCAATAACTTTGATTCTAATGCAGTTCTTTTTAACAGACACATCAAAAAAGTTTGCGAGCTGGCAGGAATCCAAGAAATGATAAAAGGAAAAGTGTACAATGAGGACAAAAAGAAAAACGAAATTGTAGAAACGGAAAAATACAATTTGGTAAGTTCCCACGTTTGCAGACGTTCCTTTGCAACAAATTTTTACGGAAACAAACTATTTACCACACCTCAACTAATGGCAATCACAGGACATAAAACAGAAAATATGTTTCTAAACTACATTGGCAGAACCGCAGACGATTGGGCAATGCAAACCGCAAAGACTTTCAAAAAAATATCAAACCAGAAAATATCTTAAAAATAGAATGTAATAAATTTGTTACATTTGCATAGTAATTGATATGAGAATATTATTTAGAACACCCGAATTTGATGAGTTTGTAGAAAATTCTAATGAAAGACTAAGAAACAAAATCCTTTATATTTTTGACATTTTGGAAACGCAAACCGTCATCAATTCTAAAATAATCAAGAAACTAACGAACACAAATCTGTATGAGTTGAGAATCCAAACAGAAAACGAATATCGGATATTAACTTTTTCCATTGACCACGAAAACATCAATCAGGCAACAACCATTTTATTGATTTCGGGATTTATGAAAAAGGCAACAAAGGACTACGACAAAGAAATAAAAAAGGCAATTAAAATTTTAGAAAAATGGACAGACCAAAACTAGACATAGAAAAAATAAAAAGAGAACTACCAACCGCAAACGACTACTTAGCCGAAAAATATGGCAAACACGGCACGCCAGAACGTGAAGCGTTTTCTGCAAAGGCAATAGCCTATTACTATGGAGAACTAATAAAAGAAACCAGAAAGGAGCAGAAACTAACCCAGCAGGAACTTGCGGAAAAAATAGGAAAAGAACGTGCCTACATTGCCAAGATAGAACAGGGCAAAACAGATTTGCAAATATCAAACTTCGTCCAAATCATCAATGCGTTGGGATTGAGTTTGAAAGTGGGATGAAAATATCAAACCACAAACAGGGCATAAAACCGATGGAATGGTCAATATTTAGAATAAAACCGAAAAGATTAGACAAGGCAATGAGAATAACAGAAAAATTGGAAAACCATTTGAAAATCGTTTAAAAAAATGGAAAACAAATACACCGACCTCGACCAGCTCAAAGACAAACTCAACCATTTGCGACAAAACCACAGCGACAAAGTAGCAAAGGCGTTTGAGATTGAATACACCTACGAGAGTAACAAAATAGAGGGTAATACTCTGACTTTGCAAGAAACTGCATTGGTTATTGAAAAAGGATTAACCATTGGGGGGAAATCTCTAAACGAACACCTTGAAGCCATCAACCACCAACACGCCATAGAATACATAAAAGAACTGGCAACGCAAAACGAACCTATTACCGAAAGAGATTTATTGCAAATACACCAACTCATTTTGCAGGGCATAGACAACGCCAACGCAGGAAAGTATAGAAATGTACAGGTACTTATTTCGGGAGCAAAACACATCCCACCACAACCGTATATCGTACCAAAACAGATGGAGGATTTATTTATTTGGTATAATGAAAACAAAGACCAATTGCACCCCATAGAGCTATCCGCAGAAATGCACGAGCGTTTGGTAACCATACACCCATTTATAGACGGCAACGGACGAACTTCACGCCTTTTGATGAATTTGATTTTATTACAAAACGGATTCCCGATTGCTATTCTAAAAGGTGATGTGGATAGCCGTTTGAAATATTACGGAGCATTAGAAACCGCACAAACAGAAGACAGCAAACAGCCATTTATAGACCTCATCACAGAAAATGTAAGGGAAACGATGGAAAGGATTGTGAAAATATCAGAAAATTAATATTTAACCAATAAAAAATTAGAATTATGCAATTAGAAGCTTTAGCCCAATATGTAATCCCGGCGATAAAAAAGGAAAAAGAAAACTTTACAATAAGATTCACACCTAATTCTACAGGGAAATCTACAAGAGTAAAAATAATTACCCTTGAAAATCAAATGCTAATAAAACTTAAAGTTGAGGTAAGCTATGATAAATATGTTATTGATTATGGAATTAAAACCAAAGAGATTAAAAAGCTCGATTTGTACGATAGTTTAGGATATAAAATAAGTTTGAGAAAAGAGGAGGAAAATATTTTAAAAAATGTAGCTAATAACTATATCCTTGCAGATATTTAATAATTCTATTTTAGGAAATATAAGTTTTATTATTTGGCAACCAATTATAAATTTTAGAATTATGGATTTTGATGACGACCATCTACACGATTATTTAGGAGACGATTATATTGCAAATGTAATTTTCGAAACTTTTGGATATACAGAGGAAGAATTGCAAAACATAATTACAAAATATGAATCTAAAATACCATATAAAAATAATGATGAAAGAAATGCGTTCACATTATTCAATGGAGATATGACAAAATTAAAACTATTAGACTATTTAAATGATAATTTCAATCAAAAAAACAAATCATTTACTGAATTAACGAAGTTCAATCAAATATTTTTTTATTTTAATAAAGTAGAAAAAATCAGTCAAGAACGTTATAAAGAATTAGTTTTGGAAAGATTTAATTTCAATTATTTAGGAAGAGATATTAGAGGAGAAACTGACAGTCATCAAAAAACACTACGTAATCTAGAAATATATTTCAAGACATCTCATCAAGAATAAAATAAGAATAAAAACGGAATAAAACAGGAACAAAACTATATTCACTTTGTCTCATAATATTTCAACACAGAAAATTATGAGTTCTACTATTCAATTTATCAGCACATCACCGACCGACCTCATCACAGAATTAAAAAATTCTCTGATACCAGAACTAACGGCGCAACTCTCCGCCCAATTCCAACCCAAACAACCTACGGAATATCTTACACGTTCCGAAGTCTGCAAACTCTTAAAAATAGATATGAGCAGTTTGCACAGATGGCGCAAAGAGGGTAAAATACCGAGTTACGGACTTGGCAACCGTGTTTATTTCAAACGTAGTGAAGTGGAGCAAATTATTAATAAAAATAAACTTTCTTAATAATGACGGCAACCACTTACACCCCCGACCACTACGGAATGATTTACAAACTCGATGAGGTTAAAAAGACATTCAGGCAATACAGACTATCCAATTACGAAAAGATAGCATTTTCCGAACTGATACGCACCGAGAAAAACAACGGTCATAATTCTACCACAGGAGCAGACAACCTTTTGAAAATCCGAGATACAACCAACTGGAGCAAATGCACCATTACAGGATTACGCCCAGCAGGAACAAAGGGATTTTATTATGCAGATTTAAAAGTAAAGGAAAAAAAATCTTTGTTTGTCGCATTCATTCCCGAAGATTGGGAAACTGTTTATATCCGCATTTGTCCGCAGTTCTATCCATTCATCCCAGCAGACCGCACGAGAATAGTAACGGAAATTATCAAAGTAATGTTAAACGATATGAACGAAAAAGGGAACGAGTAATACCGCTCCCTAATTGTTCTAAATGTGTAATAGTGGCAACCATTACAACACTACAAATATACTGATTTTCTCTAATCCACAAAAGTTAATCCATTGATAGATTATTCTCTTTTCGGTACTTATAATCGCAATGCTATTGGTATTATCCTAGATAACATTCGGGATAGATTTGCTATTTCCAAAAATGAAAAGGGTTGGGAAAACGCTACTGTTTACAACAATGGAAATGGGATAAAAATCTATGCCCAGATTAATAAATACCAGGAATGTCCGAAACTATTTGTAGCATTCAGTCCTCATAAACAGTACAATGATAATCTGCACAATGCCAATTACTTCACATTTGTAAAAGCAAGAAATCAAATTATCAAAACCTTTGAATCCATTGGGATTACAAAAGAATTATTCCAAGAGTTTTATATATCCTCTTTGGAAATAGGAATCAACTTTTCTGTACAGAGTGATGTTTACACTCTTCTCAATTCTGCATTGTCAAAAGGTTCTCAATTTTTTGAAACCCACAACAAATACAAACATTACCGATTTGCAGAGAACAAATCTGACAAATATCTGAAAACAAAATTTTATATTAAATCCGAACAAAAAGACAATGACCAAGACAAGACTTATTTTGAACTCGATTATTGCCCGAGCAATATAATGAGATTCGAAACCAAGCTCCAGAGAGCAGAAAAGTTTGACTACATAGACTTTGGCAATATGGAAAGTTTATTTTGTGAGAATGCAGAGGAAAGGATAACCAACCAGCTTCTAAAAGAATTTGATAAACTATTTTTCTTTTCCATCAAAGACATCAACACAAAGAAGCTAACAAATCCACAACAGAAAAAATACTATCAGTACCAAGTGAAAGGCTATTGGGAATCTCTAAATACCAGAAATCGGAACGAGCAAAGAAAATATTATTCCGAAAAAATGCCTAAGAAAACCGACATCAAACAGGAACTTCGGGAAACAATTTTGGAGCATCTGCAACTCAAAAAGTATGTCGGGATTCCTAACGAAATAATGGTAAAAAGTACGTCCAAATTCCTATCTAACTTTTTACACATTTATATAAGCGAAAACTCAATAGACATCGAACTTAATAATAGATTCTGCAATCTTTGCAACTACATTGGTATAGGAAAAACGACAAATCTAATCCAGAAAAGAAATGAAAATAAAAGAGTGTGTAAAATCACAGGATTAGACATCAGCACTCAAAATATAAGGAGCAAATTTTTAAGAGAAAAAACTTTGAAAAACCTGAAAGAAAATAATCACGAGATATATAAATTCCTCGAAAAAAAATACTTGACCAACAAAGCAAAAAAACTTACCGAAAAAGAACAACTATACAGAATCTGCAAAGTCATCCGAGATACCGACAGCAACCCAAGGAACAATAGAGCAAGGTTTGAGGAACGTAATTATCCGCAGAATCAATTACAATTTAATTTTTAAAGTACCGAACTATAATTTTAGTAATTTCGGGAAAACAATATTATGAAAGACAACCCGAACCCCAAACCGCCATTGAGCCAAGAGCAGATAGAAAGAATGAAAGCA
Organism: Epilithonimonas hispanica; assembly: GCF_003385395.1. Taxonomy (GTDB): domain Bacteria; phylum Bacteroidota; class Bacteroidia; order Flavobacteriales; family Weeksellaceae; genus Epilithonimonas; species Epilithonimonas hispanica. The sequence continues at coordinate 56,440 of NZ_QNUG01000019.1, read as the reverse complement.
ATCAAACTACGAGCAATGAACGTTGTACTAAATGAAGCTAAAGCTAAGGCAGAGGCACAAGATAAAAAGATAAAAAGTTGATATAGATTTCCACAAAATAACAACTGTAACCAGCCTATTAACTCTAAATCCGATATACTTCTGAATATTACTAGAACGAATTGATATTTCTTTATTCTATGTCAAGTTACATAAAAACGAGTTTGAATTTTGAAATCGAAATCTGAAAAAAGAAAGGGCGGGGTATTTTTGTTCTAAGTGAAATAACCAAATCTTACAAGCGCAAATCTATGTATATCTAAACTCTCAATACTTGACTAAAAACTCACACTTTTTTATATTGTGCATAGAATATAAACACATAACCCGTGATTGAAACAACTCTTTTGTCTATTTTTTAGTTGGAATTTACATAGATTTTATTACCCTAAGAATATTGATAATTTATGGTTACAGATAATAAGGCGTTATGTAGCCTAGTGTTTAAACTTTTAATAAATAACCAACACCCAATAGAATTAAAATTATAAATCACTAACAAAATAAGACACAAAAAATAAAACTTTTTTCAAATGGTTGGAATTTGGTTGGAATTATCATCAAACAAAAAACCCTAAAGCATTATTAATAAATGAGTTAGGGTTTTATTGTGAGGTGCCTAGCGGATTCGAACCGCTGTAGATGGTGTTGCAGACCACTGCCTAGCCACTCGGCCAAAGCACCGTTTTGTTTGGTTTGCAAATTTAGTGTTTTTTTTTTAGAATTCAAATTTTATCTGATTTTATTTTTCAAAAAAAGTGACTTGGAATTGTAAAAGCTTGATTTGATGACCAAATGCGTCATAGCACTGATTGCAGTGGAAATCCTTTTTTGCGGAAAACTCATAATATTTGAAAACAAAGCGTCTTGCAAAAAAGATTGTAGCGGAAAGCAGGTTCCCGGCTCCTGAAAATACATTTTCTGCATATTTTTAATTGATTGTTACAATCTTTATTTAGGTTCTAAATAAGTATCTTTGCAAAAATTTTTTTGAAACAATGGATAATTTCCAACTTAATACAATAGAAGAAGCGCTGGAAGACCTTAAAAATGGTAAAATGATCATCGTTGTAGATGATGAAGACCGCGAAAACGAAGGGGATCTTTTAGCAGCTGCTGAACTGACAACGCCTGAGATTGTCAATTTTATGGTAACGCACGCTAGAGGTTTGATTTGTATGCCTCTTACCGAGAAAAGATGTGATGATCTGGAACTTCACTCGATGGTGGCTAATTCTACCGATCCGAAAGAAACAGCTTTTACGATTTCAGTTGACCTTCTTGGAAAAGGTGCAACAACCGGAATCTCAGCAAGTGACCGTGCAAAAACCATCTTGGCGATTATGGATGAGGAAACCAAACCTGGCGACTTGATGAGACCTGGACATATTTTCCCACTTCGTGCAAGAGAAGGCGGTGTTCTGAAAAGAGCGGGACATACAGAAGCGGCAATTGATTTAACAAGATTAGCAGGACTAAAAGAAGGTGGCGTGATTTGCGAAATCCTAAATGAGGACGGAAGTATGTCGAGGCTGCCTGACCTTCTAAAATTCGGAGAAAAACACGACTTGAAAGTTGTTTCTATCGAAGATCTTATCAACTACAGAATGAGACAAGGTGATCTTGTGGAAAGAATCGAAGAGCGCGATATCAAAACGCATTATGGAGATTTTAAATTTTACGTTTTCGAAGAAAAACCGACGGAACAAATCCATTATGCCTTGACAAAGGGAACTTGGTCTGCAGACGAATCTGTGCTTGTGAGAGTTCAGTCAACGGGAACTTATTTTGATGTTTTCAGTAGGTTGTCTAATGGTGAACATCCATTGATGCAGCAAATCACTGACCTTATCAATGCAGAAGGAAAAGGTGCTGTCGTTTTCATCAATAATGTTTCTAACAAGGAAAATACATTGAGCAGAATCAAACATTTTCTTAATTTCCAAGACGGAACTAGCGAACAACCAACGATTGCTCCTAACTTCCGTGATTATGGAATTGGAACTCAAATCTTAAAAGATCTTGGCATTAATAAATTTAAAGTGATTACTCAGAATCCTAATATCAAACCAATTCTTTCCGGCTATGATGTGGAAGTGACCGAGATGGTTTGTTTGAAATAGACTTAAAGATAATAGACGGATAGATGAAAGATTATCTTATCTGTTGTTTAATAAACATAAAAAGCGCTCCAATAATTGGAGCGTTTTTCTATTATCTATTAGTCTATTATCTTAATAGTCTTAGTTTGGCCAAGCATTATTCTTAGGATTGATATCCGGAACAATGGATTGCGGATCTAATTTTACATTAGTCACTTCTTTTGTAGAATCAATTTGGAAAGTCCATTCTGTATTACGTTTCCAAACTTCAACCGGTAATTTCACTGTTTGAGTAGTTCCATCTTTGAAGGTTACTAAAACTGTTGTCGGCATTGGTAATTGTCCAATATTTTCAACTGTGATTTGAGTTCCGTTTTTGAAATCGTCATTCACAGGTTTTACCGTTTTCACAGCTTGGTCAACTTTCCATTTGTTCATAAACCAACCTCTCCAGAACCAGTTCAGCTCTTCACCGGAAACATTTTCGATTGTGTGGAAGAAATCCCAAGGCGTCGGGTGTTTGAACGCCCATCTGTGAACATAAGTTTTGAAAGCTTTATCAAATTTTTCAGGTCCAAGAATCGTTTCTCTCAAGATTCCCAATCCAACTCCTGGTTTGAAGTAAGCCAAAACACCTATACTTCTCTCCTTCATATTGTCCGGACCAACCATTATCTGCTCAAAATTATCACTCTGAACAAACGGTCCTATTTTTCCAATATCTTGTTTATGGTAATATTCGCCTTTGTTGAAAGCTTCTGTCGAAAGTTCATTAATAAACGTATTGAAACCTTCGTCCATCCAAGCAAAAACTCTCTCGTTAGAACCAACAATCATTGGAAACCAAGTGTGCCCGAATTCGTGGTCAGTCACACCCCAAAGACTTTCGCCTTTAGAATTTCTATGGCAGAAAACAATTCCAGGATATTCCATTCCGCCTTCGTTTCCTGCAACATTGGTTGCAGCAGGATAAGGATATTCGAACCATTTTCCTGAGTAATGTTCGATAGAGGCTTTTGTATATTCAGTAGAGCGTCCCCAAGCTTTGTCACCTGCACTTTCTACAGGATAAGCGGAGATTGCTAAAGATTTTTTACCGCTCGGAAGATTAATTCTCGCCGCATCAATAATGAAAGCCGCAGATGAAGCCCAAGCAAAATCTCTAGCTTTTTCAATTTTGAATTTCCAGGTTTTTGTTCCTGATTTATTATTTTTCCCCAACTCAGATTCTGGATGAATCATCACCGTTTTTTCACTGCTTCTTGCAGAGTTCCAACGACTGATTTCTTCTTTAGAATAAACTTCTTTCTCGTTCAATAATTCCCCTGAAGCCAAAACATAATGATTAGCTGGAACAGTAATATTGGCGGACAATGTTCCGTATTCTAAGTAAAATTCTGAGGCACCAAGATAAGGAAGCGTATTCCATCCCATTACATCATCATACACACACATTCTCGGATACCATTGCGCCAATGTGAAAATTTTTCCGTTTTTGGTATCTTCCACGCCCATTCTGTCCGAGCCGTATTTTGGAGATAAGAAAGAATATTCAATTTTCAATTTTGCAACACCGCCGTTAGCTTTCAAATCATTTGGAAGGTCAATCTGCATTCTTGTGTCCGTAATGGTATATTTTACATCTTTCCCGTCATATTTTACAGATTTGATTTTATAACCACCATCAAAAGTTTCTCCGTGAGCTCCATTTCTACTTCCCGACAATGGAACGACAGCGTTACCTCTGGAATCTTTAGCAAAAAGATTTTGATCGAGTTGCAACCAAAGGAAGCTCAACTGGTCCGGACTATTGTTGGTATAAGTAATTTCGGCTGAACCTGTCAATTCATTATTAGCTTCATTAAGACTTACATTCAACAGATAATCTGCTGAGTTCTGCCAATATTTGTGTCCTGGCTGTCCGCTTGCAGAACGAGTTTCAGTTCCAGTTTGAGGATAGAAAAACGGTTTAAAAGCTTCCGTGTAGTCGTACTTTGGAGATTCCTGAGCGTAAGAATTGCTGATAAAAGCAAATATCGCAACAGCAGAAATCAAATGAGGGAATTTCAATTTCATTAGGTAAAAAGATTTATAACATTTAAAAATAGGTAAAAAAAATCTCAAATTTGTTACAAACTTGAGACTAATTATTGTTTATTTTTAAATCAATTCGATTTTTTCGCTTTAATCATTGCTTCCAACATATCCCACATTTCCTGCGGAATATCCTCCAGCATATTGAATTCTCCCGCTCCTTGAAGCCATTCTCCACCATCGATTGTCACCACTTCTCCATTCATATAAGCTGAATAATCTGAAACCAAATAAGCAGCGAGATTCGCCAATTCCTGATGCTCTCCTACTCTTCTTAACGGCACTTTTTTTCTCATATCAAATTTCTCCTGCAAATCTCCCGGCAACAATCTGTCCCAGGCGCCTTTTGTTGGAAATGGTCCCGGCGCAATGGCGTTGAAACGGATTCCATATTTTGCCCATTCTACAGCCAAACTTCTCGTCATTGCCAGAACACCTGCTTTTGCACAAGCCGATGGAACAACATAAGCCGAACCTGTCCAAGCATAAGTTGTTACAATATTAAGAACTGTTCCAGGAATCTTATTATCAATCCAATATTTCCCAATGGAAAGCGTACAGTTTTTAGTTCCTTTTAAAACGATATCTAAAATTGAATCAAACGCTGAATGCGTCAATCTTTCGGTTGGAGAAATGAAATTTCCCGCCGCATTATTCAAAAGAATATCAATTCTCCCGAATTCGTTCAAAGCCTCTTCTTTCATCGCTTCCACTTCTTCCCAATTTCGCACATCACAAGCAACACAAAGTACTTTTCCACCAGTTTCATCTTCTAGTTCTTTTGCTGTTCCTTGAAGTTTTTCCAAGTTTCTGGAAGAGATAACGACTTTTGCTCCAAGTTGAAGGAAATATCTGGTCATTGCCTTTCCAAGACCACTTCCGCCACCTGTTACGATAGCGACTTTATCTTTTAGTGCGTCTTCGCGCAACATTGGTTGTGTGTATAAATTCATAATTAAAAATTAATGATTTGTGCTTGTGGTAAATTTAGATTTTTATTTTGTCTTGAGAATTAACAAAAGTTATGCAAGAAATACGAACACATTATTTTAAAATAAAAAAAGCGAATCGAAGTCCGCTTTCTTATCATTTATTCTTCCACTTCAAAAAGCAAACGCTCTCCGAATTTTTCTTCATTGATTTTTCCGTTTTCGTAAACCAAATTTCCGTTGACGAAAGTGTGAGTTACTTTTGAATGAAATTCAGTTCCTTCGAGCGGACTCCAACCGCATTTGTAAAGGATATTTTCTTTTTCAACTGTCCAGTTTTGATTTAAGTCAACCAAAACCAAATCGGCTTTATAACCTTCTCGGATGAAACCTCGCTTTTCAATCCTGAACAATATTGCAGGATTGTGAGCCATTTTTTCAACGATTCTTTCAAGGGAAATCTTTCCATTTTTAAAATTTTCCAACATTACAGCCAAAGAATGCTGAACCAAAGGTGCTCCGGAAGGACATTTTGTGTAAACATTTTGTTTTTCTTCCCAAGTATGAGGCGCGTGATCGGTCGCAATTACATCGATTCTGTCATCCAATAACGCTTCCCAAAGTCCGTCTTTGTCTTTTTGCGTTTTTACGGCAGGATTCCATTTGATTAATCCGCCTTTTGTTTCATAATCTTCATTGGTAAAAGTTAAATGATGAACACAAACTTCCGCCGTAATTTTTTTATCTTTTAAAGGAATATCATTTCTAAATAGCTCCGTTTCAATCGCCGTTGACAAATGGAAAACGTGAAGTCTCGCTCCGGTTTTCTTTGCCAATTCAATTGCTTTTGAGGAAGATTTATAACAAGCTTCTTCGCTTCTTATTAAATGATGAAATTTCACAGGAATATCTTCTCCATATTCATCCAAATATTTTTGAGTATTGGCTCTGATTGTTGCTTCATCTTCGCAATGAACAGCAATCAACATTTTGGTATTGCTGAAAATATTTTCCAAAGTTTCAGGATTATCAACCAGCATATTTCCGGTTGATGAACCTAAAAATAATTTAATTCCAGGGACATTTCTTGGGTTTGTTTTTAAAACTTCTTCAAGATTATCATTCGTTCCACCCATCATAAAACCGTAATTGGCAAATGACTTTTGAGAAGCAATTTCATACTTATCAGCCAACAATTCCTGAGTTACCGCATTTGGAACCGTATTTGGCTGTTCGATAAAACTTGTAGTTCCACCTGCGATTGCAGAACGTGATTCTGTCTCAATGTCGCCTTTCCAAGTCAAACCCGGTTCACGGAAATGAACTTGGTCATCAATCACTCCTGGTAAAAGATATTTTCCCGAAGCATCGATAATCTGGTTTGCTTCTTCAGAAATATGGGGTTGTATTTTAGAAATTAAATCGTTTTCGATGAGAATATCGCTCTGGATAATCTTCCCTTCGTTGACGATTTGGGCATTTTTAATCAGGATTTTCATTTTTCTTTTTTAGATGGAAACAAAATTAAGTTTTTGAATTTATAAACCACAAAAGTCACAAAAGAAAAAAAGTAATCTTTATTATTTAATTGAGGAAGACAAAATTTTTGACTTTTTAAAATATCAAAAACGCATAAAACTTTTGTGCCTTTTGTGGTTTTAACTAAATTGCTTCAAAATTCCAAAGAATGTCTCTAAGAAAATTCATTTTAATTCTGCCCGTTTTATTTGCTTCATTGTTCAATTCCCAGAAATTAGAAAACTTAGTCAAATTTGTTAATCCAATCATTGGAACCGAAAAAATGGGACATACTTTTCCTGGTGCAACTGTTCCTTTTGGAGCCGTTCAATTAAGTCCTGAAACCGATACTTTGTCTTATGAAATCAGTGGAAAATACAATCCTGATGTTTATAAATATTGTGCAGGTTATCGTTATGAAGATAAAACCATTGTCGGATTTTCGCACACCCATTTTAGCGGAACTGGACATTCGGATTTGGGAGATTTTCTGATAATGCCAACGATTGGAAAAGTGAAATTAAATCCCGGAACTGCTCAAAACCCTGGAAGTGGATTCCGCTCCAGATTTTCTCATCAGAACGAAAAGGCAGAAGCAGGCTATTATAGAGTAAAACTGGATGATTATAATATTTTGGCAGAATTAACGGCAACAACAAGAGTTGGTTTTCATCAATATACTTTTCCAAAATCTGATGATGCGCATATTATTTTGGATTTGATGTCCGGAATTTATAATTACGATGACAAAAACGTGTGGACTTATGTAAGAATCGAAAACGACCATACAATAACGGGTTACCGACAAACCAATGGCTGGGCAAGAACCAGAACAGTTTATTTTGCAATGGAATTTTCGAAGCCTTTCAAATCTTACGGTCAGAAAAACTTTGACACCAAACAAGCTTACAGCGGTTTTTGGAGAAAATGGAATCAGGATGATAATTTCCCTGAGATTGCCGGAAAGAAAATCAGAATGCATTTTGATTTCGACACTCAGGAAAATGAAAAAGTTCAAATCAAGTTTGCAATTTCGCCAGTCAGTCAAGCGAATGCTTTGGAAAATTTACAAAAAGAAACTCCGGATTGGAATTTTGAAAATGTGAAAAATCAAGCTCAAAATGATTGGAATAAAGAATTGAATAAAATAGTTGTCAATACAATTTCCGAAGATGACAAAGTAAATTTTTACACGGCGATGTATCATACATTCATCAATCCAACCACTTATATGGACAGTAACGGAGAATACAAAGGTCTTGACCAAAATGTTCATCAAGCTAAAGGTTTTACCAACTACACCACGTTTTCACTTTGGGACACTTATCGTGCTTTGCATCCGTTTTTCAATATTATTCAGCCAAAACGGAATGATGATATGGTAAAATCGATGTTGGCGCATTATGACCAATTTAGTTTGAAAATATTACCCGTTTGGTCTCATTATGCTAACGAAAACTGGTGTATGAGCGGTTATCATTCGGTTTCTTTGATTGCTGATGCGATTATTAAAAATACATTTACAGGAAATCCCGAAGAAGCTTTGAACGCTTGTATCGCAACTTCCAACAAAAAAAATTATGAAGGCATTGGCGAATATGTTGACAAAGGTTATATCTCTGCGGAGAAAAACGGAACGTCGGTTTCCAACACTTTAGAATATGCTTACGACGATTGGGCAATTGCTCAAATCGCTAAGAAATTAGGCAAAACTGAAATCTATAATGAATATATAAAACGTTCCGAAAACTGGAAAAATGTTTTCGATAAATCAATCGGTTTTATGAGACCGAGATTGTCTGATGGAAGTTTCAAAAAAGAATTTGATTTGCTGAGCACACACGGACAAGGTTTTATCGAAGGAAATTCGTGGAATTACAGTTTCTTCGTTCCTCACAATCCGAATGGTTTGATTGATGCAATGGGTGGAAAAAAGAAATTCGGAGACAATCTTGACCAGTTATTCGCAATGCATTTGCCAGACGAATTTTTTGCAGACACCGAAGATATTACACGAGAAGGAATTATCGGTGGTTATGTTCACGGAAACGAACCTGCGCATCACGTCGCTTATCTTTACAATTTTGCCGGACAACCTTGGAAAACTCAGGCTCAAATCCGAAAAATCCTGACAATGCAATACAAAGCAAAACCCGATGGATTAGGCGGAAATGATGATTGCGGACAAATGAGTGCGTGGTATATTTTCAGCAGTTTAGGATTCTATCCTGTTTCACCAGGTTCTGATGAATATCAAATTGGAAGTCCAAGTGTGAAGAATGCAACTTTGAATCTTGAAAACGGAAAGTCATTCGAAATCGAAGCTAAAAATCAGTCTGATAAAAATGTTTACATCGAAAAAATCGAACTGAATGGAAAAGCAATAAAAGATTTCACTATCAAACATCAGGACATTATGAATGGTGGAAAACTGACTTTCTATATGACCAACAAACCGAAGAAATAAAATTGAATTTTGACAGAATCCATTAATTTTGCAAAAATTTTCGAACTGAAATCAAAATGAAAAAACTTCTCGGACAAACTGCTCTTTATGGATTAACGACTGTGATTATCAGGCTTTTCCCATTCGTTATTAATCCAATTATTACGAGAACTTTTGGACCAACAGCGTATTCTCCATTTGCCGATTTTTATTCGGTGGCTGGCGTTATTGCTGTGCTTCTAACTCACGGAATGGAAACGACTTTTTTCCGTTTTGCTTTGGACGAGAAAGATGATAGAAAACTGATTTCGACTTCATTCTTCAGTGTTTTGGCGGTGACTTTAGTTTATTTGATTTTCACATTATTTTACAGACAACCATTGGCAGACGCTTTCAAAACGCCAGACCAAGTGGACTTGTTGGCAATCTTAACCGTAACTTTGGCTTTGGATGCTTTTTGTGCGATGCCTTTTGTAATGCTAAGGAAAAACGAAAGACCTTTAAAATATGCCGGAATAAGAATTACAAACGGAATTGTTAATTTCCTTTTGGTCGTATTTTTCATCATCATTCTTCCAAAATATCCAAATGGAATTTTCGGTTTAAAATACAGTTCAGAATTTGGAATCGGTTATGTTTTTGTAGCGAATCTTGTTGCAAGTTCTATTACATTCTTGATGCTATCAAAAGAGCTTTTCATTGCAAGAATCAAATATTTTTCTTTGGAACTCTGGAAAAAAATGATAAAATACTCTTGGCCAATTACCATTGCAGGTTTGGCTGGAATTATTAATGAAACATTTGACAGACAATTTTTGAAATTCCTTTTACCTGAAGAAATTGCAAGGCATCAATTGGGAATCTATGGAGGCGTTGCCAAAGTGGTGACTTTTGTAATTCTTTTCAGACAGGCTTATTCTTTAGGAATAGAACCATTTTTCTTTAGTAATTCTAAAAAGGAAAATGCTAAAGAAATGTATGTGAAACTGATGGATATTTTCATTGCTATCAATTGTCTTATTGTTCTATTTTTATCTGTCAATCTTGATTGGATTGCAAAAGTTTACATCAACAATCCAGAATATTATGAAGGTATTGGAATTCTACCGATTTTATTCTTCGCCAGTTTATTTTTAGGAATTTATCTTAATCTTTCTATTTGGTATAAGTTGACGGATAAAACGATTATCGGAGCATATATTTCAGCAATTGGAGTATTGATTACAATTCTCATTAATTTCTATTTTATACCAAAATATGGATATTGGGCTTCAACTTGGGCAACCATTGCGAGTTATTTCACAATGATGGTGATATCCTACATTTGGGGACAACGTAAATATCCAGTTCCTTACAATATTTACAAAAACTCTCTTGTTATTCTGATAACTATGTTGATATCGCTTGTGTATTATCAATATTTAAAAGAAAACATTTGGTTGGGTAATCTTATATTTCTAATTTTGGCAATCTTCTTGCTAAGAAAGGAAAAGTTAATTCCTAAGAAAATCCTTAATAAAATTGGAATAAAATAACAACTCAAACTAATTATAAACTAAACTAACAACCAACTTACAAACTAAAAAGTTATGAAAATAATAGTTCCAATGGCTGGACGCGGATCCAGACTTAGACCACACACATTAACGGTTCCAAAACCATTGATCCCCATCGCAGGAAAACCAATTGTTCAAAGATTGGTAGAGGATATTGCAAAAGTAGCCAATGAAACTATTGAAGAGATTGCCTTCATCATCGGAGATTTTGGTCCGGAGGTAGAAGCGTCTCTTATTAAAGTGGCAGAAAACCTTGGTGCAAAAGGAAGTATCTATTCCCAAACCGAGCCTCTTGGAACAGCCCATGCTATCAATTGTGCAAGAGAAAGTATGAGTGGTCGTGTAATCATTGCATTTGCTGACACATTATTCCGTGCAGATTTCCACTTAGACACAAACGCTGATGGTGTGATTTGGGTAAAAAAAGTAGAAGACCCTTCAGCTTTTGGCGTTGTAAAATTGGATGATTATGGTTTCATTACAGATTTTGTAGAAAAACCAAAAGAATATGTTTCTGACCTTGCGATTATAGGAATCTATTACTTCAATTCTGCTGAAAAATTGATGGCAGAGATTGATTATATTATTGAAAATAATATTACTGATGGTGGCGAATATCAATTAACAACAGCTTTGGAAAACCTGCGAGCTAAAGGTGCTAAATTCTCTCTTGGGAAAGTTGACGATTGGATGGACTGTGGAAACAAAACAGCAACAGTTGAGACCAATAGCAAAATCTTGGAGTACGAAAAGGAATGCATGGCAAAATATCCTGAGTCTGCAGTAATTGAAAACTGTATGATTATCCCACCTTGTTTCATTGGTGAAAATGTGAAAATTTTAAATTCCAAAATAGGTCCAAATGTTTCTCTTGGAAATAACACAGTTATTATTAATTCAAATATTGATAACTCTTTGATCCAGGAAAACACAATCATAGACCACGGAAACCTAAGTAATTCTATGATCGGAAACTCCGCAAAGTACTTTGGTGTTGCAAGAGAGATTTCTTTGGGAGATTATTCAGTTTTAGATTTCGTTTCTAAAGATTAATTTCTAATTAATAACATATCAGCTTTGTCAAGGTATATTACTTTGGCAAAGTTTTTTTTAGATACCAATCTGAAAATATTAGCCTATTTTTGGCGTTAATATTGTTAGACCTTCCTTAAAAAGAGTTTATGAAACCATATATTTTAACTATACTTTCTGCACTAGCTTTCACTTCTTGTAGTGTTCAAAAGAAAACGATTCAAAATAATACAGTCAGTACGACTAAAGCAATTGATAACAAAGCCCAATTTTTCTCATCAATAGAAAAAAAATCCAATTTTGATGCTGTTAAAATCAATAGTAAAATAGATGCAAAAACAGGTTCTTTCATCCCAACTTTAGATGCTGTTATTTATATAGAAAATGGTAAAAAAGTATGGATGAATCTTGTAGCAGTATTTATCCCTGCTGCAAGAGGTGTTGCAACTCCAGAAGGGATCAAAGGTTATTATAAATTGGATAAAACTTACATCGATTCTGATTTTGGCTATCTCAACAAGCTTTTGAATGTCAATTTTATCGATTATAATGCTTTGCAGAATCTACTTTTAGGAAAGACATTCATCCCAGTTTCAGATAATGATTACAATTTGACACAAAACGCCAACGGTTTTAATTTGACTTCAAAACAAACTCAAAAAATCACCGAAAATGGAAAAACTACCGAGTACAAGATATCATTGGATTACGACCAAGAGTTGAATTTGAATCATGTTTTATTAACAAACATTGGCAATAACAATCAGCTTGATATTACTTATTCTAACCGAGAAATTCTCAATAATGAAAGCTTTCCAAAAAGTGTTAAAATAATTATAAAAGCCGATAAAACAGACGAAATATTCTTAGAAAATACGAAATTTGATTTTTCCCGGATGGAAACTACTTATTCCGTTCCTGCCAATTACAAAAAGACAGAGATTAAATGATTAAGAAATTAAGTTTTTTTATAAGTATCATCCTTTTCGGAAGCGTATTTGGACAAAACCCTCAGAAAGACAAAGAGGTTTTGCAAAAACAAAATGCTGATTTGAAGAAGCAAATTTCTTCCCTCAATACGACTTTGAGCCAAACAAAAAAAGAATCCAAACTTTCCATTGCATATCTTAATGCTGTAAATCAAAAACTCACACTACGTGAGAAGGTTTACAACAACACTCAGAAAGAAAAAAGATATATAGAAGACGATATATACAAACGTCAGTTGGAAATCAATAAAAACAATCGCGAGTTGGAAGTTCTCAGAAAAAATTATGCTGAGATTCTTGTAAAAGCTTACAAAACAAAAGGTGTTCAAAACAAAGTGACTTTCATTCTTTCTTCCAAAAATATGGGAGAAGCTTTGACTAGGATAGAATACTTGAAAAGATACTCAGAATATCAAGACAAAAAAGCGGCTGAGATATCCAATAAAGCTAACGAAATCAAGAAAAACATTGCTCTCAAGAAAAGATCTGTTTCGGAAAAAGACAACCTTCTAGTTTCTCAGAAAAAAGATCTTGCTACAATAGAAATCGAGAGACAACAAAAACAAGATCTGTTGAATGAGTTCAAGAAAAATGAATCTAAACTAACCGCTGAACTAAGACAAAAGCAAACTCAACAGAAAGAACTCCAAAGACAGATTGCCAATATTATTGCTGAAGAAATACGTCTTGCTAAAGCAAAAGAAGAAGCTGAGAAAAAAGCGGAAGCGGAAAGAAAAAGGTTAGCGGAGATTGCAGCTAAAAAAGAAAAAGAAAGAATAGAAGCAGAAAATAGAGCTAGAATAGCGGCGGCTGAAGCTGAAAGAAAAAGAGCTGAAGCAGAAGCGAGAAAAGCGGCGGAACTCTCAGCTAAAAGAGCCGAAGAAGAAAGAAAATTAGTAGAATCTAATAAAACAGCTGAAAGAAAAGCGGCCGCAGAAAAAGCATCGAGAGAAGCAGCTGCATTAGCAAAAGAAAAAGCAGATAGATTAGCAGCTGCAAAAGCTAATGAAGATGCTATCAACAAAAAGAATGAAGATGCAAAAGAAGCCGCTGAGAAAAAAATAATGAAAAGTTATGATGTAGGCTCTACTGTGGGAAGTAATTTTGCGGACAATAAAGGAAAAATAACTTTTCCTGTAGAAAAAGGTAGCGTTACTCACAGATTTGGAAGACAACCTCATCCTGTTTTCAAAAATATAGTTGAAGACAATATAGGAATTAAGATTGCTGTTTCTCCTGGAACCAAAGCACGTTGCGTGTTTCCAGGTGTTGTATCCAGCATACAGGCCATCAACGGAACTAGAACTGTTGTTGTAAAACACGGAAGTTATTTTACTGTATACTCCAACCTTGCGAGCACACTAGTAAAATCGGGTCAACAAGTTTCCGCTGGAACTCCTATTGGAGAGATTGGCAGTGATTTTGATGATTCTATAACTTTAGATTTCCAAGTATGGAAAGGTACAGACCCTGTAGATCCACTAGGTTGGGTTTCGTATTAAAAAATAATTTAACTTTGCAAAAAAATTAAGATGATAATATCAACAGTTATATTAAGTCTATCTTGGCAACATATATTAATCGTTGCTTTGATTTTGCTTTTATTATTCGGAGGAAAAAAAATACCTGAATTAATGAAGGGTCTAGGTTCTGGCATCAAAGAGTTTAAAGACGCTGTAAAAGAAGATGACATCAAGAAGAAAGATAATTCTTCTACAACTAATGACCAAAACCAATAAGAATTATTAATGAGCTTAACAGAAAAATCTTGGGAAATTTTTAACCAATCGGTTAATGATTATCATATTAATGACGATGTTAATTCTGAAGAAATCAATCCATTCCAAGCTAATAGTTTGGAATGGATTTTGTATTCAAAGAATTGGATTGATACCGTTCAATGGCACTTGGAAGATATTATCAGAGAAGAAGATATAGATCCTTCAGAAGCTTTAAAAATCAAAAGAAGAATTGACAAACTGAATCAAAAAAGAACAGATTTGGTAGAACAAATTGATTTTTGGTTTTATAAAAGCTTCGAAAATATTACTCCTAATACAGACGCAAGAATCAACAGCGAAACTCCAGCTTGGTGTATAGATAGATTTTCGATTTTATCTTTGAAAATATATCACATGTCTATAGAGGCATCTCGTGAAGACGCTTCAGAAGAACATAAATCACAATGTACCCAGAAGCTAAATGTACTTTTGGAACAGAAAAAAGATCTCTCTACAGCAATAGACCAATTGCTTTCTGACATTGAAAACGGTAAAGTTAAGATGAAGCTTTATAAGCAAATGAAAATGTATAACGACGAAAGTCTTAACCCAATCCTGTATCAAAAAATGCAGAAAAAATGAAAAGTTTCAGTAAACTTTTAGCAATATTAGCAATAATTACGGTTATAGATTCTTGTTCTACAAGTTCGGCAGCATCAGATGAGTTACATTATGGTGCTGTTTCAGATACTTATGCATATCTTTCTCCGGAAGCTATAGTTTACGCCTCTTCTATTTCCAATTTGATTGCAACATTTCCAAAATTCAGGAATGATGCGGTCAACAGAGAAGTTTCTTCATTGAAAGTTTCACTTTCAGATTATCTGGGTGCGGTTCGCGACTTCAATCAATCATCCAGGCACAAATCTTTAGAAGCTTTTGAAAAATATTATAAAAAGATTCAAAAATTGAGAAAATTTATGATAAAAGATGATGACGAGGTCTTGAACAGATACATGGTTAAGATTAAAACTAATATCAATCTTCTAGAAGCATCTCAATCAAAAACAGAAGGTACTTCTATGTCATCTAATTAATCTTCACGACCGCTCAATTCATGTTACAAATACAAGCAGAATCAAACGTTCCCACAGATTTCGGGGAATTTAGAATGATGGCTTTTTCTGAAAACGAAAAAGACTGGATGCCTCACATAGCTTTGATTGCTAAAAACACAGATCTCAGCCAACCAGTCAATGTAAGAATCCATTCAGAATGTATTACTGGAGAAGTTTTTCATTCACAAAAATGTGAGTGTGGACAACAACTAAATTCTGCAATGCAATATATGCAAGAAAATGGAGGTATAATCATATACCTGAGGCAGGAAGGAAGGAATATCGGAATTATTAATAAACTGAAAGCCTATGCTTTGCAGGAAAAAGGCTTGGATACTGTACAAGCTAATCTAGAACTAGGCTTACCTGCAGATGATCGAGATTTTGGAATAGCTATAGAAATGCTAGAGCAATTGAATGTAAAGTCTCTAAATCTAATGACCAATAATCCAGAAAAAATCCAGATTATAAAGGATAGTAAGATTCAGTTCAATTCCCGGATACCTTTACAAATCAAATCTAATGACTCTAGCCTTGGTTACTTAAAAACCAAAAAGAGCTACTTTGGACATCTATTGGATGATGAAAATGATTAAGCCTTAACAATAAAAAACAAAAAAACCGTCATAAGACGGCTTTTTATTTGAATAAACTCAAATAAAATTATTTTTTCTTAGCCCCAGAAACAGCAGTAGCTAAATCTGCTCCAGCCTTGAACTTAGCAACAGTTTTAGCCTCAATTTTGATTGGCTTCTTAGTTGCAGGGTTGATACCTTGTCTAGCAGCTCTTTCAGACACTGAGAAAGTACCGAATCCTACTAGAGATACTTTACCGTCTTTTTTCTTAAGTGTTTCTGTTACGTTAGCAACAAATGATTCCAAAGCTTTTTTTGCAGCAGCCTTTGTAATTTCTGCATCTTTCGCAATAGCGTCGATTAATTCGGACTTGTTCATAATATTTATTAATTAAAGTTATGTTGTTATAGCAAATATAAGACAATTTTGATATCATGCAAATAAATTTAAAAAAAATAGCGAAGTGTTTATCTTTTTTTCAAAAACATTGTTTTTTTAACAAATTGACTTTTGACGAAAATAGTCGATTTAAAGATGATAATATTTCAAAATAATCTAATATCCATCATCAACTACAAACAATCTATACAAAATCGTGCCAAATTTGTAATTTCATAAAAACACAACTCAATTTTAAAACAATTAATAATACCGAAAACCAATCTGTTTTTTTAAAAAACATTAATTAAAATAAAATCTTCTTTTCCAATTTTATTTATTAGCGTAAATTTGCACCTATGTTAATCGAAGTTTTTAAATCGAAAATTCACAGAGTCCGTGTAACTGCGTCGGATCTTGACTACATCGGAAGTATTACTATAGACGAAGACCTTATTGAGGCTGCTGGTTTGATAGTAGGCGAAAGAGTTTACATTGTAAATGTTAACAATGGTGAGCGTTTTGACACTTATGTTATCAAAGGAAAAAGAAAGTCTGGCGAAATCTGTCTCAATGGTCCTGCTGCGAGAAAAGTCCAGAAAAACGACACTATCATTATCATTGCCTACGCACAGATGACTCCTGAGGAAGCCAAAGACTTCCAACCAAAAATCGTTTTTCCGGACGAAAAAACTAATCTTCTAACATAACAATATCTTGGAAGAGAAGAAACCAACAGTACTCAAAAACGTTCTTACAGTTTTAATTTCTATTGCAATTGCAGTTGTTTTTCTCTGGGTTGCACTTAGAGGATTAGACATTGATAAAATCAAAAATTCTTTACAGAAAGCCAATTATCTGTGGGTTTTGTTTGCAGGCATTTTTGGAGTTTCAGCCTACGTTTTCCGAGCTGTGAGATGGAATCTACTTCTTGAACCAATGGGTTACAAAATCTCCAATAGTAATTCCCTTTGGTCGCTTTCTTTCGGATATCTTATGAATTTGACTATTCCCAGAAGTGGTGAAGTTGCCCGTTCAACAGCACTTTATGGCGTAGAAAAAGTTCCTGTGGACAAATCTTTTGGAACGATTATTCTCGAAAGAGTTGTTGATTTGGTCTGTATGGGGATTTTTGCATTGTTGACATTAGTTTTCAAATATGATACCTTATTATCATTTTATAAATTAGCAACACAACAAAAACCGGACGATAAAAAAGAACTTAATTGGTTTGAACAACAATTGTTAAAAATTGGAATAACTGATTTAGAACAATTTTATTTCTTTTTAAAAATATCGATTGGAATTCTGATAATCTTAGCTTTAATATATCTTTTCATTTATAAAAAAGACAAATTAATAGGTTTTGCGAAAGGTGTATTCGAAGGTTTAAAATCTATTTTTAAACTTCGTCAAAAAGGAAAATTCATTCTTTTGACAGCAGGAATCTGGATTTGTTATTTCTTCGCATCTTATTTAGTATGTTTCTCACTTCCCGAAACTTCTAATTTTACTCCCGCTGATGGATGTTTCATTTTAGTTGTCGGAACACTAGGAATGATTATCCCTGCAAGTGGCGGAATTGGCGCTTTTAATCTCGCAATGAAATTCGGGTTCACTGCATTGTTTATTTCTATGGGAAAAGACGCGATTGAAGGCGGAGAATTAGGTCTAGCCTACTCTTTCATAACTTTGCCTTTGCAAATCCTAATTATGCTCGTAATGGGCTTAATTTCGATTCCAATGTTAGCGAAGAATAGAAAGATTTAGAAAGAGAAACAAGATCAAAGGAAAAAGATTCAAGTTTTGAACGTTTCAAAACTCTAAAACTCTCCCACTCTCAAACTCAAAAAACTTCCATTTTCCTCATCTTTGGTAACATTCAAAGAAATTGGGATTTTCTCTTTCAGTTCTTCAACGTGTGAAATGATTCCGACAATTCGGTTTTCTTTTTGGAGATTCATCAACGTTTCAAAAACAAGATTCACAGATTCCGGGTCTTGCGTTCCGAAACCTTCATCAATAAAGAAAAAGTTCTTATCCGATTTTGCCTGGGACTGCACACTTTCTGCTAAAGCCAGAGCCAAACTCAACGAAACCTGAAAACTCTGTCCTCCAGATAAAGTCTTGACACTCCTGGTTTTCCCTTCGTTCAGATAATCAATGATTTCAAACTCATTTTTTTCATTGATTTGAAGACTCAATTGATTTTTTGTCATTCTATGAAATCTCACATTGGCATTATCACAAAGCTGTTTTAGATAAATCGATGAAACATATTGCACAAAACCAGAACCTTTGAAGAGATTAAAAAGCGTATCAAGATTGCTCTTTCTCAGCATCAATTTATCCTGTTCCACAATCAATTCTTTCTTTATATCAAAGCTTTTTTGCAAGTCAGAAAGTTGTTGTTCTACAATGGTCAATTGTTTTTGTAATTCTGAGATATTCTCTTGGGAACTCAAAAACAATTCTTGTTTTGCCAAGAAACTAGATTCGTCAAAATCAGATTCTTTTAGTTTTAATTTCAAAGAACTGATGATTTCTTTCAACGTATTGAAACTGATTTTAAAATCCTGAATTTCTTTTCTTATCGTCTGAACATCAAAATCTTGAGCCAAGATTATTTCAACTTCTTCAATATTTTTGAATGAAGATTTTGATAAAATAGATTCTAATTTCTCAGTATTTTCTTTTTCCGATTTCTGAAGTTCTACAATATGCTTTGAAATCTGAGAAAGCAATGTTTCCTTGGAAGCTACTTTCGGAGTGATTTCCAACAAATCTTTTTGAAGTTGTTTATATTGACTTTCTACCGAAGTGTTTTTCTCGGATAACGTTTCAGATTCAATCTTGATTTCTTCTGAATTACTATTTTCAAAATCTTTAAAATCAAGAACTTTCAAACTAACTTTCAAGTCAAAAACCGAAGTTTCTAAACTGATTTTTTTATTTCTAAATTCAGCAATTGCATCTTCGAAACGTTTTGTTTCTTTCTGTTGATTTTCGAATATTTTCCGATTATCATCAAGAATTTTTTCCGCAGAAGAAATATTTTTTTCCAATTCCAAAGCTTGATTTTTTTGAATCTGAAAATTATTTTCATTCTCTTTATCAAACTGTTTCCAAATAAATTGTTCCGAATGGAATTGCAATTTTTTCACAGTTTCTAATTTTTGATTTTCTAATTCAACTTTCTGATTATTAAAAGCCTGCTTCAGTTCAATAATTTTACTTACTTGAGATTCATCAATTCTGATTTTCTCAAGTTCCTGTTCAATTTCAAGAATTTCAGAATTCAATTTTTTCATTGATTCCAAAACATTTTCAGAAACCAAAATTTCTGGATGTTCTGTCGAGCCACAAAGCGGACAAGGTTTTCCACTTTCAATATTTTGAGCAAATTCTGCTAGTTTTTGCGACAATTCCAGATGACTTTTCTGATTCTGAAGATTCAGTTTT
Organism: Epilithonimonas hispanica; assembly: GCF_003385395.1. Classification (GTDB taxonomy): domain Bacteria; phylum Bacteroidota; class Bacteroidia; order Flavobacteriales; family Weeksellaceae; genus Epilithonimonas; species Epilithonimonas hispanica. The sequence continues at coordinate 36,480 of NZ_QNUG01000019.1, read as the reverse complement.
CTTTCATTCAGAGATGTTATTTTTTCAGAAAAATCGGATTTCCAATTCTTGGGAAATTGATTTAGTAACGATTCTTGACTTGCAATTTCTTCTAATTTAGAATTAATATTTTTTTGATTTTGGTGTAATTCATTTTGAAAATTTTTCTGGGTCTGAAACCAATTTTCAACTTCCATCAGAATTTTTGTATCTGTTTTTTTCGATTTTAAATCAGATATAATATTAATTTCAGAATCAATATTTTTCTGAATCTCGATTTCTCTATATTTAGAATTTGAAATGGTTTCTTCGCCCTTCCCAATTCTTTCTAACAACAAATTTTTCTGAATTTCAAAATCTAAAACCTTAGAAATGCTCAATAATTCAATCGCTTTTTGCTTGCTATTTTCAAGTTGATTGAAATCGTTTTCTAAATTCGAAATATTCTTTTTTAAGTTGTTCAAATTTTCAGAAAGCGAATCAAATTCAACCTTTGTTAATTCCTGAACTTTTACATTCTTAGAAATCTCTATTGACAAACGTTTTTGCTCCGTCAACAATGATTTGAAACTCCGTTCTGCGTTTTCAAAAACCTCCAAATCTTGTTCAAGTTTTTGAAATTTTTCATTCTCATTTTCCTTAATTTGAAATTCAGATTCTTTGATTTTAAGATTGTCAGAATCAGTTTTAAGATTTTTAAGCTTTTGAAATTGAGTTTCAAGTTGGTTATGAATTTCTTTTTCTTTCTCAAAATTCATTTTTGAAAGGCCAGCTTCATCTCTTTTTTGATAAATCAATTCCTCAGAAACTTCTTCAAAAGTTCCCAGTTTCCCTTTTAATTCAGCCAAAAATACGTCGTTACTTCTAGACAATTCAGAGACTTTATCCTGCAAATCATACTTGTGAAGTCCAAAGATTTCCTTCATCATCTGCGTTCTGTCTCTTGCTCCCAACTCCAAAAACTCCTTAAACTGACCTTGCGGAATGATAATCGTTCGCTTAAAATTATCATAACTCAAACCCAGAATTTCCGAGGCATTGTTATGTTCCATTGGAATCCATTCGTTATTTTTTTCTTCGTAGAAAATAGAATTAGAGATTTCAACTTTATCAAAACGTTTGGAATTTCTTTTAAATTCTCGCACAGCACGAAACTTTCTGTTCTCATAATTCTGAAAATCAAACTCGATGAAAGACCTGTTACTGCGGAGATTCATCATATTATAAGCCCGGCTGTCTTTGCTATTCATCCTTTCCGTCTCACCGTAAAGTGCAAAACTTACCGCTTCCAAAATCGAGGATTTTCCAGAACCAACAGAACCAAAAATCCCGAATAAACCAGCTTGAGTCAGTTCAGAAAAATCGATTATTTGACGGGTTTGGTAAGAATAGAGTCCTTCTATAGTAAGTTTTATTGGAAGCATTTTTTGAGTTGGAGATTTTGAGGTTTTGTGTGTTTGGGAAATTGTCAGGATGAGGCTCTCGAAGCCATTTCATTTTAAATTATCTCTTTGAAAATTGACAACAATTCATCATTAGGTTCCTGATTTTGATTTTTCGATTTGAAATAATCTTTGAACAAATCCTGAATATCCTGATTTAGATTGATACTAATATCCGCTTGACTTAAATCATCAATTTTATTCCTCAATTTTGGAATCAGATGAATAATACCATTGTGCGTCTGATAGAGTAATTTTCTGTCTTCAGCTTTTAAAAAAGTATCGCTTTCCAAAGTTAATTCTATCAAGCAATCTTGGTTTTCCTTAAGCCAATCAACAGCTTTATCAACGTTATTAAATGTTTTTCGAAATAATGTTTTTCCTTGAGTTAAAGGAATATTTTTAAGACTGACATTTTGATTCGGTTTAGCTTCGATAATTGTAACAGATTTCTTTTGTCCAGCTTCGGAAAAACTATAACAAAGCGACGATGATGAGTAAACAACAGGTTTCTCAGCCGTTCCAATATTTTGATAATTATGTAAATGTCCCAACGCAGAATATTGAATCTGCTCCGGAATAATCTCAGAATAAATTAAATCCGCATTGCCAATCATAATCGGTTTTTCGCCTTCTGGTTCTTCTGGTTTTGGCATTCCTTTTTTCATCATAAAAAGATGAGTAAGAAGCACATTCACGCCATTTTCATCACAATAATTTTCAGCAATATTTTGCCAATTTTCTTTTAGAATTTGATTCAGAGCGATTTCTTTGTTGTCTTCGCCGAGGTACTCTTTTAATCTAATTTCATTTGCGTAAGCCGTGTGAAGAATTCGAATCGGGTAATCGAATTGATTTAATTTTAGTTCAATAAATCCTTTATCAGTATTAATTATTTTAAAGTGTTCAAGTTCAAAAATCGGAACCTCGGCATTTGGATGACCGATGAGAATAATCCCACATTCTTTTGCGAGTGGGTTTGGAGCATCAATTCTATCTGGTGAATCGTGGTTTCCTGCAATGGCGATAACTGGACGTTCACCATTTTTGGACAATTGTTTCAAAGTTTTGTAAAACAACTCTACAGCTTCGGTTGATGGATTGAAATTATCAAACAAATCTCCAGCAACCAAAACCAAATCTATATTTTCGGAATCAACAATCTCAACCAGTTCTTTCATAACTAGTTTTTGCTCTTCTAATCGGGAAAAATTTTCGAGACGTTTTCCAAGATGCCAATCGGCGGTGTGCAGGATTTTCATTTTATAATTGTATCAAGAACAAATTTAATTCCTAATTGACAACTTACAAAATAAATCCCGCCTATATTTCTAAAGGTAAAGAAACTAAAAAAACAGAACCTTTTCCCAACTTCGATTTTACATCAATCTTACCATTATGAATCGTAATAATCTGATGAACAATAGATAAACCTACTCCATTTCCTTTTTCACTTTTTTTGTTCTTTCCTCGGAAAAACAAATCAAAAATATGAGGAATATCTTCGGAGTCTATACCTGCTCCGTTATCACTAAAATGTAATTGAATAGTTTTGTCGTCATTAGAAATCTTAACATTACAAGTATTATCCCGAGAATATTTGCAGGCATTTTCTATCAAATTCACAAATGCAACCTGCAGTAGATAAGGATTACCTTCCATATCAAAAAAACTAGATTCTGACGTCACATCATTATCATATTGAATAGCTACTCTATATTGTCCGTTTTTGTTAATGACATTCAGTTTTGCATCTGCTAAAACCTCATCTACTCTGATAGTTTTTAGATTAATTTGAGAAATATCGTAACTCGCTCTTGCAAAATCCAACAACGCAGACGAAAGTTCCGAAGCTCTGTTAGCGTCTTCCAATGCATTATCAATCGATATTTTATAATCGTCTATGGTTTTGTTAAGTTCTTTTGCCAATTCCAATTCTGTTATCAAAATAGACAATGGTGTTCTAAACTCGTGCGAAATGGTACTTACAAAATTCCTGTGATTATTAAAACTCTTCTCCAATCTATTGAATGTTGAGTTGAATGACTTACTCAAATCGTACAACTCATCCTTGGTTTTTGGAAGCTCCAGCCGCTTATTCAAGTTATGCTCAGAAATATCCTGAATCTGACTAATGATATATTTGAGAGGTCAATTAGGGAAATTCGATTACCGATTGGTAGTTATTGACCCTTACAACAATACTTCTGCTGACCCTAAATATAATGTAGCAACATTTAGCAAAAATTCTGTTAACAAAGAGTTTTCTGGATATTTCAGATATCAATTCTTAGACAAAGAAAGTATTGCTTCTCCGTTTAATTCCGGAACTTATGGTGGAAAGAAAAAAGTTCTCGCACTTGGCGCCGGTTTCGATTATCTGAAAGACGCTTTGTATCATAAAGATGCTTCCAGCAATGTCATTAATGATGATATGAAAAATCTTGCAGTGGATGTTTTCTATGATACGCCTATCAACAAAGAAAAAGGAACATCATTCTCAGCTTACGCAATGGCAATGCATAACGATTATGGACCAAACTATGTAAGATACGTTGGAACCAACAGTCCTGCTTCTGGTGTTGATGCTACAAAAGCAAGTTTGAATGGTGCCGGAAATGCATTTCCAATTGTTGGGACAGGTAACACTTATTTCATACAAGCTGGAGGTACTTTACCTTACTTCAACAAGTCTAAAAGTACTTTACAATTGCAACCTGCTGCAAGTATTCAAATCTCAAATCTTGATGGACTAAAAGATAACGTCGTAACCTATGATGCAGGAATCTCTCTACTCTTCAATGGGATGTCTTCTAGATTGACATTTGATGCACAAAACCGCCCTATCTACATGCCAGATGCTAACAGCAGTCCAGTTGTAACAGACAGAAAATGGCAGTTTGTTCTGAAATACAGAATAGACTTTAATTAAAATTAAAAAGATGAAAAATATTATCAAGGGACTTTTCCTGTCTTTATTTCTATTAGTTGCAGCAAACATGGATGCACAGAAACAAATAACAAAAAATACACCTATGAAATCAGAACAAAAAGTAACCCACTTCCATAGCTTATTATTTTGGCTAGACCCAGCTCTTCCACCAGAAAAAGTCAAAGAATTTGAGCAGTTTTTCGTAGGATTATCAAAATTGCCTTATCAGAAAAATCTACATTATGGCATACCTGCAAAATCATCTCCCAGAGCTGTATTGGATCAGACCTTCACCTACAATTGTACAATGGAGTTCGATTCTTTGGAGGACTTGGAAGCCTACGGAAAAATGCCCGAGCATCTTGCTCTTGTCGCAAAATACAAACCTTATTTCGTAAAAATGAAAGTTTACGACACTGCTTATATCAAATAAATCAAAACAACATTAATACATTTTAAAAACAATGAAAAACATTATCAAAGGGATCTTCTTATCTTTATCTCTATTAGCAACAGCTCAAATGAATGCGCAAAAAAAAGCACATAAAAACGTGAATGTAAAAGTAGAAGAATCCGAAAACGCAATCCCTGCAGTAAGATTAATCAGTAACCCAGATGGTACTAGTTCTTTTGAAAGAGGAACAATCCCAACCCTGAAACACATGAATACCACAACCTTTTGGATAAATAATAAAACCGAAGAATGGGAAAAAAATACTCACAAAGCTCCTAGAAGACAATACGTCATCACATTGAAAGGCAAAATCAAATTCAAAGTGAGCGATGGCTCAACATTCATCATCGAACCTGGCGTTATACTTTTAGCTGAGGATACAACTGGTGTAGGACACAGTTGGGATATGGTAAACAGCAAAGAATGGGAAAGACTATATGTTCCTATTACAGAAAACGCAGACGATCTTTTTGTTGCTGATAAAAAATAATTCTACATCTAGATTTTCATAAATTGAATTAAGTTTCAACATCGAGAGGCTTTGGCATTATTGTCAAAGCCTTTTTTTCATTTTATAGTTTCTAATTTCAAAACTCAGATTCATTCCGTAAATTTGTAAAGTGAATCCTAATCTAGAACTTCAACTCAAAACCCTACCTAAAGAGCCTGGCGTTTATCGTTATTATGATAAAAACGACCAGCTTTTGTATGTCGGAAAAGCTAAGCAACTCAACAAAAGAGTGCTTTCCTATTTCAACAAAAATCAGAATGGCTATCGGACAAGGATTATGGTTTCTAAAATCCACAGATTGGAAACAACTGTTGTGAATAGCGAGTACGATGCACTTTTGCTAGAGAATAACCTCATCAAAGAACATCAGCCTTTTTACAACGTGATGCTGAAAGACGATAAGTCTTATCCGTGGATTTGCATCAAGAATGAAGATTTCCCGCGCATTTTTCTGACAAGAACCAAAATAAAAGACGGTTCCGAATATTATGGTCCTTATGCGAAAGTAAGACCTGCCAGAATTTTGCTTGATACGATTAAAAATCTTTATAAAATTAGAACTTGTAATCTGAATCTTGCGCCTGAGAAAATTGCTGATGGAAAGTACAAAGTCTGTCTAGAATATCATATCAAAAATTGCAATGGCCCGTGTGAAGATCTAGAATCTAAGGAAGACTACGACGAAAAAGTAGAAGCAATCCGAGGAATTATCAAAGGAGATTTCCGATTTGCAAAGAAATATTTGGAAGATAGAATGTATCGATTTGCTGCAAATCTAGAATTTGAGAAAGCACAGATATTGAAGCAAAATATTGAGTCATTAGATGATTATCAAGCAAAACATACGGTTGTGAATCCAAGTATTGATGATGTGGATGTTTTTGGGATGACGAGTGATGAAACTGCAGCTTATGTCAATTATTTTAAAATAAGAAATGGTTCTATCGTACAAAGTTTTACAACAGAAATCAAGAAGGTTTTAGAGGAAAGTGATGAAGATATTCTGGAAGAAGCGATTATTGAAATTCGTCAAAAGTTTTTGTCTGAATCGAGAGAAATATTAATTCCATTTCATCTTGGAATCGAAATCCCGAATGTAAAATTGATTGTTCCCAAAGTCGGTGACAAAAAAAGAATCGTGGAACTTTCTGAGAAAAACGCCAAAGAATATAGGCTTGAAAAACTGAAACAAGTTCAAATCGTCGATCCAGAAAGACACACGAATCGAATAATGGCTGAGATGCAAAAACTCTTGCATATGCCGGTTGAACCAAGACATATTGAAGGTTTTGATAACTCCAACATTCAAGGAACTAATCCTGTTTCGGCTTGTGTGGTTTTCAAAGATGGGAAACCAAGCAAAGCAGATTACAGAATTTTCCATCCAAAAACTGTGGAAGGCCCGAATGACTTTGCAACAATGGAAGAAGTGATCTACAGACGTTACAGAAGATTATTGGACGAAGGCGAACCTTTGCCACAACTGATACTGATTGATGGAGGAAAAGGGCAATTATCTTCTGCTGTTAAAAGTTTGAAACTGCTTGGACTTTACGGAAAAATCACCATTATTGGGATTGCAAAACGTTTGGAAGAAATCTATTTTCCCGAAGATTCTATTCCGTTGTATCTAGACAAAAAATCGGAAACTTTGAAAATCCTGCAACGTGTAAGAGACGAGTCTCACCGTTTTGGTGTTAAACACCACAGAACCCGAAGAAAGAACTCAACCATAAAATCTGAGCTGGAGGAAATCCAAGGTGTTGGACCAAAATCTATCGAACTACTTTTATCGAAACTAAAATCCGTTAAAAGAATCAAAGAATCCGACCTGGCAACATTGGAAGAGATTCTTGGAAAAGCTAAAGCAAAAATCGTTTGGGAGTTTTTTAATTCTTCTGAAAATTCATAATATCATAACTATCGGAATTCTTCTCGGTAATTCTTATCTTTGCAACCTAAATTTTAAAAATGAACAAATACATAAAATTTGTAATAGCAGCTGTAATTATCGCTTTGGGTGTTTATTTGATGTTCAACCGTAACATCGGCTGGGGAATCGTTTTGGTTGTACTTTCAGCAATTCCTATTGCATTGTTCTTCAAAAACGAGAATATTCTTTTAGCTTTTTGGCAATTGAGAAAACAAAATATGGAAAAAGCGTCTAAGTTTTTATCTAAAATTACAGATTACAAATCTCAGCTTCACAAAAGTCAATACGGATATTTTCATTATTTACAAGCATTGACTTCTGCTCAGGATCATCCTGCAAAAACAGAAGGATTGATGAAAAAAGCTCTTGATTATGGCTTGAATATGAAACACGACAGAGCAATGGCAAAACTGAATTTGGCTGCTTCTGCTCTATCAAAAGGCAGAAAAAACGAGGCTCAAAAACTTCTGGAAGAAGCTAAACAACTAGATTCTGCAGGAATGATGACCGACCAAATCAAAATGATGAAAGATCAAATGAAAATGCCAACAATGCAAAAACATATGCATAACCCGAATATGAGAATGAGAGGAAAATTCAACTAAATCTCTTAACATAAAATATAAAAGGATTGAAAATAATTTTCAATCCTTTTTTTGTTTTTACATTTCATTGTTCTCCTCATAACCATAAAATTTTGGGATTTGCCAATGGTATTTTACAGCGAGAGTTCGGATAGTGACAATCAAAATAATCGTAAAAATCTGAATCAATCCATAAGAGAGAACAGAATATTTTGATAAAAGAAGAAAAATTCCCCCTCCTACAATACAAGCAGTTGCATAGATTTCTTTCCGGAAAACCAGAGGAATTCTATTCAACAAAATATCTCGAATGATTCCTCCAAAACAACCTGTAATTGTTCCTAAAGTGAGACATATTAACGGATGAAGACCTTCATTAATCCCTTTCTGAATTCCAATAATTGTGAATAATCCTAACCCAAAACTATCAAATATAAATAATGTAACTTTGAAGTTTTTCTCAATGGATTTGAAAATCATAGAAAAAACACAAGTGAAGAATATCAATGAACAAGTCAGCATATCTGTCATCCAAAAAACAGGAACATCCAAAAGTAAATCCCTGACTGTTCCTCCTCCAACAGAAGTCACAAATGCAATAATCAAAACACCAAAAGGGTCAAGACGTTTTTGCATTGCCGCAAAACTACCAGACATTGCAAAAGAAATGGTTCCTAAAACCTCGATGATAAAATTGAATTGTTCGTGCACGTTTTGAGTTTGAGCGTTATAGAGTTGTTGTATTTATGAATTAAATTTATATTTCGAATTCTACCAGAACTGGACAATGGTCAGAATGTTTAACTTCTGGTAAAATCACGGCTCTTGTCATTTTTTCTTTCAACGGTTCCGAGACGAAATTGTAATCCAAACGCCAGCCTTTGTTTCTTGCTCTGGAACCAGCTCTGTAACTCCACCAAGAATATTGGTCCGGTTGGTCATTGAAATATCTAAAACTATCCGTCAAACTATTTTCATTCATAAAGTTGGTCATCCATTCTCGTTCCATTGGAAGAAAGCCTGAAGTGTTGGCTAAACCAATTGGATTATGAATATCAATCGCTTCGTGACAAATATTGAAATCTCCACTGATAATCAAGTTTGGGATGGTTTTTCTGAGTTTTTTGATATAAGCTAAGAAATCGAAACAGAATTGCATCTTGAAATCTAATCTCTCGATATTAGAAGCCGAAGGAACATAAACCGAAATCACAGAAAACCCATCGAAATCCGCTCGGATAATTCTTCCTTCATTATCATAACTTTCGATCCCACAGCCATATTCTACATGATTTGGTTTTACTTTGGAAGCTATTCCTACTCCGCTGTAACCTTTCTTAACTGCTGAATGCCAATAACTATGATAGCCTAATTTTTCGAAACTATCGATATCAATCTGGTCATTTCCTGCTTTGCTTTCTTGGATACAAATTACATCTGGATTAGCGACATTGAGCCAGCCCAAAAAGTCTTTTGTAAATGCTGCGCGGATTCCGTTGACGTTGTAGGAAATGATTTTCATTTTATTATAATTGATGAATGATTTGTTTAGTTTAACACTAAGGTACAAAGAATTATTTTCCTCAATTTGTGTTTTTAAGGCACGAAGAAAATCAAAGATTTTCAATTTTAACGAAGCTAAAAGTTTTGTGTTGAAATTAGTTTAGTCTCCAAAGTTCGGAATTTTGAATTGAATTTCGAAAAAAATATGTTGGGAACCTTCACAATGCTGACAGATTACAAAGTTTTTAATTTTCATTGATTCACACTAAAAATTGAAATAATCAAAAAAATCTTGCATAATTTTAATTTTAATTTTAATTTTAATGCATTAACATAAAAACTTTATATTGTGAAAAACAAATTAAGCTTTTTTGGCATTATCAGTTTAGCGATTATCTCTTGTACAGGAAACAATGAAATAGTTAATCAAGTAGAAAACCCAACTATTCTTAATAAGAAAGCACCTAACGAAAAGGAAATAACAATTATTAAGAAAGAATCACAAGCAATGTTTGAAAAATTGAATGATTCTATTTTCAAAAATGTTAAAATGAAAACAGTGAATACGTCTTTCCCATCATCCGGCGGCTCAAGTTCGATTGTTACACAAAAAGCTCCTGATGCAATAGCAGTTTTTGGACCATACAACATAGAAGTTGGTATCAGTGGTCCTGTTGCAACAAATCAAAGTATAATTTTTAATGATGGTAATAACTATCCTCCTATTGGTGTTTATTACGCAGATGTTTACAGATATTACTTAAAAGTAGAATTACCTGCAAATGCCGTTGGAATAGTAGACGCTGTCTACCCTGTTGGATATTCTAATTATTCAAATCAAACAAGTGGTTTTACTTATGGAATGGCTGTTGAAAACGGAAAGAATTATCTAGTTGCCAATACATATACTTTACACTTAAAATATAATGCTGCAGGACAATATTTGGGAAATCTTTTCAGACCAATGAATCCAAGTGCTATAAGATTTACTTATAGATATTTTACATTTTAAGATATTGCAATGAAACTTTTATATTCCTTCATATTTTTATACTCGATTTCTATTTATGGTCAATACATTCGTATTTCTCCAGAGTTCTCCAGCAATTCTATCAAAGGAAAAAATGTTGATGTTTTGGAAACTAATCTTCAAGCTTATAATGTAAAATTGGGAATTGATTATCCTGAACACGAAAAATATTTTGTTTCAAGTAACATCGGTTACAAACAAAGAGGTGGGCGCGAAACCAATCCCTTGTTGATGGGAGATTGGAACAAGATTACGAAACGTTGGGATTATATTTTGTTGGACAGTTATATTAATTACAAATTCAATATTCCTGATGCTTATTTTTATTTGGGAATTGGGCCGGAAATCAATTTTCTATTATCTAAAAAACCTTTCGAGAATACACCTTATGAGAATGATTATGATCTGAAGAAAACTCTATTTTCCGCAAACTTACAATTAGGATTTACGCGCACTTTTGGTGACTTCAGATTCAGCGCATACTCATATTATAATCAAAACTTATCCAAAGTTGGAAAAAGCGATTTTAATAATTTAACTAATAATGGGTTCAATTTCGGAGTTTCTTTTGCATATAACTTAGATAAATTATAGAAGTTACAATTTTTAAATATCAACTTATTCCTTGACACTTTAATGACAAGGATTTTTTTCATTAATAATGTCAAAATTTCATCATGAATTGAATGGTCAAAAGAAATTGAAAAAGTTCTTCTTAGCCCCGATAGGAACGACATCCTTTTTGTGTGGCTTCGAGAGCCTCTGCCTGACAACTTGAGGGTTCTAACACAAAAAGATATAGTGGATAGCGGGCTGAGAAAGTCTAAAGAATGACCAAAACTTCTTGCTCCTAAAAAAATAAAAAGGCGGAAAAAGTTACCTCTTTCCGCCCAATGAACCCAAATCAAATAAACTATGAAAAAACTACTTGGGTTCTAGTATGCTTATCGGTATGATGACCTCCTCTAGGGAAATTCCTCCGTGTTGATAAGTGTCTTTGTAATAATTTACAAAGTGATTATAGTTCTTCGGGTATGCTAAAAATATATTGTTCTTGGCGAAAATATATTTGGAACTCAGATTGCCTTTTGGTAGAAAAAGTTTGTCGGGATTGTTAATCGCCCAAACATCCTTGTCTTCATAAGTCAAGCTTCGCCCTGTTTTGTATCTTATATTGGTTGATGTTTCTCTGTCGCCAACTACCTTACTAGGTTTTTTAACATAAATTGTGCCGTGATCTGTTGTAATAACCAATTTGAATCCATTTTCCGCAGCTGTCTTTATAATCTTAATTAAAGATGAATTTTCGAACCAGTTGTAAGTCAATGACCTGAATGTCTTATCATCTCTAATTAGCTGATTTACAATATTATTATCTGTCTTTGCGTGAGATAAAATATCTATAAAGTTGTAAACAACAACTAACAAATCATTGTTCTTGTGCTGATTGAAATCGTCTAAAATTTTTCTTTCGAAATCCGAATTAAGGATTTTCAAGTATTTCATTGATTTGCTTGATAGTCCTAAACGTTTCATTTGATCTTCTAAGAAATCTCTTTCGTGTTGATTTTTATTGCCTTCTTCATTATCATTGAACCAATACTCCGGAAATCTTTTTTCGATTTCTGAAGGCATCAATCCTGCAAAAAATGAGTTACGTGCATATTGAGTCGCCGTTGGCAAAATACTGAAATAATAATCCTCGGAAGTTTTGTTGTAGAACTTAGTAAACAGAGGTTCTATGACTTTCCACTGATCATATCTCAAGTTGTCAATCATCAACAAAAGAACTTTGTCTTTTTCCAATTCTGGTTTCACTTTATCTTTGAAAAGCGTGTGACTCATCATCGGTTTATCGTTGCTGTGAAGCCATTCTTCGTAATTATTCTCGATAAATTTTGAGAATTGGATATTAGCTTCTTCTTTTTGATTTTGAAGCAAATCCGCAAACTCGCTGTCAGAAACTTTATCAAATTTAACTTCCCAGCTCAAGATTTTCTTGTAATATTCTGCCCAATCTTGGTAAGATCTGAGATAAGACAATTCCATACTCAGATTACGGAACTCTTGCTGATAGTCTACAATAGTTTTTTGTTCTACCAAAGATTCACTTTGCAATATTTTTTTAAGTGACAATAGAACCTGATTTGGATTAACTGGTTTCAAAATGTAATCCGAAATCTGTGAACCAATCGCCTGCTCCATAATGTGCTCCTCTTCACTTTTCGTAACCATCACGATTTTGAGCGCATTATCTTTTTCCTTAATCATCGGAATTGCTTCCAAGCCAGAAATTCCTGGCATATTTTCGTCAAGAAGAGTTAACTCGAATTTTTCTTTTTCAATTATCTCCAAAGCCTCATTCACATTATTAACAGGCGTTACATTGTAACCCTTGTTTTCCAAAAAGACAATATGAGGTTTGAGAAGGTCTACTTCATCATCGATCCATAAAATTTTTCCTGACATATATTTTTTATTTGTTTTCTAAGTATCAAAATTATGACCAAAATTTCATAATTATGTTTTAATTAACAGAAGATAGGCGTTAAATATTAGTTAATGTAAATAAAAAACTTTGCTAAAAATTTAGCAAAGTTTGATTTTTTAATTGGAATAGCTCATCAATTCTTTCTTCTGAGCATTGTAGAGATGAAACTCCAGCATCTTGAAAGAATCTCTCGGGATGATGGTTACCCATTTTTTGTACTTCAAAAACCACTTGTTCTGGATACTTGCCAATCCTTTGGTCAGATAAGCTTCCAAAAAAGGATGTACATGCAGGTACAATTTCCCTTTTTCTTTTTGTATAATAGTTCTTATGGATTCTTCCATCCTTTCCACAATCACGATTGGAGCAATGATTTCGCCGTCTTTGTTAGGGTTTTCTTCAGACGTTTCTATGTGCTTTTCTGCGCGCACACGCTGTCTTGTCATCTGGATCAAACCAAATTTCGAAGGTGGCAAAATCTTGTGTCTTGCTTTGTCACGCTTCATTTCTTCACGAAAATGTTCGTATAATTCCTTTCTGTGTTCTGGGTCGGTCATATCGATAAAATCCACGACGATGATTCCGCCCATATCTCGAAGACGTAACTGTCTTGCAATTTCTGTTGCTGCCATTTTGTTGACAGTCAAGGCGTGGGTTTTGTTGGTTGTAGAAGATGAGATGTTATTTCCGGAATTGACATCTACAACATGTAGCGCTTCTGTATGTTCAATCACCAGATAAGCCCCTTTGGAAGCCGGAATATTAACGTGTTTTCCAAAACTCTGCTTCAGTTGTTTTTCAACATTATAATATTCCAAAAGTGGAATATGTGAGTCGTAGAACTGAACAATATTTTTACGTTCCGGTGCGATAACTTCGATATAGGATTTCATATCCTCAACCATTTTTTCGTCGTCACAAATGATGCTTACGAAATCCTGGTTAAAGTTATCTCTCAGAATCGAAGACGCTTTATCTTCCTCATTCAGAACTTTGCTTGGAACTTTGTTTTTCTGAATATTTTTAAATGTCGATTCCCACTTTTTAACAAGCTGATTCATATCATTATGAAGTTCAGCTACTTTTTTCCCTTCTGCAACCGTTCTGATAATAACTCCAAAACCTTCCGGACGAATACTTTCTATCAAAGTTTTCAATCTGGTTTTTTCTTCCGAATTACTTACTTTTTTGGATACAGAAATCTTGTTATCAAAAGGAATCAGAACCAGAAAACGACCTGTAAGAGAAATCTGTGTAGAGATTCTTGGTCCTTTTGTAGAAATAGGTTCTTTTGTAATTTGTAATAATACCAAATCTCCTGCCGTAAGCACTTTATCAACAGTTCCCAGTTTGTCTATATCTTTTGTAGTTTCAAAATTTTTAAGACTTGGAGATTGTTGTTTTTTTGAGATTGTATTTTTCAGAAATTTCTGATAAGAAAGGAACTGCGGACCCAAATCCTGATAATGCAAAAACGCATCTTTGTCTGTTCCAATGTTGACAAATGCAGCATTAAGGTTGGGTGCCAGTTTTTTAATTTTACCTAAAAATAGGTCACCGACTACGAAATCGGTTTTTGTTTCTTGTTCGTGAAGTTCAAAAAGGCGGCCATCTTCCAATAAAGCAATTTTTGAAGCATCTCCCTCATTGGAAATAATAAGTTCTTTTTTCATAACTTCATAAAAAGGTTTTATTAAAATTAGGTTGTAAATATAAAACAAAAATATAGCTGGCAAAATGCCAACTATATTTAATATGTTTAAGACTCAAAAAGGCTAAATTATTTTTTCTTTTTGTGTCTGTTTGCTCTTCTTCTTTTCTTTCTTTTGTGAGTTGCTACCTTGTGTCTTTTTCTTTTCTTTCCGCTTGGCATAATTTATATTTTTTTTATACTGTTAATACTCGATTAATTATTTTACTGCAACTTTGGTCTTAACTTTTTCTACAAAAGTTTTTGAAGGTTTGAAAGCAGGGATGTTGTGAGCAGGGATTTCTATAGCTGTATTCTTAGAAATGTTTCTTCCTGTTTTAGCTGCTCTTGTTTTGATGATGAAAGAACCGAAACCTCTTAAGTAAACGTTATCTCCGTTATACATAGATGTTCTGATTTCTTGCATGAAAGCTTCGATAACTTTCTGTGTATCATTCTTTTCTACTCCCAGCTTGTTCGAGATGGTATTTACCAATTCTGCCTTTGTCATTTTCTAAAATTCTTTATATTTTTGGTGTGCAAATATAAGACATATTTTTGAAAACAAACAAACAAAATGCTGATTTTCTTCACATTGGAAAAAAGCTCACAAAGTGGTACGATAGCAATGCCAGACAACTTCCTTGGAGAGAAAACCAGCTTCCTTATAATATATGGATAAGCGAGATTGTTTTGCAGCAAACTCAAGTAAAACAAGGACTCGGACATTATCTCAGATTTATCGAAAGATTCCCGACCGTAACAGAACTTCACAACGCTTCGGAGGATGACGTATTATTATATTGGAAAGGTTTGGGCTATTATTCCAGAGCGATTAATCTTCACAAAGCAGCTCATCAGATTGTTGAAGATTTCGGAGGCGAATTTCCGAATCATTATAATGACATTTTAAAATTAAAGGGAGTCGGAAAATATACAGCTGCTGCGATTGCTAGTATTTGTTTTGAAGAAAAAGTTCCTGCAGTTGATGGCAATTTTTATAGAGTTTTGTCAAGGATATTTGCTGATGATTTTGACATTTCAAGTTCAAAGGCTTTTCAATATTTTTCTGATTTAGCTTTATTAATTATGCCTGATGACAAATCTGGGGAATTCAATCAGGCGATAATGGATATTGGTTCGGAGAATTGTAAACCGAAAAATCCAATTTGCAACGAATGTCCAGTGAATGATGACTGCTTAGCTTACGAAACTGGTAGAATCTCTGAATTTCCGGTTAAAACTAAGAAAGCAAAAGTCTCGGATTTGAGTTTGAAATATTTCTTTATTAAATTCAAAAATCAGTTCTTAATTAAACAAAGAGGAAATGACTTCATCTGGAAAAAACTTTATGAATTCCCAACTACAATCCCTTCCGAATGGGGAGATTTTATCATTAATTCTAAAATAATCAATCATAAATTGACGCATAAAAACTTAGCAATAGAAATCAATACCATTGAATTAGATTCCAAAAAAGAATTTGAAAAATTTGCTTCTGATAATGAGTTTATCATTGTGAATGAAAAACAAGCCGATGATAAATCGTTTCCAAAACCATTGGAAAATTTCTACAAAAATATCGGAAAACCAGAAATTGGAGAACTCAAGTTTTAAGAAAAATTAAGATTTTCATCCGAACTTTATATATTTGCAAAAATTTGGTTCCCGAATGATTCGGGATTAAAATGGGAATGAAGTGTAATTCTTCAACTGTCCCCGCAACTGTAAATCGCAAGAACTTTAATTAAGAATGAAAAATTAATAATTAAAGTTTAAATGTTTTTGCAAAACGCCATTGTTCTGAAAAGAGCGAGAAGGTGCAAAATCAGCGAAAGTCAGGAGACCTGCCAAAAAGAACATTTTGAATAAATGCTTTCGGAGGAAAAGCCTGATTCTATAGACATTCTGTGTTTGTATTCTCTGCTATTTTCTGAAGGTTAATTTATAAACTTTAATTATATTTTAATGAACAGAAAATTAATTTTGGCCAGCGCGATTCTTATGATAGGAACATCGGTTTTTGCCCAACAAAATGACGAAACAAAAATCGAAGAGGTTACTGTAGCTTCCAAAATCCCACAACAACTTTACAAAACAGGAAAAAACGTTAAACTTTTCACGCAAGAAGATCTGGAAAATTTCAAAGGTCAAACCTTAAATGATGTTTTGAATCAAGTTGCGGGTTTTCAGATTACGGGAAATTTCAACAACCAAACCGAACCGAAATCTTTAAAAATCAGAGGAGGCAAAAGTGCTAATATTTTGATTCTATTAGATGGCACTCCTTTGAAAGATGTTACAGGAAATGATTATACCGTTTCCGATTTGCGCCTGATTGCTTTGGAAAGTGTAGAAAGCATCGAAGTTCTAAATGGAGCTTCTTCAGTTTTGTATGGCTCAAACGCTACCGTTTCTGTTATCAATATCGAAACAAAAAAATCTTCTCAAAAAGCAATAGAAGGACTTGTTTCTGCAAGAGGAGGTTCATTCAATACATTTGCTCAGAATGCGACTGTTAAAGGTAAATTAGATAAATTTAATTACCAAATAAATGGTTTCAATGAGAAATCTCAGGGTATATCTTCGGCTGAAGGCAACGATACTTTCGATAAAGATGGTTGGGAAAAGCAAAATATCTCTGCAAATGTTGGCTATACTGATGAGAAGTTCAACGTTAATCTTTCCGGAGGTTGGAACCATAATCTTTACAAGTATGACGAAGGTGCTTTTACAGACGGGCTCTATCGTGGTAATGACAAACAATTTTTTGGTGGTGTAAATGCAGGTTTCAAATATAACAATGGTGAAGTCGTTTTTAATTCCAGATATTCCGGAACAGATAGATCGAGTCAGAATTTTTATTCTGATAAATACAATGACCAGTTTTCTTACACCGGAAAAAACCTTTTCACAGAATTATACAATTTTTATAAAGTCAATGATTTTTTCAATTTCACTGTAGGAGTTCAATATGAAGATCAAAAAATGGGTTCCACAACATTACCTTGGGGTGGAACAGAGTTGGAAGACGTATTGTTAGAAAAAGACACAAAGCTTTCTAACTTTGATGCTTTTGCAAAAGTCAATTTGAATTATAAAGGGTTCAATTTAGATGCAGGCGCTAGAATGACAGATAATTCAAAATTTGGAAATCATCGGGTTTATTCTGTTAATCCTTATTATTTAGGAGAGGCTGAAAACTTATTCTTCAAAATTGGCTATTCTTACGCCACTGCTTTTATAGCACCAACTTTATATCAGAATTATGGTTCTCTTCCGTACATTCTTCCAAATGCTGATCTGAAGCCTGAAACCAATCAAAGTCACGAAATAGATTTAACAATCGGAAATAGTTCAAAAACGTTTGTGGTAAATGCAAGCCTTTTTCAAAGACAGGAAAAAGATGCTTTCGCCTATCAAATAGTTGACGTGGTTGCTTTTGCCGGACAGTATCTAAATATTGATGAAAACAAAGCTAAAGGTTTTGAAATCGGTTTTGATTATGACATTAATCAATATGTAAGAATTGGTGGAAATTTCAGCTATGTAGAAAAAGACAAAGAAGCTACAATGCTACGTCAGCCGAAGCAAAGGATCAATTCTTATGTTGAAGCAAAACCTTTCAAATCTACAAGATTATACATCAATCACCAATTCGTAGGGAGCAGAAGCGATGCTTATTACGATTCAGCAACTTTTGCAACAGTTAATGTTGTCAACAAAAGTTTTCATCTTTTCAATTTGAATATTAATCAAAAAATTACAGATAAAATTGAGGCATTTGCAAATGTTGGAAATCTTTTCAACACTTCATACGTTGATATCATTGGATATAAAACAAGGCCGAGAAACTATACTGTGGGTATAAGTTATCTGTTTTAAAAAATTTTCATCATTTGTGTTTTTAGGACTCTGTCAAATTTATTTTTGGCAGGGTTCTTTTTTATTTTGAAATCAGAAATCCAGCATAATATTTGATTAGTCTAAAGCAAAATAAAAATCTTAATTTTATAAAAAAATCGCAATGAGGGAAAAGATTGTTATCATCGGAGGTGGATTTGCAGGTTTACAACTTGCGAGACATCTTAATAATCAAGGAAAATATAAAGTAATGGTCATCGATAAGATGAATCATCATATGTTCCAGCCGTTATTCTATCAGGTTGCAACTGGACGAATCGAGCCTTCTAATATCTCTTTCCCTTTCAGAAAAATCTTCCAGAAGTCGAAAAACATTCAATTCCGAATGACGGAAGTCAAAAAAATTGTTCCTTCCGAAAACAAAGTCATTGGTGAAGATGGTGTTTTCACTTACGATAAATTGGTGATTGCGACAGGTTGTAAAACTAATTTTTTTGGCAATCAGAAGATGCAGGATTTAGCTCTCGGAATGAAAAATACTCAGGAAGCTATCACGATTCGAAATCATATTTTGATGACATTTGAAAAGATGATTATCGAAAGAAAAGCCAGCGACGATGGAAATTGGAATCTCGTCATCGTAGGAAGTGGACCAACCGGAGTTGAACTCGCAGGTGCCTTTTCTGAGATGAAAACCCATATTCTTCCAAGAGATTATCCTAGGATGAACTTTGATGACCTTAATATTGTTCTCATCAGCGCAGGCGACAAACCATTGGAAGCGATGAGCCAAGAATCACAGGATGCGGCAGAAGATTACTTAAAACAACTCGGTGTCAAATTTTTAAAAAACGAACGCGTTACAGATTATGACGGAGAAGTCATCAATATGGCGAGCGGGAACTCAATCCCAACAAATAATGTGATTTGGGCAGCCGGAGTTACTGGAAATATTATTGATGATTTTAATAAAGAAAACTTAGTTCGAAATCGATATATCGTTGATAGACACAACAAAGTGAAAGGTTTTGATAACATTTTCGCGATTGGTGATATCGCTTATATGGAAACCCCGAAATACCCACAAGGTCATCCACAGGTTGCGAATGTGGCGATTAACCAAGGTAAAAATTTAGCAAAAAACTTTAAGAAAGATTCCGAAAAAGACTGGACAGAATACGAATATATCGACCGCGGTTCTATGGCAACCATTGGAAAACACAGAGCTGTTGTTGACCTTCCGAAATTCAAATTTCAGGGATTTCTTGCTTGGTATCTATGGATGTTCTTACATTTGATGCTGATTCTGAGCGTCAGAAACAAAATCGCAATTTTCTTCAACTGGATGTGGAGTTATATTAATAAAGATTCTTCATTAAGGCTGATTATTGCGCCGTCTAAGAAAAATCCTACCGAACAATAAATGAGAATCGATATCATCAGCGTACTTCCGGAACTTATGGAAAGTCCTTTCAAAACCTCAATCCTGAAAAGAGCGATGGAAAAAGGATTGGCAGAAGTTCATTTTCACAACATCCGAGACTGGAGCATTGGCAAACATCGGCAAATTGATGATGAGCCTTATGGCGGTGGTGCCGGAATGATAATGATGATAGAACCTCTGGACAAATGTATTTCTGAACTAAAATCTCAAAGAGATTACGACGAAATTATTTATCTGACACCAGACGGAGAAACACTTAATCAAAGAATTGCCAACACTTTATCAATCAAAAAAAATCTGATTTTTCTTTGTGGACATTACAAAGGCATTGACCAGCGTGTTCGCGATTTGCATATCACAAAAGAAATCTCAATCGGTGATTATGTTTTAACTGGTGGAGAATTGGCAGCTTGTGTTTTGGCAGATTCTGTCATCAGATTGTTACCTGGCGTTTTGAATGATGAGCAGAGTGCTTTAACCGATAGTTTCCAAGACAATCTTCTTTCTCCTCCAATCTACACAAGACCAGAAACTTACAAAGGATTATCGGTTCCAAAAATATTATTGAGTGGCAACTTCGGAGCGATTGAAGATTGGTTACACGATGAAGCTGTAAGAATCACAAAAGAAAGGCGACCTGACCTTTTGGAGTAGGTCCAATCATTAAATTAAAAAACTTAACCAAATTCAAAAACAAATGAGACATTTTTTCAAAGTGGCTTCGGTTGCTATTATTACGTTATTTACTTCTTGTAACTCATCAGCTCAAAAAAAAGACGATTATCCGGTAAAAATTGATAGCTTAATCAAAACTACAAATCCCAGAACTTTCAACGGCGTAGTTTACATTCAGCAAAACGGGAAGGAAAAATATGCGAAAGCTTTTGGTTATGCCGATTTCAATAAGAAAACACCTCTGGAAATCTCCAATAAGTTTTCTACAATGTCGATTGCCAAGCAGATTACTGCCACATTGATTTTGCAACAAGTTGAAAAAGGGACAATCGATTTACATCAGCCAATTCGAAAATATCTTCCGGATTTCCAATATTCTTGGGCAGATACAGTGACCGTTCATCACTTGCTCAATCATACTTCGGGATTGTACAGCGACGATTTGAAACCTAATCTTAAATTCAAAACCGGAAAAGAATTCTGTTATTCCAATGTTGGATATTATGTTGCAGGATTGGTTTTGGAAAAGCAAAGCGGTAAAAGTTATCAGGAATTGGTAACCGCTTTGTTCAAAAAATGTAAAATGAACGACAGTTTCTATCCTACCGAAACCAGTAGCCAACTTCTAACAAAAGGTCACACTATCAAGGAAGAAGTAACTTTTAAATTGAATAAAAAATCGGGTTTTGACCCTACTAATTATTTTGGAAGTCATTTGATTGTCACAGCTCCGGATTTAGCCAAATGGAACGAATGTCTCCACAATGGAAAATTGTTAAAACCTGAAACGTATAAATTGATGACCAATTATTCAACAACTGCAACACATCCAATATTTGGTGAAAATCCGATTGGCTATGGCTACGGTTTGAGAATCAATGACAAGGCTGATATCTACGAAATCGGGCACACAGGTTTTCATCCAAGCGAAGGTTTTACGGCGGTCAATTTATATTATCCAAAGACTAAAACGAGTGTTATAGTAATGGAAAATGTAGCTACTGAAAATTTTGAGATTGCTTATTATTTTGAGCAGGAAATCAGAAAGATTGTGATGAATTCTAAACTTTTGAAATAGATGAAAACTAAAATTATCCTTATCCCGATTTTATTATTATTAATTTTTACAAATTGCCAGTCGAGTAAAAAATCAGAAAATCCAAATAACGAAAATAATTACATTTTCTTCTTGCACAATAAATTTTTAGAAGAAAATCCTGATGGAACTTTCGATAAAAAATATGGTGTGAAAGCAGAATACAATAAGATTTTAAACTCATTCAGAAAAGATGGCTTTGTTGTCTTTAGCGAAAAACGAAAACCCAAAACTAATGGTAGTAAATACGCTGAAAAAATAAATTTCCAAATCGACAGTTTAATTTCAAAAGGTGTTCAGCCCAATCACATCACGGTTATCGGAACTTCAAAAGGTGGTTACATTGCACAATTTGTTTCCACTTTTGCGAAAAATCCTGATTTGAACTTTGTGTTTATTGGAAGTTATCTAGACACTGACATTGAAGAACTTCCAGCAATTAATTTCTGCGGAAACATTTTAACCATTTATGAAAAATCAGATATTTTTGGAGTTTCAGCAATCAAACGAAAGGAAACGTCGAAATTAAAAATTAATCATTTTAAAGAAATCGAATTGAAGACGGGATTGAAGCACGGATTTCTGTACATCGCTTCGGACAACTGGATAAAGCCTTCCAAAATGTGGGCAAAACGAAATTATGAATTAAGAGATTAATTATTATCTTTATTCAAAATTGGATTTATGCAGAAGACGATTTATAATAAAAGTGAATTACGGGACTTTGTGAACGACAGTATTTCGGGGAAAGTGAAAACTTTGGAGTTTTACCTCAACTTTTCTCTGGAAGCTAGCCGGGACATTAAAAAAACATCAAAATACGATTCTATCAGAGAGGAAATACAGGAAGAGATCTATCATTTGGACAGACAAATGGTTTCGCTTAAAAGTATGCAGACCCAAATGCGAAAAGTTCTGAACTCTGTCTCAAAGACTATAAAACTCGGGTCTCTTGTCATTACCAATAAAGCCCGTTTTTACATTTCCGTTTCTTTGGGGGAATTCTTCTTTCAAGGCGACCGCTTCTATGCCATTTCTCCGGAAAGTCCAATGGCGCAGATAATGCTCGGAAAGAAAGTGGGCGATGATTTTGTCCTTAATAAAATTCATCAGGAAATTGTGGAGATTTTTTAAAGTTGGATGCTGAAGGTCAGATGTCCGAAGTTTCTCATTCTAATCATTTTCTTATTTCTTTTTACTTTGCTCTTGTTTCTTCTTTCCCGTATCTTTGAACTATGGAAAACGCAACAATTCTCAAGCATATCATAGAAGAGCGCAGTAGCATCTTCCCGAAAGATTACACAGATAAAGAAATTCCACAACACATCATTGACGAAATTCTCAGCAATGCTGTCTTAGCTCCGAATCATAAACGTACAAAACCTTGGCGTTTCAAAGTTTTCAAAAGTGAGGAAAAACAAAATCTTGGTCAGGAACTTCAAAATATTTACAAAGAAGTGACACCAGAAATTCAGTTTCTACAGAAGAAATATGATGATATTGCTTTCAAAATTTCGAAAGCGAATGTTATCATTTCAATTGTGGTTGAATTCAGTGGATTGGTTCCCGATTGGGAAGAGATTGCGGCAACGTCTATGGCTGTTCAAAATATGCATTTGACTTGCACCGCTCATAGAATCGGTTGTTACTGGAGTTCTCCGAAAATCGTCAACAAACTGAAAGATTCTTTGAAAATTGAAGAAAATCAACAATGTTTGGGATTGTTTTATTTAGGAAATATTGATTAATGAAGATTAATTTGCAGGGTATAAGTGTTATTTTTAGCTTTGTCAAAAAACTAAAACAATCTTGTGAAAAAAATCTCCTTCCTCATTTCTCTTTTCCTTTTCTCACTATTTTTTTCTCAGAGCAAAGAAGCTAATGATTGTATTAATTACATTCAAATTTGCGGAAATCAAAGTATCTCACTTAATCCAACAGGATATGGTGTACAGGAAATAGACCAGAGTATCTCATGTAATAGTGATGAAAACAATTCTTTATGGCTGAAATTCACAGCAAAAACAACTGGAACTTTAGGATTTGACCTTATCCCAGCAGATACAGACTTAATCGTCGATTATGACTTTTGGGTTTTCGGGCCTAACGTGTCTTGTGGTAAAATTGGAACTCCAATACGATGCTCCACGACCAATCCACTGGCTGCATTGTTATTAGATAACCATACAGGAATGAGAGACTCGGAACCAGCTGGTGATTTTCACGAAGGACCAGCCGAATTGGGTGACGGATATATAAAATCTCTGAATGTAGTTGCGGGCGAATCCTATTTTCTTGTCATTGACAGACCCGTTGGAAATGGAGCATTTACACTCAATTGGACAGGAACAGCCATTCTTGAAGATCCTTTTGGAGTCGCTCCGAATCCTTTTGGAATTGTAAATCCAATTGATGTTTGCAACCCAAGCTTATTATATGATTTTTCCTTATTTACAAGCAACATTTTAAATAGCAATCCAGATTTTACTGTAACTTATTATAACACTTACGAAGACGCAACTTACGATGAGAATAGAATTACCGCTCCCACTACACTTGACAATCACGACTATTATTACAGAATTCAAAGCACTTTAACAGAATGTTTCCGTGTAGAGACAATCAAAGTAAATTATAAACCGCTTATCCTTTCAAATCCGGAAATAAAAACGTGTAAAAATAA
Organism: Epilithonimonas hispanica; assembly: GCF_003385395.1. Classification (GTDB taxonomy): domain Bacteria; phylum Bacteroidota; class Bacteroidia; order Flavobacteriales; family Weeksellaceae; genus Epilithonimonas; species Epilithonimonas hispanica. The sequence goes on along the minus strand of NZ_QNUG01000019.1, from coordinate 12,169 downwards.
CTTAGGACAAGGTACATTTAATCTTACATCTGCAAATCTCACATCAGAATCTATATCTAGTATAAAATATTATTTAACTCCAGAGGATGCTGAAGACCATATTCCAGGTACTGAAATTTTAAATCCATCGCGACACATTTCTAATGGCGGATCTGTATTTGCTTGGGTCATTACTACAAGTGGATGTGAAAATTCGGCAGAAATATTTTTAAATTTCTATCCAGTTCCAAATGTAGATACCGCTTTATATAATTCTAACCTTTGTGATAATGATTTGGATAATTCCATCAGTTTAAATTTTTCTGATATTACTCCAATAATTGTTAGCAATCCAAATGATTTTGAAGTTTACTATTACTTAGCTTCTAGTCCTACAGTTGCTTTACCAGACAATTTTACTTTTACAGTAAATACAAATATCCTTGTAGAAGTCAAAAGTAAAAATGGTTGTCCTTCTATTTTTGGTACAATTAATTTTAAAATTGCACCTCAGATTATACTTAACGCCGTTTCCCCAATAGAAATATGCGACTCAGACCGTTCCGGAAATGAGCCTGTCAATTTAAATGACTACATTAATATATTTACAACACAAGCTGATACAACCAATTTCTACGAAACATTAGATGATGCAAAAAAACAACTCAACAATATCCCTGCTTCACAAGATTTAAAAGCTAATAAAAGCTACTTTTTTCGTTTTGAAAACAGCATAAATTGTCCAGCAGTCGGAGAATTAAAGTTAATTTTTAAAAGTCCTAAAATATCTGACTCACTACAAGATGTTATCATCTGCAAAGAAAATCAAATTGTTTTAGATGCAGGTCCCGGCTTCGATGCTTATCTTTGGGATTCTGGCTCTACCAATTCTGGTTCTGGAGCACTTAGCGTGGGAGATCATTGGGTAGATCTTACATTTGATGGTTGTACAACCAGACAAGATGTTAAAGTCATTGCTGAGGAAGACGTCATCATTAAAATTTTAGAAATTGAGAATGACAGATTGACAATAACCGCAATAGGAGGAACTTCTCCTTACGAATATTCTCTTGACGGAACTAACTGGCAATCTTCGAACATTTTTAATAATCTTCCAAAAGGAATCCAGAAAGCATATGTAAGAAGTGCAAAAAAATGTATTCCTTCTGTAAGGGAGTTTTCCAACATCAATCTTGTAAATGTAATAACTCCAAATGGCGATGGCAAAAATGATGTTCTGGATTTTTCTGCTCTAAGTCTAAAGAACAATGTTACTTTTAAAATTTTTGACCGTTATGGCAGATTTGTCTTCATTGGTAAAGATGGAAATTACATTTGGGATGGAAAAGATGGAAAGAAACTTCTTTCTACCGGCACATTCTGGTACACTTTGGAATGGACAGAACCAGACACAGAAGTGATTCACAGATATAATTCTTGGATATTGTTGAAAAATAGGTAATATACAAAAAACACTTCCTTATACAACAAAACCATAGCCCTGATTGACTCAATATTTTTATTTTTTTATTGGATTCGTCTAAATTTTGTTTTGCAGTGGAAATCCTTTTTTGCTTGGGCTTCGAGAACCTCTGCCTGACAAAACGTGTAGCAAAAAAGATTGCAACACTTCGACTCCGCTCAGCATAAACTTCAAGCAGGTTTCCGGCTCCTAACATTTGGTCTGAGAGTTTGCGTGTTTGAGAGTCGGAGAATTTTTCTTTTTTTGATTGTTAAATTATTAGATTTTCAAATTGTTACATTGAAATATTTTCCTATCTTTGCACACTTAATATTTAACCGGGACGTGTTCCCACAAATTTTAAATTTATGTCAGTAAAAATCAGATTACAAAGACACGGATCAAAAGGAAAACCTTTTTTCCACATCGTGGTTGCAGATTCTAGATCTAGAAGAGATGGTAAATTCATCGAGAAATTAGGAACTTACAACCCAATTACAAACCCAGCAACTATCGACTTGAACGTTGATTCTGCTGTTCAATGGTTGAGCAACGGAGCACAGCCAACTGATACTGCAAGAGCTATCCTTTCTTACAAAGGTGCTTTGTACAAAAAACACCTTCAAGGTGGTGTTGCTAAAGGTGCTTTTGACGAGGCTGAAGCTGAGAAGAGATTCGCTGCTTGGATTGAGGCTAAAGATGCTAAAGTACAAGGTAAAGTTGAAGGTTTATCTACTGCTAAAGCTGATGCTAAAAAAGCAGCTCTAGAAGCTGAAGCTAAAGTAAACCAAGCAAGAATTGATGCTGCTGCGAAAGCTGAAGCTGATGCAAAGGCTGCTGAAGAAGCTGCTAACGCTCCTGCTGAGGAAGTTGCAACAGAAGAACCAGCTGCTGAGGCAGAAGGAACTGAAGAAACTCAAGCTTAATTCTTTACAAAAAGATACAAAACAAAGACACGATATGATTTCGTGTCTTTGTTGTTTAAATAAAAAATCAATTTGTACCCCAACCTTAAAGGGAGCAAATTAATTACTGTTCCTATCTTTAGGACTAAGGAAAGGAAGAAAATTAATTTTTGAAATAATGAGAAAAGAAGACTGCTATTTTTTAGGAACGATTACAAGAACTCACGGACTGCAAGGCAACGTTGTTCTAAAATTGGACACAGATCAACCTGAGATGTATGATAAATTGAGCTCGATATTTCTTGAAGTCAACGGTTTATTGGTTCCCTTTTTTGTTGAAAAACAGCAATGGCAAAGAGGTGACACCAAGATTCTTTCTTTCAAAAATTCTTCCGAAGCGCTAGTCAATCAATCGATTGGAAAAGGTGTTTATCTTCCGCTTTCTACGCTTCCGCCATTGACTGGAAAAAAATTCTATTACCACGAAGTGATTGGTTTTGAAATCCGTGAAGCTGATGGAAAAACTTGTGGAAATATTGTTTCTATTAATGACCAGACGGCGCAGAATTATTTCATCCTAGAACTTGTCGGCAAAGAAATCATCATTCCGATTATCAAAGACTGGATTCTGGAAGTGAACCGTGAAGAGAAATTTATCCAAATGTTTTTACCAGAAGGTTTGATGGATGTTTTCTTGGTTCCTTCGAAGAAGGATGAGTAAAAAATCATTCTCAACTGTTTTCTACGATACGGATTTCCTCCTCACTCAAGCCATAAAGTTCATAAACCATCTGGTCTATCTCCTTATCTGTACTCGCAATTTTGGATTGAATTTCTAAAGCTTTGCTTTTTTCTTGCTCAAAATAATCTGCCCAATCTGCTTCTTCCGAAAGGGTGAGTTTTATTTTTTGTTTGGACAGTTCTTTGATGAAATCTGCATAAGAGAGTTTGTACCAGTCTTGCAGTTTTTTGTTCTGGTTTAGATTCTCAAATTTCCTTTCGCAGGTTCTTTGGAATTTGGATGAGACTTCCTGTAATTCTTTGTTGAGAGAAAGCATTTGGTCTGCTTTTTCGATGAAGGGTTGTTGAGATTCTAAGGAGATGTTTTTGATTGGAAGTTGTTTGCATTGACCAATTTTTGCTTTTGGAAAAACATTATCAAATTCTGCAAACTTGAATTTAAAATAATATCCTAATAATAAAGAATTTAAAATTGTTAAAATGTATTTCAAATCATAATCATTATCAAACTGTCGACAAATATGTGCAGAGTTTTTGACAGTATAGATTTCATCTGTAAAACTCACAATTAGCCCAAGTTTAGAAGGTATTTCTCTAATAAGCAATCTATTTCCTTCGAAATATTGAAATTTACGAGGAGCTCCTAGCCATTCGCCATAACTTAAATATTGATTTTTCCATACTAAATTATATCTTCCTATTTCACTTCCAGTAATATGTGGTAAAAAAGTATCATCTTTTTTATAATTAGCATTGAATTTATTTATTAATTTATCTTCAAGGGTTTGCTTTGGGATACCTTTTCCTGTTTCATATTCTTTAATTCCGCTTGACATATCAGTTATGTTACCTAAAAATAAACTTTCAAATTCAACTTTGTTAATAATATTTCTACTTTTATCATCACTGAAGATGTCAATAATAAAATTGTTATTATTAAAGAAAACATTTTGTTTAATAGAATGTAAAAATTTAATTTCTGAGTTTTTGACTTCAGAAATTTTAACATCCTTATCTCTAGTTAAGTTTTTGGCAATATTAAAAATAATAGTATCAACCGTTGCATCAGCGAAAACTCCAGATGGAGTATTTACTATTTCCAATAATTGAAAATTCTCTAATAGAAATCTTCTCACATCTGAAAGTAATAAATTATTAAGCCAAGCATTAGGAACAATGTAACTTGCTATTTTGTCATCCTTTAATAAAGCTTTTGCTTTTTCAATAAACAAAATATAAGTATCTATCTGATAGATTGCTGTTTTGTATTTTTTGTAATAATATTCTTTTTCTTCATTAATAAAATTATTACCTTTTGCGTTAACATAAGGCGGATTCCCAATCACCACATCAAAACCACCTTTCGCAAAAATCTGTGGAAATTCTTGCTCCCAATTAAATGCTTTGTCGCCTGCAATTTCGGGATCATCAATTAAAGAATTTCCGCATTTGATATTGTCATTCAAACTATTAAGTTTCCTGTTGGGTTCTGCCGTTCTTAACCAAAGGGAAAGCTTCGCAATTTCTACAGATTCTTCATTTAGATCCACTCCAAAAAGATTGTTCTCCAAAATACTTTCGGAATGGTAAGTAAAAGCAATCGATGAACCGGTGAGTTTGGCTTCCAATTCATCAATATATTGGTGTTCATCAATCAAAAAATTCAAAGCTTCATTCAAAAACGCGCCACTTCCACAAGCTGGGTCTATGATGGTAATTTGGTGCAACCAAGCTCTGTAATCATCTAGTTTTTTCAGTAAAGTGAGTTTGGTTTTTTGCTGTCTTTTTTTGTCGGTAAAATATTCTTCTTCTACAATGGTAAATTCTGCTTTTTTGTCTTCGCACAATTTTCCAACGGTATTTTCTACAATGTATTTCGTTATGTATTTTGGCGTGTAGAAAACGCCATCTTTCTTGCGTTTGGTTTTAGATTTATCAATTTCTTGACCTTCCAATTGGGCTTTTACTTCATCTAATTCATTCAAAGAATTTTCGAAAATATGTCCCAAAATATTCACATCTACTTCGCTTGCAAAATCGTAATCTGCGAGTTTCAAACTGTGTTTGTACAGAAGTTCATCATCAATAATGATGTTATCTAGAACTTCATCGGCTTTGAAAAGTCCACCATTGTAAGCAAAAACGTCATACCGTTTTCCTTTAAAACCTGTATTTAGATAACCAAAATATTTTTTAAATCTACTGTACAATTCCACATCTTCGTCTCGGTCTTTTATGGCTTTCCAATCCTCCAAAATCAATCTCACGGAATTTGGCGGAAGCAAACCTCGGTCTTCCCCAAAGAAAAGAAAGAGCAAACGATCTAATAACTTTTGAGATTTTTTGAATAATTCAATTGGTTCGTAATCGGGATTCAGAGTGGTAAGATTGTGGAATAACTCTCTTTTGAAAACCGAATAATCCTTGTACAATTTTCTGGTAATCGCATCTTCCTGACTCAGTGATTCTGCTTTCATTTTTGCAGGAACATCTGCAGAAATATTCTCGTAAGCCAAACATAAATAAAGAATCTGGAACTGCTCAAAAGTGAGTTCAAATAAATTGAATTCCAAATGCTCAATCGCATTATCAATATAAAATCTTAATTTCTCAAAATTGGAGGTGATGATATATTTGCAATCTGGCTGATTATTTTTGTAACCAAAAGCTTGTTCTTCAATTTTCGCTAGATCGGTTGTATTAGTTCCTTTTAATTCAATAATAGAAGAAACTTTTTCGTTGATTACGATTGCTCCATCAGCTTTTTTGCTGTCTTTTACATTTTTGTATTCTGTAGTAAGATTAAAATTTGGTGTAGGATTTTTGGTATAACCCAAAACATTTACAAACAAGTCAATGAGAAACTCACCTTGGTATTGTTCTTCCTTTGAATTTCTAATATTCTCCTGAATTTCCGGATGATGAAAATGCGCTTTGAACAAATTCCATTTTTGGTTAAAATTCTCAGTGTTTTGAGTTTTTAGATATTTTGAAATGACTGTTTTTTGGAATAGTGACATTTGTACATTATAATTGAATCAATAAATATAAACACTTCCCTCGATTTTTCCTAAATTTGCACTCACTTAATTTTAAAACAGAAACTTTCTTAAAAGTTTATACTAAAATGAAAAGACAAACGATTAAAGACTTATTGACAGATTACAAAAAAGTATTACATCACGACATTACCGTGCAAGGCTGGGTAAGAACGTTTCGTGCAAACCGCTTTATTGCGCTTAATGATGGTTCTACGATTAATAATTTGCAAATCGTTGTTGATTTTGAAAATTTTGACGAACAAATCATAAATAAAATTAGCACAGCTTCTTCTCTGAAAATCGTTGGAGAAGTTGTAGAAAGTCAAGGTGCTGGACAAGCTGTAGAGATTGTGGCTAAAAAAATCACTATTTTAGGAGATAACTTTACAGAAGACAGAGATAAAACAATTCTTCAGCCGAAAAAACACTCATTGGAAACTTTGAGAGAGCAGGCACATTTAAGATTCAGAACCAACTTATTTGGAGCAGTTTTCAGAGTGCGTCACGCTGTGAGTTTTGCGGTTCATCAATTCTTTAATCAAAATCAGTTTTTCTACATCAACACGCCTGTAATTACCGGAGCTGATGCAGAAGGTGCAGGCGAAATGTTTGGCGTTACCAACTTTGACCTTAACAATATCCCGAAAAACGAAGACGGAGAAATCGATTTTTCTGAAGATTTTTTTGGAAAGAAAACTAATTTAACAGTTTCTGGTCAGCTTGAAGGCGAAACTGCTGCAATGGGATTGGGAAGAATTTATACTTTCGGGCCAACTTTCCGTGCTGAAAACTCCAATACAACGCGTCACTTAGCTGAGTTCTGGATGATTGAGCCGGAAGTTGCTTTCAATAACTTGGAAGATAATATTGATTTGGCAGAAGACTTCTTGAAATATGTTATTAAATATGTTTTGGATAACTGCAAAGATGATTTGGATTTCTTAAACAACCGTTTCGCAGAAGAGCAAAAATCAAAACCGGAAAAAGAAAGAGCTAAAGAAGGTCTTATCGAAAAGCTGGAAAATGTGATTGCGAAAAGATTCAAGAGAGTTTCTTATACGGAAGCGATTGAAATTTTGTTAAATTCTAAAGAGAATAAAAAAGGAAAATTCCAATATCCAATCGAAGAGTGGGGCGCAGATTTGCAGTCTGAGCACGAGAGATTCTTGGTTGAAAAACATTTTGAAAGTCCAGTTGTTTTGTTCGATTACCCGAAAGAAATCAAAGCGTTCTATATGAAACTGAATGATGACAACAAAACTGTTGCCGCGATGGACGTTCTTTTCCCAGGAATCGGTGAAATCATCGGTGGTTCCGAAAGAGAAGCTAGATTGGATGTTCTGAAAACAAAAATGGCAGAAATGCACGTTGAAGAACACGAACTTTGGTGGTATTTGGATACTAGAAAATTCGGTTCTGTTCCACACGCCGGATTTGGTTTAGGTCTTGAAAGATTAGTTCTTTTCGTAACAGGAATGACCAACATCAGAGACGTGATTCCTTTCCCGAGAACGCCTAAAAATGCAGAATTTTAAGCATTAACTTAAACATAAAACACAAATTCCTTCAATTAAAACTGAAGGAATTTTTTATTAACTTTGATAAAAATTGAACTGATGGAAAATTTAATCATTTATCCTGAAAATCAAAAACAACTTCAGATTCTGAAATCTCTTTTAGAAGAAATGAAAATTAAGTTTAAAAGTGAGGAACAAGTTGAAGAGCTTCAGGATTGGCAAAAAGAAAAAATATTAAAGGGAATTAAAGATATTAAAGAAGGAAAATTTTCTTCTAATGATGACGTGAGTCAAAAAGCAAGAGAATGTATAAAGTAATTTGGTCAGATGACGCAGAATCTGATTATTATAACACACTTGTTTTTTGGACAAAACACAATAAATCAAATTCATATTCGATAAAATTGATTGCAAATGTGGAAAGAAAAATAAATTATCTGATACAAAATCCAAATTCAGGAATTGCAACAAATTTTCACAATACTTATAAAGTTCCTATTTTAAAATATTTTTCTCTCTACTATAGACTATCCGAACAAACAATAGAAATAATAGCTTTCTGGGACAACAGAAGAAATCCAGAAAATTTAGAATTATAAATTCAAAAATATTCAAATCCCATTCTTATCGAGTGGGATTTTTTATTGATAAAAACTCAGAAAAAATTAAATTCCATAAATTTGAAAGTATTAAAATAAATCTCAATGAAAAAAATCAGTGTTTACATCTTGACTGTTGCAGCAACATTTTATTTGGAATCTTGCTCTACATCACAGAAAACCCAAGTAGAAGTACCTAAAAAAGAAGTAGAAGTGCCAAAGGAAATCAAAGAAGAAGGACTTAATATTTCTTATATGGACAAATCTGTAAGACCTCAGGATGATTTCTATAATTACGTCAATGGTGGCTGGATGAAAACTGCGGTGATTCCATCAGATAAACCAAGCTGGGGTTCATTCAATGCTTTGAGAGAAGATGTAGATGTGGCTTCATTGGATATTTTGAACAAAATTCTTTCGGAAAAATTCAGTTCTAATTCTGAAGGCGAAAAAATTCAGGCTCTTTATGGAACTTTCATCGATTGGAATAAGAGAAATGCGGAAGGAATCAATCCTATCAAATCTCAATTGGCTAAAATCGATGCGATTAAAAACGTAAAAGATTTACAGAAATATCTCATCGAAGCGACTCCTTCAGGTGATAATCCTTTTTATAGCTGGAGAGTGGGCGCAGATATGAAAAACTCTGTAATGAATGCCGTTTATCTTGGCGGACCAAGTTTAGGTTTGGGTAAAGATTACTATCAAAAAGTGAATGAAGCTAACACAAAAACTTTAGAAGAATACAAAGGTTACGTTGCGAAGCTGGAAACTGTTCTTGGAAATAAAACGCCTGATGCAACTGCTCAAAAAATTGTTGATTTTGAAAAGAAGTTGGCTCAAGACCTTTTGACTTTGGAACAAGGTCGTGATGCGAATTTGCGTTATAATCCCAAAACTGTTGAGGAATTAAAACCATTAGTGAAAAATGTTAACCTTCCTGATTATCTAAAAACAGTTGGCGTTAACACAGATAAAGTGATTATCGGAGAATTGAAATATTATCAAAATATGGATTCTTGGATGACGGATAAAAATATCGGACTCATCAAAGACTATATGAAATATGACCTTTTGAATAGCAACGCCGGAAATCTTGACCAGAATCTTGATAATATCCGATTTGATTTCTATTCCAAATATCTGCAAGGTCAGCAAGAGCAACGTTCTATGGAAAAACGTGGACTTGGTGTGATTAATGGTGTTTTGGGAGAAGCTTTTGGAAAGCTTTATGTTGAGAAATATTTCCCTGCAGAAGCGAAACAAAAGATGGAAACTTATGTAGATTACATCAAAAAATCTTTCAAATTACACATAGAAAATCTTGAATGGATGTCGCCTGTGACGAGAGAAAAAGCTTTGGAAAAATTAGCAAAATTCAAAGTGAAGATTGCTTATCCTGACAAATGGAAAGATTATTCTAAACTTAATCTAGAATTGACTTCCAACGGTGGGACTTACTATAATAATATCGAGAAAATCTCTGAGTGGAATTACGCTAAAAACTTGGATAAAGTTGGAAAACCTGTTGATAAAACAGAATGGGGAATGTCACCGCAAACTGTAAATGCTTATTATAGTTCTTCTAACAACGAGATTGTTTTCCCTGCTGCGATTTTACAACCTCCGTTTTTCAGTTTCAATGCTGACCCTGCAGTTAACTTTGGAGGAATTGGCGGCGTAATTGGCCACGAAATTTCTCATGGATTTGATGACAGCGGTTCGAGATTTGACGGAGACGGAAACCTCAACAATTGGTGGACAGAAAGTGATAGAAAAAACTTTGATGAAAAAGTTGGACAACTTGCAGCGCAATATGACAAATACGAACCGGTAAAAGGAAGTTTCGTGAATGGAAAATTTACTAGTGGTGAAAACATTGGAGATTTAGGTGGAATTAATGTTGCTTACACAGCTTTGCAAATGTATCTGAAAGACCATGGGAATCCTGGAGAAATCAGTGGACTCAATCAAGATCAAAGATTCTTTATGAGTTGGGCAACGGTTTGGAGAACCAAATCTACCGATAAATATATGACCAATCAGGTAAAAACAGATCCACATTCACCGGGTTATTACAGAAGTTTTGGACCTTTGGTTAATATGGATGCTTTTCAAAAAGCATTTGATATCAAACCGGGTGATAAATTATATGTTGCTCCAGAAAACAGAATTAAAATCTGGTAGTATAAAAACAAAAAACCTTCAGAAATTCCTGAAGGTTTTTTAATAATAAGTATCATAATGCAAAAATCGTGCTAAACTTGTTGTTTTTAAAAAATAAATTTTTAACTTCGTAAAAGTTAATCCAATTATTAACGACAACAATTATGCTAAAGCAAAATCTACAACTTAAACTCGGACAAAAATTAGCGCCTCAACAGATTCAGTTGATGAAGTTGATTCAGCTTCATACTTTGGAATTTGAAGAAGAACTGGAAAGAGAGTTGGAGGAAAATCCTGCTTTAGAAAAAGTATCGGATGAAAATTCGGACGAAGATTACTCCAAAGCTGACGAAGAATACGAAAGCGAAGGCAACGAAAGCATCGAAACTGATTTTGATGTTGATGAATATCTTTATGATGACGAGCCAAGTTACAAAACCGCTTCTAGCAACTATTCTGCTGATGATGAAGAATTCGACAATCAATCGCTTTTAACAGAAGGACAAACGCTTTACGATTATCTTCTAGAACAAATCCGTCTTTCAAACATCGATGAAGAAGATTTAAAAATCGCAGAATATATTATCGGAAACCTTGACACAGACGGTTATCTGAGAAGAGAAATCAAATCTATTGTTGACGATTTGGCTTTTTCCCAAGGTGTTTATACGACTCAAGAAAAAGTAACGGATGTTTTGGAAAATTATGTTCAAAAACTCGATCCACCTGGTGTTGGCGCAAGAGACTTGAGAGAATGTCTTCTTTTACAGATTGAGAAAAAAGTAAGTTCTGATTCTGCAGTCATTTTAGCAGGCAACATTTTGAGAAATCAGTTTGATGCACTTGCTAATAAACATTATAATAAGATTCTTCAGAAATATGACATCGATGAAGAAGATTTGAAAGAAGCTTTGGATGAGATTTCTAGACTTTCTCCAAAAGTAGGTGGAAATTTTGACACTCAAACGATTACAATCAATCAAGAAATTATTCCAGACTTTGTTATTCAGATTAAGGACAATCAAGTTATTCCTTCTTTGAATAATAAAAATGCTCCAACATTAAGAGTTTCTGATGAATACAAAGAAATTCTTTCTACTTATTCTAACGATAAAAAATCTGCAGAACACAAGCAAGCTGCACTTTTCATCAAGCAAAAACTGGACGCTGCGAAATGGTATATCGATGCTATTAATCAAAGGCAAAATACACTTTTGCAAACTATTACGGCGATTGTAAAACTTCAGAAAGATTATTTCTTGACAGGTGATGATAAAAACATCAAACCGATGATTCTGAAAGACGTGGCTGATATTACAGGATTTGACATTTCTACAATTTCCAGAGTTGTAAAAAGTAAATATGCAGACACACCAAATGGGATTGTTTATTTGAAAAACTTATTCTCAGACTCATTAACCAATGACGATGGTGAAGAAGTTTCAACCAAAGAAATCAAGACCCATCTTCAGGAAGCGATTGATAAAGAAAACAAGAGAAAACCTTATACAGACGACGCTCTTGTAGGAATCTTAAAAGAAAAAGGTTACAATATCGCAAGAAGAACCATTGCAAAATACCGAGAACAACTGAACATTCCGGTTGCAAGACTTAGAAAAGAATTATAAAGAATCCGTCTCACAACAAAATTTGAGGCGGATTTTTTTGTTATAAAAGTTTTTCAATATTTTAAGAAAAAGTGAAAAGTTGTCCTCTTCAGGCAACTTTCTTTCTTAAATTGTGTGCTAAAGCGTGTAAT
>NZ_QNUG01000018.1 GCF_003385395.1 Epilithonimonas hispanica | reverse complement strand
ATAGCTCAAACCTTCCGATTTAAGCAGAAATCGAAGTCCGTAAACGGTGTGTTTAAAATACGATTGCGAAGGCGATTTAGATTTTTTCTGAAGGTAAAAGAGGTAATCATGAATTTGCTCGGGATCCAATTCTGTAGGAATTTTCCCGAAATGTAGCGACACCGCAGCGACGTGTCTGGAGTAATTTTGAAACGTACTTTGGCTTCTTCCCAACACCGAAACCGTACGTTCAAACCTATGCAAAAGTTCCGCAAATCCCGGAATTTCGCGCTTTGCCTGATTGATGAGTTTGTTTTCTCTAAGCGCTTCTACACTCTTTTTTTTGTTGCCATTTTGCTGATTTTTAATTAGTTTTACAAAGTAACTAAATATGGCGCTGAGAAAGCTACCGAAGGTTTAGTTCAACATCGTATTGGCGAAATGGCGGGTTAAGGGAGAAATAGAAAGTTTCTCCTTTTTTTTCGCAACAGCCTTTTATATTTCCTTTTTTCATAAATTTAGAAAATAATAAAAGGCTGTTGCTTAGCTTAGTGCAAAATTGAAAGTTTTCGCTTTCTAATCCGCCACTATCGCCAATACGCGGCCCGTTATATGCAATGCACCAAGCTCGGTTACAAAAATCAAAATTTCAAAAATTAAGAACTGAATTAAAAATAAACTGTAAAAATTAAAACCTTTCCCAGCCCAAAATTTATTCTTTTTCCAACACCTTTTTTGTCAACGCTCATCAGCACATTTGCCAAACTCCAACGCTTAAACAGCAACTTATTTTGCAAAAGAGCTGATTTTAAATATCCAAAAAAATATGTCAAATAAAATTAATTTTGTTAACCCAATTTTCTTTTATATATTTGAAAAACAACATGAAATAAAATTTATGAAAAAAATATTATTGTTATTACTTGTTATTTCTGTTTTCAGTTGTAATGATAGAGGAACAGAAACAGAAACATCTCCTAATGTTGATTTTTGCAAAATTGAAAGAGTTTTTTCTTCTGAAATTAAAGACCTAATTGGACAATTAGTGTATTTAGAAGATAAAAAAAAATATGCAATAAAGAACTATCCATCTACACCCACAATTGATGAAGTTACTTTTTATATACTTTGCGATAAACCTGAAAATATAAATTTAAATGATTCAGTAAAATTTTCTTGTAAATCGTATAAATTCAATGAAAATGAAAATTACAATTCTGCTGTTAGTGGTACTGAATTTTACTTTGTAACAAACCTAAATATTATAAAATTATGAAAAAAAGTTTATTATTTCTATTTGTCTTATTTTCAATAATCCATAATGCTCAAATCCTTTATGATAATGGTGCAATTGATGAAAATAATTCAAAATACGAATTAGATGGCCGAAAATGGAATAAATCTAATATAACATATTATTTTGAAAACGGTACAAACGATATTTCAGGTGATAATGAAAGATTAGCTGTCAAAGAAGCATTTTCTGTTTGGAGTAATGCATCAAATCTAACATTTACAGAAGTTTTCAGTGCTAACAATGCTGATATTGTCATAAAATGGGCAACCGGAAATCATGGAGATGGAAGTAGTCATAGTTTTGATGGAACAAATGGGGTTCTAGCTCATGCTTTTTTTCCACCACCAAACTCGGGTGATCTCGCAGGTGATGTTCATTTTGATGATGATGAAAGTTGGACAGATCAATTTCAATACACCTCTTCACAACCAATTGATTTGGTCACAGTAGCTATTCATGAAATTGGACATTCTTTAGGATTAAAACATAGTCAAGACCCTAATGCTATTATGTATGCTTATTATTATGGTTCAAGACGACAACTTCATGATGATGACATTTTAGCAATTAGAAGTTTATATCCAAGAAGTGCTAATATTGTTGTTGGAAATAATAGTTTGTGTATAGATGAAATAGGCGATTTTAAAGTTCTTGCAACCCCTCTTTCTACAGATAATATAGTATGGACATTCTCTTCCAATCTACAACAAATACCAACTTTCAATCAAACACTTAAAGTAAAGGCCCTATCAAATGGTAGTGCTACAATTTCTGCGCGAATAAATAATGGTTCAATAATCACAAAAAAAATTATAATCGGAAAACCCATAGCCCAGTTAAATTATGTTTCTAATAATAATTACGTACATCTGAATTTAGAAGGCTTAAACGGTATTGATATCAATGATCAGGGCATAACTAATGTAACTTGGCAAAAAATAGCTGATTTAGGAGGTGGATGTACAGGATCCTTATCAGGAAATGGTCTTACAGGTTTAGGACATGGTAATTGTTTCAGTTGGAAAATGAAAATTAGAATTACAATTACAAATCCATGTGGCTCTCAAGTAATTGAACAAGAAATTACCCCAAGAGCACCAGATCCTTGTGATAATTACAGAATTGCAAATGAGGAAAACCAAAGAAATTCTTACCGTATTATTCTTCCTTGCGAAAAGACAGCAAATAAGAATAATACATCAATGAAAAATGATTTGAATATTATTGTAACTGATACATTAGGGAATATCATTATTAATACTAATCAATTAGAGTTTAGCTTAGCTAAGAATATTCAAGGTACATATTATGCAAAAATTATTAAAGATGGGAAAATTATTCATACTCAAACATTAATAAAAAAATAATAAAAAGCGGGTAGAAAAATCTACTCGCTTTTTTATTAGCTAACATCATAACTTAAAAAACAAATCATTATGTTATCAACATCAGAAGTAGGGCACGCCAAAATTCTAAAATAACTAACCAATAACTAAAGAGTTGCAATCCCAAAAATTGTAACTCTTTTCCATTTTTATAAAACTACCATCCGTATTTGTAAAACTCGCATCCTTATTTTTGAAACTTCCGTCCTCATTTATAAAACTCGCATCCGCAACTATAAAACTATCGTCCTGTTTTATAAAACTCCTATTCTTATCCTTAAAACTTCCGACCTATTTTATAAAACTCGCATCCGTAAGTATAAATTTTCCGTCCTAATTTGTAAAACTCCCATCCTATTTTATATTTCTTGCATCCTTCATCACAAAACAAGCAGAATAGTCCAACGCATAGGAAAAAGCACATTTGCACTCCGCTTCACCCACCGCAAAACCAAAGACTGCAAAAGAGCTTTTCCCTTCCCTCTTTTCCCCACCGCCAAAAAAGAATAAATTTCCCACCACTACTCCTGCATATTTTACAACTAACTGAATAAAAAGCACTGCATATAATAGCTAAGTTTTCGTTGCGTGCGCAGCACGAACAATGAAAACCCTGTTGAACGGAAGCTTTGGGAGCTTTTTTACATGTTTTTTCAACACTATGGATTTATCGTAAAATTTTTAGAAAATATTTCAAGAGAACAGGGCGTTCTCTTTTTTTTAGGCATTCGTTTTTGGCGAACTTTGTCGGTTTTATCGTGTTTTCCTTCACGTTGGGACATAATTTCCCTTACCCAAAAATCTATTTTTTAGGCGTTGGCTGACTTTGGCTCATCTCCAAAAACCAACTTGGCGGACCTCGAAGATCGAACGTGGCAATCGTTACCAAATTTCCAACTTTACAACAACTACATTTCGGCTGAAAAGCTTTAGGCGGAAGCTTTTCTTTGGGCTGGATGCCTAAATTTTGTTGCAGTTTTTTAAGCTTAATTAGTTTCCAAGTGCTGCTCAAAAAACCATAATGACGGATTTTTACAAATCTTTTGGGCAAAATATGCATCGCAAATCTTCGGATAAACTCTTCATGGCTTAAAACCATCTGCTTTTTGATGCCTTTTTGGCGGTAATCTTTGTAATCGAACGTTACATTTTCAGCATCAATTTTTCTGATTCTCTGGTTGCTGATGGCGATTTTATGCGTGTATCTGCCCAAATATTCTACCACAGATTTTGGGCTTGCAAAAGGCTTTTTGGCATAAACTACCCAAGGTTTTTCCCACAGATTTTGCCTGATTTTGGTATATTCTTTAAGGTTTTTATCTTTTAATTTCTCACAAAATTTAGCCCTGAAAACTTTACTCAAAGCCTTTACCGGAAGCAAAAATTTGCCGTCTGAACGTAGATTTTTCCAAGTTCCGTTTTCATCCACGCCGCCGCCCGGAACAATGCAGTGCAAATGCGGATGAAGGCTCAGATTCTGCCCCCAAGTGTGCAAAACAGCAATCATTCCCATTTTTAAACCTCGATTTTTTCCAAACAATTCAAGCGTTTCCCAGGCAGATTCAAATAAAAAATCGTACAACATTTTGGGCTCGTGAAGCGCGGTTTTGTTCAATACATCAGGAAGCGTAAAAACCACGTGGAAATAAGGTACCGGAAGCAGTTCGGTTTCCCGATTTTCAATCCATTGTTCTCGTTTTTTTCCCTGACATTTTGGGCAGTGACGGTTTCGGCAGGAGTTGTAACTGATGCTTACATTTCCACATTCATCACAAGCGTCAATATGACCACCCAAAGCAGAGGTACGGCATTTTTTCAACGCTGAAAGTGTTCGTAATTGCCAAGAATTAAGTCCTAAATCTTCCAATTTTGAACCTAATTTGTTTAAAACATCGGCGACTTCGTATTGAGGTTGAGATTGAGATTGTGGTTGAGTTGGCTGTTTTTTTATGGTTTTAAAACCTCTCATTTCTTCCCAAATTCTGAAAACAAAGTATCGAGCGGTGAAAAGAGTTTTTGTGTGGAAAGTTGTGCAATTTGGAGATAAATCAACGTCGTATCAATACTTTCGTGGCCGAGGAGATTTTTGATGCTCAAAATATCCATCCCATCTTCCAGAAGATGCGTCGCAAAACTGTGCCGAAGCGTATGAACACTAACTTCTTTCAAGATTTTTGCTGCTCTTGATGCCTGTTTTACCGCCCACTGAACGCCTCTTTGTGAGTAGCGGGAATCAAACTCTCCGCCGGCTCTTCCTTCTCGTGGCATTCCAAAGAGATAATCTTCTGGTTTTTCAGCTTCGATATACTTTTTGAGTCCCCGAATCAAATGTTCGGAAAGTGGCAAATAGCGGTCTTTTTTGCCTTTTCCCTGAACCACTTTCAACTGTTTTCTATCAAAATCTAAGTCGCATAAACGCAGATTTCTAACCTCCATACAGCGGAGTCCGCAGCCGTAAAGGATGCCGATCAAGATTTTATGTTTTAAAAGTTTACAGCCGGACAACATCTGCCAAACCTCCTGTTTACTAAGCACTACAGGCAGTTTTTTCTCTCTTTTAATTTCCGGAAGACTCAAATAATCATAGCTCAAACCTTCCGATTTAAGCAGAAATCGAAGTCCGTAAACGGTGTGTTTAAAATACGATTGCGAAGGCGATTTAGATTTTTTCTGAAGGTAAAAAAGGTAATCATGAATTTGCTCTGAATCCAATTCTGTAGGAATTTTCCCGAAATGTAGCGACACCGCAGCCACGTGTCTGGAGTAATTTTGAAACGTACTTTGGCTTCTTCCCAACACCGAAACCGTACGTTCAAACCTTTGCAAAAGCTCCGCAAATCCCGGAACTTCGCGCTTTGCCTGATTGATGATTTTGTTTTCTCTGAGCTCTTCTAAACTCTTTTTTTTGTTGCCATTCTATTGATTTTTTAATTAGTTTTACAAAGTAATCAAAAATATGCAGACGGGGCTACCGAAGGTTTAGTTCAACAAAGTGGCTAGGAAATCTACTCCTACAAGAAGTTCTTCTTCCGGTGGTGGCTCTTCTTCCAGTTCAACAGCGTCTAATTCTGGCTCATCAAGCTCAGCTGGAACTACGACTACTCAGAAAAAAGGATGGAGTAGTGCTGCAAAAGGTACGGTTATTGGTACAGTTGGTGGAGCGGCTGCAGGTGCGATCATCAGTAAAAAAAATCCAGGTCTTGGAGCGGTGATTGGTGGCGTTGCAGGTGGAGCTACTGGTTACACAATTGGTAGAGCCAATGATAGAAAAACTGGTCGCGTACAGAAGTAAATTTTCTTCATATATATTTTAACACGGAAAGATTGCTTATTTTTATAGGCAATCTTTTTTTATGCTTTTACTTCTCATATCTATTATAGGATTATTGATTGTTAATTTCGGAGTGGGATTAATCATCAAAAATGTTCTCAAAACAGAAAATCAAAGTTTTGTTTTGACCTCTTTTTTGGGTATTCTAAGCATTACATTATTGCAAACCATAATTGCTTTTTTTTCTCCAGCAAATAGTTTTGTCGAATTTGTTTTTCTAATTTTTGGAAGCATTGGATTTCTACTTTTTCTGAAAAAGAAAGATCTTTCGTATCTCGATTTTAGAAAAAACATCAATTTTTGGTTTTACTTATTGTTTACGATGATTGTTTTTGTTGGTTCATTTTCTCCTTATTTTTATGACCATTCCAGTTATTACGTTCCTACGATTTCTTATTTGAAAGAATTTGGATTGGTAAATGGGATTTCGAATCTCGATTTATTACTTGGACAAACCTCTTTTTGGCATATTTATCAAGCTATTTTTTCACATTTTATCGATGTTTTTTTTAAGATTAATACTTATTTATTGGTTCTTTTTCTAATTTATATCTACGAAAGGAAACAATATTTTTTGTTGATTTTTATTCCAATATTTTTAGTTTTTGTTCAACAGCCAAGTCCGGATTTACCAATATTAATTATCACTTTAATTGTCATTAATGAATTGATGAATAAAAGAGAAAAACCAATTCTTTTATATTTGTCGATGTTTGCATTTTGCATAAAACCGATAATTTTTTGGCTTCCAATTTTGGTGATTTTACACGGATTTAGTCAAAAGAAATTCAGTATCAAATGGATGATTCCGGTTTTTGGATTGGGGATTTTGTTAATGATAAAAAATATTTGGCTTTTTGGATTTCCCATTTTTCCAATATCATTTCCAGATTTTGATTTATCTTGGAAACCGAGCCAGGAGATATTGACTTATTCGTCTCAGATTGGATTACTAAAATCTTATGATATGAAATATTCTTATCAGCAGGTTTCAGAATTTAATTTTTTTGAAAAAATATACTATTGGTTTTTAATTGGTTATAAATCTATTCTGAATGTTGGAATTCTCATTTCACTTTTAATTATAACGATTTTCACATTTAAGAAAAAGGAGAGATTTTATTATTTATTATTGATTTGTTTAATTGTAAAATCGATATTAATATTTTCATTTTCAGCTCAATATCGTTTTTTTATTGATGTTTATTTGGTTGCAATATTTTTATTAGTCAAAAATGTTTCAGAACAAAAAGCAATTTTTACATCTGTTTTCTTATCTGTTTTAATTTCCACTATTTTCACATTTCCTGGATTTGTACAGAGGTTTGATGTTGGAAAAAAAATGACTAGTTTCAGTTGGCCACAACTTTATCAACCAAAAGAAAATAAATCGGTCAATATCAATACCGAATATAAAATTGGAAATTTGAATTTTTATGTTCCAAAATTTCCTTTTCAGAAAGATTTTTTTCCTTCACTTAATATTTATGATTTAAAGTTGTATGATTATTATGGTGTTTTTCCACAGTACATTGGGAAAGATTTCAAACAAGGATTTTATCAAAGAAAATTAAATCAGCAAGAGAAAAATCAATTAAAGAAAATCATCTCCGAAACCGAGAAATACAATCCAAAAGTCCCTTAAAAAATCTCTATCTTTGAATATCATTTTTAAATTAAATTCAACTTTGGATTTAATTCTTCATTTTTAATTATTAATTACCCAAAATGCCCGATTTTTTACATCCCGACAAAGACAATTATTCTGATGACGATTTGTTTCAAGAAGAAAAAATCCGTCCGCAGAGTTTTCGAGATTTTGCCGGACAAAGAAAAACGTTGGACAATCTGGAAGTTTTCGTAGCAGCAGCTAAAAATCGTGGAAACGCTCTGGATCACGTTCTTTTGCACGGTCCTCCAGGATTAGGGAAAACGACTTTATCTCATATTATTGCCAACGAATTAGGTGTTAATTGTAAAATCACTTCTGGTCCAGTTCTAGATAAGCCGGGAAGTTTGGCAGGATTACTTACGAATCTTGAAGAAAACGATGTCCTTTTTATCGATGAAATTCATCGTTTGTCACCAATTGTGGAAGAATATCTCTATTCTGCAATGGAAGATTATAAGATTGACATCATGCTGGAAACTGGTCCTAATGCGAGAAGTGTTCAGATTGGGCTTAATCCATTTACATTAATTGGTGCAACGACGAGAAGCGGAATGTTGACCAAACCAATGCTCGCAAGATTTGGAATCCAAAGCAGACTAGAATACTACACTATTGAACTTCTAGGAATGATTATCGAAAGAAGCGCACGTGTTTTGGGCGTTCCAATCTACGAAGATGCTGCACTCGAAATTGCCAGAAGAAGCCGAGGAACTCCCCGAATTGCCAATGCACTTTTGCGTAGAGTTCGTGACTTTGCAGAAATCAAAGGAAATGGAGAAATCGAAATCGAAATCACAAAGTTTGCATTGAATTCTCTCAATGTAGATGAATTTGGTTTAGATGATATGGATAACAAAATAATGCGTGTGATGATAGAAAACTTCCGTGGAAAACCAGTCGGGATTTCTGCACTTGCGACTTCAATTGGAGAAAATCCAGAAACTTTGGAAGAGGTTTATGAGCCGTTTTTGATTCAGGAAGGTTTTATTATTCGAACGCCGAGAGGAAGAGAAGTGACGGATAAAGCTTACAAACATTTGAATATTTCCAGACCTAAGAATACGGGTGAATTGTTTTAATAATTCATTCGAATTAATCTTTCATAATAATGTTCATCCCAAAAATCTACAAAAGCGAAGACCCAGAATTGATGAAAAAAATCATCAGTGAAAATGCTTTTGCACTTTTAATTTCAAATAAAGAAAAATTATCAGCAACACATTCTATGTTTTTGTTGAATGAAAATGATGGAGATTTTTTTCTTGAAACTCATATTTCTAAAGTTAATTTTCAAGCTAAAGTTTTGAAGGATAATGATGAGGTTTTATGTGATTTTTTAGGCGCTCATTCTTATATTTCGTCCTCTTGGTATGAGAAACCAAATGTTTCAACTTGGAATTACGAAGCCGTTCAAATTCGTGGAAAAGTGAAATTGATGACGGATGAAGAATTATACAAACATTTGGAAAAGCTTACTTTTAAATATGAGAAAGTCCAGAAATGTCCAATGTTTGTCGAAAATATGGGAGACGAACTCGTAAAAAAAGAAATGAAGGGTGCGTTCGGAATCAATATTTATCCAACAGAAATTTATATCGCAAATAAATTAAGTCAAAATAGAAAAGACAATGATTTTGAAAATATTATTCTTAATTTAGAGCAATCAGATTTTGATAACGATAAAAAAATTGCAGAGTTGATGAAGGAGAATCGAGGTTTGATTTAACAACTCTATCAAAGAAAAACAAAGTATTTATGAAACTCTATCCAATCCAATGCGGAAAATTTAAACTTGATGGCGGTGCAATGTTCGGTGTTGTTCCAAAAACACTTTGGGAAAAAACGAATCCTGCTGATGAAAGAAACCTTATCGAATTAGGAACTCGCTCGCTTTTAGTAGAAGACGGCAAAAAATTAATCCTAATCGATTGTGGACTTGGAGATAAACAAGATGAAAAATTCTTTGGTCATTATTCGCTTTGGGGTGATGATTCTTTGGATAAAAACCTGAAGAGATTCGGTTTTGTAAGAGAAGATATTACGGATATTTTTTTGACGCATCTTCATTTTGATCATTGCGGTGGCGCAGTAGAATGGAATGATGACAAGTCGGGTTACAGACCGGCGTTCAAAAATGCACATTTCTGGACGAATGAAAATCATTGGAAATGGGCAACAGAACCGAATCCAAGAGAGAAAGCAAGCTTTTTAAAAGAAAATATTTTTCCATTAGAAGAAAGTGGACAACTCAATTTCTTACCATTACCAACGACAGGAAATTATGGATTCGCTCCTGATTTGAAAATGGATGTGATTTTTGTTGATGGACATACAGAGAAACAAATGCTTCCGGTTCTTCAATATCAAGAAAAAACGATTGTTTTCGCAGCAGATTTGATTCCGACTGTTGGGCATATTCCGCAGGTTTATGTGATGGGTTACGATACAAGACCGTTGTTGACGATGGAAGAAAAAGGAAAATTCTTAAAGCAATGTGTGGATAACGAATATCTTTTGTTTTTTGAACACGATGCAAATCACGAGTTGGCAAGTCTTAAAATGACGGAAAGAGGCGTGAAACTTGATCAGACATTTAGTTTTAATGAAGTTTTTGGATATTAAATTATGGATATAAAAGATACAATTTCAACTCAAGACGAAGACATTCCCATACCCAAGATCATTGGATTAACTGGCGGAATTGGTTCAGGAAAAACAACAGTAGCAAGAATTCTGGAGGAAAAAGGATTTCCTGTTTATTACTCGGATGACGAAGCTAAAAATATTGTTAATAAAGATTCTATTCTCAAGGAGAAAATCATTGAGCTTTTAGGAAATGAAGCTTATTCAGATGGAATTTATAACAGAAAGTATGTCGCAGAAAAAGTCTTCAATGATTCTGAACTTCTGGAGCAATTGAATCATTTGATTCATCCGGCTGTAAAAATCGATTTCGAAAAATGGGTTGCTTCTCAAACTTCAGAGTTTGTCTTTAAAGAAACAGCACTTCTTTTTGAACTGAAATTAAATCAGCAATGT
This sequence comes from Epilithonimonas hispanica, assembly GCF_003385395.1. Classification (GTDB taxonomy): domain Bacteria; phylum Bacteroidota; class Bacteroidia; order Flavobacteriales; family Weeksellaceae; genus Epilithonimonas; species Epilithonimonas hispanica. The sequence continues at coordinate 64,088 of NZ_QNUG01000018.1, read as the reverse complement.
TACAAATCTGTTCTGATTACCGCTGATGATAATTTCAGAATCAAAAGAACAATGGACAGAGATGGTAAAACTTACAGAGAGGTAGAAGCGGTCATCCAAAAGCAAATGCCTGAAAAGGAAAAATGTAAATTGGCAGATTATATCATTTATAATAATTCTGATTTAGATAGTCTGCAAGTAGCAACGGAAGGTTTCCTAGAAGACCTTAATTAAAAAAATCATCTTAAAAATAAAATTCCCCAAATCATTGATTCGGGGAATTTTTGTTATTGTAATGAACTAGGTTTTAGTTCTTGATGAATTTGGTTTGAGATTTCTCTCCGTTAGATTCTAAAGATAAGATGTAAACACCTTTTGCTAATTTAGAAACATTTACTTTTCCATCAGTTGTTCCTTGGTAAACCAATTGTCCACCTACAGAGTAGATCTCGAATTTAGTTTTAGAAGAAACATTAGAGATGTTGATTACATCAACTGCTGGATTTGGATAAACACTAATGTTGTTTTTCTTAACATCTGTTACTGCTAGAGTTTCAGAAATCTTAACTGCATAGTCTTCAACTTCACCATAAGTGTAAGATGCGCATGGGCCTGTTGGCGCAGTATTGTATCTCATAATTACTCTCATTCCGAGTGTTTTATCTCCGCTGTATGCGGTTTCTGGAACTGCAAAAGTAGATGTAACAGTAGCCGTGGTGCTAGGTGCGCTAGTCATTACTTTTTCAGAAGCGTCGTAAGTTCCATCTCTGTTAAAATCAATCCAAACAGCAACTGCTTCACTATAAGTTGCTCCTGTCCAAGCTTTGGTTACTGCTATTGTATTTCCTGTGGAACCTTTGGTTAACTGAACCAATCTTGTGTCGTCACCACTGTAATCTGTGTAAGTGTTAGCTCCAGAAGTACTAGTCATAACGGTGCCACTATTTGCTGGTGTTACCACAACTTTTGAGATATATTCGTCTCCAGCATTACTAGAAGAAACTGTACAATATGTAAGTCCTAAAGTTTTGAATGTTTCATTAGCATAAGCGCCTGTAGTTCCGCTACAAACTGCAGCAACTTCTACATCGTAATTTGTGTCTTCTTCTAATTCTGTAATATTGTAAGTATTGGTTGCGATATCATTTACAACGGTCCAGCTAGTCTCGCTTGCTTTTTTATATCTTACAGAATATGTTGCATTAGCTACAGCGTCCCAATCTATTTTTGCACTTGTTTGGGTAATAGCCGAAGTTGCTAATCCTGCAGGTGCGGTACCGTCGCAGTTGACCATTGCAGAAACCGTTACTTTACTTGCCGCGTAAAAAACGTTTCCTATAGCAGAGACTCTTACAGTTAGTACTGTGTTTGTAGGAAAACTTGAAAAACTTATTTCTTCAGTTCCGTCATTTGGAGTAGATTCTGCTAAAACTGTCCAGCTTGCGCCGTTGTCCGTTGTATAATCAATTTTGACATCGGTTACGTTATAAGGAGCAGCAGTTGTTCCAACTGGATCCCAAGTGAATGCACCAGTAGCGTTGTTGTAAACTTTTGAAGATGTTATTTTAAATGGTCCTGCAGCACCTACAATCACTCTTTGCGTTGCATATTGAGTCTGTTGTTGTGCAACATCAGGATTGTTATCTCTTACAGTTACTTTAAAATTAGTTGTTCTAGCTACAGTAGAAACAGCTTCCCAATCTGTTGTGCTTTTTAAGTGTCCGGCTAGAACTGTTTCTAGCTTAGGGAAATATCTTGTTGGGTTTGTAGTAGGAGTCCAAGATCTAAAAGTTGGACCATTGGTGTTGTTTCCTAAATTAGCAATTGTAGTTGGAGTGGTTGCGCTATCGGTTTGATCCCAGCCATATGTAATTGGATTGCCTTCCGGATCTGTAGCTTGTGCTGTTAGAACAAAAGCTGTGCTTTTTGGAATTGTAACATTCGCCATAGCAACAATCGTAGGAGGTTGATTTGTAATAGGCGTTTCTATATCACAAGTCTTAGATGTAAGATTGTTCTGAATCTGAATAATACTATTGATATGGAAATAAGGATCAGAATGATCTTGTAAATCTGTAGCTCCTGTAATACCTGCATATCCCATAATGGTAGATCCGGATCCTGGCTCCACATTTTGACCTGTTCCTTCTAGGCCATGAGAAAAAGTATGGTTAGCGCCTAATTGATGACCCATTTCGTGGGCTACATAATCGATATCAAAGTTATCGCCTTGGGGGATTCCGTCTGCAGGTGAAGTGATACCAGAACCTTTTCCTAGAGGTGTAATTGTTGTTGGATTAATACAAACACAACCAATACAACCTGCATTTCCGCCACCTCCAGATGCTCCAAACATATGGCCAATGTCGTAATTGTCGTTACCAACATTGTTTGTTAAAGTAGTCTGTAGTTGTTGGTTCCATCCATTTAAGGATGTACCGTAAGGATCTGTACTTGCATTAGTATAAATTACATCAGGAAAATCTTGTAAAATTAAGTGTAATGCAAAATCATTTTCAAAAATACCGTTACAACGAGTTAATGTTGCGTTGATTGCTGTCAAAGCGCCTGCAACAGTACCTCCATGAAATGTTGTATATTCACCATTTACAGACATTGCCAAACGCATTGTTCTATATTTTTGATCAGAAGATTTTGAAAAGTCTTTTGAATCATTAGCAAAAGTGGATTCGCTGGCAAGTTTGTCTATTTGTTTTTTCGAAAAAGCAGGCTCTGTACTTTCACATAACCAAGAGCCATTTGCACCGCTAGTTTTGTTGGTTTTTGGATGAACACCATAAACGGTTTTTTCTTTGTTTTGTGGTTCTACAAACTCATAAACACCGTTTTTGATAATCATAGATTGGAAATCGTTAGGTGCTACAGAAAATCTAATGTATTTTTCTGGATCATCAACACCAGTCCCAACATAGGATCCCAATTGGTATTTGTCGGCCAAAGATTGTACAACAACTGGTAGGCTGTAAACTGCAAATTTTTCAATTTTGCCACCTAGTGTAGGGACACTAATGATTACAGGCTTGCTTCCTTTTCCTGTTGGTTGAGCACTTGTTAATTGTGTGCGGATTGCATCCACATCAACAGTGTAGAAGCTGGTAGCTCCATTTTGACGCAGACTTTCTCCTTTCATAGAAGTAGGGCTCCATTGTGCAAATGCACTAGTGGCTAATCCAAGAGAAAGTAGAGTAGTAAAAAACTTCTTCATACTTAAAATTTAATTTTAATCAAATATAGAGGTTTTTTAGTTGTCATAAAGCAAAAATGCGTCATTTATTTTGACGCATTTTTAATTTTTAATTAAATAGTGAAGATTACATGTAAATCAAATTACTTTTTTGTAACCATACTATAAAGAAACAGTAGAATCACTGCACCTCCAATTGAAAGAAGCCAGCTCATTGGACTCCAAAAAGAAGTAACATCAATATTCAGTAACATTGTTCCAAGCCAACCACCTAACATGGCACCAAGAATTCCAATAATGATTGTTACAATCCAACCGCCAGGATCTTTGCCAGGATGAATAGCTTTTGCAATAGCACCCGCAATAAGACCGAAAATAATCCAAGTTAAAATACCCATAGTTTAAAATTTTTAATGTTAATAGTGTGATTTGTTTATCTTTTTCTAAAGAATGAATTTACAAATTCCATACCATTAAAAATCTGAAGGTCTTCCATCTTTTCTCCTACTCCAATATATTTTACAGGAATTTGAAATTGATCAGAAATGCCAATTACAACACCTCCTTTTGCTGTACCATCTAGTTTGGTTACAGCCAAAGCCGTTACCTCTGTAGCTGCTGTGAATTGTTTTGCTTGTTCAAAAGCATTTTGCCCAGTAGAGCCGTCCAAAACTAATAAAACTTCGTGTGGAGCTTCTGGAATTACTTTTTGCATTACACGCTTTATTTTGGAAAGCTCGTTCATTAGGTTGATTTTGTTATGTAATCTTCCTGCTGTGTCTATAATCACTACATCTGCATTCTGCGCAACTGCAGATTGAACTGTGTCAAATGCAACAGAAGCTGGATCAGATCCCATTTCTTGCTTTACAATAGGAACGCCAACGCGTTCACTCCATATTACTAATTGATCTACAGCTGCTGCACGGAAAGTATCTGCTGCTCCAAGAACAACTTTCAAACCCTGAGATTTGAATTGATTTGCAAGTTTTCCAATTGTTGTGGTTTTTCCAACACCATTTACACCTACGACCATTATCACATAAGGTTTTTTGCTTGTGTCGATATTGTCTGTGTCAAGATGAGGATTGTCTAAAAGAAGTCCAGAAATTTCTTCACGTAGAATGTTATCCAATTCGCTTACGTTGACATATTTGTCTCTTGCAACTCGATCTTCTATTCTTTTGATGATTTTGATAGTCGTTTCAGCGCCTACATCAGAAGCAATAAGGACTTCTTCTAAGTCATCCAAGACTTCATCATCTACGGTGTTTTTCCCTACAACAGCGCGAGATATTTTATCAAAAAAACCTTGGCTAGATTTTTCTAAACCTTTGTCTAGGGTTTCTTTATCTTCTTTTTTAAATATTTTTTTAAACCAACTCATTATTAATATAGATGATGAATGATAATTGATAAATGATTTTATCAGTAGCAAATATAACAAAAAAACTACCCTTAAAAAGAGTAGCTTTCTATATTGTATTCGATTGAGGAATTATTTTTTCAAAAATCCTTCAACTTCGTCAGCGTTCATTACTTTTTCTTCAAAAACGTAAGCGTCTGATTTAGAAGACTTAACCATTTTGATTACTTTTGTCATTTTTTTTGAACCAGCTCCACCTTGAAGTGTTGCTACTACTTTTTTTGCCATTGTAAAATATTTTTATAAATTACTTAATTTCTTTGTGAACAGTATATTTCTTAAGAACTGGATTGAATTTTTTAAGCTCCAATCTCTCTGTAGTGTTCTTTTTATTTTTTGTAGTAATGTATCTTGACATTCCTGCTACACCGCTTTCTTTATGCTCAGTACATTCTAGAATTACCTGAACTCTGTTACCTTTTTTAGCCATTACTTAGTAGTGTTTTTAATAAATCCATTTCTAGCAGCTCTTTCAAGTGCTTCTTCAATTCCAATTTTATTGATAACTCTAAGTCCGTGAGCAGAAACTTTAAGAGTTACTGATTTTTCTTGCTCAGGAAGATAAAACTTCTTCTCTAGCAAGTTAATTTCAAAACGTCTTTTCGTTTTGTTATTAGCGTGAGAAACATTGTTTCCTACCATTGCACGCTTACCTGTTATTTGGCAAATTCTTGACATATCTCGATGTTCTTTTGACTAATGAATATTTGAGAGTGCAAAATAACGGATTATTTTTTACACAGACAAATTATTTTAAAATAATTATTAAAAATTAAACCTGAAATATTAATAATTAATATTTCGCCTCAAAGATTTGTAATATATTGGAAATCTTTAGTTCTCGATGAAAAATTTTACATTTTCAATAAAATCTTCTCGTATTGTGATTTGAAAAAATCTTTAAAAAGAGCCTTAATATGTGACTTAGTTTTAGTTTAATTCGTGATTTAAAACAAACCATTCAGCTCTGCATCTATTCTTTCTAATATAGAGCCGAAGTCTTCTGGTTTTTCTACAAAGTCTAGGTTGTCCACATCTATAACAAGAAGTTTTCCTTCTTTGTAGTTTTCTATCCAGTTTTGATATTTGTTATTCAATTTAGAAAGATAATCTATACTGATTCCGGCTTCGTATTCTCTTCCTCTTTTGGCGATTTGTCTTACTAAAGTTGGAACGTCTGCTCTAAGGTAAATTAACAGATCTGGAGCAGAGACAAAGTCTTTCATCAGGTTGAATACTGATAAATAATTTTTAAAATCTCTCTCAGAAAGCAAGTTCATCTCAGCTAGGTTTTCTGCGAAAATGTGTGCGTCTTCGTAGATTGTTCTGTCTTGGATGACATTTTTGCCACTCTCGCGAATTTCTTTTACTTGTCGGAATCTGCTTCCTAAAAAATAAATCTGAAGTGCAAAACTCCATTTTGACATATCGCCATAAAAATCATCCAAATAAGGATTGTGGTCAACATCTTCGAATTGTGCTTCCCAGTTGTAATGCTTGGATAGCATTGTTGTAAGGGTTGTTTTTCCAGCTCCGATATTTCCTGTAACAGCGATGTGCATTCTTTAAAGTCTAATTAATTGTTATTTGATACTGATAAGAGAAAAGTTTGTAAAATCAGTTATCAATTATTTGGCTGTAAAGATAAAGCTTGTCTTTTATGAGTGCCAAAAAACCTGCATTATTTTTATCCACAATTTTTGCGCCTTCATTTTTGAAGATTTGGGATAGTGTCTTTCCATCAAAAATTTGAATTGCTTGGCTTCCAAATATCAAAATATCGCTATTGTTTCTTCGGAGTTTTCTTGCATTGGAAATGGGGGAAGAATAGAGTAGAGTAGCTTTTGTATTGTAAACCTCAAAAGAGTTCTCTTTAAGAATGTAAACTTTGTTATCGTAAACAAGGAAGTCTTTCAGAGATTGTAGATTGATGTTGAAAGGGAAAGAGCTAATTGTAGAGCTATTTCGGAAGTTGTATTGGAAAAGCGTCTTGTTGCTGTCGTCTAAAAGCCAAGCGAATTGAAGATCTTCTGCATAAACAGCCTTTATGAATCCGAAATTTAAATTTATTTTTTGAATTTCGTTAAGGTTTTGATCTAGAAATTTGATTTCCTGAGCGTTTTCAGAAAACATCACAATGTTGAGTGGGTTGGTTACGCTTTGGATTTTGTAAGGGAAAGTTAACATTAGTTTTCCCAATTGAGATCCTATTGAATCATACTTAGTAAAACTAAGGTCTCTATTCTTATATAAATAGATGTTTCCATAATCATCCCCCAAAAGTTCTTGGACATTCTTCGTTTGTAAAGAGTCTAATCCGATTCTTTTCTGAGAAAAAAGTAAAACAGAACTTAATATTAATATGAATGATAGAGATTTCAATAAATTAGTTTTTATTAAATGAGATAGCTTATCCTCCATTTAGAGTAATGATAATATCTTTTGTGATGGCTTTGTTTTGATTATATTTTGCATCGCAGATAGAGGTGGTTAAGTTGTAATTACCTTTTTCTACTAAGATGTAATTTTGTCCATTGGACGGAACTGTAAGGTTGTAGAATTTTTTACCATTTATTTTTACCACAAGGACACATTTGGATTTATTGACAATTTGGATGACAGCCTCTTTTTTATTGGGGTTGTTATCGAATAAATTCGTGAGGATTGCCGCAGTGTTTTTTGCTTGTGCAGACGGTTGTCCTTTTGCAGCAGATGTTCCAACAGTAGACGTTTTTTCTATTCTCTTTTCCGTCATCCGTGTAATTGTGGGTTTTGCGGAAGATGATGTTGATCCTCCATAAGAAAGAGTTGTGAGTCTTTTCTTCAGTTCGGGAACAGCGGGATGTTTTGGGTTTTTGCTGATAAATTTTTCAACAATAGCTCTGTCTGTGGTCGATTTTGCTTCGAAAACGCTTTGTGAAAATGCAAAGAAACTAATTGGTAAAAACAAAAGTAAAAATATCTTCTTCATTGTAATATTATTAATGTCGGTTTGGGTATAAAACGTAAAAATAAATTAAATCTTGTTAATAAATTAGAAATTTATGATAATTAAATAATAAGTTAACTAGTCTGTTTTAAAGAAATGTGGCTATGTTTCTATTTTATTAAGAATATTTAGGTGTGTTATTTTTTTATAAAAATCACTATATTTGCACGCTGAAAAACCTCAACGAGGAAAATCAAATCAATTAAATAAAAAAAATAATCAATATTATGTCTTATACACCAGTAGCTGCAGACGTAGCAAAACTAAGAAACACAACAGGTGCAGGAATGATGGACTGCAAAAAAGCTCTAGTAGAAGCTGAGGGAGATTTCGAAAAAGCAATCGATATCCTTAGAAAAAAAGGACAAAAAGTTGCTGCTAACAGAGCAGACAGAGATTCTTCTGAAGGTGCTGTAATCGCAAGAGTAAACGAAGATAATACTTTAGGTGTTGTGATTTCTCTTAACTGTGAAACTGACTTTGTTGCTAAAAACGAAGCGTTCATCGAGTTGGCTTATGAGTTGGCTGAAATGGCAATTTTTGCTGCTACTAAAGAAGAATTATTGGCTACAGATTTCCACGGAATGACTGTTGCAGATAAATTGATCGAGCAAACTGGAGTTATCGGTGAGAAAATCGAGATTGGTGCATTCGAAAGAATCGAAGGGCCTTTCTTAGGAGCTTACATCCACGCTGGAAACAAAATTGCTTCTATCACTTCTCTTTCTGCAAAAGTTGACGGAGCTGACGAAGCTGCAAAATCTGTTTCTATGCAAGTTGCTGCAATGAACCCAATTGCTCTTGATGAGACTGCTGTTTCTCAGGAAACTATCGATAAAGAATTAGAAATCGAAAGACATAAACTTATCGAAGAAGGTAAGCCTGCAAACATTATCGATAATATCTTGAAAGGTAAAATGCAGAGATTCTACAAAGACAACACTTTGGTACACCAAGATTTCATCAAAGATTCTAGCGTATCAGTTGCTGATTATGTAAAATCTGTAAACGCTGATCTTAAAGTAACTGGATTCGTAAGAGTTGCACTTGCTTAATTAAGACTAGGAATAAATAAATCAAATCCCGCTATATTTTTATGGCGGGATTTTTTATGTTATAATTAATGAATATTTTTGCATCCCATTATTATGTTAAATGACACGTTCTAAATTTTTCCAATTATTGCTTTGTTTTTTTAGTCTTATTAATATTAATCTGATCAAAGCACAGAATATTAGCGTTGATACAAGTTTGAACGCACAGCAATTGGTGGATAAATTCATTGGAGCACAAAATGCAAGTTGTATCACTGTTTCGAATGTCTCTATCTCAGGATGGAATTTTGGAGGAAATGATACAAGTTATGGTTATTTTAGCAGAAATGGAAGTAGTTTTGAAATTGATGAAGGCATCATTCTTTCTACTGGAAAAGCTAAAGACGCAGAAGGACCAAACAGTACATTGCAAAGTAATTTTGATAGCAATTGGCCTGCAGGAGATCCAGATTTGGTTTACATACTCAGTCAAGCGGGGTTGCCAACAGATAATATTCTGAATGCAACTTATCTCGAATTTGATTTTGTATCCCTGCAAAGTGATAAGATTAGTTTCGATTATATGTTTCTGTCGGAAGAATATCGTGATAGCAACTGCCGTTATTCCGATGCTTTTGCTTTTTTGATCAAAGAGGCGAGTAGTACAGATCCTTATCAGAATATTGCACTTGTCCCAGGAACCAATACGCCTGTAACTTCTCTTTCTATAAATGGAGCTACAAATTGTCCTCGTAATGTTGATTACTTTGGGGGTTTTAATGGTTTGGTGAGTCCAACCAATTTTAATGGGCAAACCAAGGTTTTGAAAGCAAACGCAACTGTGAAAAAAGGAGTGACTTATCATATAAAATTGGTAATCGCTGATCATGGTGATGCTAATGGACTCTATGATTCTGCGGTTTTTCTGAAATCTGGAAGTTTTACAGGGAATATTAATATTGGAAATGATCTTACAATTGATAATGCGGATCCACTTTGTGAAAATGTACCATATAGGATTCAACCCAATCCTATAATTAATGATCCATCTGCCAAATATACTTGGTTTAAAAATGGAGTGGCAATTACTTCGATTCCTCCAAGTCAATCTTATTATGATGTTGTCAATGAAGAAGGAGATTTCAGTGTGGAAGTTACTTTGGGAAGTGGATGTAGATTGGAAGGTTATGTGAAGATTGAAAAAGTACCAGTTGCTAATATTAATACAACTCCAATTCAAGTTTGTGATAATGATTTTGATGGGAAGTATTCTGCGGTTCTATCAGATTTCAATAGTCAGATAATAACCAATTTTTCAAGAGATTTTAAGGTTTCTTATTATACTACTTCGGGAGCTCTAATTGATCCGGATAAAGAATTTGTATTTACTAGTAATCCCCAAACTATTAATGTTTCCGTAGGAGCGTTTTCCTGTACTCCAAAAATTTATCCAGTTCAGTTTTATTATGGAACTCAACTTACTGTCAATTCTATTCCGGTTTATCCAATTTGTGATGATGAACTTAACGGGAGTGAGGATGTTAATTTGGCTGATTATGTAGCATTAATTACAAATGAAACTGGTGTTACGCCAACTTATTTTGCAACAGAAACCCAAGCAAAAATAGGCGGAAGTTCTACTATCTCTAGTTTGCAAACCATCAGTACGGATAAGTCATTTTTTATCAGAATAGAGAAAGCTGGGTTTTGTCCTAATTATAAAGAAGTGAAGTTTAACTTCAAAAAACCTAACCAATCTACTACGTTACCAAATGATCCGATAACTATCTGTAAAGGAGCTACCACAATCTTAGATGCTGGTATGGGTTTTACAAGTTATGATTGGTATAATGAGGCAGCTCCTACAGTTTCTATTAGCAATCTTGATAAAATAACAGTCGGTGTAGGTAATTATTTTGTAATTCTTACTTCTCCAAATGGATGTAGTTTCAAACAATCTGTAATAGTTGAAGAAGCTATAGAACCAGTGATTGATAATGTTTTGATAGAGGGAACAACGGTTACGGTTTTGGTTTCCGGTGGAACAGCTCCTTATCAATATGCTTTGGACGGAGGTAGTTACCAATCTTCTAATATCTTTACAAACGTAGATCTTGGAAATCATACAGTTTTTGTTCAAGATGCAAATGGTTGTTCTATAATTACGAAAGATTTTTCTTTGATTAATATCCAGAATATCATTACACCAAACCATGATGGTATTAATGATGTTATCAATTATTCTTCTTTGTTGACAAAACTAGAACCAAGATTTGAAATCTATGATAGGAATGGGATTCTGGTTTTCAAAGGTGATGTCAATAACCAATTTGTTTGGGCTGGTACTTTAAATGGAAGAATATTACCAACCGCTACATATTGGTACATTATAGAATGGAATGAATCTGGAAATCCTCAAAGAACAAAACTTACAGGTTGGATATTACTGAAAAATAGAAATTAGTAAATTTAAATATAAGGCAATAAAATGCTTTTTTCTACATTTGTAATAATATTGATAAGGTTATTACAATGAAGAAAGTTTTACAAATTCTATTATTATTTATTTTTTCCATAAAGTTTTATGCTCAATTAGATAGAGAACATTGGTTTGCACCAATGATTGATAGAACAGGAAATCCCGATCGATTTCAAACGTTGTATATGTCAACTGATGAGACGGTGCCCTTCAAAGTCGATATTTATAACAATAATGTTGTTATTGGATCTGTCAATATCAGCAAGAATAATCCAGGGAAATTTGATGTTCCAAGGATTTACATTATTACAACAACAAACGGAGATCTATTCAAACCTGTTTCAAAGGGACTTTACCTAAAAGGAGAAAAACCTTTCTTTTCTAGCTTACGATTTTCAGTGTATAATCATGGGGAATTAATAACATCCAAAGGATCTGCTGGAATAGGGAATTCATTTAGAGCTGTTATGGCTCCTATCTCAGCAAGTAATAATATTCTGAATTTTATGACTAGTGTTATGGCGACAGAGGATAATACCAATGTCACAATCACAGGCTTTAGTCCAAGTCTTATTTTTTCTGATGGAGATGGACGAACCCAGTTTACTTTTACGCTTAACAAAGGACAATCTTATATTATAGATGGTAGAGGAGGAATATCTCAAAACTGGACTGGGTTCATAGGTGCAAAAATAGATTCGGATAAACCTGTTTCGATAACCAATGGTAATTTCAACGGACAATACGCAACTAGTTCTACAAATAGCTCTGATATCTTGATGGATCAAGGTGTTCCTATTGATAAACTGGGACAAGAGTTTGTTCTAATGAAAGGCAATGGAAATCCTTACAATGGGATGGAAAAAGCTCTTATTGTAGCAACAGAGGATAATACTGAGATTTATTTGAATGGTTCCGGCATGCCTGCTGCAACTATTAATGCGGGTAAATATTTTGTAACACCTAATAATGCTTACATTTTGCAAGGTTCTACGCATTACAACATGCATGTTAAAACTACGAAAAATGTGTATGTTTATCAATTGTTGGCGGGAGATCCAAATAGTTCTGAAGTTGCAACAGGCGGTTTTAATTATATTCCGCCACTAAGTTGCTATCTACCAAAAAAGATTGATGAAATTGGAGCTATCCAAGAAAATTATGTTGTAAGCAACGGAAATCCCGGTGGCATTCTCAATATCCCAACAAAACTTAATATCATTACAGAAAAAGGTGCAACTATAGATGTTAAAAGAAATGGAGTTTCTCTTAATTTAACTTCTGCTAATGGACCTTTCAATGTTTCGGGATCTAGTAATTGGGTGACTTATTCTTATCCCAATATTACAGGAAATGTAGCGGTTATTTCCTCTAGTGCGGTTACTGCTGGTATCTCTGCAGGGGATGATGCTGTAGGTTACGGCGGTTATTTTGCGGGTTTCTCCTATATTCCGGCCATTATTAAGCAGGAAGGAGATTGTCTACCTGGAGTTAAACTTGCTGTAACAGAGGGTTTTACGTCTTATCAATGGGTTGTTAAAGATAATTCAGGTGCTTACTCACCAGCACCAGGTGTTAATAATACTAATACTTATGAGCCGGCTCAGGCAGGGATCTATGCAGTAATTATTCAGCAAGGATCTTGCCCAGCAATCCAGACTCCAGATTTTAAATTTTATAATTGTACTACCTACACCAATGTCAATTATGAGACTTGTTCTACACTTACTATAACGCCAACGTTTAGTTTAAGTCCGCAGGTTCTAAATCCATCAACTGTAAAAATAGAAACACCTCCAACAAAAGGTACTGTTTCTATCGCAGCCAATGGTGTTATAACTTATACTGCAAATCCTAATACTTTAGGAATTGATACTTTCAGATTCTCATATTGTGGAAATGGCACAATCCCAGATTGCGAAACCACGCAAGCAACTATCCAAGTCAATCAAATTGTTGGACAAGATGCTACTTTGAGAGAGTGTACTTCTACAAATAATGCGGTTTATAACCTTTCTCAGGCCGATGTAACATCAGATACAACAACAACCAAAGTCTATTACAAGTCGTTATCAGGAGCGCAAAACGAGACGACCGCAGATGAAATTTCAAACTTTACGGCATTCAACTCTCCAGATACCAATGTGTATGTTCGAATCAAAAATGCGACAGGTTGTTTTGCCATCTTTAAAATTGAATTGAAGCACAAAGCAAATCCTGTTGTTCAAGAAAATCTTTATACAAAAGTACATTGTGACGATGAAGATGGAGTTGTAGACGGTAATTATGTGGTGAATCCCAATGATATTACACCAATTGTGCTGTCAAATCCAGCAACATTTACTGTAAAATATTATGATTCTGCGGCTAAAGCAAATGCTGGAGGAACAGATAATATTACAGGAAATTATATTTTCACTGCTGCCAATGCAAAAATATGGATTAGAGTAGAATCTGTGGAAGCTTGTGCTACGGTAAGAGAAATTACATTAAATATAGGTAATAAAATACCACTTATTACAAATAACCTGAATGCCGACGTTTGTGACAAAGGTTTAGATAATACAGAAATTGTAAATCTTGCCGACTATCTACCACAGTTGACTTCCGAAACTGGTCTTACAGTATTATATTATGCATCAATGGCAGATGCGCTTAGTGGTCAAAATGCAATTTCTGCATCGCAGACAGTAACTTTAGGAACAGTGGCTACATTTTATTATGTCATCAAAAATGCTAGTTTCTGTTCGGATGTGGCAACCGTTAATTTGACATTGATAGAAGGCGGAATTGCATCCACAACTTTGCAACCAAGCTATACGATTTGCGAGGATTCAACAATTCTTTTAGATGCAGGAACCGCTCATTCTACTTATAATTGGTATAACCAAAACGATCCAACTACAATTATAGGAATAAGCCCGAAAATAACGCTTCCTGTTGGGAAATATTTTGTAATCTTAATTTCTATCACAGGTTGCGAATACAAACAGTCTGTAGAAATTGTGGGAGCGCCAAAACCGGTTCTTAATATTGCGGCTTATAATGCAACTCTTTGCGATGATAACCTAGATGGACAAATTGATCTTACATTCTCAACAAACGTTACACCAACTATTTTAACAAATAATAATACCTATTTCACGGTAACATATTACAACAATCCAGCAATGTTGCCAACACAAGTATTGCCAGATGCTTGGAGTTTTTCGGCAGATACAAGAGTATATGTAAAAGTAGCTTCTAGCAATTGTACAGATGTAACCGGTTTTATTGATTTCAAAATAGGAAGTAAAGTTGTTCTTCTTACAGAGTCTGTTAATCAAAACATTTGTGATACAGATTCTAATGGCGATGAAAATATAGATCTTTATGATTATAAAAACTTATTTTTATCAGCAGCCGACATGGGAATCCAGCCCACGTTCTACTTGACTTTGTCTGATGCTCAAAATAATACTAATGCAATTGCAGCTAATGTAGTTTTAACTGCAAATATTAATTACTATTACCGATTTGAAACCTCAGGAAGTTGTGCAAACGTTGGCGAGTTGAAAATCGCATTCACAAATGGTTTTTCCTCTACAACGTTGCAGCCAAGCTATACGATTTGCGAAAATGCAACAACAGAATTAGATGCGGGAACTGCTCATGCTTCTTACAATTGGTACAACGAGGCAGCCCCATCCACAATCATAGGAACAACTGCAAAAATTACTGTTCCACCAGGAAAGTACTATGTGATTCTTACATCGGCAGACGGTTGCGATTATAAGCAGAATGTTGAGGTTGTTGGTTCTCCTGTTGCACAGCTGGATGTTACAAAACTCCCATCAACTTATTGTGATGATAATATTGATGGTACAATTAATCTTCAACTATCAACAGGCGTCACGCCTTTGATTTTGTTGAATAATAATAGTGTTTTCACGGTTAATTACTACAATAATGTTACGGGGCAATTGCTTCCAGATAATTGGAGTTTCACAACCGATACAGTAGTTAGAGTAGAAGTAATATCTACACATTGTGGAACGGTTACAGGAATCCTTAATTTCAAAATTGGGGCAAAAGTTCCGCTTATTACATCGGCTGCAACAGAATCTGTTTGCGATGATGATCTAGATGGTGAGAAATTAGTTCAAAACCTGGATGACTATATTGCCAATTTTACATCCGATCCAGCGGTAACCGCTAAGTTTTATACTAAAAAAGCAGATGCACAAGCTAATGCATCTAACAATATTACAGAGATTACTGTTAACCAATCGCAGACTTTATTTGTCAGACTTTCTAGCCCAACAGAGTGTCCAGAGATAGCCGAGTTGACAATCAAAATTAAAGTTCCTTTGTCATCCACTAGTTTGCTGCCGGTTTATACTATTTGTCCAGATGCAACAATAAGTTTAGATGCTGGTTCAGGATTTAGTTCTTACGCTTGGTATAATGAATCAGACCCTACAACTATCATTGGAAGTACTTCGGTGATTCCAGATTTGCCGGTTGGTAAATATTTTGTAATTCTAACAGGATTCTCACCAAACGATTGTCCTTATACTCAAAAAGTTGAGATCAAAGCAGTAGAATTGCCAATTATAGAGGGGATTTCCATCACCGGAAATACAGTTATTGTCACTGCAACCGGAGGAAACGCTCCGTATAGATATGCTCTAGATGGTGGTAGTTATCAAGATTCTAATACGTTTACCAATGTTGCACCAGGATTACATACTGCTTATGTAATTTCTGATGATAATTGTACACCAGTTAACAAAGATTTTTCTGTCATAGAAATTTATAATTTGATTTCTCCAAATGGAGACGGCAAAAACGATGTTCTAGATATGTCGCTTCTCAAGTATAAAGAAAATGTGACGTTCCAAATTGTTGATAGACAAGGTAAAAAACTGTTTGAAGGCGATACCAAAAACAACTATATCTGGGATGGAAAACAAAATGGAAAAGTATTGCCGACATCTAGCTATTGGTATATTATGCAATGGCAAGATTTTGTTGACTCGCCTCCGGTTAAATATACCGGTTGGATATTGTTGAAAAATAGAAACTCCGACTAAAAATAGATCGAACAGTTATGATGTAAAATATATTGTAATTCTAATTACTTAACAGAAAGCCGATAAAGTTTAATATAATTTTAAACCTTATCGGCTTCTTTTTTGTAACAATTCTCTGTTTATTTCTCTATAAATTTGCCGGATTATTATGAAGAAGATATTTATTGTTTTTCTATTACTTTTTGTAGCATCTGTTTCTGCGCAGGAGATTCAGGGAGAGATCTTTATCCGAGATAAGTCTAGCTTGTATCTTAATCAAGTCTATGTTACCAATCTCAATGAACACAAAAGTGTAATGGCGAACTATAATGGCGAGTTCAAAATTGCTGTTAAAGAAGGGGATGTCCTTAGATTTACATCTATAGCAACAGAAAGAAAAGATGTAAAAGTTACCAGTCAAATGCTGGGGATTAGGAAAAATTTCGTAGAATTACAAATTGCTTATTACGAGATTCAAGAAGTTATCGTAAGCGCTTTCAAACCAACGGGCAACCTTCGTAGAGATGTCGCAATGCTGAAAGGTTCGGATAAAGCTTTCGAACTCAAAAAAATGATCGGCCTCCCAGAACCGAAAGGCGACGGGACTTCTCCAGAAATTCCTATCTTGGGCTTCAATCAAGGACTTAGTTTTAGTATCGATAGTTTTTTTGATTTAATCTCGGGAGAAAAGAAAAAGAAAGAACGCGCCTATCAGTACGAAAGAATGAGTAAGAATATCAAGAATCTTCAAGATTATTTCGGGGACGATTATTTTATCAGAATGAAGATCCCAAAAGAATTGATCCCAAATTTCTTACAATTTATCTATAGTTCAGATAATATAACAGAGTTTTTGGAGACTAATAATTACGAAGCTGCAAAAATTTATATAGAAAAATATCTGCCGATTTATCTTAAAAGATTGCAAAATTCCAATCTGATGCAAGTTACATCAGATATGTCAAAATAATATTATTAACTAATTATCAAATTTTAAAAAATAAACGAAAAAGCTGTAAGTTATTGCAAGGTAGCTGATTACACGTTTTTCATTTTCAAGATAAAAACAACCTTAGAAAAAATGGGCAAGAACAAAGCTGCAAGATTTAGAGAAAATACGATATTACCAAATGTAATCCAGCCAACGCGTGATCAGTCAATCAATGGGTTTGAACACAAAGGGAAATGGAAAGAGTTTTTTGGAAATGATAATCCAATAGTTTTGGAACTTGGCTGTGGGAAAGGAGAGTACTCGGTAGGATTAGCAAATGCTTTTCCGGATAAAAATTTTATTGGAGTAGATATCAAAGGAGCAAGATTTTGGTTTGGTGCAAAAGAAGCTATAGAAAAGAACCTTAATAATGTCGCTTTCCTCAGAACCCAAATAGAATTAATAGATAATCTCTTTGCTGAAAATGAGGTGTCTGAGATTTGGATTACTTTCCCAGATCCACAGATCAAATACAGAAGAACAAAACATAGGCTTACGAATCCAGAGTTTTTAGCAATGTACAGAAGGATCCTGAAACCAGACGGAATCATCCATTTGAAAACAGATTCCGAATATCTTCATGGATATACCTTGGGACTTTTACAAGGTTTGGGACACGAGATTCTGACTGCTCATCACGATATTTACGGTGCTGCAGAGTATCAGCCAGATACACCACTGTTGAAAGATATTAGAACTTATTACGAGGAGTTGTTTTCTGCGAAAGGAAAAACCATCACGTATATCAAATTCAAATTAAAGAATGAATAAAATTTTCTATAACAAGAATCTTGAAAATACAGATTTAGCGATTATTCATTAATAATAAAAAAAACGAGTTTCAAAAAAAGAAACTCGTTTTTTATGCATTGTAAAGTGAAATTACTTGATTGATATTTCGTAGATTCTGCTCCAGTTTTTACCAGTTATTACCATATTATCTCCTTTGAAAGCGATCCCATTCAAAACATCTTCACCACCAGTAGAACTTTGTTTTACGATATTTGTAAGATCAAGAATACCTGTGACTTCTCCATTAGTTGGGTTGATTTGCAGAATGATTGGTTTGTGCCAAACATTAGCATAAACAGAGCCTTTGTGATACTCTAGCTCATTTAGTTGATCGTAACCTTCTGTGTTGCTTGCTACAGCAATTGTTCTTAGGACTTTCGATGGATTTTCTGGATTCAGGAAGTAGAGATTTTTTGTCCCATCAGAAAGGATAAGCTCTTTCCCGTCGTAAGTCAATCCCCAGCCTTCACCTAGGATGTTGTCATAAGGGAATTCGCTTAATAATTTCAGACTGTTTTTATCGTAGATAAAACCTTTTTTGTTCTTCCAAGTTAATTGATAAACTTTATCTCCAACAATCGTACTTCCTTCCGAAAAAATGTCTTCAGGTTGAGATGTGCTGATGATTGGAGTTGTAGAGCCGAGATTATAAGTCAAAATTCTAGATTGTCCGTTTTGTCCATCAGATTCGTAAACGGTATTTCCGTCCAGTTGAAAACCTTGTACAAAATTATTGGCATCGTGTGGATATTGGTTTAAGACAGTATATGTTATACTTCTTGGTTTTGCTTTTGCAAAAACGTTTATCGTTGCATCTTGCTGTAGGACTTCTCCACTTTTTGTTTTGATATTGAAAGTCACATCATTTTCTCCCAAAGTGAAAAAAGTTGGGTCAATGGTCAAATTGCTGATTTCTTTATCACCATAGCTTATTGTGATAGCTTCCGAATAGTCCAAAACATCTTGAGGGATTTGAAGTTTGTCCCCAAAGTGATAACCTTTGCTCTGTTGGCTGATATTATAGTCATTCAGTGAGTTGAGGATATCCTTGTCATTAGTACAACTTACCAAAAATAAAAATGCAACAGCGGATGTTAAAAAAATCTTTTTCATTAGAAAATATTGTCTGTCGGACTTATCCGATTTTTAAATTAAAATTTGGGAGAATCTATTATTGTTTCCAATTCTATAGCTCAGAAACTTTGCCAAAATTACAAAATATGAAAACTAAGAGCTCATAAATTTTTCTTAATTAAACATAAAAATGTAGATTTGTAGATATTATGATTACGATAATTGCCGCAATAGGAAAAAATAATGCTCTAGGAAAAGATAACCAATTACTTTGGCGTCTTCCAAAAGATTTGAAACATTTCAAATCGCTTACAGAAAATCATCCCGTGGTTATGGGCAGGAAAACTTACGAAAGTATAGGAAAAGCTTTGCCAAACAGAACCAATATTGTGGTGAGTAGAAAAGATAACTGGTTTGAGGAAAATATTCTGATTGTTTCCAAACTTAAAGAAGCTCTCAAGTTTGCAAAAAAAATTAATGAAAATTTTTTCATTATTGGTGGTGGTGAGATTTATAAACAAACAATGGAATTGGCGGATAAATTAGAAATCACCTATGTGGAAGAAGATTTTGAAGCAGATACATTTTTTCCGAAAATAGATTTGAAAATCTGGCAAAAAACAAACGAAGAATTCCACGCAAAAGATGATAAAAACGATCACGATTTTTATTTTCAAACCTACGAGAGAATTAACAAAGATTAAATCATTAGGATTAAGTCTTCTGTCTCAATTCTTGATTCTGAATTATGGATTATCCAAGCAAAGTTTTATCGAAAGCTGTTGAAGAAATATCTGGTTTGCCCGGCATCGGGAGAAAATCTGCCCTTCGATTGGCGTTGCATCTGCTTCGTCAACCAGCTTCGCAGGGAATTTCTTTAGGTACATCAATCCAAAATTTGGTTACAGATATTAAGTATTGTAAAGAGTGTCATAACTTTTCCGATTCAGAAGTTTGCGATATTTGTAATGATCCCAAACGCAATGATGAGCTTCTTTGTATAGTAGAAGACGTAAGAGATGTAATGGCGATTGAGAATACAGGAAAATTCAAAGGGAAATATCTGGTTTTGGGAGGGAAAATTTCGCCAATGGAAGGTATTGGTCCCAATCAATTAAGAATAGGAAGCATAGAGAAAAAACTAACGTCCAATACAATAAAAGAGCTGATTTTTGCGTTAAGTGCTACTATGGAGGGCGATACTACGGCTTATTATATCTACAAAAAATTCAAAGCTCAGCAAGTCAAATTTTCGAGTATTGCTAGAGGAATTGCTGTGGGCGATGAGTTGGAGTATGCAGACGAAATCTCTCTAGGAAGATCTATAACAAACAGAACTGCTTATAACGAAGCCGAGTAATGAAAGTAAGTGTCATCATTGTTCATTACCAAGTAAAGGATTTGTTGAAGAGTTGTATCCTTTCTATTCAAAAATATTTTCAAGGATTTGACTATGAGATTATCGTTGTAGACAATAGCTCTCCAGATTCTGCATGGAAAAGCTTGATTAATCAATTTAATGATGTCGAATTCATTGCTCTAGAAGAGAATTATGGTTTTTCTAAAGCTAATAACATAGGTGTAAAATCTGCAAAAGGAGAGTATGTTTATATCTTAAATCCGGATACAGAAATTGAAGGCAATTATTTTCAAGAAGTTCTAGATTATGCAGATCAACAATCTGGATTTGGAGCATTGGGTTTGAGAATGCACGATAAGCAAGGTATGTTTTTGCCAGAAAGCAAACGCTCTATTCCTGCATTGATTAATTCCTTCGAAAAATTATTTACTAAACTGAGCAACGATTCCAAGACCTATTATCGTAATGATGTAGACGAATTCGAGATTGCTGAGGTTGAAGTGATGACTGGTGCTAATCTTCTCATCAAAAAGTCGGTTTATGAAGAGGTTGGCGGTTTCGATGAACGTTATTTTATGTATGGTGAAGACATAGATTTGTGCTACACTATTCTGAGAGCTGGTTACAAAAATTTCTATTATGGGAAGTATTCTATCCTACATCATAAGGGTGAAAGTACGTTGAAAGATAGAGTCTATCTCAGTCGGTTTTTCGGAGCGATGGATATTTTTATCAACAAGTATTATAAAAAACAAAAGCCTTTTCAGTTTGTCCTGATGAAAATTGGATTGAAATTGAAACATTTTATAGAAGCGCAAAAGATTTGATATTAATCTTCCTTCTCAACGTGTAAAGTAGATTCTTCTGCAAATTTTCTTAACTCCTGCATTTCCTCTTTAGCTTTAAT
This sequence comes from Epilithonimonas hispanica, assembly GCF_003385395.1. Taxonomy (GTDB): domain Bacteria; phylum Bacteroidota; class Bacteroidia; order Flavobacteriales; family Weeksellaceae; genus Epilithonimonas; species Epilithonimonas hispanica. The sequence goes on along the minus strand of NZ_QNUG01000018.1, from coordinate 42,798 downwards.
TTGTCCAAATCTTGCCGCAAGATATGTAAGCGCAATTAATCCTAATACAGCAAAAGAACAAGGCAAAGCCCAAGGATAGTTACTGGTATTGATTTGTTTTTCTACATAATACAAAGTGACAAAAGTCATCCAGGAAACAGTGAAAAGAAAATATAAAAACATAAAAAATGTCCAGACAGAAGTACTCGGGCCAAAAATTCCTCGGATAACTGTTTTTTCGTCTTCCTTTTCAATTCTCAATGCTAGATTGGGTTTCCAATAGTTGTCCTCTTCTTTTCTTACAAATATTGTTGCAACTTCTTTGTTGATATTGCCATAAAATTGATCTTGATGTTCATTAAGGTATTTTTTCAGATTAGCTTCATATTCTTCCAAAGAAAGATCTGTGTATAGCTTGAATCTCGGTCTGTTTCGTATGCTGTTCAAAGTCTCGTTCATAATCAAATATTAGTTTTCAATTATACCATTACTAAAATCATTCCTCAATGTAAGAAATTGGGCCTTCTAATGTGAATTCGAATTTCATTGGTAGACTGAGCGCTGGTCAAGACACTGAAAATTAAACTGATAATGATTAAGAATTTCATCATATTAAATTACACTTATTTTTAATAATTGCAATTTTAAGAGAATTTATTTTATTAAATATTTAATTTAATTATAATTTATTTGATAATTAATATAGTATTGGAATGTTATTTGGAGTGTTTTTCAAACATTTTAATAAAATGTTATTAATCGTTTAATTTAAAAATTTATCAGTTATGAAAAATCTATCAACTTACTTTGGAAAAGACAATTTGGATGAAATAGTTTTCTCCAATAGAAATAAAGCTTATGGTGCTTATGCTCTCAGAAATGAGTATTCTAATGATCTTACGAAGGCATTATTTGTAGGTGTCGCTTTTTTCGCTTCAGTAGCGGTGATTCCGTTGGTGGTTTCCTCATTTGAAGTTAAAATTGTTCCTAAAGAGATTCCTGTTTCAGATCCAATTATTTTGGATAATGTAGATGATCCGGAGGTTGTAAGAGCTACGCCAGTTGCGGTTGCTCCACCTAATATCAAAACAGTTGTTAATCCAGAATATACACCAGTAAGAGATCTGAAAAAAGACACTCCAATTCCCACAGTTGATGATATGAAAGGAGCTGCTATTGGTTCCGAGACCAAAGGCGGTGATGAAACAACTATCGCTTATGTTCCTCCGGTTGTAACTTCTGGACCACCAGCGGTTGTTTATACAGCACCTGTAAAAGTTGAAAATCCTGATAAACTTATCAATCAAAATGAAGCAGACGTTGCAGCGGACTTCAAAGGAGGAATTAATGTTTTTCGAGAAAAAGTAGCGCAAAGTTTTGATACAGAATCTATGGATACATCTGGTATGATTTCTGCAGTTATTACATTTGTAGTAGAAAAAGACGGGAGTATTTCCAATTTGAAAATCAACGGTTCTAATGCAGAGTTTAATTCAGAAGCAGAAAGAGCTGTTAAATCTGTTAAAACAAAATGGACACCAGCACAATTAAAAGGCAAAGCTGTAAGATCATCTTTCAGAATGCCTATTTCCATGAAAATTGAATAGGCTGATAATCAGGACTGTGAAAATATTAAACTTGTAGTTTTTTATAATTATCCACATTTTGTAAGGAAATGTGGATAATTTTTTTTTAAGCCAATCGTTTAATTAACAATACTTTAACGGCTTTTCAGGTTTTTCAAAACTTTCCAAGTAGTAAAAAATCGTATTTTTGAGAATTAAATTAATGTTTATGGCAAAAATTATAGGTGTTGCAAATCAGAAAGGAGGTGTCGGAAAAACGACAACTGCTGTTAATCTGGCGTCGGCTTTGGGGGTTTTGGAAAAGAGAGTTCTCTTGATAGACGCGGATCCGCAAGCCAATGCGAGTTCTGGTTTGGGTGTAGAAGAGATTAATTTTTCTACCTATCATTTGCTAGAACATAGCGCAGAAGCATCCAAGTGTATCCTGCCTACAACTTCGCCCAACGTGGATATTATACCGTCTCATATAGATTTGGTAGCTGCGGAAATAGAATTGGTTGATCGTGAAAAACGAGAGTATATGATGCGTGAAGCTTTGAAGCCGATTAAAGATTTGTATGATTATATCATCATCGATTGTGCTCCTAGTTTGGGTTTGATTACTATTAATGCATTAACGGCAGCAGATTCTGTTATTATCCCAATTCAATGTGAATATTTTGCATTGGAAGGTTTGGGTAAATTGTTGAATACCATTAAGAATGTACAAAAAATCCATAATCCAGATTTGGATATAGAAGGTTTGCTTCTTACGATGTACGACAGCAGATTGAGATTGTCTAACCAAGTTGTAGAAGAAGTTAATTCTCATTTCCCAGAAATGGTTTTCGAAACAATCATCAGCAGAAATGTAAGGTTGAGCGAGGCTCCAAGTTTCGGAGAAAGTATCTTGAGTTATGATGCAGAGAGCAAAGGAGCAATACAATACATTCAGCTGGCTGAAGAGGTTTTGCTGAGAAACGAGAAATTAATTAAAAATTAAAAAAGCCGGAAGTCAGAAGGTAGAAGCTGGAAGCTTGTTTTAAAACTTCCATCCTCCTTCCTCCATCTTCCAACTTAAATATATGAAAGACAAAACAAGAGCAATGGGGCGTGGTTTAGGAGCTATTCTAAACGCCGAAAGCAAAACAAATATCAATTCAGCTTCGGACGAAGGTGCAAAAACATTGGTAGGCAATATTGTAGAAATTGCTATCGAAGATATCTATCCTAACCCAAATCAGCCAAGAACTTTTTTTGACGAAAAAGCACTGAATGATCTAGCTGAATCTATTAAAAGCTTAGGAATTATTCAGCCGATTACCCTTAGAAAAGATGGCGAAAAGTTCGAAATTATTTCTGGTGAAAGGCGTTATCGTGCCTCCAAAATTGCAGGTTTAACTTCTATTCCCGCTTATATCCGATTGGTGAATGATCAGGAATTGCTAGAGATGGCTTTGGTAGAGAACATCCAGAGAGAAGATCTAGATCCTATTGAAGTGGCCTTAACTTACCAAAGATTATTGGATGAGGTAGGGATGACTCAAGAAAATCTTAGCCAAAGAGTAGGAAAAGAGAGAAGTACAATCACTAATAGTGTTCGGCTTCTGAAGCTTTCACCGGATATCCAGAATGGTGTAAGAAGTGGTCAGATTTCTGCAGGCCACGGGCGCGCAATCATGGGCTTGGATTCTGATGAAAAACGCCAAATTCTTTTCGAAAGAATCATTAAAGACCAACTGAATGTAAGACAAGCTGAGCAATTGGCAGGCTTTATGAAAAATTCTCAGGATACAGAAAAAGTTGCGAAACAATCTATCGTTCCGAATCATTTTAAAAAAGCTCAGAAAACGTTATCTGATATTTTGGATGTAAAAGTTGAAATCAAAACTTCAGCTAACGGGAAAAAAGGTAAAATTGTTCTCGATTTTAAAAATGAAGAAGAGCTGGAAAGCATTCTTGCACACATTAGATAGATGAAGAAATTACTTTCAGTTTTTTTGATACTTTCTTTTTGTTTTGCCTTTTCCCAAGTCAATCCAAATGATACAATACGTGTGGAAAACCATCCGAAGGACAGTATTCCAGCAGCAAAACCGTTCTCTGAGTCTCAGATCTTGGGAGATATCGATCAAAAAAATGCACCTGCAAAAATCACAAAACTAAGTCCAATAAAAGCCGGATTGTATTCAGCAGTTTTACCAGGTTTAGGTCAGTATTATAATAAAAAATACTGGAAAATTCCTTTGGTTTGGGGAGCTGTAGGAACCGGGGTTGGGATAGCACTTTGGAATCAGAATCAATATGAAAGATATAGGAATGCTTTTGTAGCAGAGCTTAATGGTCTTCCTCATGAGTTTTCTGATAAACCATATGTTACAAAAACTGTTTTGGGAAATGCACAAGATAGGTTTAAAAGACAGCGTGATTACGCTATAGGAATTGCTGCTTTGATTTACATTCTTAATATTGTAGATGCTGTTGTAGATGCTCATTTGTATGAAGGTCGTCATGATCCGGATCTAGCCATTACACCTACAATTATTAATGATCAATTTGGAACTTCTATTCCAAAGACAGGATTAAGTTTAAGCTTTAAATTCTAAAAAAAACAATCAAATTCTAAAATTTAAAATGAAAATAGCATTAGTCGGGTACGGAAAAATGGGGAAGATTATCGATGAGATTGCCCAAAACCGAGGTCATGAAGTAGTTGCAAGATTAAAAGAAACACCAACTAAGGAATCTCTTAACAATGCAGATGTTGTAATAGAATTTTCAAATCCCGAAGCTGCTTTTGAAAATATAAAAGTCTGTTTGGAAAATAACATTCCTGTAATCTGTGGAACAACAGGTTGGTTAGACAAAAAACCAGAAATTGAAAAAATCACTTTAGATAATAATAGCGCGTTTTTATATGGTTCTAATTTCAGTTTAGGTGTCAATTTATTTTTTGCTCTCAACGAAAACTTAGCCAAATTAATGAACAATGTTAACGAATATTCTTGCCAATTAGAAGAGATTCATCACATTCATAAACTGGACGCACCAAGTGGAACTGCTATTTCCATTGCAGAAGGAATTATTGAAAATTCTAAATATGAAGCTTGGAAATTAGATGAAACCAAAGATAACGAACTAGGAATATTTGCTATTCGTGAAAATGAAGTTCCTGGAACTCATAGTGTTTTTTACAGGTCAGAAGTGGACGAGATAGAAATCAAACATACAGCTTTTAACCGAAACGGATTTGCTTTGGGAGCGGTCATTGCTTCTGAGTGGATTGTTGATAAGAAAGGAATTTTCTCTATGAAAGATGTTTTAGGTTTGTAAACTTTCAAATTGATTCTCCCTTTAGGGTTGGGGCAAAAATTAATTTAGAAGTAAAAAAACTGTAACAAAAAATAGACATCAAAAACTAATTATAAAAAATCAGCAAAAAGCTATTAGCCATTTGCCAAAAGCCAAAATATGAATTATATTATTACTTATACAGTTTATGTTCTCATTATCAGTGTTTTGATGGGACTTACAACTTGGAAGTTATTCAAGAAAATGGGTTACAATCCATTATTATCGTTTGTTCCTTTTTATAATTATTTGATTATTCTCAAAGAAACCAAACATCCAAAATGGTGGGCGATTTTGTCATATTTGCCAATTGTTGGTCCAATCATGATGTCGGTTTTTCATCTTTTCTTGATGAAAAAATTTGGAAAAAGAGGAGCATTAAATGGGGTTTTAACAGTAGTTCTGCCTTTCATTTTTATGGCAACAGTCAATTACGGAAAAGAGCCAGAAATTGAAACTGAAGAAGAGGAAGAAGAAAGCAAGAAGAAAGAAACGTTCTTGGGTTCAGTAACTTTTGCAGTAGTTTTCGCAACTATTATTCACGCATTTATTACACAACCATTTGGGATTCCGACAGGTTCGATGGAGAGAACTTTGCTAGTTGGAGATTTTCTTTTCGTTAACAAATGGGCTTACGGTTACAGAATGCCGATGAGACCTGTAGCATTACCATTTTTACAAGGAACAATCTTCGATACGGGACAAAAAGGAAATCCAAAAGATGATCCAAAATCTTATGTTGATGCAGTTAAATTACCATACCTAAGACTTCCAGGTTATGACGAAATCAAAAGATATGACATCGTTGTTTTCAACTATCCACAAGATTCTGTTCATACGGCAATCGATAGAAAAGACCCTTACGTAAAAAGATGCGTTGGTATTCCTGGAGATGTTATCGAGTTCAGAGCCGGAAGATTATTCGTGAATAATGCACCTGAGAAAATTCTTGGAGACGAGTATCAGCAACACGGATATTTGGTGACAACGAGCTCTCAGCTTAATATTCCTCAGTTATACAAAGCTTTCGGTTTCCTTCCGGTTCAAGAAAATCAGACTAATACAGGATTTTTATATACTTTCCAAGGTTTAACAGACCAGATCGCAAAAGAAATCAAAGCACTTCCTGAAGTTGTTGAGATGAAGGAAATGATTGAGGAAAAAGGAGAAGGTGCAATTAGATATAAAGCGAATGCAGATAAAACAGCTTACACCAAAAATATAGATACAACGCAGTCCATTTATCCAATCAATAAACCTTGGAATCAGGATTGGTACGGACCGCTTAGAATTCCGAAAAAAGGCGATGTTGTAAAGCTTGATAAAGAAACTTTGCCAACTTACCAATGGATTATCTCCGAATATGAACACAATAAGTTGGAAAACAAAAACGGGAAAATCTACGTCAACGGACAAGAGACCAATCAATATACTATCAAACAAAACTATTATATGATGATTGGGGACAACCGTGATGCGTCTTTGGATGCAAGATTCTTTGGAGTTGTTCCGGAAGAAAATATCGTGGGAAGACCGATGTTCACTTGGATGAGTGTAGAAGGATTGTTCGCCGACGCTAGCTCAACTTACCAAGCGCCAGGCAAAAAAATCCGTTGGGACAGGATGTTCAAAGCAACCAATACGGGCGAAGCCAACAAAACGTCCTATTGGTGGGTTGCCGTGATTATTTTGGTCTTGTTCTTCGGTTGGGATTATTTCGCCAAACTTTTCGGAAAGAAAAAAGAAGAAGAGTAAGTACTTTGTCAAAGTTTCAAATCTTTGACAAAGTTTAAAGACAATTAGGAGCTTTTGAATTCCTCGATTGCGATTGATTGTTTGGAGCTGTTTCCCGCTTTCCGTTGCAATCTTTTTTGCTACAAGTTTTGTCAGGCTGAGGCTCTCGAAGCCCACGCAAAAAAGGATTTCCACTACAATCGGGGCTATGGGATTGGTCCTTCGAAATAAAGATTCAACACTTTGTTGAGGCTTCAAAGCTTCAGCAAAGTGTTTTTAGTTTTAATAAACTATAAATATAAAATCATTGTTATCTTTGCTGAGTTTGAAGTTTACACTGAGCAAAGTCGAAGTGCCTTTGCGAACCTAAAACATTCATTAATTAAAAAATCTTTGCGGGCTTTGCGTTTAAATTAAATGCTTTAAGCAAATGCAACATAATAAATATGAAAAAAGTTCTTTTACCAATATTCTATTTACCGCCAGTTTCGTGGTTTTCGGTATTCTTAAATGAAGAAAACGACGTCGCTTTCGAACAATTTGAAAACTTTCCAAAGCAGACTTACAGAAACCGAGCATCAATCTACGGCGCTAACGGAAAATTAGCATTGATTATTCCCATCAAACATACAGGAAAACGAGAAATCAAAGACATCGAGGTTTCTTTTGCAGAAGATTGGCAGAAACTCCATTGGAAGTCCATCAAAACAGCTTATCAAAGCACACCTTATTTCGAATATTACGAAGATAAGCTCAAGAAAATATATAGTGAGCAGATTGTTTCTTTAAAAGAATTTAATCTTAAAGCTTTAGGTATTATTCTTGATATTCTGAAGACCGAAAAAAAATATGACCTGACCAACGAATATTTTAAAAATCCAGAAGCAGAAGATTACAGAGAAAAATTCTCTGCAAAATCCGAATCAACATCTGAGTTCGAAGAATATTATCAAAGCTTTTCGGACAAGAACGGATTTATAAAAGATTTATCTATTCTGGACTTGCTTTGTAACATTGGACCAGAAAGTTTGACTTATATCAAAAATATAAAACTCGATTAATAGCCACGAAACTCTACAGACGAGATTTTCTTTAATTAAAATAATTATTTATATGAAATCGCTTGTTGCAAAAACGTCTATTTAAAGATTAGTGAAATAAGTGATAGCATAAGGCAATTAAAAACAATAGATTTATACTTATGAAAAAATTATTGATAGCGGCAGCTTTTTTATATGCAGGATTTGGATTGATTCACGCGCAGACAGCTTCTCCGCAGGAAGATAAAGACCAAAAAACTTGGTATCATAAAAATTATGCAACTACAAAAGTTTATGGCGTTAACACAGAAAATGCTTATAAGTTTTTAGAATCCAAAGGTCTGAAACCAAAAACTGTAGTTGTTGGAGTTCTAGACAGCGGCGTAGAAGTTGACCACCCAGGATTGATTAAAAATATGTGGACAAATCCGAACGAGATTCCTAATAACGGAAAAGATGATGACGGAAACGGATATATCGATGATGTTCACGGCTGGAATTTCTTAGGTGGTAAAAATGGCGATATTGATGTTGATAATATGGAAGTGACGAGAGTCGTGAAAAAGTATCAGCCAATTTTCGAAGGTGATGATTCTACTAAGAATAAAGAGAATCAAGCTAAGATGCCAGACGAGTTTGCAATGTATATGAAGTCCAAAGAGATTTTTAACAAAAAAAGTCAAGAGGCAAAACAAAGTGTTCAGATGTACACGATGATTAACAATTCGATTCCAGATATGGTGAAATTGTTAGGAAATAAAACATTGACTAAGGAAAACCTTGCAACCATAAAACCTTCTACACAGCAAGAAGCTATGGCAATGCAGGTTCTTTCTCAGGTTGCTAATGATCCTCAAGTTGCAGGAAAACCGGCTTCTGAAGTAAAAACTTATATGGAAGGTCAGATGAAAGAAGCTTTGGATTATTTCACTCCTCAAGCAGAGAAAGGCTTTAACCTGGATTTTGATCCAAGAAAAGAAATCGTTGGCGATAATTACGATGATTATTCTGAGAAAAGCTATGGAAACAATCATTACGAAGGTCCAGATGCGAAACATGGGACTCACGTTGCTGGGATTATTGCTGGTTTAGCAAATGGTTCTGAACCTCAACATGGTGTAGCTTCCAGAGTAGCAAAAATTATGACTGTGAGAGCCGTTCCAGACGGAGACGAAAGAGATAAAGATGTTGCTAATGCAATTCGCTATGCAGTTGATAACGGTGCGAAAATCCTTAATATGAGTTTTGGAAAACCAGTTTCTCCAGGTAAAAATGTAGTTTGGGATGCATTCAAATATGCAGAAAGCAAAGGTGTTCTTTTGGTAAAAGCTGCAGGTAATGAAAACGAAGATATTGCTGAACATCAATATTTCCCAACTAATTTCAAATCTCAATCAGATGAGAAACCATTCATCAATAATATGATGGTAGTTGGTTCTAATACAAATGATGCAAATGCTTTGAAATCAAGTTTCTCTAACTATGACGAGAAAATGGTGGATGTTTTTGCTCCAGGTTCAGAAATCTATTCAACAGTTCCAGATGGAAAATATGAGTATCTTCAAGGTACATCTATGGCTTCACCTGTTGTAGCTGGTTCTGCTGCTATTCTTTTAGCTTATATGCCAAATCTGAAACCAGAACAAATCATCGAATCTCTTGTTAAAACTACAAATGTAAGTTCAGCTAATGGCTTTGATAAATTGTCAAGATCCAATGGTGTGATAGATGTTGCAAAAGCTGCAGAATATGCTTATGCTAATTTTTACAGAGCCAATTCCTCTTCGAATTCTGTTAAAAAATCTATAAAAAAACCAAAAACGCATAAAGCGATTGATAAGTCTAAGCTTTAATTCATAGACTGTTACATGAAAATAAAAAATCTGAGACTCACTCAGATTTTTTATTTTTTATCCTTTGGCATAGTTTTTGTAATAACTTAGCAGTAAATATAAAACTATGAGAAAATTAATTTTTTTAGGATTTATTGGAGCCGCTTTGATTTCTACATCATGTGCTTCAAAGAAAACTGGAGTTAGTGCAGGTGAGGCTCAGACAGTACGTGCTGAAGTTATGAAATTGAAAGGTGAATGGTCAATCTCTGACGTAGATTATAACAAATCTTTCAAAATAAAACCTTTTGATGAAGGGGCAGATATCAATTGTTTCGTTGGTAGTTCTTGGAAATTGATTCCAAACAATTATACCGGAACTTACACATTGAATGGAGGAGGAGATTGTCCTGCTAAAACTCAAGCAATTACTTTTAGTGTAGATAAGTTCAGTAATGTGTCTATCAAAAAAGTAGGTGAAGGAGAAAAAGCAAAACGTGTTTCCGCAGGATATATGTTGAAACTTGAGAATCCAACCGAAAACAGCTTTACATTGGTTCAGTCAGTTAATGCAGATGGTTCGCCAATGGATGTAAGATATAATTTTGTAAGAACTGCTAAATAATTAAAAATACATATAATGAAAATCACTAAATTAAATATAGCTGCATTTTTTATTTCAGCTTCACTTATTTTAACAAGTTGCGAAGCTGTTCAAAATGCTAATAATACACAAAAAGGTGCTGCAATTGGTACTGCTGCAGGTGCTGTTCTTGGAGGAGTCTTAGGAAACAACATTGGGAAAGGCGGTAATGCACCTCTAGGAGCTGTTTTAGGTGGAGTTGTTGGTGGAGTTGCTGGTGGTGTTATCGGTAACAAAATGGATAAACAAGCCAAAGAAATTAAAGAAGTTTTACCTGGTGCAGAAGTAGAAAGAGTAGGAGAAGGAATCAAAATTACACTTCATGAGAATACTGTTAACTTTGACTTTAATTCATCTAATTTGACAACTTTAGCTAAGTCTAACCTTGATAAATTGGTAACGGTTCTTAAGAATAATCCAGATACAAATATAAATATTTATGGACATACAGATAGTATTGGTAGCGATGCTGTTAACTTAAGAATCTCAGGGCAAAGAGCTGCAGCTGTAAAAAGTTATTTCGTAGCCAATGGGGTTTCTGCTTCTAGATTGTTCACAGAAGGTTTAGGGAAATCCAGTCCTGTTGCAAGCAATGATACCGATGCCGGAAGAGCACAAAATAGACGTGTAGAATTTGCAATTACTGCAAATGAAAAAATGATTAATGATGCAAAAACAAATTAATATTCATTAATTTACCAATAAATAAAAACCGCAATTTGCGGTTTTTTTATTTTAATGCTATTTTTGTATATTATAGAACAATTGATGAAAAACTATTTAAAATTAATAAGAGTAGAGCAGTGGGTTAAGAACTTATTTGTGTTTGCTCCATTGTTTTTTTCAGGAAAGATTACAAACTCGCATTTATTTTACGAGAGTATTTTTGCTTTTTTAGTTTTCTCATTCACTGCAAGTTCTATTTATATCATTAATGATTATTTTGATATAGAATCGGATAAAAAACATCCGGAAAAGAAACTTCGTCCATTAGCGAGTGGAGCTATTTCCAAAACAAATGCAAAAGTTCTATTTGCTTTTTTGATTCTTTTATCCATATCATCGGTTTTTATCGGGAATTATATTTTCCATACCAATTTTTGGAAATTCGGAGTGATTATCGCATTTTACTTTGTAATGAATCTTTTCTATACTTTCAAGCTAAAACAAGTTGCCATTGTTGATATCTGTATTATTGCCATTGGTTTTGTTCTGAGAGTCCTTGCTGGTGGTTATGTTACCGGAGTTGTTGTTACTAATTGGGCGATTTTATTAACCTTTGTTTTGGCTTTAGTCTTAGCAATCGGAAAGAGAAGAGGAGAATTAATCAATGCGCAGATTTCTGGAAAAACAAGAAAAGCTTTAGACGGATATAATGTTCAATTTGCCGATATTGCTTTGTCAATCAGTTGTACATTGGCAATTATTTGTTATCTGATGTTTACTTTGTCACCAGAGGTTCAGGCGAGATTTCATCCAAGAGTTTTCTATACCGTGATTTTTGTTGTGTTTGCATTTCTAAGATATTTGCAACAAACTTTAGTTTATAATAAAACTGAATCGCCCACCAAAATTGTCTACAAAGATCGATATATACAAGTCACAATTATCCTTTGGGTAATCGTGTTTCTTTTACAAATCTATTTTAAGAATTAAAATCAAAATATTAGAAGTTGAAGAACACATTCAATTTTTGAATAATTAAAAACCCAAAGATGAAACCGAATTTTGTGCAAAAAGTAACCAATTGGGGTAATTATCCCATTGTAGAAAAAGAAATGAAATCGGATGATTCTGTTTCTAAGATCAAACAATTTGTAACAGATAACAACGAAGTTATCGCAAGAGGTAACGGACGTTGTTACGGAGATGCTTCTCTTGGTGAACATATCTTTTCGACGAAAAGACTTAATAAATTCATCTCTTTTGACAGACTCAACGGAATTATCGAATGCGAATCCGGTGTTCTGCTGTCAGAGGTTTTGGAAGTGTCAGTTCTTCAAGGTTACTTTCTGTATGTAACACCAGGAACTAAATTTGTTTCTGTTGGAGGTGCCATCGCTTCCGATGTTCACGGAAAAAATCACCACGCAGAAGGTTGCTTTTCAGAATATGTAACGGAGTTCAAATTGTTGAATGAAAACTCAGAAGTGATTACTTGTTCCCGCGAAGAAAACTCGGATAAATTTTGGGCTACAATTGGCGGAATGGGTTTGACAGGAATTATTTTGTCAGCTAAATTCAAACTGAAAAATATAGAATCGGCTTACATCAGACAAGAAAGCATCAAAGCTGAAAATCTGGATGAGGTTTTCAAATTGTTTGATGAAAGTGAAGATTGGACATATAATGTGGCTTGGATTGATTGTTTTCAAAAAGGAAAAAATCTTGGTCGTTCTATTTTGATGAGAGGTGAACACGCTTTGAAAGCTGAATTGCCATCCAATCTTCAGAAAAAATCTTTGAAACTGAAAGAAAAATTTAAACCAACTGTCCCTTTTTATTTTCCAGGATTTGTTTTGAATGCCTTGACTATTAAGATTTTTAATTTCCTTTATTACAATAAGCAAACGAAGAAACAACTCAATAATTTTATCGATTACGAAACCTTTTTCTATCCTTTGGATGTCATCAATGATTGGAACAAAATCTACGGTAAAAGAGGATTTATACAGTATCAAATGGTAATCCCGAAAGAAAACGGGAAAGAAGGAATGAAACAAATCTTGGAAGCTATTGCAAAAAGCGGAAACGGTTCTTTTTTAGCGGTTTTAAAATTATTTGGAAAAGATAATCCATTGGCTTATAATTCATTTCCAAAAGAAGGTTACACTTTGGCATTAGATTTTAAAGTCAACAAAGGATTGAAAAAACTGGTTGACCAATTGGATACAATCGTTGAAAATTTCGGAGGAAGAATTTACTTAACGAAAGACAGTATGAGCAAGTCTTCTCTGACTAATTATCTTCAAAATGTGGATTCATCCAAGTTTGTATCACTTCAACATAAAAGAATTCTTAATAATAATGGTTGATGGTTTTCAGTTGATGGTTGATAGAAACAATTCTAAGCCGACAACTAACTACTAACAACCGACAACTAACAACTATGATAGTATTAGGTTCCAATTCCGAAGTTGCACAAGCATTCGTAGAAGAATGTTTGGCTAGAGGAGAAAAATTTTCCACAATTTATTTGTTGAGTTCCAATCCGGAAACTACCGAGAAATTCGCGGGTCATCTTCAGGTCAAGTTTCTTCAGAATTCCGAAATTATTCATTTCGATTTGATGAAAGAAATCGATTATAAATCTTTTGAAAATATAAATTCCGATTTGTTGTTTTGTGCCTCTGGTTATCTCGGTTTAGGAACGGAAGAAGGACTTTATGATGATGGAAATACAGCGCAAATAATTGATGTCAATTATGCTAAGTTAGTTCCTGTCCTCAATTTCTTCGCCAAAAAAATGGAATCCAAAAGAACCGGGACTATGATTGTTTTATCATCGGTTGCTGGCGAAAGAGGAAGACAAAGTAATTTTATCTATGGAAGTGCGAAAGCGGGCTTAATAGCTTATTTAAGCGGGCTTAGAAATTACTTATTTGATAAAAAAGTTCAGGTTTTGACTGTGAAACCGGGTTTTATGGATACCAAAATGACAGAAGGTTTACCTCTGAATCCTGCGCTGACAGCAACTCCGAAAAAAGCAGCGGATGGAATTTATAAAGCTTATAAAAATAAAAAAGACGTTGCTTACGTTTTACCAATTTGGGCAATTATTATGATGATAATCAGAAATATTCCTGAGTTTATTTTTAAAAAATTGAAGCTTTAATTTAGGTTTAAGGTAATAGGATTAGGGTGATTTTAGAAATTATTTCCTAACTTATAACCTAAAACCAATTCCTAATACTTAAAATGATGAAAAAGTTATATCTATTCGACTTCGACGGAACTTTAACTTACAAAGACACAATGTTTATGTTTTTGAAGTTTTATGACCCTGCAAAATATTCGGTTCAATTCTTGAAGCACGTTCCACTTTTTGTTTTATTAAAATTAAAGTTGGCAGACGCAGAATCTGTAAAGAAAAGTTTGATTGCATCCATTCTGAAAGGCAAATCAAGACATCAAATCGAAAAAAAAGCACAACAATTCTTTGAAGAAAACTATCCAAGTCTGTTCAGAGAAAACGCTTTAGACTTTATTAATAATATCGATAGAACTCATACAGAATCCTATATTGTTTCGGCTTCTTTGGATATTTGGGTAAAGCCATTTGCTGAGAAATTTAATATGAAATTGCTTTCTACGCAGGCAGAGTTCAAAGATGATATTTTTACAGGGAAATTCGTTGGGAAAAACTGTAATAAAGAAGAAAAAGTCAATCGAATTAAACTTGAAATTGGCGATAAGAAATTCGATAAAACAATTGCATTTGGAGATACTTCCGGAGACAAAGCAATGTTCAAATTTGCAAATGAGTCTCATTATCGATTTTTTCACTAATTTTGTAGCTTAATTTTTCGAACAATTTTCGGCTTCAAATCTAATTTAAAAATGGAAAGAATTTATCTGGATAACGCAGCAACTACGCCTCTGGACGATGAGGTGATAGACTGTATGGTGAATGTTTTAAGATTCAATTATGGCAATCCGTCATCAACACATAGTTTGGGACAGGAAGCCAAGACCATTTTGGAAGAAGTAAGGCGAAAGATTGCAGATTCTTTGAAAGTAACTCCGGGAGAAATCGTTTTCACATCCTGTGGAACCGAATCCAACAATATGATTATCAAATCTGCTGTGAATTATCTCGGCGTTGAAAGAATCATTACTTCGGCTCTGGAACACAAATGTGTAGCTGAAACCTGTCTTGAAATGAAAAAATTGAAAGGTGTGGAATTGGTTTACTTAAGACCAGATTCCAACGGAGATTTTGATTTGAATAAACTAGAAGAATTACTGAAAAACTCAGACAAGAAAACCCTTGTAACATTGATGCACGCCAATAACGAAATTGGGAATCTTCTGGACATTGAAAAAGTAGCTCATCTTTGTAAAGAAAATAATACATTGTTCCATTCTGATACAGTTCAGACAATGGCACATTTGGATTTGGATTTCTCAAAAATTCCTGTTGATTTTGCATCTTGCAGTGCACACAAATTTCACGGACCAAAAGGTGCGGGATTTGCATTCGTAAGAAAATCTTCAGGTCTGAAAGGAATCATTACAGGCGGTCCACAGGAAAGAAGTTTGAGAGCCGGGACTGAGAATGTAACCGGAATTGCAGGTTTAGGAAAAGCTTGGGAAATCTCTCAGGAAAAAATGGATCTATATAAAAATCATATTCTGGAGATCAAGCATTATGCAATTGAGCAGCTGAAAGATAAAATCCACGGAATAAAATTCAATGGAAGAAGTGCGGATGACACCAGTCTATATACTGTTCTGAACATCTTATTACCTTATAAAAACCCTTTGATAGGTCTTCAGTTGGATATGAAGGGCATTGCTATCTCTCAGGGTAGTGCATGCAGTTCAGGAGCTGCAAAGCCATCAATGGTTTTGATGTCTGTTTTATCGGAAGAAGAGTTAGAAAATTCTACTCCTGTGAGAGTTTCTTTTAGTCACTTCACTAAAAAGCAGGATATAGATGCTTTTGTGAATGCTTTGGAAGAGATAGGGAAACAATTCGTTATAGAAAAAACTGATAGTTTACATAGATAATCAACAGATTAATTACAATATAAAAGTTGTAAATTTGTTTAATAAAAACAATTAAGAATAAGAAATCATGGCAGTAGAAATTACAGATCAATCCTTTCAAGAAACAGTTTTAAATTCAGATAAACCAGTTTTAGTTGACTTTTGGGCAGCTTGGTGCGGACCTTGTAGAATGCTTGGCCCAATCATCGAAGAAGTTGCAACTGACTTTGAAGGCAAAGCTTTGGTAGGTAAAGTAGATGTAGATAACAATCAACAGATATCTGTTGATTATGGAATCAGAAATATTCCTACAGTTTTAATTTTTAAAAACGGAGAAGTTGTAGATAAAATTGTAGGTGTAGCACCAAAAGAAGTAATCGCTGAAAAGCTGAATGCCTTCTTGTAAGAAATTAATATACTTGAAAATGAACGCTTTCTCTTATGGGAGGCGTTTTTTTTATTTAAAATTTTCAAATATAAAATATTGTTGTATTTTTGCAACCACAATAACAGAGGGTAATAATCCAGGTTATGGCAAAAGATCCGGTAGTTCAGCTGGTTAGAATGCCGCCCTGTCACGGCGGAGGTCGCGGGTTCGAGTCCCGTCCGGATCGCAACTATTAAATTAAAATAGTGCAAAATGCTTTAAAACGTATGTTTTAAAGCTTTTTTTGTTTTATGTCTGTTCAAAGAGAACTAAAAAAGCACAATCTGAAAGTGACCTATTCAGTGACCTGTTAAAGCAGGTGTAAAATGGTCACTAAAAATTCAGAGAAACCCTGTTCAGTAGCTAGTTCAGCAACTGAATATCTTGTGATAAGTTTTTGCTAAGGATAATTTTAAATCTTAAACGCTAAACGATATGAACAAGACATTCAATTTACTTTTCTATGTAAAAAAAGCTAAAATCAATTCTGTAGGAGAGTCTCCTATTTACCTAAGAATTACAATTGATGGCAAAATATCCGAGATCAGCACAAAACGCACAGTAAAGCCTTCAAAATGGAACTCTGCTATGCAGAAGGTTAGTGGTTCTTCAGAAGAATGCAGATCACTTAATTTTTATTTAAAAACATTTGAGCAGAAAGTTTACGACACCTACCACGAATTAATCAGAGATAAGGAAACAGTAACTTGTGAGGCTCTTAAGAATAAGTTAGTAGGTAGAGGTAGATTGACCAGAACACTGATTCCTATTTTTCAAGATCATAATGATCGAATGGAGAAACTGATAGACAAAGAATTTGCTCAAGGAACATTAACGCGTTATAAGACCTGTTTGAAGCATACCAAAGATTTCCTGAAATGGAAATACAGTGTTACCGACATTGAAATTAAAAAGATCGATTACGCTTTTCTAAACGATTTTGAATTTTTTTTGAGAACCGAAAGATCCTGTAACAATAATTCGGCTGTTAAATACATCAAGAATTTTGGTAAGATCATTCGTATCTGTCTTGCAAATGGATGGATGGAGCGAGACCCTTTTATGAACTATCATTCGAAGTTTAATGAAGTGACGAGAATGTTCCTTAATGAAAAGGAAATAGAAGTGCTTTTTGCCAAAGATTTTAAAAATGAGAGATTGTCCTTGGTAAGAGATATTTTCCTGTTTAGTTGTTTTACAGGATTGGCTTACATTGATACTCAAAAACTAACATACCAAAATATCAATTTAGGACTTGATGGCTCTCAATGGATCTATACCAAACGTCAGAAAACGAAAACTACTTCTAATATTCCCTTGCTTTCTCAAACAGAGAAAATCATTAAAAAATACAAAAATCATCCTGTATGTCTTAATAGTGGAAAACTTCTTCCTATTCTTAGTAATCAAAAAATGAACGCCTATCTCAAAGAGATTGCAGACCTATGCGGAATTAACAAAGAATTGACCTATCATATTGCACGCCATACTTTTGCAACAACGATCACTTTATCTAACGGGGTTTCCATTGAAAGTGTAAGTAAAATGCTTGGTCACAAGAGTATTAAGACTACTCAGCATTACGCAAAAATTCTAGATAAAAAAGTTAGTGAGGATATGATGGAATTGAAACAAAAATTGATTGACAAAAACATGTCAGCAGTTGTTAGTTAATTTTTAGTTATAAAATGATACGTTGAAAAATGATTTAATTTTTTACGTTTTTGGCCCCTACCCATAACCTAAGAGATATCGAAATATTTGGTGGAAGATTTAGAAAGAATTTCACAATTATCAAAACTGAAAGAATAAAATTTCTACAGTAATATTCAAGAATAATTATCATTGCAGACGGAAAATCTATAAATTTAGAATTATATTAGATTCCACTATTTGGAACTGAAATTTACAGTTTCTAGTGAGCCCGAAAGATCATCAAATCATTTCCCCAGATAATTAATTCTTATGATCCAAATTACTTATCCAGCTTTAATAAAATGTTCTCTTAATTTATTCATAGATTTAGATTGTTGTAAAACATCATCTGACTTCATTATATTATGAAAAATATCAAATAATTCAGATTGTGTTAGAGGATTTAAATCCATTCCATATTCATGTACTTTTCTATTAAGTTCACAAATATGGATCGTATAGGAACCTTTTTTCGACTTTGAGATTGTTAAAACCTATTTTTAATACTACATCTTTTATCTCTGATAGCGCTTTTAAGATTAATTCAATTACTACTTCAATAAATAAAATTGAGTCATTATGCTCAACTGTGCAGTCTTGTATCTTACTATCAAGCTTTTCTATTATTTCATTGTATAGTTTTCTCATGATAATGCTTTTATTTCGTCTCAATATTTAAAATTTAGTGGTAAAAAGCTACTCAATTTTAATTGATCCTATCATACTTAACAATAAGCAAGTCTTTATAGCTTGCTTATTGTTTAAATAGCAAATCACTGCCGTGGTACAATATAAATGATGTCGGACAACTTATTTATTATACTATAAATTCGCCATTGAACTGGATCGCCACCATTTCACTTAGCAGTAAATTAGGAATTTCTGGTCCAATGCTAAAATCTTTACGATTAACGCTTCCTGAAAGACTAAATCCGGCGGTTGTCTTTTGAGACATAGGATTTTCAGCTTTACCATGGTAAAAAAGATCCATCGATATCGTTTTGGTGATATTTTTAATCGTCACATCAGCTTCAAGCGAATAATTACCGTGACTGTCCGCATTTTGATGGTAGGATTTGTTGCCGACAAAGACAGCTCCTTTAAATAATCACCTCCTATTGAAACAGGGCTTTATCCATTTCGAAGTTTTATACTCCAGGTAAAATCAAACTGCGCCACCTGTTCCCCGGCTTCGTCCGTCCCTAAGCTGGTAAGCTTTATCGTTATCCCTTCGTTTGTTTTCACCGCTTCTCTTATGGCTTGGTCTATTTCTTCGCCCTGTCCGCAGGTAAATACAATTTTACCTACTGCTTTTTTGGTAAATACTGCTTCATTTTTGGTTACCAGTGTAGAAATATTTTTTCCGGATTTCCGGATTTTTTCCAGCAACATCATACCGCCAGCAAATTCTGCTGCCATTCCCTCCACTGCCCAAAACATGCTTTTAAAAGGATTTTGGTTTAGAAAATCCAGTTCTACATAGGTTTTGATTTCGTTTTCGGCGGCACTTTCCAGCCGTACGCCGGCGATCCAGGCAATAGGAATTTGGGTAGTTAACAACTGTTTGAAGGTTTCTTTATTCATATTAATTTAATTATTGTTGACGGTGTCTTTGTGAAGTGTTTTCAAATCTTTTTTGGATATTTTTCCGGAGGCAGTCATTGGAAGGGTTTCTACCAATTGGATATACCTCGGATATTTGTAACCTGCTATATTTTCTTTTGTCCATTGCATCAATTCTGCTTCCGTAACTGCTATGCCCTGTTTCAGTACGGCATACGCCTTTACTTCCTCTCCGTATTTATCATCGGGAATACCGATAACGGCAACCATAGAAATAGCAGGATGCGTCATAATTACTTCTTCTACTTCTTTCGGGTAAATATTTCTTCCACCCCTGATGATGAGGTCTTTGATCCTGTCCACCAAAAAATAATTTCCTGTTTCATCCACATAGCCTACATCTCCTGATCTTATCCATCCGTTTGCGAGCATTACTTCCTGCGTGGCTTCCGGATTTTTATAATATCCTTTCATGGCGGAAACCCCTCTGAAACAAAGCTCCCCTATTTCATTCACCTCTGTATCAGAGCCGTCTTCTTTGATGATTTTAAACTCGGTTCCCTGTATCGGTACGCCGATAGAACCCAATACAGGCTCTTTATCAACACTGCAGAGGGATACGATTCCTGAGCTTTCAGAAATCCCCATTCCTTCGTAAATTTTCATGCCGAACATTTCATAAAAATCTTTGCTGATCTGTGGGGGAACTTTTGCGGCACCGCCACCACATAACCGGAGATTTTGCCGAATTTCGGGTAACAGGGCTTTGGTTTCTTCCGTTTTGCCGGACTGCACCAGCTGCCAATACATGGTGGGCACCGCCGTGAGTATAGTTACTTTATGTTTATGCATTTCTTTCAATGCCGCTACCGGATCGAATTTCAACATCAGTATATTGGTCATTCCTCCGATGATACTGCAATTCATATTACAACCCTGTCCAAAACTGTGAAACAACGGTAAGGCAGTAAGGAGAATGTCGTTTTGTGTACCCCTGAACGTATTAAATGCGGCCTGTGCATTCCAAACAATCGCAGAATGGCTGATCTCCACGCCTTTCGGATCCCCGGTTGTGCCGGAGGTGTATAGGATAACGGCGGTATCGGTTTCCAGCGTAGGATAGCATTCGTATACATCGGACTGCCCTTGGATGAGATGAAAATAACTGATGCTGTTTTCAAACGGTTGGGTGGCTGAAGAGCCGGTGGGAATCGTGATAAAATGTTTGCAGGACTCAGCCTGAGAGAAGCCTTCAAAACCCCAAGTTCCCATCGGGAGTCCGGGAGTATCTTCAAAACAGAAAAACGCCTTGCTCTCGGAATGGGTGAGTTGAAGTGCGATTTCGTTTGGCCTTAGAAGAATACTGAGTGGTACGATGGCGGCTCCGGTTTTAAGTATTGCGTAGTAAATAATCGGGAAATAGAAGAGATTTGGGCAGCTCAGGGCAATTTTATCGCCCGGCAGAATTCCCATTGAAGTCAAACCGTTTGCCACCTTATTTACACTGCTCTCAAGTTCTTCAAAGGTCATTGAATTATCTCCTTGTATAAAAGCTTGTTTGTGAGGATAATTTCTGGCATTATAATTCAGAAACGTATTTAAATTCAGCATAATGTTATGTATTAATGATTTTAAAAATAGTATTTTTTGTTAGATTAAAGTCTAATCAATTATTTTAAACCGGCCGTAGTAGACCTTCCTGAGCAACACTTGCCACGAGCTTTCCCGAACGGTTGAAAATGCGTCCCGTTGCAAAACCTCTTACACTGGCCGCTACCGGAGATACCAGGTCAAACAGCAGCCAGTCGCCAATATCCGATGTATGATGAAACCATATGGAATGGTCTAAACTGGCTACATGGGTGTTGGCATAGCTTGCACGATCCCCGTGGGTGCGGAGAGCCGTTCCTAAAATATTATAGTCTGAAGCATAGGCTATCAGCTGCTGTACTGCAATCCACTCCAATTGTTGCGGAAATTCCCTGAATCTGAACCATACAGGATTGTGGTTATTGATTTCGGAGCGGGAATAATCGGGTTGAAAGCAAGTCCGCATCTCAACCGGCCTTTCGGCATTAATGAAATTCTTAATTTTTTTCAGTTTCTCTGCATCTTCCAGCAAAGGAATATCCAACCACTTTGTGAGCATTTCGGGCTCCGGAACTTCGGGCATGTCGACCTGATGCTCATACCCTTCTTCCTGTTTATGAAATGATGCCGTCATAACAAAAATGGAGGTATTGTCTTGTTTCGCCACTATATCGCATACGGTAAAGCTGCCACCTTCCTTTATATGCTCTACTTCATAAATTACCGGTAATTTCAGGTTGCCCGGCAAGATAAAATAGGCGTGAAGCGAATGACAGATACGTTCGGGTGAAACACTACGGATGGCGGCATTCAGTGCCTGTGCTACCAGCTGTCCGCCAAAGATGTTGGGACTGCCCATATAGCCATTTTTACCCAAGAATACTTTATCGCTCATCTGTTCCAACTGTATTAAATCAAGCAATTCTCTTGTTGTCTGCATTATTCAAGTCTGTTTATTTCTTGTGTGGAACAAATTTTTCCTTTAAAATGAATTTCTGTGCTTTGCCCGAAAGAATATGCTGCAATACGTTGGCAAACTGCTGATCTTAGAAATTTTGCATTCGGCCATGGGTTTCCTTTCTAGAATTTTAGATTCTCCCTTCTCTCAAGGTTTTTATCCAAAGCAGCTTTATAATCTTGCTTTAGACTTCCTACCAATTCAGCAACGGTAGGGACATCTTTGATATTGGTGCTTCCGTGTCCTGCAGACCAAATGTCTTTCCACGCCTTGCTGTGTTCTCCCGTCATTTTGGAGAAATCTTCTTCTTTTTTTTCATCAATGTTAATATTGGCTTTGAGGATGCTTTTCTTCAGAAAATTAGCATGTACACCGGAAACGCCATCGGTGTATATGATGTCGTCAATCCCGGATTCCACTACCATCTGTTTGTACTCCCCCTGTGCGAGACATTCCTGCGTGGCTATAAACCGGGTACCCATATAGGCAAAGTCCGCTCCTATCGTTTGTGCGGCAAGGATGTCGCTTCCGGTATCCAAACTTCCGGCTAATAAAATGGCACCTTTGAAGAAACTTTTGATCTCTGCTACCAGTGCGAAGGGATTTGCGGTTCCGGCGTGCCCTCCTGCACCCACTGCAACACAGATCAACCCGTCAACACCTGCTTCTGCCGCTTTCTCGGCATGGCGTTTTTTGATAATGTCATGAAAAACGAGTCCGCCGTAGCCGTGTACTGCATCCACCAGTTCTTTTACCGCTCCAAGGGATGTAATGACCAGTGGAACTTTGTATTTTACGCATAATTCCAAATCGGGCATCACACGGGGGTTGGTTTTGTTCACGATGATGTTTACACCAAAGGGTGCGGGTTTTATGCCGGTTTCCTGTTCGAACTTTTCCAATTCTGATGTCACTTCCCGGAGCATCTCTTCGAATGCTTCGCTTGTTCTGCCATTCAATGCGGGAAAGGAGCCTACAATACCGTTTTTACAGCATTCGATCACCAATTTGGTTCCTGATACAATGAACATCGGCGATGCGACAACTGGTAGACTCAATCTTGATTTTAATTCTTGTATGGTCATAACGTTTTAATTTTTTTTTAAAATAATTTTTTACCGGTATTTAAATTAATCCTCCATTCAGGAAGAATATTTTGAAAATGTATTATGTAAATGTACCAAGTATAATATTTTAAAATTTGACATTTTTTTTGTATTTTTTGATTATTTTTAATATTCAATTATAATAAACCGATGAGCAATTCCTTGATTTCACCCTATACTGAATTTACAATTACTGAAGGCAAAAAAAGAATAGCCCCCGACTATTATATTACAGAAATACACAGCAAAAATCTTTTGAGAAATTCTTCTATCAGAATGAATGGATATCAGTTTGCTTTTTGCCTCTCCGGCAGTGTAGAGATGAAGGTTTCAGGAGAAGACATTCATTATGGAAAAGGGAGTTTTGGGGCTTTCAGCCCTTATAACACGCTGGAAGCAGATAGCGTATCTGAAGATTTCAGGTGTACGATGGTGATGTTTCAGAAAAGTTTTTTAACCGAAACGCTTAACAATATTTACTTCTTGGAACGCTTTCAAATCCTGCGTAATAAAGGTTTTGCCCATTTGCAACTGACAGAGCCTCAGATGGAACTTTTTGTTGCGAAACTGAACAGAATCAGAAAAGTCTTAGAACTCCACCACCATACATTCAAAAGGGAAATAATACGAAGCGAGATCATTATCCTGCTTTATGAGATTGAAAATGTACTGCTTAGCAACACGGATGATGCCGTTTATGAAACCAAACACATCGGTAAGGTAAAAAAGCTTTCGGATTTCCAGAAACTTTTGGTGGAACATTTCTATAAAGAACGAAAGGTGACGTTCTATGCCAATGCGCTCAATACCTCTATTGCACAACTAAGTAAACTGTTGTTCGACACCACAGGCCGTACAGCCAAAGAACACATTGATGAGATGAGGCTGCTGCAGGCAAAGCACCTGCTAAAAGCCGGAAAATACAATGTATCTGAAGTCGCCTCACTGCTATATTATGATAATATTGAAGAATTCAGCCGTTTTTTTAAAAAGAAAGCGGGCATTAACCCGCTTCGTTTTTCTAA
Source organism: Epilithonimonas hispanica (assembly GCF_003385395.1). Lineage (GTDB taxonomy): Bacteria > Bacteroidota > Bacteroidia > Flavobacteriales > Weeksellaceae > Epilithonimonas > Epilithonimonas hispanica. Next base: position 18,578 of record NZ_QNUG01000018.1, on the reverse strand, counting down.
GGGCGAGTAAGCCCGTCCTTATACTTTAATTTTACAGAAAATTTCTTCTCCCCTCCAGATAAATTTATTAATGAATTAATCCAATGCGGGCTCATAAGCATTGATATCTTTTCGCAACCATTCGGGAAGTTCAATCGGTTTCTTCACTGCGATGTCTATCATCACCTGAACACTTTTGCCTTTGGCGTGAAGGATTTCTGAGCCGTCTTTAGCGGTACTCGTTATCAGGTATTCGATTTCAAAACTTTTATTTCCCAAAGAGGAAGTCCGCATTTTGATGGTAGGATTTGTTGCCGACAAAGACAGTTCCTTTAAATAATCACATTCTATGTGGGCAATCACAAACATGTATTTCTGCCAGTCCCACTGTTGGCTTACGGCGTGCATATAATGGCCGCGTCCGATCTGAAAATATTCAAAATAATAAACGTTGTTTACGTGTGCAAGCGGATCCAGATCATTCCATCTGATGCTTAGCGGCATAGAAAATTTGTAGTCGCCAGTATTGATGTTGTTCATTGTTTTTTTTATTTTAACATCTATCTAAACATAGATAGACAAATTTAACAAATAGATTATATAAAAATATAATGGGTATTTTAAAATTATAAATATTCTCTTATCTTGGAGAGTAGCTCAGCGGCATCGTTAGTTGCATTTACACTATTAATCATCTTCCCTTTTTCATCCACAAAGAAAAATTTATCGGGGTGGGTGATCACATATCCCAAATGAGATTCAGGCTTATTTTCGATAATATACCCTGCCGGAAATTTTTTGATGGCCCTGTCAATTTCAGCTTTACTTCCCGTCAGCCCGATAAATTCAGGGAAGAAGGCTTCTGCAAATCGTGCGGCATCTTCCGGAGTGTCGTGCTGCGCATCGACACTGACAAATATCAACCGGACATTTTTTCGTTCTTCGGGACTAAGCTGACGAAATGCAGTTCCCGCTTTGCTCATACTAACCGGGCATACATCGCCACACTTGGTAAAGCCGAAATAGACGAGGTTCATCTTTTTGGGAGCATCGGAAAATTGCCATTTAGTATCTTTGTAATGGAGTGCGAAATTGCCACCGTAAGGAATACTGTCAAAAAACTTCCATACCACACCGCCCATTAAGACTAAGCCGATCAATACGGCAACGAATTTCCACGTGCCTGATCCAGATTGAGGTCGCATCTTATCCATAACCCATTTTTTAACTATTTTTACCCGATAACCTGCCTTTTACATAAGCTCCCGTCATCGCTACGCCTACTCCCACGAACATTGTCATTACCAATATGGTCCAGCTGAGGGCATCTGCACCCAATTCAAAAAAGCTTCTGTTCCATACGCCCCAAACGGGAATTACCGGTTTCCATAAATGTACCTTGGCAAATGCCGAGGCTACAAGCAGCCCGTTCACCATAGTAGCATTGACGGCTGATCTCCTTTTTTTACCCAACAAATAAAGTGCAATAAGCGAGGGCAGGTACACAATGATATTCACAATCCAGACTTCCAGCCCGATGGTGTAATTCCAGCATATAGCCTGACGGATGTGGTCGGCATCGTGGATTACGACCATAGCTATCATAATAAGATTGGCCCGTTTCAATAATAATTTACTTTTTTGGTCTAACATAATTTTGATTGGTATTTTGATTATTCATTCTCACTATTATTTTAACATCATTTCTATTTTAATTCTCGCTGGAATGGAGAGAATAATGCCCAGTATATAAGTCAGGAAATTTTATTTTAAAAAGTCTTTATCCTTATACGCCGGATTGGGATATTGATAAAAACCTTCGCCAGAGGATGTACCAAGCTTACCCAAATCCAGAAATTCTTCTTTGAGTCTCTCAGCAGTTAATATTTTTATCGGATCCTGAGTAGCTTCAGCTTTCATTTTTCGAATATTGTAAGCCGTATTGATACCAATAGTATCTATAAATCCAAATGGACCAAACGGTGCTCCGGTAGCTACCATCCAGGTTTTATCAATGGTTTGAATATCTGATACATCTTTACCCCACAGCTCTAATGCCGCATCTAAATAGGGAACAAGCAAACTGTTCAGGATATATGCAGGCTGTTCTTTATATATAGGCAATGCGACCATTCCAATGGATTTGGCAAAGCTGAACAACAGGTCAAAAACAGCTTTATCCGTGCCTGAATGTCCCATTATCTCCGCTGTGTTATATATCCGTATATCATTAGCAAAATGAAGTGCAATAAATTTATTCGGACGACCTGTGTAAGGAGCCAGAGCACTCGGTAACAAGGTTGAAGTGTTGGTTGCAAAAATGGTTTTTTCAGGAGCCACCGCTGCAAGTTTTTCGTAAAATTCTTTTTTTATATGTGGGTTTTCGGGCACTGCCTCTATCAGCAAATCGGCATCTTTTACCGCTTCCCCCAAATCTTTTGAATAACTTAAATTACCAAACGTTAAAGCCAACTGTTCATCTGTAGCATTCAAATCTTTTTTAAATGCTTCGCTAAGCAAGTCAAATTTTGCTTTTGCTTTTTCCAATACTTCATCACTAATATCATAAACGGTTACTTTATAACCGTGAAAGGCCGCCTGAAAAGCGATCTGGTAGCCTAAAACGCCGCTGCCTGCGACTGTTACATTTTTAATAGTCATAATACTTTGATTTAATTATTAATTAATATTTATGTTGTTGCATTGCCAGTAATTTATCCATTACCTTATGCAAATATTTCCTGAATTCATTTATCATAAACAATTTGTTGCGACCGATTCATTTTACCTTGCTGATCGTTTTTGCTGAAAGGCACAAAACTCATTAAAAAATAGATGATGATCGACAAATAATTCACCCCAATTTCCTGAGAAAACTCTATTTTATCATGTGATTTAAGGGTTTGGCTCAGAAGTTCTGTGTTATCCCACAAAATGGAAAACTCTTCCGGTTTAAGAGGGAAATTTCTGCTCAGTTGTTTTTTAAGGTTGTTGTATAAATTGAGTCGGTTTAATTTCATTGATACTTTTTCGATAAACTACCGATTGTAGGCAATAAAGCGGATTTCTATATCCTTGCTGATTTCCAATAGCTCATAAACCGATTTCATATCGATAAGCACCACCGAATTTTCATGGATTTCTACCACACTGATCTGTTCTTTCAGTATAATTTTTCCTTTTTTAAGAAATAGAATAGCTGATTTTTTTGGTCGATAGGGATGTCCCACAGGAATATGTTCATAAACCTCTTTTTCCGTATAAACCGTTATCGTCTGAAGTTCTGATTCCTGATCGTTCACTATTTTTTCCGTGGTTTTCAATATTTCAGTTTGTTAACATATTATTCAATATTTTCACTACATCAACCCATAATTTATCCTTCATCATTCTTCTGAAAAAACCAAAGTGGTCTATTGTCTTTAAACCCATTTTTTTGGGTTCCAATTTAGTAAAAGAAATTTCTTTTTCGCTTTTTACGTGCTTCCAAAAGGCTTTGGTGTTCTTTTCGTTGGAGATGGTATCGTCTATCGTCCAATACGTGTGTATAGGGAATTTATATTTTTTGAATTGTCCGATGGGAACTGTTTTTCCATAAAACTTTTTGTCGAAGAAGTAGTTTTCTTTTTCCAGCCAGTCACGCCATTGATACACCACCTTTTTTGGCAAATTTTCCATTAGTTTAAATGGTCTTGCCTTCACATATCCTGTAAACAAAACGCTCAATGGAGAAAAGATATAAAAGAAAAAATAAGCTCTTATCCTATATTTAAGCGGCATATTGGGATAATATCCTCCAGAGACGGCAAAATTGATGACACCTTTGACGTTGTCAAGATTTTCCATTAACCCAACCTGCTGTCCACCTGCACTGTGGGCGACAATGAAAAATGGCAGGTCAGGAAATTTTTGATTTAAAAAGGTTTTAATGGCTGGCATATCTTTTATTCCATAATCCGAAAAGGTAAAATCACAGTGCCGTAAATTGTCGGAAGACGATTGCCCGCTTCCGCGATAATCCCAGAGACAGCAAATATATCCGTTGTCGGCTAAATACGTTAGGAAAGAAAGATAAACTTCCTTTTTTGTTCCTGTTCCACAATTGAATTGCACGACTGCTTTTGGATTTTCGGGAATTAATAAGATTCCTTTGAGCGTAATCCCGTCTTTACAAACGGTTTCAAAATTTTCTTTTTTCATCTTATTCAGTTTTTATGGTCAAATCATCCAAAATCATTTCCATCATCTGTTCAAAAGAATGGTTGTTTTTTTCAATTCTTGCCAACTGTACCAACGACATTAAATTTGCAATTAACAGCTTGGCCTTTAGCTGGGTATTGAATAACTGTTTGAAAACATTCTGTCTTTGACCTTCCTCCAAAATACTATTTGCCCAATCGACCACGGAATTGGCAAAAGTCAATATTTCTCCTCTTACAGATTCTTCCAGTGTATTAATATCAGAAGTGAAAGCCCCGATAATGCACACTTTATGTGCAATGGCAAGTCTTTCATAATAAAGAAACAGTTTTTTTAGTTTTTCCAATGGAGTCTTCTCGTTGTTTTTTTCTATTGTTTTTTTTAAAATTTCATGATGGCTTTTGATCAGAGCTATTCCCAAATCCGTTTTAGAAGGAAAATGGTAGTGTATGGAAGAGGTTTTAATACCGATTTGTTCTGAAATATTTTTATAACTGAATGCATTAAAACCTCTTTCTATCAAAAGGTTATTTGCAGTACCGACTATCAATTGCTTAGTTTCCATATTCTATCTACTTATAGATAGGTAAAGATAGTAAAAAAAATTATTTCATGATAAGTATGTAATTGCTTAGAAATAAAGTAGGAGGAAAAACAACATTGAAATGTAGTTTGTTGTGACTATTCGCAATTGGTGCCATCGCAAAAACTTTGTTGATCTCATAGGGAATCCTGCCATATATTATTTACATAAAAATCTAAAACTTTATTTTGAGGAGTTATTGTAGAGTGCCTCTGGAATATTATTCGATCTCTCAGCCGGCAGGTTGAGAGTCATATTCTGAAAGGCCATTTGATTGCTTTCTGAAAATTGATTGTATTTGAAGTAGATTCCTCCTATCGGCAATAAATCAATTGTTTGCGCTTGAAACCCATTCAGTTTTAAAATCAGCAGGAGATTTAAGAGTGCCACCATTTAGAAGATATTTAGCTCATTACTATAGACCCGTAAATATCATTTATAATTCGAACCATCAGTAGGAGTTCTGTTATATTTCTTGAGATCTGCAAATTCAACTCCTGCATCAAGTAGTAAACCTGTCTGTATTTTAGTTTTGTCCAATTCTGAAAATGGCAATAAAAGTGTAGATTCAAGCGCTGGGTCAGTGGGTTGTATTGCAAGTGCTGATTAAATTGATCTTGCCCAAGCAAAAAATTTGACAGCAATATGAATGCTGTCAAAAACATAATTTTGTTTTCATAGGTTGTTTTTTGAAATTTAGTTATTAATCGAAATTTTTATCGAAACGTCTCTCCGTTACGTTGATAATGTTTCCGTTATTATCTGCAGCTTTGAACTCTAAAGTTCCGGAAACGATTTGGCTTTGCAGATCAACCCTCGTTATTTTTATTGTGCCTTTGTTACTAGTAAAGTTAGTACTATAGCTTTCAGGTGATTATCTGTGTAGACTGCGAAGTTGTAGCCAACATCTGGATGTTCTGATACAGCATAGCTATTGTTTAAATCTAAATCTTCAATAATTGAGGTGATATCTATTAAATTTCTACCTTAATTCTCTACCTGTCGTAAATCTAAAGTTATTTTGGTCCTATTGCCTAAATTCTCGCAGTAAGTACTGCTAATTTTTTTAGCAGTAGCTACCCAAACTTTACCGTTTATCAACGCAATCCGGCAGTGTTTTTGCCGGATTGCGTTGCCTCTGGTAGTACATTTTGATTTTGGTCATCATCTTTACAGGAAGAGAAAAGTCCTATGGATAATAGGACTAAAAAAAAGGTTTTTCATAAATTTTGATTTTGTAGCGGTTTGGAAAACGTTGTTAAAATAAGAAAATTTTGATTTGTATACAATTTTCTTTGATAGTCTGATTGATGAAATTTTACCTATCATCAAGCTTCTATGCGAAACCGTGTAAATAAGCTACAACTGTTTCAATTGTATGCATAAATCAAATACAGCCAAATTCTGACAGTGCGTAATTAAGACAACCCTCAACTTGACTAGTTGTTACAAGCACAAAATAATTTACCTGGGTAAAACAGACACAACTTATTCTCAAACCTGCGTAAAACAACTACAAGTAATTTCCCAACGTGGGTAAAATAAATACAGGTTTTCAATTTACCTGCGTAAAATAACTACACGCAATTCCACAAGGTGAGTAAAATAGATACAGCCCGAAAACTTTTTCTCTCAGTATCTTTTTTGTTTCCAAAGCATTAAATAAAAAAATCCCACATTATAAAGAGAATGAAGCTTTTGCAGTATTTTTTCAGAGCTCTAAAAAATAAGCCCTTTTTTGTGGCAAGATGTGTCTTTGTATATACAAACTTTCCAAGTTTTATATCCAAAGACGATCTTGCCTTTTTTGCAAAAAGGGGAAAAAACTGCGGAACTTGTTTTTTAATGTTTCAGCTAATATTTTGTTTAAGAATAATATTTTCTTTTTAACCATATACTAACCCTAACCAATAAAATTAATACCGGGACTTCCACCAATGGTCCGATTACACCTACAAATGCTTGTGAAGAATGGATGCCAAAAACTGCTATAGAAACAGCAATAGATAATTCAAAATTGTTTCCTGTTGCCGTAAATGCGATAGATGCATTTTTGTCATAAGGCACTTTCAAGGCCTTACTAATGAAAAAACTGATGAAGAATGTGAGAACAAAGTAAATAACTAACGGGATGGCTACTTTAACAACGTCCATTGGTAACTCTAAAATCTTATCTCCCTTCAAACTGAACATCAATACTATAGTAAACAGCAAAGCGTACAATGTTACAGGTGAAATAGCCGGAATGAATTTTCTATTGAACCATTCTTTTCCTTTAAATTTAATCAGGAAGTAACGGCTCAAAAATCCTGCAATAAATGGAATTCCTAAATAAATGAATACACTCTCGGCAACATCTTTCATTGGTACCGCAATGTTAAAATTTCCTAAGCCTAGTTTTTGTGGTAGTACATTTATGAAAAGCCAAACATAAAAACTATAAAACACCAATTGGAAAATACTGTTTAATGCGATCAGCAGAGCTGCGTACTCCCGATTACCTTTTGCTAAATCGTTCCATACAATTACCATTGCAATACATCTTGCTAGACCGATCAAAATTAGACCAATCATATAGTCTGGCTCATCCCGTAGAAAAATGATAGCTAATACAAACATTAAAATAGGGCTGATAATCCAATTTAGTAGTAATGATACCGACATTACTTTTTTGTCTTTAAAAGCCATTGGTAATAGAGTATAATCCACTTTTGCCAAAGGTGGATACATCATCAAAATCAAGCCTATTGCTAAGGGAATATTAGTCGTGCCAACAGACAAAGAATTTGTGACAGTAGAAATATCAGGAAAGAAATATCCTAACCCAACGCCCAAAAGCATTGCTAAAAAAATCCATAGGGTAAGAAAGCGGTCGAGGAATTTTAGTTTTGGTTGCATCGTCTAATTATTGAGTTGAGCGTACTTTTCCGCTGTTAATAAATTTTCAGTTTCTCTTAGGTCTTCAATTTCAATTTTCACCATCCAGCCATTATCAAATGGATTAGAATTTACAAGCGTTGGCTCTTTTAAAAGTTGCTCATTAGTTTCAATAATTTTTCATGAAAGAGGCATAAATAGGTCGCTGACGGTTTTAATTGCTTCTACAGAACCAAATACTTCGTCTTGTTTGAAATTATGATTAACATTCGGTAAGTCAACATATACGATTTCTCCCAATTCCTTTTGAGCAAATGCTGTAATACCGACAGTTGCAGTTTTATTGTCGATTCGCACCCAAGTGTGTTCTTTAGAATAATGTAGATCTTTTGGAAGTTCCATTTTTTTTTAGATTTTAAAGATTAATAACCACGTCTTAGATTTTCTGCGTACTCATTCGGAAGCGGACTGTCTTCTACTGCTTTTGCTGCCTTTTCAAAGTCATAATCGAAGCGGATAAATTCCACACTGATGCTTTCTTTGTCTAAAACAGAACTGTTCTCATTAATTGTCAACATCACGTAACCGCCTCTGATATCATTGTCTTTCGGCTTCCCAACGGAACCGATATTTACTGCGTGACGAAAATGATCTTGTCCGTCAATACCCGAATTTAAAACCCTGTGATATGGCTTGTGGGTATGTCCGAAACACATAATGTCGGCATCGGCCTGTTCCATAATACGAAGCATACTTTTTTCTTCACGGTCTTCAAAAAGATATTCGTTAATTTTTCTTGGACTACCGTGTACTAAAAGCAGGTTTAGTTTGTCTTCGTTCAATTGAAATTCTACTTTTATATGTGCGGGGAGTGTACGCAAGTAAGCACGTTCTTCATCTTTCATCAAAGAATTGGTAAAAGAAATGGAAATATTTCCGTTGTCCTTCTCAGCGTCTGTTTTGTAGGCACAACCACATTCATTACTCATTCTCCCAATGCCAAAATCGTAGTTGCCTGCAATAGTTGGTATTTTTCTTTTACGGATTTCATTGACCACTTCGTTTGGCCAAATATTGTAACCTACTAAATCTCCCAAACAATAAATGCTATCGGGATTTCTTTTTTCAACATCTGCAAAGAATGCTTCTAATGCAGGGAGATTAGCGTGAATGTCACTGAATAATGCAATTTTCATTTTTATTGATTTTTTTATTGATATTATTTTAACAACATCCGCCACCTGGTGTGCAAGAATTGCCATTATTTGCGCTAAGGTTAGATAAGTTTTTCTTTTCTTTTTCTGTCGGAATTCCGCAAGCGTCCTGAGCTAAACAAGCTGTTGTCTTGCTTTTTAAAACAAATGTTTCTCCGTTAAATTCTAAATCATATTTCCCGATAGTATCACTTTGATATTCAACTTCAATATCAAAATCCTCGATTCCTAATTTATCTTCAGAAAGTTTGATAATGGTGAGCAACTTGTTAGGCTTCAAACGATGTTCAAAATCGTCCGCATTCCATAGCTGAAAATTCACAACCTTCTCTGAACGGATGACACCGCCACAATCAATAAAATTTTTGTTAATCATTCCTACTTCTGTAACGTGAAAATGTTCAGGAACAAAAGCACCATTCTCTAATTGGAATTCAACATTTTCTAATGTTGGTAAAATTTGTTTTACTTCTGATAATTTCATAATTGAATCTTTATAGTTTAAATGCAATATTGCGATATATTTTGATAAAAAAATGCTAACAGCATTTTAATTTGGTAACACTTTGTACTATTGCGGAAAAATAAGTGTTTAGAATTTCGATAGTCTTTTCGTCTATACAATAACAGATAGCGTTTCCGGAAATGTTACCTTTTATAATCCCTGCGTTTTTCAGTTCTTTCAAATGTTGGGAAACGGTAGGTTGAGCTAAGGGTAATTCATTCACGATGTCGCCACAAATACACTCATTAACTTTCATCAAATACTCAATAATTGCTATTCTGGCAGGATGCCCTAACGCTTTTGCAATAGTTGCAATTTGATTTTGTTTATCTGTAAAATGTTCTGTTTTGGTAGCTCCCATAATTTTGTTATTAAATATTGCAATATTACGATTTATATTAAATATAAAAAATAATTTATCTTTTTTCTTCAATGACGTGTAAGATAGTTTTTACTAAAAGTAAAACATAAATAAAAATTTTATACTTTTGTAAAGTGAAAATTTTGAGACTTCTATTAACATTCTATTTCGTAGCACTGCTTATCATTCCTTGCAGTGATGTTGAAACGCAGCGTGTTGTAGGTCATCATAGCGAGATTTCCATAAGTACCGAGAATTCCCAGCCGGGTAGTAATGATGGTACTTGTTCTCCTTTTTGCATGTGCAACTGTAGCCATGTAAGTGTTATCGCCTTTAAGGTAGAACCTTTGCTGGAAATTCCTTTGCAGGTTAAATTCTATTTTTCCAAAAAAATTCTTTTTCATAAGAATAACATTGCCTATCAGGTTTATGACCATATCTGGCAACCTCCTAAGATTTAATTTTTTTTTGATAGTTTTTTAAAGACTTTGCCGTAAAGCAGTGTCTTTAATGGTTACGATTACTGTACTTTTTACAGGAGTTTGTGGCTGCGTTGAATTCGTAAGCAATTTCAATAAAATTAAAATTAAATGTTAGATAAAATCATAAAATTTAGCATCAACAACAAGATCGTCATAGGAATAATGACCTTGTTACTGATACTATGGGGTGTATGGAGCGCAAACCGATTGCCCATTGATGCTGTGCCCGATATCACCAACAATCAGGTTCAGATCATTACTGTTTGTCCCACGTTGGCAGGACAGGAAGTAGAGCAGTTGGTTACGTTCCCAATTGAACAGAGCATTACCAATATTCCCGATATCGAAGAAACCCGCAGTATTTCAAGATTCGGACTATCGGTTATTACTGTTGTTTTTCAGGAAAATGTTGATGTTTATTTTGCACGTCAACTAATCAGCGAAAAATTAAAAGAAGCTTCAGAAGAAATTCCAAAAGGTGTTGGCACACCAGAACTTGCACCTGTGAGTACTGGCTTAGGAGATGTATATCAGTATATTTTGCATCCGAAGAAAGGAAGTGAAAAAAAATATTCATCTAAGGAGCTCAGAACGATGCAGGACTGGATCGTAAGAAGGCAATTGAACGGAACTCCCGGTGTTGCGGAAGTCAATAGTTTTGGCGGAGAGCTGAAACAATATGAAGTGGCTGTTGATCCCAACCGTCTCAGGGCGATGGGAGTTAGCATTACAGAACTTTTTACGGCATTAGAAAAGAATAATCAAAATACAGGAGGGGCTTACATTGATAAAAAGCCTAATGCCTATTTTATCCGTGGCATAGGTGTCGTAACTTCTCTCGAGGATATTAAAAATATAGCAGTCAAGAATGACAAAGGAAATGTCCCTATTTTCATTAAGGATGTAGCTGATGTTCGTATTGGAAGTGCAGTTCGTTACGGAGCTATGACATACAATGGTAATGTAGATGCTGTTGGCGGCATTGTAATGATGCTAAAAGGCTCCAACAGCAATGAAGTTGTAAACCTGATTAAGGATAAAATTCCTACGATCCAAAAATCTTTGCCGGATGATATTGTAATAGAACCATTTTTGGACAGGACAAATCTTGTTGGAAGAGCAATCAGCACAGTGGAAAAGAACCTGATTGAAGGTGCATTGATTGTTATTTTTGTTTTGGTCGTATTTTTAGGAAATCTAAGAGCGGGATTGATCGTTGCATCAGCGATTCCGTTATCGCTCCTTTTTGCATTAGGGATGATGAATGTTTTTGGGGTCAGTGCCAATTTGATGAGTTTAGGCGCAATCGACTTCGGATTGATTGTCGATGGAGCTGTCATCATTGTGGAAGCAACACTTCACCATTTAGGATTACGGAAATCTACTCAAAAACTGACGCAAACTGAAATGGATGAAGAAGTTTTTCTTTCTGCTTCAAAAATCAGAAATAGTGCGGCATTTGGCGAGATCATCATTCTGATCGTTTACATTCCTATTTTAACTTTGGTCGGTGTTGAAGGGAAAATGTTTACACCGATGGCAAAAACAGTAGGGTTTGCTATTTTGGGAGCTTTGATCCTATCGCTGACTTATATCCCGATGATGAGCGCATTATTTTTATCAAAAAAAATATCACGAAAGGAAACTTTTTCAGATAAGCTGATGAATAAACTACAGGGTGTCTATCAGCCATTACTAAAAAGAGCTATCAAAATCAAGGGTATAATTGTTTCCGCTACGGTACTTTTATTTGCAGTGAGCCTATTTTTATTCAGTCGAATGGGTGGCGAATTTATCCCACAGTTACAGGAAGGCGATTTTGCTTTTCATTGCATCTTGCCTCAAGGAAGCTCCCTGTCGCAAAGCATTGAGACTTCAATGCAGGCTTCTAGAATTATCAAAAAATTTGATGAGGTAAAAATGGTGGTGGGAAAAACAGGGGCTGCCGAAGTACCTACCGACCCAATGCCTTTTGAAGCTACAGATCTGATCATTGTTTTAAAGCCACAAAAAGAATGGAAAAGTGATAAATCTTATGATGAATTAGCGGACGAAATTTCAGAACAACTAGAATTGATTCCCGGTGTATTTTTCGAGAAAAACCAGCCTATACAAATGCGCTTTAATGAGCTGATGACTGGAATCCGTCAGGATGTGGCGGTGAAAATCTTTGGTGAAAATTTGGATTCCCTTGCAATTTACGCAGATAAGGTTGGCAAAGTCATTCAATTTGTTGATGGGGTTACTGCTCCACAAATTGAACGCATCAGCGGGCTGCCACAGATCAATGTAGAGTACGACCGTACAAGAATGGCAAACTATGGATTAAGTATTGAGGATGTTAACAATACTTTAAGTACAGCTTTTGCAGGAAAATCTGCTGGTCAGGTTTTTGAGAACGAAAGACGTTTTGATCTGGTAGTCAGACTCGACAGTCTTCACCGAACCAATATCGATGATGTCAATAATCTGATGATATCCACCAATACAGGAAACCAGATCCCACTTTCTCAAGTGGCTAATATCGGCTATAAACTCGGCCCGGCACAGATCAGTCGAGAAGAAGGGAAACGAAGAATAGTTGTAGGTTTTAATGTCAAAGGTCGGGATGTAGAAAGTGTAGTCGATGATATTCAAAGCAGACTTGAACAACAAATAAAGCTGCCCTCAGGATATTATTTCACCTACGGCGGACAGTTTGAGAATCTGCAGGCTGCAAGCAAGAGACTGCTGATTGCTGTTCCTGTGTCTTTACTTCTGATTTTTTTCTTACTGTATTTTACATTCCGCTCTTTCAAACAGGCTGCATTGATTTTCACGGCCATTCCAATGAGTGCCATCGGCGGGATCTTCGCTTTATTGATCAGAGATATGCCATTCAGTATCAGTGCCGGAATAGGTTTTATCGCATTGTTTGGCGTTGCTGTTCTCAACGGAATTGTCCTCATAGGAACATTTAATCAGCTGGAAAAAGAGGGCGAAACAAATCTTATGAAACGTGTCGTAGAAGGTACTAAAACTAGACTTCGGCCAGTTCTGATGACCGCAACAGTGGCTTCATTAGGATTTCTTCCAATGGCAATTTCGACAGGAGCTGGAGCAGAAGTTCAGAAACCTTTGGCAACGGTGGTAATAGGTGGCTTGATCACTGCGACGTTTCTAACGCTATTTGTTCTACCGATTCTTTACATCATTTTCAACAGTAACTTCAGAATTAAAAATATGAAGATGAAATCTTTGACAACAATTATCGTGTTAGGATTTCTACTTGTCGGACAAACATTGAATGCTCAAACAACAAAAACACTTTCTGTGGAACAGGCTACAGAAATGGCATTGAGCAATAGTTATTCAATAAAAACGAAAGAATTGGATATTAAAGTTTCCGAGGCCTTGAAACCGACCGCTAATGAACTTCCAAAAATGAATTTCAATGCACAGTTAGGTCAATACAACAGTCCGAAGTTCGATCAGTCGTTTTCCATTTCGCAGAGCATCCCATTTCCGACTTTGTTTAAAGCCAGAAAAGACCTGATTGCAGAAGAGATTAAAGCTAAACAGATCAGTAAAGACATCACCGCCAACGAAGTTGCAAGGCAGGTCAGAACTTATTTTTACCAGATTGAATATCTGCACTACAACCAGACCAAACTGATGAAGCTCGACAGCCTTTATCAGGATTTTATCAGGATAGCCACTGTCAGATTCAATGCAGGTGACATCAAAAAAATTGAAATCAGTACAGCAGAAACTCAGAAAGGGGAGATCGGTCTATTGCTAAATCAGAATAAAATTTATCTTGATAATGCATACAAAAATCTGAAAGCACTATTAAATACAGACGATGATATAAAGGTTTTGTTTAAAGAAAATTATGAGCCTATGAAAGCGGAGTATGTTCTGGACAGCACTACAATTGCCAATCATCCAACCGTCAAAGCATTCTACCAGGAAATGGAAATTGCCGAGAAAAATAAAAACGTAGAGCGATCGCAGGGCTTACCTGAGTTCAGTTTGGGTTACACGAACCAGTCGATCATAGGTTTTCATACACTCAATGGGCAGGAAAAATATTTTGATGCAGGAAACCGATTTCACATTGCCAATCTTGGAATTTCAATTCCTTTGACTTTTGGAGCGACGAAAGCGAGAATCCAGTCTTTGGATTATCAGAGGCAAATGGCAGAATCGAACGCAAAACTCCAGCAAAGGCAATTGACGGTTCAACTTGAGAATGCCTTAGAGCAATATAAGCAGGATGTACAGCAATATGAATATTATGTAGGTCAGGCTATTCCAAATGCAGAAAAAATTGTAAAAGCAGGTCAGCTCGGTTACAAAACCGGAGAAATCTCCTACGTCGAATATCTTTTCGCTCTGCAGACTGCAACCAATATTCAGCTAAAGTATCTGGAATCCATTCAACAGGTCAATCAGTCTGTAGTCATCATTAACTCTTTAATCAATAAATAATATGAAAAAAAATATCATCTATACTGCTTTCGTTTTTGTTATTCTTATGAGCTGTGGAAAGAAAGAGGCCAACACAGAATCGGAAAGCGAAATCAAAACTGAGCAGGCAGAAGAACACGGTGATGAGGTTCCACAGACCATAGCAAGCCTGTCTGAAGAACAGATTAAAGCGGTTGGCATCAATCTAGGAAAGATTGAGATGAAGGAATTGACTTCTACCATCAAAGCCAATGGAGCACTTAGAGTTCCCAATAATAATAAAGCGACCGTCACATCAATGTATGGTGGGATTATTAAAACTTTGAATGTACAGATCGGGGATTTTGTAAGAAAAGGACAGGTAATTGCCTCCATATCAAATCCGGAATACATTCAGTTGCAAGAGCAATACCTGACCGTGAAAAGCAGGATTGCATTTGCAGAACAAGAATACAGGAGACAAAAGGAATTATTTGATAATGATGCCGGCGCAAAGAAGAACCTTCAGAGTTCAGATGCTGAACTGAAAACCCTCAGAACACAAAGATCATCTTTGCAGAGACAGCTTCAGATTATGGGCATCAATCCCGCCAATGTCAATAATGGAAATTTGCGATCCGGTTTAGTTATCACATCACCAATCAGTGGAACGATAAGTACTATTTCCTCACAAATTGGAAGTTACGTTGACATCTCATCGCCCGTTGCGGAAATTATAGATAATGGTTCCCTGCATCTTGATTTGCAGGTTTTTGAAAAGGATCTACCAAAAGTGAAAGTGGGACAAATCGTTCATTTTAAATTAACAAATAATCCTGAAACCGAGTACGATGCCAAAATCTACAGCATTGGTTCATCCTTTGAAAACGACAGCAAAACAATCTCGGTACACTGTTCTGTAACGGGAAACAAATCAGGATTGATCGACGGAATGAATATCACAGGAATCGTAAGTCTCGATAAAAGTACTACGCCTGCGGTTCCCAATGAAGCTATTGTAGAAGCGGACAGCAAATATTTCATTTTTATCAAAACAGATAAAAAGGCTGAAGAGCATCAAGAAGAGGGAGAAGATGAACATTTAAATGAAAAGAAAATATCTAACAAAGAAGAAAAAATGACTAATTTCGAAAAGATAGAAGTTGTGAAAGGTTCTTCTGATATGGGTTACACGGCGATTACAGCTGTCAATGAAATTCCGGCAAATGCTGAAATAGTAGTAAAAGGCGCATTTTTTGTCAATGCTAAACTGAGTAATTCAGGTGAACACGAAGATTAAATTTTTAAAATAACTGTAATGGAACACAAACATATTTACGACGAGGAAGGAAACCAGCTTTGTTGTACAGCGCAGGAAGGCAAAATTTTCAAAGACGCAGGTGCCAAAAAATTGCTTAATAACGATAGCTGCTGCTCTACAGAGAATAATAAATCTGAAACGCACAGTGACGATGATGGACACGACCATAACGATGGTGAGAAAAATACATTTCAAATGTTTTTACCAGCAATTGTTTCTCTGGTTATACTTTTGATAGGGATCGTACTGGATAACTTTTTTCCGCAGGAGTGGTTTAAAGGCTGGGTACGGATCGTATGGTATGCGGTGGCTTATTTGCCTGTGGGTCTACCCGTTCTAAAAGAAGCGTATGAAAGCATTGCCAAAGGTGACGTTTTTTCGGAATTTTTTCTAATGGGCATTGCTACTATAGGCGCATTTGCAATCGGAGAATATCCGGAAGGGGTTGCTGTTATGTTATTCTACAGTGTAGGAGAGGTTTTCCAGACACTTGCTGTTTCGAGAGCAAAGAATAATATCAAAGCATTGTTGGATCAGCGTCCTGATGAAGTGACCATTCTGGAAGGTAACCAATCAAAGACCATCCCTGCTAAACAGGCGAAAATTGGGGATATTGTACAGCTAAAATCAGGAGAGAAGCTGGCTCTGGACGGAGAGTTGGTAAGTGAATCCGCATCGTTCAATACCGCTGCATTAACTGGTGAGAGTAAGCCTGATACCAAAAACAAAGGTGAGAGCGTGCTTGCTGGAATGATCAATCTGCAGACTATTGCTCAGGTAAAAGTGACAACTGCTTACGAAGACAGTAAGTTGAGCAAAATTCTGGAATTAGTACAAAATGCGACGGCTCAGAAGGCACCTACCGAACTTTTTATTCGAAAATTCGCAAGGATTTATACACCCATTGTCGTCGGACTCGCAATACTGATATGCCTACTACCATATCTGTTCGTGGAAAATTATGTTTTCCGTGACTGGCTTTACAGAGCATTAGTGTTCTTGGTTATCTCTTGTCCTTGCGCTTTGGTTATTAGCATTCCTCTAGGTTATTTCGGCGGAATTGGCGCAGCTTCAAAGAACGGTATACTGTTTAAAGGAAGTAATTTTTTAGACATTATCGCCAATATTAAAAATGTGGTAATGGACAAGACCGGAACAATGACCGAGGGCGTCTTTAAAGTTCAGGAAGTTACTTTAAAATCTGAATTTAATAAAGATGAAATTCTGAAGATGGTAAATGCTTTAGAAAGCAAAAGTACCCATCCGGTCGCTACGGCAATCCATCAATATGTCGGCGAAATCGACCATTCTATACAATTAGAAAATACAGAAGAAATTGCTGGGCACGGATTGAAAGCCAGTATCAACGGAAAAGATTTGCTTGTGGGAAATTTTAAATTGATGGATAAATTCAATATCAAATATGATCTTGACCCTAAGCAGATCGTTTATACAATAATTGCAATCGCATATGACGGAAAATTTGCAGGCTACATTACTATTGCAGACAGTATAAAAGCCGATGCACAGCTGAGCATTGATAAACTTAAAGCCTTGGGTGTAAAAACAACGATGTTAAGCGGAGACAAGAGCACTGTTGTACAATTTGTTGCAGATCAACTGGGAATAACTAACGCCTTTGGCGACTTGCTACCGGAAGATAAAGTCAACAAAGTTAAAGAGATCAAATCACACAACGAAACAGTTGCCTTTGTTGGAGACGGCGTCAATGACGCTCCGGTTGTTGCCCTGAGCGACGTAGGTATTGCAATGGGCGGATTAGGAAGTGATGCAACCATTGAGACCGCAGATGTAGTCATTCAAGACGATAAGCCAAGCAAAATACCGATGGCAATCAATATTGGAAAGCAAACCCGGAAGATTGTTTGGCAAAATATTTTTCTTGCTTTTGCTGTGAAAGCTATTGTATTGGTTTTGGGAGCTGGTGGATTAGCCACAATGTGGGAAGCAGTTTTTGCAGACGTAGGCGTTGCTTTATTAGCTATATTAAATGCTGTCAGAATCCAGAGGATGAAATTTTAGTAAATATTTTCTTCGAAATTATATCCAGAGAGATTAGATGTAACCGCGAGTAAATTGTAAGTTGCAGAAATATTTTTTTACAGGCAAAAAGGACGTTAGGTTAAAACTAACGTCCTTTCGCTTTAAGTATAAATCATTGATAGTGCAATCCTTTATTTAATTTGCTTAACTATATTATTTCTATTAGTTCCATACTTCCAAAATTTAAGTAGTTTATTGTTTAATAAAGAATTATTAAATTACTCTTATAAAGGAAGAATTTTTAATCAACATTTTTTACATTGTTCTTATCTTGAGCGAATATTCCAGATTAATCTTTTTTATTCTTTTTTAATCTTCTTAAGTTTCCAAACTAATCCAGATTATTCTTATTTAGCCAAAACCCTTTGAATACTATTGTTTTAGAAGGTTTTAACGCCCAATTTTGTCACAGAATTTTTAATCAAAATACTAATGAAAAAATTGAGTCATCTTCTATTCATGTTAATAGTAGTATCAATCCAAGGTCAGGTCGGCATCAATACCCAAAATCCGGAAGCGACTTTAGAAGTGGTAGGGAAACCAAATGATGCCAATCATTAT
>NZ_QNUG01000017.1 GCF_003385395.1 Epilithonimonas hispanica | reverse complement strand
TTGGCTTAATTTTTCATTATCGAAAATAGAGAAAAGAAGTAGATAAAACATTTTTTTACCGTGCAGAACCTTGCTGTAATAATCCACTTTGGTACTTGCAGAAAGATGACTTAAAAGTGCTTCGGGAATAAATTCTAAAACGTGTCTAAGAGATATTTTGTGATCTTTAAAAACTGACATAAATAATTGAGTATCAGTCGTAAAGATACGAAAAAGCACTGGCAAAAACAAACTAATTAACTAATAATCAATAGGTTGAGTTCTTTTATTTTTTTGGTGAAAAAAAATAAAAAGTCGGAAGAAAAATCTTCCGACCATGACTACGAATTAATCGGTCTTTGTAATATTTAATAATCTTTTTAAGATAAATTATTAATTTTTGAATCTAAAGTTTAGTCCAACTTGGAAAACATTGTTTTTTACGTTGTCATTGCTAGTACTGTTACTTTTATAAATATCAGTTAAACCAGCTGTATATCTTGCGTTGATACCAAATTGTGGTGTGAAATAGTAACCAACACCAAGTCCTAAACCAAAATCAAAAGTTTTAAAATCATCTTTGTTTAAAGAGTAAGATTCTGCATCTTGAGTAGAACCATTTTTGGTGTTTTTATATTTATCTCTTGCATCTACAAGGAAACTAAACTGTGGTCCTGCTTCAATATAAAAATTTGGAGTTGCATTGAACTGAGCCATTACCGGTACAGAAATATAATCTAGATGTCTTGCATATTCTGCAGTGTAAGTATTGTTATTTACTGTAGCTTCTCTAGTAATTTTTGAACCTAAATTGTTATACAAAACTTCGGGTTGTATGCTAAACTGTTCAGAAATTGGAGCGTTTAAAAATACACCAGCATTAAAGCCTATTTTGGATTCTTGATCATTCAACCCTCCATCTTTTGATAGGGAAGAAACATTCATACCTCCTTTTAAACCGAATGACGGACTAGTTTGTGCAAATGCAAATGTTCCCGCTACTAAACCTAATCCTAAAAATAACTTTTTCATAATTTCAAATTTTAAATTTTTGTTTTACGGGAGGGATACTTCCAAATTCTTTGCCAAAAATTTAAAATCAAAAGCCATTTTCAGAAAATAAAATAATAAACAACTAATTATCAAGACACTAAAAACGCTATTCTATGAATAAAAACACTAGTTAGAATTGATATTTTTATAGAAATCTAAGGATAAAATGATTTGATCAGCACTCAATTTTTGATCAAAAAGGCAAGAACCAACTCCATTGATTAATGAAAAATTGATATTTCCATCTTGATTTTTCTTGTCATTGAACATCAAATCTATGATTGCGCCATTCTTAAATTCGGATATATCGATGTAAGGGAAAAATCTTTGAATCTTCGCAATAATAGTTGAGGAAACCTCAACATCTATCAAGCCTGCGAGTAGAGCCAAATGCGTCTCACAAATCATTCCGAGAGCAACTGCTTCACCGTGAGGAATCAATTCTCCTTTTTTCATAAATAGACTTTCCACCGCATGCCCAATCGTATGTCCGAAGTTGAGAATCTTACGAACATTCTCTTCTTTAAAATCTTTGGCTACAACCTCATTTTTGATTTCCATACTTCGATTAATGAAAGGCGCGATATCTTCTGGTGTAATCTTAATTAATGAACTTAGATCATTCCAATGATTGGCATCTGCAATCAATCCGTGTTTTAGCATCTCTGCAAAACCACTTCTCAATTCATCAAATTTTAAAGTTTCTAAGAATTTTGGATAAAAGAAAATCCCTTCCGGCAAAGCAAATGTTCCTATGATATTTTTAAGATATTGATGGTCGATTCCCGTTTTTCCGCCAATTGATGCATCACACATCGACAGCAAAGTTGTTGGAACATTAATGAATTTGAAACCTCTTTTATAAGTTGAAGCGACAAATCCACCCAAATCCGTTACAACGCCTCCTCCAAGATTGATAAGAAGTGATTTTCTGTCAGCTTCCATTTCGGAGAAGATTTCCCAAAGTTGTGTTGCTGTACCTATATTTTTGTTTTCTTCACCAGCTTCAATCTCGATAACTTCGAAAGGCGCATCGGTTTCCAAATTCGGGAGTAAAATTGGCAAACAGTGATCGTGTGTATTTTCATCCACCAGAATAAAAATTTTACTCGGTTTGAGTCCTCTAATATATTCATTAAGACTTGTGAAATCTTTATCCAGTTCTTTTATCATAACCAAAATTTTAACAAAAGTAAGAACAAAAAAGAGATTAGATGTTAGATATTAGACATTAGATTTCAGATATTCTGTTATAATTATTTTTAAAAACAAAAAAGAGAAGCAAAACTGCTTCTCTTTATAAATGTATTGAAGTAAAATATTACATATGAATTGTACGCTTTCCAGTCGCATCCAAAGCAGCTTCTTTTACAGCTTCTGCGTAAGTTGGGTGTGCGTGTGAACTTCTTGCGATATCTTCTGCACTGGCGCGGAACTCCATTGCGATAACGCCTTCTGCAACCAAATCCGCTGCTCTTGCGCCAATCATGTGGAAACCTAGAATTTCGTCCGTTTTTTCGTCAGCGATAATTTTCACAAATCCGTCTGTGTCTCCACTTGCACGGCTTCTTCCTAAAGCTCTCATTGGGAAACTTCCTACTTTGTAAGCCACACCTTCTTCTTTCAGTTGCTCTTCTGTTTTACCAACACCAGCAACTTCTGGCCAAGTGTAAACTACGCCCGGAATTAAATTATAATTGATATGAGGCTTTTGTCCAGCTAAAATTTCAGCTACCAAAGTTCCTTCTTCTTCCGCTTTGTGAGCCAACATTGCACCTTTGACAACGTCACCAATGGCGTAAATGTTAGAAACATTCGTCTGCAAATGGTCGTTGGTTTTTACTCTTCCTCTTTCGTCCAGTTCTACACCTGCTTTTTCCAAACCAAGTCCGTCTGTGTATGGTCTTCTGCCAACGGAAACCAAAACATAATCGCCCTCGAAGTTTACTTCTTCGCCTTTTTTGTTTTTAGCGGTTACTTTTACAGAATCTCCGTTTCTCTCCACTGCAGAAACCGCCGTAGAAAGTTCGAATTTCATTCCTTGTTTTCTAAGAACTTTTTGTAATTCTTTGGAAAGAGCGCCGTCCATTCCTGGGATGATTTTGTCCATAAACTCCACCACAGTTACTTGAGAACCTAATCTCAAATAAACTGACCCCAACTCAAGACCAATAACACCACCACCGATAACTACCAAATGTTTTGGAATTTCTTTCAAGTTCAAAGCTTCTGTAGAAGTGATGATTCTTTCTTTATCTAATGTAATAAATGGCAAACTAGATGGCTTAGAACCAGTTGCGATAATTGTATATTTTGAATCAATGATTTCTGAAGAACCGTCGTTTTTCGTCACTTTGATTTGAGTTGCAGATTCGAAGCTTCCAACACCTTCAAAAACAGTGATTTTGTTTTTGTCCATCAGGAAGTTGATTCCTTTTGTTGTTTGCTCTACTACTCCATTTTTACGTTCAATCATTTTTGCCAAATCTACTTTCGGCTCGTTGATGATGATTCCGTAATCAGCAAACTCGTGTTTTGCTTTTTCGAAATGTTCAGAACTGTCAAGCAAAGCTTTGGAAGGGATACAACCCACGTTAAGACAAGTTCCGCCCAACGTAGGATATTTCTCAATAATTGCTGTTTTGAAACCCAATTGTGCAGCTCTGATTGCTGCTACATATCCGCCAGGACCAGAACCGATAACGGTTACATCAAATTGACTCATATCTTTGTGATTATTATTCGAATAAAAATTTCCTCAAAGTTACGAATTTTAGACCAATTCTTAAACTGATTTTATAACGTAATTAATCTCTATTTTTGCATCAGATTTTAAATTCAATTCTAATGTCAATCCAACAAAATTATCAAGCAATACTTTCCCAACTTCCACAAAATGTAAAATTGGTTGCGGTTTCCAAAAACAATCCAGCTGAAAAAATAAAAGAGGTTTATGATTTGGGACAACGTGCTTTTGGAGAGAATAAAGTTCAGGAATTACTGGAAAAACAACCTGTTCTTCCCAACGATATCGAATGGCATTTGATTGGACATCTTCAAACCAATAAAGTGAAATACATTGCAGGATTTATCTCAATGATAGAAAGCGTTGACAGCGAAAAACTTTTGAAAGAAATTGATAAAGAAGCGCTTAAAAACAATCGGAAAATCAACGTTTTGCTTCAAGTTAAAATCGCAAAGGAGGAAACAAAATTCGGATTGACAGTTGATGAAGCAAAAAACATTTTCAACCAATATCTTGAAGGAAATTTTCCAAATATTGAAATAAAAGGTTTAATGGGAATGGCAAGTTTTGTAGACGATGAAACCCAAATCCGTGAAGAATTTTCTATTCTCAAAAACCTTTTTGATGAATTATCTCAACTAAAACCATTAGAAACTTTATCAATGGGAATGAGTGGAGATTTTCCTTTAGCAATAGAATCTGGTTCTAATTCTGTAAGAGTTGGCTCTGCTATTTTTGGGGAGAGGAATTATTAGTTGTTGGGTGTCAGTTGATGGTTGAAGGTTTTGTCAGGCTGAGGCTCTCGAAGCCATTATAAAAATTTAAATTCAATTAAACCAAACTTTTATAAACCTTCATAATCTCATCAGCAATCACCTCATCATTGAATTTTTGAACAAACTGTAATCCTTTTTCTGCACGACGATTTCTCTCGGATTCGTTTTCCCACAGAAAAAGAATTTTAGCTTTGATATCTTCAACACTTTTTGGATTGACATAAACAGAATCTGATCCGCCGGCTTCGGGTAAACAACTTGTATTGCTTGTAATCACAACAGTTTCTGAGAACAACGCTTCGATAACAGGAATTCCAAAACCTTCGAAAAAACTCGGGTAGATAAAAATTTCTGCAAGTTTGTAAATCCCAGCCAATTCTTCCATAGAAACACCTGAAAGAAATTGAACTTCTACTTTTCCTTTTTTAATCTCTTTCTCGATTAGTTTGAAATATTTTGGCTTTTTTGCTCCAACCACAACTATCGGAATGTGACTATTCTTAAGTGCTTTGACAACGTTCAAAAGATTTTTTCTTGGCTCAATCGTTCCGACATTCAAAATAAATCTTTCTGGAAGATTGAATTTTTCTTTGATTTGATTAAGAATCCTCTCAGATTGTTTTTCCTTGAAACTAGCGTGACAACCTTGATAAACTACTTCGATTTTACTTTCCGGAACTTTCAGATAATGGATAACATCTTTCTTGGTCTGTTCCGAAATTGCAATAATTTTATCCGCAGATTGCGCTGCTTTTTTGAATTTCCAAAAGTGGATTTTCCGGTCAATCCATGTGTAATATTCTGGATATCTTTCGAAAATCAAATCGTGGATGGTAACGACTTTTTTAATTGGTTTTTTGTTCCATCGCAAAGGCAATTCGCCTGACAAACCGTGGAAAATGTCCGCATCATTATTTTGAGCATCGATTCCGGTTTTGAGCTGTCGGGAAAATGTTCCTTTTGTTGTCTGGACGAAAGTCACATTGGGCAATTTTAATATTGCTTCGCCTCGTTCAGATTTTTTTTTATTGAATAATAAATATTGATTATCCGGAAAATATGTGGATAAAACCCGAACCAAATCGCGGGAATAATTTCCTAAACCAGACCAGCTGGAAAAAATACGTTTGGCGTCGTAAGCAATCTTCATTAATTTTTATTTTTTTGAGTCCAATTTTCCAAAAAATCTCTGGTTGTAGAAAACTGATAATTATTTTTTTTTGCCCATTTAATAAAATCATCGAAACGACTTTCCATCGATTCTGCTGTATTTTTAAAAGTAAATGCCGGCAGTTTATATTTTGGATTTGAAATGTCTGCAAATTCCCAAGGATGAAAGTAAATATTCAAAAATCCTGTTGAACTTAATGATAATTTGGACAACAATTTATAAATCCAAAGTGGAAAGTTATGAAAACTTAACCAAAACAAAGGAACTCTAAACATCGTAGAAACCGAAGCCGGAAATTGCAACACTTTCTTCTGCCAAAATGGTTTTCGACTAACCTTGAAATTATTATATCTTCCAGGTAAATAAGTTGGATTGATAGAAGAATTATAAAAATATCCTGCATCAGAAACTGCATCTTCCGAAACCGGACTCATTCTCGGCATTCTTAGCCCAACCACTTTTGTATCAAATAATCTTTCTAATTGCTGTTTTGATTCCGCCAAATGTTTCTCCTCAAAATCCGAATGAAACCAAGTGTGAGAAGCCAGCTCGTGACCTTCAGAAAGTAATTGTTGAACCAAATCTTGGTTATTCTCAGCAAAAACTACCGTTGAAAAAAAAGTCGCTTTGATTTGATTCTCTTTCAGGATTCTAAGAATATTCTGAAGTCCTTTTCTGGAAACAGCCAATTGTTCTTCCAAAGGAATCTCGCCGTTATATTCCAAAGGCATATCAAATTCTTCGATGTCGAAACTTAGTAAAATCATTTAATAATTGATATTTGCAAATGTATTATAATTGAATCTTAATGCGAAGATTTTTTAAGAAATCAGAAAATCTTTGCGATAAAAAACTAAATCCTAAAAATTTTTCGAGCGAATAATATAATTGGGCCTTTCTTTGACTTGTTTGAAAATTTTACCCAAATAAATTCCGAATATTCCCAAGATAATCAATTGTAAACCACCAAAAAAAACGATGGTCATAATGAGCGATGCCCAACCTGAGATTTCTGTTCCTGAGACAAAAGATTCAATGACATAAATCGCATAACCAATTACTGAAAAAGCCGAAAATATAAATCCCAAATACGCCGCAAGGTACAATGGTTTCACACTAAAAGCGGTTATTCCCGTAAAAGCAAACTTCATCATTTTTTTAAGATTATAGCTGCTTTCGCCGGCAATTCTGGCACCTGCAAGAAACTGGACTGTGGTTTGTTTGTAGCCCATCCAGCTCGTTAATCCTCTGAGAAACAAATCGTCTTCGTTAAAATTTCTGAAAGATTGGATAACATTAGCATCCATCAATCGGAAATCGGAGCCGCCGCCTTTTTTCAAATCGACATCAGAAATTTTGGATAGAAACTGGTAAAAAATCTCTGATGTTTTTTTCTTGAAATAGGAAATTTCTTCCGGATATTTTCTGTTAGAAAAGCACGACAAACAATAGCGTTGAGGCTAAAATCATCAATTGAAAACTAAGATTTTTATATTGTTTAATTCTAAAATAAGGCGTCATAAATATTATAAATCCTGGAATTAAAAATATGAGATTCGAAATATCTGCATTACCTAAAACCCTTCTTACAACGCCCATTAACGAATAATCCTGACGTGTGCCCAACGCTTGATTTTCCAGATTTTTCCCAGACAAAGAAACATACCAATCGATATAGGATTGGACACCAAATTTCGGGCTGGAAATAAGCATTGGTAAAACAAAAAACAGGATTGCAATAATGATAAAACTTAAGATAAATTTAAATTTATTTTTAATGAAAAAGAAAGCCGATAAACCAACAATTCCATAAACTTTAACAAAGGTTCCAATGAGAATTGAAAATGCAGATTGCGTTTCTTTCCTTTCATAAATGTAAATCGCTGACAACATCAACAATCCGGTCAAAATAATATTAAACTGAAAATAGGTCGCTGCAGTGATGAATTCCTGAAGACAAAGCCAGGCGAAAAAAGATTTTTTTCTGTCAGAAAATGGAAGTTTGTAAATGGCATAAAGAAAAACCAAAGTAATCGCAACGTTCCATAGAACAGCACCAAAACCATCTGGCAACATTGCAAAAGGTGCAATCAATAGACTGAAAAATACGCCGTAATGATTGCTGTCAAAAAACAAATCGGGATATTGCAGAAAAATATTTTTCTCCTGCAACGTGTTGTAAAAAACCCCTTTGAAAATCAAGTAGTTGTTGTAACCGCCTGTTCCTCTTTTGTATTTACTGTAAGCTGTAACGGCGGAGACTATAATGTAGATTACAAAAATAATTCTGTAATCGGAAATCAATTTCAATAACTTATCTTTCAATGTTGTCTTAGGTTATTAATTAAAAATGTCATCCTAACAAGAAATTTAATTCTCATTAAAATGACAAATATAAGTTTAAAATCAATAATTTGCTTATGGCGAATTGCTTTTTGCTATTGGCTTTGGAAATTAAGGATTTTTTAATTTAAACTGCTACATTATTTTCTCTCAACGCATCATTCAAGGATGTTTTTTTGTCTGTCGATTCCTTTCTTTTTCCGATAATCAAAGCACAAGGAACTTGGTATTCTCCAGACGGGAATTTCTTAGTATAGCTTCCAGGAATCACTACGGAACGTTCTGGAACATAACCTTTCATTTCTACAGGTTCATCACCGGTTACATCAATGATTTTAGTTGACATTGTCAAACAAACATTCGCTCCAAGAACAGCTTCTTTACCAATACGAACACCTTCTACAACAATACAACGAGAACCAATGAACGCATCATCCTCGATAATTACAGGTGCCGCTTGCAATGGTTCCAAAACTCCACCGATTCCAACTCCTCCGCTCAAGTGAACATTTTTACCAATTTGAGCACAACTTCCTACAGTGGCCCAAGTATCAACCATAGTTCCTGAATCTACATAAGCTCCGATATTAACGTAAGAAGGCATCATAATTACTCCGCTTGCTACAAAACATCCGTGTCTTGCGATGGCGTGAGGAACAACTCTTACACCTTTTTCTGCATAATTTTTCTTCAAAGGAATTTTATCGTGGAATTCGAAAGGACCTACTTCTATAGTTTCCATTGTTTGGATTGGGAAATACATCACCACACCTTTCTTTACCCATTCATTGATTTGCCATCCGTTTTCCGTTGGCTCTGCTGTTCTTAGTTCTCCTGCATCTAGTTTAGCAACAACTTCTCTTACGGCATTTTGATATTCTTCTTCTTTCAAAAGTTCGCGGTTATCCCAAGCTTTTTCAATTTTTTCCTGTAAAGACATTTCTTAGTTATAATTGATTAATAATTGATTTTAATAAAATAAAAAAGTCCAATAAAAAATTATTGAACTTCATCATTATATTCCTAGGCAAAAATAATAAATTATAGAACACTTCTAGCAAAAAGAAATGCTTTATTCCAATAAGCATCATTTAAAGAAGAAATGATAACGCCCTTGGATGTAGAAGAATGTACAAATGTAACCTCTCCATTGAGAATTTCATTAACAATCCCTACGTGACTTACTGAAGAGCCGCCTGCTGTGGCAAAAAAGAGAAGATCACCAGGTTTTACTCTGGAAACATCAACAGAAATCCCTTCTTTACCTTGATCTGCGGAACGTCTTGGCATTTTAATATTATTTTCATCAAAAACTTTGCAGACCAAACCGGAACAGTCAAAGCCTGCTTTTGTATTGCCTGCATATTTATAAGGTGTTCCCAGATAATGTTCCGCATCATTAATAACAGAAGCTCTGGTTCCTGAAACATTTCCTGAATAATTGGAATTCAGTTTTTTGAGATTGGCAGATTTATAAGTTGTTGTTTTTTTATAAGAATATTTTTTTGCGGATTTAGAAGTTCCACAAGACACCATCAATATCGAGAAAAGTATGAGTAGTACAGATTTTTTCATTTAATTCAATTTAAAAAATAGTTTTTCCTCAATTAGCATTCATTTTTCCGATAACTTAACAAAAATAGGATACTTATCTAAATTAAACAAGAGTTTGAAATGAAATCTAGATTTATTAATTCATAAACTAAATGAAATTAATGTCTTTAAAAATTTTTCACCAACCCAATTCCTGCCGTTTTATTCTGATAGAAAGGCATAACCATCGTTGAAGAATTCTTATTTTTTCCTGTTAATAACTTATTAATTTTTGGATACAACCAGTAAGAAGCTTCCGTTGATAAAATCCCAATTCCTGCGCCAGCAACCACATCACTGAACCAATGTTTGTCATTCAACATTCTGTAAACACCGGTGAAAACTGCAAAAGAATAACCGGAAATGCCCAACCAGAAATTAGTATCCTTATATTCTCTGTACATAAATTGTGCTGATGCAAAAGCAAAAGCCGTGTGACCGGAAGGAAACGACAACCGACTGGATTGATCGGGTCTTTCTTCTTTTGCCAAATGTTTTGTAGGCATTACAATTGCGGATGTCAATAATAATGATGTGCCGTAAATGATGCTTCTGTCTCGGAAATTATGTTTTCCCTCAACTCCAAAAGCATTCAATCCATAAACCAAAACGGCAGGAGCAAATTGCGTGTAATTATCCAGTCGGATATGGTCTGGCTTATGCTCATTGATTTCGTTTCTTGTGGAGAAATTGAGCTGTTTTAATTTGTCAATTTTCAAAGTTGCAACGCCGTAACTTATAAAAACAGTGGGAATAATCAGCTTCTTGTAACTGAATTGATAAGCTTTGTCGAAAGGTAAATGAGCAATAGAAACACTGTCAATAGAATCTTTTTTTACAGCTAAACTGTCCTGAGCCAAAACGTTTTTAGAACTTAATAATATAATTAATATGCCTGAGAATATTAGTTTCATATATAATAAATTCTAAATTAACTTTCAAATTTGGTAAGCTGATTGTCTTTGTAACAATAGAATTCGTAGGAAGGTTCGTTTCGGAAAGTGAAAACCTTTTCCAGATGAATGACATCATAATGATTTTTCAGAGCAGCGTATTTGGTTTTAAGATGATTGGGTAATTCTTCGGGACGAATCGGTCTTTCGATTTCCAAACCGTCATCGAAGGCAAATTCAATCACAAAATCTGTCGACCTCCACGAGATAATCGATTCACTTTTTGCAATCGTAATGCCCAATTTATCTTGCTGGATAATTTTATCAGAAGTGCCAATCAATAAAGTAATTCCGGCGACAACCATTGCGCCGTAACCGATTTTTCTGAAGAGATTTTCACTGAGGTAAGGAAGAATATATTTGACCGTATAAGATGAAATAATCGTCGCCACAGCAATCGCTAATCCCAGCCATAAAGCAAGATTAGAATACAATCCCAGAGAAATATAAATGACAAGCTTGATGAGATGCAGAAAAACTTCATTCGCCGCACGAGTTGCAACAATTTCTTCTTTTTTTAAGCCAAACTTCAAATAAAAGCGATTAAATAACAATCCGATGGCGCCAGTAATTCCGGAAACAAATCCTGCCAGAAAACCGATGATTGCCAAAACATATTTCGGAGACGCTTTTTCATCGGTTTCGTCGTTCTTTACTTTTTTGAAAAGTTGAGGAACATTGGCAATGAGGAAAAAAGCGACAATTAATTGAAGATAATTAGGATTGATATATTTGATGAGGTAAGCGCCCATCAAAACCGCAGGAATCGAAAACGGAACAAACCAAAAGAAAATCTTCCAGTTGATGTGTTTTTTGAAAACCGCAATTCTTGAAACCGAACTTGTAAACGTCCCGATTGTCAATGAAAACGGAACAACAGAAGCTGGCAACAAAAGGTTTAAAATTGGGATTAAAATAAGGCTAGCACCGCCTCCGCAAATCGCACTCAGCCAGAATGCGAGAATGGTTCCGAAGAACAATAAAATAACTTCAACAATCATTTTTACTAATAAAAAAGGTTACAGAACAAGAGCTTGAATTTTATTTTTCACCACAAAAGGCACAAAAGAAAAAATGCTTTTAAAGAATAAAAAAGTAAAAAGCTTAGTTTAGTATTTCTTTTTTTTACTTTTTAGAAATTACATCCACTATAAAACTTTTGTGACTTTTGTGGTTTGGTCTAAATAAAAAAGGTTACACCATAAATTTTACTTTACAAAGGTGCAACCTGATTTAGAAGATATTTTGAAGAAAACTATTTCGCTTTCATTTTTCCGTTTTTAAATCTTTCACTCGCGGTTTGATAATAAGAAATTGTCTCAGAAACTAGTTGTGAATTTTTAGATTTAATTTCTTTCAAAGACTTGTCAGAATCTTTTACGGTAAATTGTTTTACCTTTTTTCTGTCATCAATCTGAGTGAAAATATTGCCTTTCAACATTCCCAAAGTTCTGTAATTTCCAATAAAAGCACGTTCGTCGCCAATTTTAGTTTGGTTAATATCTTTTCCGTACAAGCTTGTCGTGTAATTCCAACCGAGATAACCGAATAAAGTCGGCATCAAATCAATCTGAGAAGTCAGACGATTGATTTTCTCTGCTTTTTGAGGAAGATTGTAAATAATCGCAGGAATATGATGCTTATCGATATTGATTTCCCATTTTCCTGCACTGCTCGCACAATGGTCGGCAACGATGACGAACACTGTGTTTTTAAACCAAGGTTTCGTTTTTGCATCAGCCAAAAATTTCCCCAAAGCATAATCGGTATATTTTACAGCTCCATTTCTGTCACCTTGCGGAAGGTCGATTTTTCCGGCTGGAAAAGTGTAAGGCTTATGATTGGAAGTCGTCATCACAAAATGGAAAAACGGCTTGTTTAATTTACTGCTTTTATCAGCGTATTTAATCGATTGTTTGTACAAATCTTCATCACAAATTCCCCACGCATTTTCAAAACTCACTTCGTTGTCGGAAATATTGAAACGTTGTGTTTTGATATCGTCTGACAAAGGATTTCCACGGTTTCTGTCCACAATATCAAAACCTTGTCCTCCGAAAAAATTATTCATATTATCAAAATAACCGTCGCCACCGTAAATGAAATAAGGCTGATAATTTTTCTCTTTAAAAATAGTAGCCACAGAAAACAAATTCTGATTATCAGGTCTTCTCACAATACTGTTCCCCGGCGTCGGAGGAACGGACAAAGTCAAAGCTTCCATTCCACGCACAGTTCTGGTTCCGGTCGCGTAAAGATTGGTAAACAAAATGCCTTCGTTAGCCAATTTATCATAATTTGGAGTCAGATTATCTTTGTTTCCGAAAGCTTTCAGAAAATCTCCGCTGAAACTTTCTATTGCAATCAGAATGACATTCGGGCGTTGCTCATTATCAGATTTTGTAATTCTGGAAATATCGTCCCATTTGTTGGTAGCGTAAGCCTGATTTTCCTGTAAAAGATTTTTCTTCAGAACAGAATACGCCTCTTTATCATCAATTTTCGGATAGAAAGTTTCGTAGTCTAGTTCATTGGATTTGAAAGCGGTGAAAAATGAAAATGTTCCGTTTTTTCCTAATTCATTTAAAATTAAATTGTTGCTGAAATCTGCCTGTTTGTTTTTCAATATTAAACTTAAAATTAAAGCCGGAATCAATAAAGAAAAAAGAGCGAATCGTTTTGAAATCGGTCTTTTGTCTGAAAATGTATTTCTGAATATCTTTCTTTTTTGAAGGAAAACGAATGTTAAAATAATCAAGGCAACTAATACAAAAATGATTAATGGCAACGGATAAGATTCGTTGATATTGGAAATAACTTCGTAAGTATAGATCAGATAATCAACCGCAATAAAATTAAATCTCACGCCAAATTCATCCCAAAAAGGAATCTCCGCCAACAAGCTGAAATAGATGATGAGTAGGACAATCGTCAGATAAACATAAGTGAAAATCTTATCGAATCTGGAACCAACCCATCGTTTCGGAAAAACCAAAAGATAAACCGAATACAGCAGCAAAAACAATGTCCCAACCGCAAAATCATAACAAAATCCGGTGAAAAATGCCCTTAAAATATAGAACAAATTAAAATCTAAATCCTTAGAAGACCAGAACAAAAATCCAATTCTGATAAGGGTTGAAAATAAAATATATAAACTTAAAATTGAGAATAATACAGCAAATCTGCTGTCAAATATTTGTTTAAATTTTTTAAGAATCATTACTTTTTACGCGTTTAAAAACGTGTAAAGATGATACTCAATTTAGAAGAAATTTAGAATTTACAGTTTTACCGAAAAAATATGATTATTATTTTCGAATCTGTAATCGATAGTCCAGTTCTGAGATTTGCAGATTTCTTGGACAATGGCAAGCCCAAGTCCGCTACCATTATTGTCTTTGGAGAATCTTGAAAATCTTTTGAACAGCAAATCTGAATTCAATTTTTCTGTTCCGGAATTGGATACTTCAAACTCAGATTGGCTTAATCTGATCAAAATTGAACCATTAATTGAAGTATGTCGAATAGCGTTTAAAATCAAATTATTAATCAAAACTTCGGTCAATCCAATGTTTCCATTAACTTTTACATTATCAGAAATTTCAGTTTTTACAGAGATGTTTTTTTGTTCAAAATGTTCCTGCAGAATTTCCATACTTTGATTCAGTAATTCGTCCAGATGTATTTCAGAATTCTCAAATTGCTTATTATCAATTTTTGCTAATAATAAAAGGTTTTTATTAATTCTGGAACTTCTGGACAAAGCGCGGTTCATTTCTTCGGCAATTTGATATTGTTTTTCCGTCAAATCTTGATTTTGTAAAAGAATATCGAGTTTATTTTTCAGAATCGCTAAAGGTGTCTGCAACTCGTGAGAAGCGTTTTCCGTAAACTCTTTCTGTGTTTTGTAAACCGAAATATTTTGTTCTATCAGCTTACTTAATGATTGATTAAGTTCATCAAATTCGGAAACATCTGTTTTAGAAAATTCAATCTTAGTTTGTTGATTTAGATTGAAGGTCTTTAATTTGTCTAAAGTATTTCGAAAAGGTTTCCAAACGGATTTTGAAAGTCTTCTGTTAAGAACTAATAATCCGCCGACAATCAGAATAAAAAGAATAACTGTCGTCACCGAGATGAAAAAAATAGTTTCCTGAGATTCTTCGATATTGGTTTCTATGTTGAAGCGATAAGGTTTTTGATTGAGATAAATAATCTTTGACAAGCATCTGAATCTGTCGATATCTTCAAAATCCAGAAAGTCGTGAGGTTTTTCTACAATGAAAATGCTGTCTTTTAGGTTATCATTTTTTTCTAATTTCCGGATATTAGTACTGGGTTGGACATCGTTCCAAAGTTGTATAGTTTCAATCAGTTTTTCCTCAGTCAACTTCAAACTATTGATTTGGGAAGTTGTTTTTCTGGCAACAATATCATTATGTTCATCCAACTCGTGCTTCCAGATGGCATCAACCACCAGATAATACGCAGGAATACTGATGACCAGAATAATCAGGACATAGATGATGAAGGGTTTGGTGGTTTTACTAAGTAGCGGTTTCAAATCAGTTGTAAGTTAAGAATTTTCCCATTTGTAGCCAGTTCCGTAAACTGTTTTTAAGTATTGTCCACAGCCTGCATCATTTAATTTCTTCTTTAAATTTTTAACGTGGGCATACACAAAATCGTGATTATCCAACATATCTGCAAAATCTCCGGAAAGATGCTCTGCTAAAGTACTTTTTGAAATGACTTTATTTTTATTCCCGATAAAATAAATCAGCAAATCAAACTCTTTTTTTGTCAATGCAATCACTTCATTATTAACAGAAACGGTTTTGGATAAAAGGTCAATTTGTAATTCATTTTGAGTAATGATATTAGAATTGTTAAACTGCTTTCTCCTTATTATAGAATAAATTCTTGCCATCAATTCCGACAAATGAAACGGTTTTGTAAGATAATCGTCTGCCCCTAATTGTAAGCCTTTTATTTTATCATCCAAAGCATTTTTCGCCGAAACAATGATGACGCCGTCTTGTTTATTTTGAGATTTCAACTCTTCCAAAATTTTGAGTCCGTTGCCGTCGGGAAGCATAATGTCGAGGATAATGCAATCGTACTGAAACGTTTCTATTTTATACATCGCTTCGGTGAAAGTCTCTGCAAACTCACACAGATAGTTCTCTTCGGAAAGGTATTCTGCAACACTTTTTGCCAATTCGGTTTCGTCTTCTATAATCAGGATTTTCATCAGTAGTTCTATTTTATAAATATCGGAATTTTTCTTCAGCGAATTTATATTTTGAATTTAGAAGAAATTTAGAATTGATAATATTTTTTACTACGAATTATTCGATGCAGTATAAAAAATTAAGAGGGCAACTAGTGCCCCCTTTAATCAATAATCAGGTTTCTATGAACTCGAATATTTGAAATAATGAATACAAATTTCTTGCCATAAAACAAAATAAACTTCTGAATTTCAGAAGTTTAAAACTATGTGGAGAATACGGGGATCGAACCCGTCACCTTTAGACTGCCAGTCTAACGCTCTAGCCAGATGAGCTAATTCCCCATTCGGATTACAATGATAAGGATTTTACCTGAACAAATATTAAAAACTTATTGAAAATTTAAAATAAAAAAATCGGGCTCAAATCAATTTGAACCCGACTTCTGTAAAACGTAAAATTTAAAAATATGAAATCAATTTTGATTTGATTTTAAATATTCATCAATGATATCAAACGCTCTTTTCTCTTCATTGATATCAACTTTAATAAAAGTATTGGTTGCAGTGGGAGTTGATAGAAAACTTAAGTAAGAATTTTCAACATCACATTTGATTCCTGCATCTTCCAGCTTAGATTTCATAAGCTGAATCTCCTGTGGACTGCTACTTTCGTAGACAGCTACTCTAGTTGTTGCATCCATAATTTTTGATTTTGATTTTGTTAAAGCATAGCAATTTATGAAAAAAATATCAAAATCTAAAATTCCTTATATTAAATTCTCAAATATTGAATTAATTTTATCTAAAATAATCTGGATTTCTTCTTTCGTTACATTAAGATGCGGACGGAATCTCAAAGACTGGTCACCACAAGTTAGAATGATAATTCCTTCATCGTAAAGTTTGCTTCTCAGCCATTCTCTGCTTTCTCCATCTTTCAAGTCAAAAGCGCACATCAAACCTTTTCCTCTTGCCGAAGAAATATGGTTTGGATATTTTTGTTCTAATTGCTTCAAACCATTTAACAAAAACTCGCCTACAACTCTAGAATTCTCTACTAGATTTTCATTTTCAATAATTTCTAAAACCAATTGAAAACGAAGCATATCGATGAAATTACCTCCAAAAGTAGAATTGATTCTAGAGCTTTCTTGGAAAACGTGAAGTTCTACTTCATCCAACTTTTCTTTGTTAGCAAGGATTCCACAAACCTGAGTTTTCTTTCCAAAAGTAATCACATCAGGAATAATGTCAAGATGTTGGAAAGCCCACATTTTTCCCGTCATTCCGATTCCAGTTTGAACCTCGTCAAGGATTAAAAGGATTTCGTTCTCATCACAAATTCTTCTTAGTTCAGTAAAAAATTCGTTTCTGAAATGATTGTCTCCACCTTCCGCTTGGATTGGTTCGATAATCACGCAAGCCACTTCATCAGGATTCGCCAAAATCGCTTCTTGGATATGCAATAATGCCAATTGCTCGTGCTTGATGGTTTCTTCCAGATTATCATCTGTAATTGGGAAATTCAGTTTTGGATTGGTAATTCTTGGCCAATCGAATTTTGGAAAATATTGATGTTTTCTTGGATCAGAAGTGTTGGTCAATGATAATGTATAACCACTTCTTCCGTGGAAAGATTGTTTGAAATGGATAACCATCCCCGCTTCTTTTTCAATATTCTTTTGCCAGTTTTTTCTGGTTTTCCAATCAAAAGCAGTCTTCAAAGCATTTTCAACAGCCAAAGCGC
Source organism: Epilithonimonas hispanica (assembly GCF_003385395.1). Taxonomy (GTDB): domain Bacteria; phylum Bacteroidota; class Bacteroidia; order Flavobacteriales; family Weeksellaceae; genus Epilithonimonas; species Epilithonimonas hispanica. Next base: position 62,264 of record NZ_QNUG01000017.1, on the reverse strand, counting down.
CACCTTCTACGAAAAAGCAATAAGGCAATTCTTTTGGAATCGCCACTCTGGAAAAAACGTCCATAAAATCAGCATATTCCTGAAGATAAACATCACTAAGCGTTGGTTTGTAAATCGCCATTTTCCCCAGCCAATTGGCTTTTTCCAAAATGTAAGGATGATTATATCCAACAGAAGCGGATGCAAACATAGAAAACATATCGAGATATTCTTTGCCAGTCAAACAGTCTACGATGTAGGAACCATGGGATTTTTCATAATCCATTACAAAATCGAAACCATCTGCAAGGATGTGTTTTCCGAGTGTTTCTTTTACTTTATTTTCGTTGGTTGTTATCATATTTTGTATTTTTAATTACAGTTTTTTTCAAAATAATTTGACGTTTGTGTAGGGACAAAAGTTGCATTATAAAAATTCCCATTAAAAACATATACTCCATTTTCCAAATCATAAGATTTAGAATCAGTCTTATGATAAATATTTTTGGAGAATGCCATATAAAAAGCACCATTAATAAAGAATTTTCCTTTTAGAAGATTTTCCTGAGTATCATAATCAGAATAGACAACTTCAATTTTTCCATTGACATTTCCATTTAAATCATACCTCCATTTTATAACTTTGGTAAGATTTCCATTTTCAACAGTCAAAGTTTTTATAAGTCTGTCATTTGTTTTTTCCAGAATTTGATTACCTGAATATCCATATGTATAAATTACTGGATCAGAATTTAAAAAGGGATATTTTGAAGTAACTTTTCGACTTATAATTTTACCATTATCAATAACAAATTCTTTATCATAAGGCCTTGTTGTCATATTTACTGAAACTTTAACTGAAACTGTATTTCCTGAGTATGTGATTTCGTCTGATGCAATATTACTTAGATAGAAAGCACCTAGATCTCCTGATGAACCTGCAACTAAACTTCCTATTACTTTATTGATCCTTTTTTGAGAATCATATTCAAAAGTGAACTTGCTGAAGTTGACATCAAAACTAGAAGTTGATATTGTCACATCATCAAATTGATAATTGTATGTTTTTGCGGTAACAATTCCACATTCATTTTGAGGAGTTTTGAAATCATCTTCATTTCTAGAACAAGATAAAAATGATAAAAATGCTAATGTTAAAAAAATACATTTTTTCATTTATAAATCGAATTTAATCCCCTGTGCTAAAGGTAAGCTTGTGGTATAATTGATGGTGTTAGTCTGTCTTCTCATATAATATTTCCAAACATCGGAACCAGATTCTCGTCCGCCTCCAGTTTCTTTTTCGCCACCAAAAGCACCTCCGATTTCTGCTCCAGAAGTTCCAATATTCACGTTTGCGATTCCACAATCTGAACCTCCGTTTGACAAGAATAATTCTGCTTCTCTTAGGTTTTGAGTCATAATTGCAGAACTTAAACCTTGCGGAACATCGTTCTGTAAAGCAATTGCTTCATCCAGATTTTTATATTTAATCAAATAAAGAATTGGTGCAAAAGTCTCGTGTTGAACGATTTCATAACTGTTTTCAACCTCAGCAATGCAAGGTTTTACGTAACATCCAGAAGTGTAATTTTCACCTTCCAAAACACCACCTTCAACGATAAATTTACCGCCTTCCGATTTACATTTATCGATGGAATCTTGATATTGTTTTACTGCAGATTTGTCGATAAGCGGACCAACGTGATTAGTTTCATCCAACGGATTTCCGATTTTCAATTGTCCGTAAGCTTTTACCAAACGGTTTTTAACTTCATCATAAACAGATTCGTGGATAATTAATCTTCTTGTAGAAGTACATCTTTGTCCAGCCGTACCCACCGCACCGAAAACCGCGCCGATGATTGACATATTAAGGTCTGCATTTTCTGTAATGATAATCGCATTATTTCCACCTAATTCCAAAATGGATTTTCCGAAACGTTCTGCAACATTTTTCCCTACAATTCTTCCAACTCTAGTAGAACCTGTAAAAGAAACAAGGGCTATTTTTTTATCATTTACTAATTTATCTCCAATCTCGTGGTCAGCAATTACCAAGTTAGAAATTCCTTCCGGCAAACCATTTTCTCTTGCAACTTCAGCAAAGATATATTGGCAGGCAATTGCACAAAGCGGTGTTTTTTCAGAAGGTTTCCAAATGACAACATTCCCACAAATCCAAGCTAAAGCTGCGTTCCAGCTCCATACTGCAACCGGAAAATTGAAAGCCGAAATCACTCCAACAATCCCCAACGGATGATATTGTTCGTACATTCTGTGCCCAGGTCTTTCAGAATGCATAGTATAACCATGGAGCTGACGAGACAAACCAACTGCAAAATCGCAGATGTCAATCATCTCCTGAACTTCACCCAGACCTTCCTGCAAAGATTTCCCCATCTCGTAAGAAACGAGTTTACCCAAATCGTCTTTGTATTCTCTCAATTTATTTCCAAATTGACGAACCAAATCTCCTCTTTTTGGCGAAGGAATCTGTCTGAATTCTTTATAAGCTTCCTGCGCTTTTGCAACTACTTTTTCGTAGTCATTAGCATCAGAGGTTTTAACAGAAGCTATCAATTTTCCATTTACCGGAGAATTGCTTTCTATCTTATTACCAGATGAGAAAAATTCTAAACCAGTTGAAGTTCCGTTGTTTTCTGTTGAGATACCTAATCTTTTCAAGCTTTCTGAGATCGAAATCGAAGACATATATTTTTAATTTTTGAATTCTCTAAAGATAAAAATATAATTTGACCGGCAAAATTAAAAACTAACAATCGTTAGTAAAGAAGTTGGAGCGTTGTAGAATTTAAAGATTTGAGAGCTAAAAAAATGGAATTTTTCCTGACTTTTAGTTATTTTGAATAAATCTAAACTGTAGAATTTTTCTTATTTTTGTGAAAAATAAAAAATGGAAGACCAGCAAGAGACAAGCGAAGAAAAGAAATTGCCGAAGTGGAAAAGTCTGCTAAAAAAGTTTGGAATTGGTGGAATTATTTTTTTTACGGTAAAAGGAATTATCACTTCTACATTAATTTATTTTCTGGGGAAAAATTTTTGGATAATTATTAAAGATTATGTAGCACAATGGTTTAATTAATAAAGATCTTCTTTTTTCGAAAATAAAAAATCCAAAGAAAATTTTCCGGAGCCTAAGATCAACAATGTGAGGTAAAAGAAAAAGTAAACCAAACTCAATTCTTTTGCCGCATAGGAATCTGAACCATGAACGACAAAAAACGCAACAAGCCAAGCATTGTTATCATTAAAGGTATTGCAGCAAGCCTTGTTATGAATCCAAAAATTATAAAAACAGAACAAAGAAGCTCTGCAAAAACCACCAATACTAAAGAAATTGCAGATCCTAGTCCTAGAAAATTTATAAATTCTATATTATCATTCGCAATTAATTTCTCGAATTTAGGCAAAGCGTGAGTCAGCATTGATATTCCTACAAAGAGTCGAATTACTAATATCAATCCGTTTAAAACGTTATCATTCACTTTTGTAGAATTAAAATTTCTCATTATTAAAATCGAATTTAACTCAAAGCTACAAAAAAATCCTTTATAGAAAAGGATTTTAGATGATTTTAACGGTAACCAAAATTTTTGAGATCTCTATCATTTTTGCGCCAGTCTTTTTTGACTTTTACAAAAAGATTAAGATGAAGTTTTTTATTAAAGAATTTCTCAAGGTCAATTCTAGCCTCGGTTCCTACTTTTTTGATTGCCTCGCCTTTGTGACCAATGATGATTCCTTTCTGTGTGTCTCTTTCGACATAGATTATCGAATCTATGATAATAACACCTTCTTTTTCTTTGAAAATCTCCGTAACTACTTCTACAGAATAAGGTATTTCTTTGTCATAATTAAGAAGAATTTTTTCACGGATTGCCTCATTCACAAAGAATCTTTCGGGTTTATCTGTGTACATATCCTTGTCATAATAAGCCGGATTCTCAGGCAACATTTCCTTCAATTTTGGAAGAATAACATCCAAATTAAAATTGTTAAGTGCCGAAATTGGAAGAATCTCTGCCTTAGGAATTCTCTCGTGCCAATCTGTTGCTATTTTTTCTAGATCCTGTTGATTGGTTTGGTCGATTTTATTTAATAGTAATAAAACGGGAACAGGAATTTTGTTCAGCTTATCAATTAAAAATTCTGATTGTTCACTTTTATCTGTCACATCTACAATAAACAAGAAAACGTCCGCATCTTGCAAAGAATCTTTTACAAAATCCATCATTTTTTCCTGTAAACCATATTTTGGATCCAAAACGCCAGGAGTGTCAGAAAATACGATTTGAAGGTCTTCTTCATTATAAATTCCGAAAATTCTATGTCTTGTTGTTTGAGCTTTTTGGGTTACAATCGCCAGCTTCTCTCCCATCAATTGATTGAGAAGTGTAGATTTTCCGGCATTAGGTTTCCCTACAATATTTACGAATCCTGCTTTGTGCATTGTTGTTTTGAATGAAATTGAAATAGGCTACAAAGTTACGATTTTTTAAAGGAAGACCTCACATTAACACAACAAAAGCGGAAATCAATATCAAAAATCTAGCTTCAGGAATCTATTATCTTAAAGTAGATGGACAATCTGTTCAGAAGATTATTAAAAAATAAGCTTTAATTCATAACAAAAAAATCGGTTCAAATTTGAGTCGATTTTTTTATTTAAAATCTTACCTTTGATGCTTCACATTTATTCAAATAATCATTTATGTTTACAGACAAAGAAATCTCAGAAATCAATCATCTTCTTGTTCCGGAAAGCAACATCGTTATTGTAACGCATCATAATCCCGACGGAGACGCCATTGGTTCTTCTCTTGGTTTGAAACATTATTTGAAAACAAAAGGAATAAATGCAATTGTCATAACACCAAACGATTTTCCAAAATTCCTGAAATGGATGCCCGAAGCGAAACAAATCGTTATCGGAGAATATAAAAGAAAAGTGGCTGGCGAAGCTATTTATAATGCTGATGTTATCTTCTGTTTAGATTTTAATTCACCAACCAGAATCGGGATTCTTGGCGATTGGGTTACCAAGTCAAAAGCGAAAAAAGTTTTGATTGACCATCACCAGATGCCGGAACAATTTGATTACATCTATTCTGACACCACAGTTCCTGCGACTTGCCAAATGGTTTATCACTTCATCCAAGCAAACAACGATGAAAACCTTGTGAATATTGATATTGCACAATGTCTTTATACAGGAATAATGACAGATACAGGTGGCTTCCGATTCCGTTCTACGAGTGCTACGACTCATAGAATTGTTGCAGAACTAATTGAAAAAGGCGCTGATCCAGCAATAATCACGTCAAACACTTGGGATACAAATACAATCTCTCGACTTCATTTACTTTCTCTCGTTCTTAGCCGAATTGAGTTGACGAAAGAAGGAAAAGTTGCCATTCTTTGGCTAAAACGTTCTGAACTAAAAGAATATGGCTTTGACAAAGGCGATACGGAAGGTTTCGTAAATTATGGATTAAGTGTTCTTGGAACTAAAATGGCTGTTTTCTTTATGGAAGACCTTTATGAGGATTTCATCAAGATTTCTTTCCGTTCTAAGGATTCTGTGGATACGAATCAATTTGCAAGAAAACACTTCAACGGCGGCGGACACATCAATGCTTCTGGAGGAAAGTATTTCAAATCGATAGAGGAAACTATTTCTGATTTCAAAGAAAAAGTGGAAGCTGAGGATTTTTAATCTAAACAATCTTTCAACAACATATTTGTCATTCTGTGAGAATCTGAGCATTTTTTAGATTTTTATTGAATGACATTTTTTTTAATGTAAAATCGTCGAATTATTGACAGAACCCATAGCCCCGATAGTAGCGGCATCCTTTTTTGTTATTGCGATTGCCAAAAAATTCAACAGATTGCTTCACCTCGTTCGCAATGACAAAAAAGATATAGCGGATAGCGGGATTAAGCTCCTAAAAATTTATCTTAACAAAACGAAAATCAGCGCAATAATTGCAGGTAACGCTTGAACAAAAAATATTTTCTTTGGAGCTGATAATGCACCGTAAATCCCTGCGACAATTACGCATCCAAGAAAAAAGACAGCAACATTTTTTGACCAATTTTCGTCACAAATAAAAAAACTCCAAATCAATCCAGCTGATAAAAATCCATTGTAAAGTCCTTGATTAGCAGCCAAACTTTTGGTGGGTTTGAAAAGTTCTGACGGAATTGTTTTAAACGTTTTTTTGCCAAGTGTTTCCCATGCAAACATCTCCATGTAAAGGATGTAGAGATGCTCCAATGCGACAATCGCGATGAGGATTTTTGAGATGATTTCCATTAGAAAATAAGTTTTTTTGGTAAATGATGTAGTAATTCTGTATTAATAATCGAGGCACAAATCTCGGGTTTTTCCCAATGTCCATTGTGTCCGCAATCTAGGACATAAGATTTGACATTGGTTCTTTCCGGAAGATTTTTGATTGTTTTCTCAGAGTTGACAGCAGAATCGTGTTTGCCTGATAAAACAAGTATTTTTCCTTCAAAGTTTTCTAAAACCGATTTTCTATCAATACGTTCTATCATTCCTTTTTGCGATGCTAAAACACCTTCAACGGAAGATGTGTAAGCGGTTTCCTTTGCGAGTTTAATTTTAGATTCAAGAATATCATGTTCGTTTGGGTTGAAAAGATTGGGAACGCCTGCGTTGACAAATGCTCTGAGATTTTCTTTGATGATTCTCAGTCCTTTTCTTCTGGTTTCTTTCTTTGCTTCGTCATCAGCAAAATAAGTGGAGAAAAACAAAGTAAATGATTTCAAAAGCTCAGGATATTTTTCCGCAAACGCCAAAGAAATATAACCGCCCATCGAATGTCCCAGCAAATGAAATTCTGTCAAGCCCAATTCATCCGTAACTTTTTTGACTTCTTCAGCCATTATTTCAGAAGTTTGAATTTCTGCAACAACATCAGATTTTCCAAAACCTGGCAAATCAATTTTTATCAGCTTGAACTTCTCTGACAGAAACGGAATCATATCATCCCAAATTGAGAGATTTTCCATAAATCCGTGAAGTAAAACTAAATTTTCTGAACCGTTGCCTTGTATTTCGTAATTGAGCATATTTTTATTTTTTAATGGTCTTTCCTTCGCCAAGCTCAGGATAAACTTCGCCTCAGACAGACAAATTCGCTATTGAATTTTGATAATAATGTCGTCTGCAAAACCTGCTTGGTTTACAGATTCGTGCAGTTTGAAAGTTTTTCCGCCATCTTTTGTTGAGAAATTTCTTGTTCCGTTTCGTACGTCTAATTTTCCATCATTATAATCGGAAATACTTTGCGAAATCTTTCCGTTAAATTTAAGATTTTTTGAAGAAGTCACTTTTGCAGTTCCTTCGATTTTCACAAAATTACTTCCTGCTTTGTTTTCGCCAGAGATTTTATATTGGTCTTCGCCAGTTTTTGCAAAGCTAATTTTACCATTTCCAGCAATCATATCGTGAGTTAGGCTGTGTGTTCCCGACAAATCTTTAAAAGCTCGACTCGCCAAAATACTATCGTTGATTTTGGTTCTTGCGACATTGATGGAATCAATGATTTTTGCGCTGTCAACTTTTGGAGAATTAGTTTTTTCAGATTTTTTACAAGAGAAGACGGAAAGCAAAATAGCAATCGGCAAAAGATTTTTCATTGGTTTAATTTTCCTCTAAAATAAATAAAAAAAGAGCTTCTGGAAAGAAACTCTTAAAATAGTTGAAAACTTTATCAAAGATTTTAACTTTGACAAAATATGTTTTAAAATCAATTGTTATTCTTAAAATAATCAATACCACATTTCAGGAACTTTTTGAAATCTTCTTTTGGCATATATCCAGAAACAGGCGAATTAATCACTTTTTGGTCTGGCGTAACCAAAACATAATGTGGCTGAGAATTGTTATTGAAATTAACTTGTTGGAACAAGCTCCATTTGTCTCCTATTGTTTTCACTTTCTTCATTTGACCTTCTCCCATATCGATTTTTATTTGTTCATTTTCAGGCAATTCTTCTTTGTCATCCACATAAACCGAAGCAATGATTAAGTCATTTTGAAGAATTGGCAAAACATCATCCTGGCTCCATACAAACTCCTCCATTTTTCGGCAATTTTCACAACCGTAACCTGTGAAATCTATCAAAACTGGCTTATTTTCTTTCTTCGCCACTTCAATTGCTTCAAAGTAATTATGATAAGGTTTCAAACCCAGAATTCCGTCTTCTTCTTTGTGGAAATAACTAACATTTAACGGAGGCAAAATCCCGCTTAACATTTGTAATTTAGGTTTTTCTGAAGGAATCAATCCTTGAATCAAATATCCAATAAATACAATCCCAAACACACCAAGAATTCTTCTCGTTAAAGAAATTTTCGGTTTTTTATCATCGTGTGGAAATCTGATTTTACCGAATAAATAAACAACTAATCCAATTGCGATAATAATCCAAAGTGCAATAAAAAGCTCTCTTTTCAACAAGAATGTTTTGGAAACCAAATCTGCTTTTGACAAGAATTTCAAGGCTAAAGCCAATTCAATAAATCCAAGAACAACTTTCACGGTGTTCATCCAACCCCCTGATTTTGGTAAACTTTGTAACGCTTGAGGAAACAACGCCAATAATCCGAAAACCAATGCCCAAGCCAATCCGAAACCAGCTAGAGCAAACGTCAGTAATGTCGGAACATTAGTCGCTCCAGCAACAACGCCGCCTAATAAACTTCCTAAAATTGGACCTGTACAGGAGAAAGAAACAATCACTAAAGTCAATGCCATAAAGAAAATCCCAATGATTCCACCCGCTTCCTCAGCTTTAGAAGATTTATTGGCAATCCAGCTTGGCAAAGTTATTTCGTAGTAACCGAAAAAACTTAGAGCAAAGAATAAAAATATAGCAAAGAAAAATAAGTTAAGCCAAATATTCGTCGAAATCTGATTGAAAATATTCCCCGAAATTCCATCAATAATATGAAACGGAATACTCAATAAAACGAAAATCAGGAGAATGAAAAATCCGTAAATAAACGCATCTCTTTTACCTTTTGCTTTGTCTTTGTTGCCTTTTGTGAAGAATGAAACCGTCAACGGAATCATTGGGAAAACGCACGGTGTGAGCAATGCAATTAGTCCACCTAAAAATCCTAATCCAAGAACCAACCAATTATCGTTTTGAGGCTTTTGTTGCTCGGCTCCACAATTCGTTAAAGGATTTTTGAAGTCCAAAGAATTAATTTTCAAACCTTCTTGTTTTGCAACTGTTGGAGCTTGCGCTTCAATGTTTGTCGGTTTTAGAACCGTTCCAACTTTGCCCATAGGAGCAACTTCGTAAATCGTATCTTTTGTTTTCTCAACTTTTTCTTCTTGTGCAACCGCTGTTTTACTTCCTTCAATTTGTTTTTCAAATTCTAAAGTATTTGGTGCCAGACAAACACGGTCATTACACGTCTGATACATTATTTCAGCTGTAATTGTCGCAGGTTTGGAAGCATCTTTCGGTTTGAATTTCTGCTTGAAAACCACTTTATTAGAATAATAAACAATCTGCGCTCCGAAAGCTTCCGAAAACTCATCGTGCTTTTTCCCAATTTCTTTAACTTTCCCGATTAATTGAATGCCTTGTTTTGAAGTGATTTTAAATTCAGTTGGAATTCCAGAATCTGGTGGCAAATCTTGGGAATAAATGTGCCATTTATCTTCAATAGTTCCAGTTAAAACAGCTTCATATTCGTCTTTTCCAAGAGAAACCACGTCGAATTTGAACTTAACCGGATTTTTTATCTGCGCATTGAAAATGGTTATTATAAATAGAAAAAGTGTTGACAACACTAGTTTTAAATCTTTCATTTTATTTAGTTTTAACCACATAAGCACAATAGATTTTCTTTTTACAATATTATAATTAAAGGTAAAATAGATACCTTGGAATACTATGTGTCTATGTGGTTCAGTTTAATTTAATTGTTCGTAATATTTATTCACAAAAGTCTGTTGTCCTTCTTTAAAAATATTGGTTACATTGAAATTTACCAAAATTCCTTTTGGAACTTTCAAAAGATTCATATAATTAAGAACCTGAGCTTTATGAATATCGTGAAATTCTTTAACTGATTTAATTTCGATAACAATCGAATCTTCAATAATAAAATCACATTGGAGACCACAATTCAAATCAATATCTTTATATTTTACAGGAATAACAAATTCAGATTTAAAATTTATATTTTGAATTCGAAATTCTTCTTTTAATGCTTTATGATAAACAATCTCCAACAAACCAGGACCTAAAGTTTTATGAACTTCGATACAAGCTCCCAAAATTTTATAGGTCAATTCTGTTATTTGTTTTTGTGTCATAAACTATTTAATCTTTTTTTCAACATAGAAAGAAATTAAACTACGTGCCTATGTGGTTAAACTCCAACTTCCAAATAATCTGATGAATTTTCAGTTGCAAATCTTCCGTCTTGACGAAAAGGTAAAACACCTAAGATTTGTTCATCAGCATCACAAAGAAGCCAGATTTTTTGCTTCGCTAAAATAGACAATTTTTCATCCTTAAAAAACTTCGAAATTTTCTTTTTACCAATCATTCCAATAGGAAAAAACACATCACCTTCTTGTTTTCTTCTCAATTTCAGAGGTAATTGAACTTTTTGTTTATCGATTTCCCAAAAACAATTGCCAAATTCTTGGATTTCTTTTTTAATATTTTCAGGAATAATGATATGATTTTCATTAATCTGTAAAAATATTTCGTCTTTATTCTTTCCTCTTTTTTCTTTTTTCTTCTCAAAAATCATTTCATTTCGATTAATGATTAATTGAAATTCAGAATTAAAAAATGAGCTTCCAGTTTGAGCCGTCAGAACTTTTTGCATTTCGTTCTCATCACTAAAACCAAATCTTTTCAAAATCTCATATCGAATCAACTCAGATTCTTTTGAGAAATTTTCTTTATCAATAATAACTTGACTTTCCGAAGAATTTATCTTTAGAATTTTAATTTTATTGTCAACAGATTCATTAATAAAATCCTTAGCTTGATTAATATAATGGATGCTCTTTGAAAAATTAGTCAGAAAATCTGAACTGATTTTTTCCAATTCCGGAACAATATTGTGTCGGATTTTATTCCTCAAATAATCTGTTTTCTGATTGGACTTATCTTCACGAAATTCAATCTGATTCTCTTTCGCAAAATCATAAATTTCGTCCTTAGAAAAATCAAGAAGCGGGCGAATAATACCGTTTTCATTGGCAGGAATTCCACTCAAACCTCGGATTCCTGAAGCTTTGGAAAGATTAATTAAAAAAGTTTCCAATTGATCGTTTAGATGATGAGCTGTAACCAAAAATTCTAGATTTTCTTTTTCCTGAATTTCTCTAAAAAATCGATATCTCAATTCTCTGGCCCAATTCTGAATAGAATTTTCCGGTTGATTATCATTTTTCGAAACTTCATACAAATGGAAAGGAATTTTATGTTTTTTGCAAAAGTCAGAAACCAACTTCTGGTCTAAGTTAGAATCCTCATTACGAAGATGATAGTTGATGTGCGCAATATGAAAATTAAATCCTGAAACCTGAAATAAATCAGCCAAAACCATCGAGTCAACACCTCCACTTACAGCCAAAAGGTATGTTTTTTGTTGTGATTGGCTCAGCAATTGCTCTAGAACGTTTTGAAATTTTAATATACTTAACACAATTTTATAACGAAATACTAAGTTATATCAGCAAAGATACAGTTATTAATTCTTACTTTTGAAACCATAAAAAAACTAATAATTATGAAGTCGCCTGTGCGATTCCAAATTATCAATTAAAAACAAATAAATATTTACTATGAGATTATTTAAAATTTTGACAATTACTGCAATGGGACTTTCTCTTGCATCTTGTGTCAGCCAAAAAAAATTCGATGCGCTTAATCTGAATTACAAACAATGTATCGAAGATGCAGGTGAAAGAATGCGTCAAATCCAAGACTTAAAAGGAGAAAACTCTTCTCTAAAAGGTCAGAATGACTTGCTAGTTGGCCAAAACAACGCTCTTAAATCTAGTTTGGACGCTTGTTTATCTAACGCAGGAAAAGGTTCTGCAAACATTGATAAATTGGTTGGAGAAATCAATGCTTCTAATTCTTACATCAAGCAATTGATTTCCGGAAAAAGCAAAAACGACAGTTTGAATCTTGCTTTATCTAACAAACTAAAACGTTCTCTTGACAACGTTGCAGACCAAGACGTGGATGTGAAAGTATTGAAAGGTGTGGTATTGATTTCATTATCAGACAAGATGCTTTACCAAGTTGGAAAATATGATATCCAGCCAGCTGCAGCAGATGTTTTAGCTAAAGTAGCTAAAGTAATCAACGATTATGACACTTACAGTGTGTTGATTGAAGGTAATACCGATAACACACCATTGAACAGTGCTAATGCACCAAAAGACAACTGGGATCTTTCTGCTCTTAGAGCAACTGCAGTTGCTAAAGTTCTACAAACTCAGTTTGGTGTGAATCCTAATAGAATCACGGCTGGTGGTAGATCTGAGTACAATCCTAAGACTACTAATGCTTCAGTTTCTGGTAGATCTGAAAACCGTAGAACGGAGATCATCATTATGCCAAAATTGGATGAGTTTATGAAACTAATGGACATTGCTCCAGTTAAAAAATAATTTGGTCAGAAGTCTGATGTAAACTAAATCTAAAAAATAAAAACCTTGTCAGATTTTGGCAAGGTTTTTTTGTTTATTAAATTTGAACTTTAATCCTTTGAACAATGAGTTACTTCGAAGAAATGGACAAAGAAATGGATCGCTATCTGGAAGAAACAGCGTCCGAAGAGCCTGCCATTTTAAAAAAATTAAGAAAAGAAACTTACCAAAAGACCACACAACCGCATATGATCTCTGGTTATCTGCAAGGTCGATTACTGAGTATTCTATCACATATCATCTATCCAAAAAATGTTTTGGAAATTGGAACTTTTACAGGTTACGCCGCTTTGAGTATGGCGGAAGGATTACCAAAAGACGGTAAAATCTTTACAATCGACAAGAATGAAGACTTAGCTTACATTCCTAAAAAATATTTTGCAGAAAGTGATTATAAAGACCAAATCGAATTCATTTTAGGGGACGCGAAAGAAGAAATCAAAAAATTGGATAAAATCTGGGATTTGATTTTCATTGATGCAGATAAGGAAAGCTATTTGGAATATTTGAAACTCATAAAACCTAATCTACGATCAGGAAGCATTATTCTTATTGATAATGTTCTTTGGTACGGAAAAGTTCTTGAAAATAATCCGAAAGACAAGCAAACTGAACAAATCAAACTCGTGAATAAAATAATTGCAGAAGATCCGGATTTCGAAAATCTAATCTTACCTTTGCGAGACGGATTACACCTGATAAGAAAGAAATAATTCGTATTTTTAAATTCATAATTGATTGAAATGACAAAAGGCATTTGTAATGTTTCCATTGCTCCAATGAGAGCCGAAAGTTCTGACAAAAGCGAAATCGTATCGCAACTTCTTTACGGAGAATCTGCGGATATTCTAGAGGTTAAAGATAATTGGACCAAAATAAAAACTCATTACGATAACTACGAAGCTTGGATAGACACGAAGCAAATTTCTTCTGTTTCAGACGAATTTTTGTCATCAAGAAAAGTCAATCTTGTGAAAGAACCTTTCCAATCTGCAATGTTGGAAAATGGCAGAACTTTGGTTTCTATTGGCTCAGAAGTTTCTTTTGATCCCATTTCTCCAACTCGCGGCGCTAATCTGAGTGAAAGCATTGTGAATTGCGCCAAAGAATTCCTAAATGTTCCTTATTTATGGGGTGGAAAAAGCTTTTTCGGAATTGATTGCAGTGGTTTTACACAAATCATCTATAAAATTCACGGTATCAAAATTCCGAGAGACGCCTATCAGCAAGCAGAAATTGGAGATGCTTTAACTTTTATTGAAGAAGCTAAACCTGGCGACCTTGCCTTCTTCGAAAATAAAGAAGGAAGAATACATCACGTTGGGATTATCCTAGCAGATCAAAAGATTATTCACGCGCACGGAAAAGTGAGAATTGACAGTCTGGATTCATCAGGAATCTTCAATAAAGATCAAAATAAACATACGCATAAATTAAGATTTATCAGATCTTATTTCTAAATAAAAAAGCTTCCAAATTGGAAGCTTTTTCTATATTAAATCAATATATTTTAAATTAAATTTCTCTTCTTAGCCTCATCAGCCATTTTTCTATGAGTGATAATATTAGTTATCAAAATTGGAAAAAATGTCAATGGCAAAACCGAAAATACTCCGAATCCTTTTGTAACTGTAATATATAAACAAGTCGCCAAAAGCAAAACAAAAATCACTGAGAAAGACAGCAAAACCGATTTAGTCAATTTCACATTTTTCAATAATTCTTCATCCGTGAGTTCTGATGCTGGTTTTATACCTTTTGATTTCATCGTTTTTGGTTATTAATTTTTTTAATTAAAGTTTGAATTCCAATTTCACATTGAAGAATCTTCCCGTCAATCTTACGGGAACCGGATAATACAATTGAGGAGTCGAATTCACATCGCTGATCCACTGATTCGCAATCGTATTATTGATATTAAATGCATTGAAAATCTGAACACCCAAAGTCAGTTCTTTGAATTTGCCCCAGAAATTTCCGCTTGCCTTATTATCTTTCTGATCGATGAAAACCTTAGTCAAACCAATATCAACTCTTTTGTAAGCTGGCAAAGTTTTCTGATATCTATAAGCCGCTAAATAATCCGGCAATCCGTTTGAATCAAACAAAACTGGTGTTCCAGAAGGCAATCCACTAGCATAAGTCAAAGTCAAATTAACTCTCATACTTGGGAACTTTGGCATATAATCCTGATAGAACATAGAGAATCGGAAACGCTGATCTGTAGGTCTTGGGATGTAACCTTTCCCATCTATATTCTCATAAACTCTCGCATAACTCGCAGAGATATAAGAATCTATCCCCGGAACAAATTGCCCGTATAATCTCGCGTCTAATCCGTAAGCATAACCTTCGGCATTATTTTTACCAGAATATCTCACTCTCACATTATCCATATAATATGGAATCAGATTTTCCATCTTTTTGTAGTAAGCTTCGGTGGTTAATTTGAAATTCCTTTCTTTAATCTTAAACTCATAATCGTTTGCCAAGATAATCTGATAAGATTTTTGAGCCTTGATATCAGTATTGAAAGCTCCTGTCAAATCCTTAATTTCTTTATAAAACGGTGCTTGATAATAAACACCTCCAGCCAATCGGAACAACATATCCATATCCCAATCTGGCTTGATGGCAAATTGCGCTCTTGGACTAAACAAAGTCTCTTTGTTAAAACTCCAATTCTGGATTCTTGCACCTCCATTGATGAAGATTCTGTTTCTTCCCCAATAGAATTTTTTGGAGAATTGCGCATAAGCAGAAACTCTGGTTGTATTAATATCGTTTTGTCCAGCAATGTAATATTTAAGATTAAGTGCAGAGGTATCTAGATTTCCGGGAATTACAAAATCTCTTGGATTGCTGTAACCAATTGAATCTACAAACTGCCACTCATTGGTAAAATCTTTGATGGTTTCTCTTTCGTACTTCACTCCTACTTCGATATCTGTATTAACATCTGGAGAGAATTTGGTTCTGAATTGTGAACCTGCAACTCTTACTAACAAGTCATTTCTAGCGTGATCTATCTGCCCACCAGCATCATAACCAGCAACAGGATTTCCCTCCTCATCAAAAGCTTCTAGAATATATCCCGAAGCCAAAGAATAATATTCTCTTTCTCTGTTCTGATAAGCAAAATTATCTAGGGAAAAATGCAACTTTTTACTTGGTTTGAAGTTGACACTCACGGTTCCCATCATATTTTTGTACTGGTCATCTTCTTGTCCATTGTAGAAAACCGTCAGTTTCAAAGGTCTCAAAACACTTCCAAAATCCACTTCTTTTTCTTTCGGAATCATCTCATAATCATTCTTCGCAAAATAACCTAAGAAAGACAAAGACCACTTATCATTGAACTGATAATTAAGATAAGATTGCAAATCAAAATATCTTGGATTGAAATCTGTATCTTCATTCAAAGTATTAAGAACAAGATTGGTATTTCTGTAACGTCCAGAAATCAACCCTGTGAATTTTTTATCCTTTGATGCAAAACCAGTAGTCAATCTTCCGCCAATTAAACTCGCTTCTCCGGAAACTTCGAATTTCTCGGGCTGTCTGTAATAGATGTTCAATGCGGATGACATTTTATCACCATATCTTGGTTCGAATCCACCAGCCGAAAAGTTGATTGTAGAAACCATATCCGGATTCACGATACTCATTCCTTCCTGCAAAGAGTTTCTGATGAGGAAAGGACGATACAGTTCGATATCATTAATATAAATTAAATTCTCATCATAGCTTCCACCTCTTACCATATATTGTGAACTCAACTCTGCATTGGAGTTTACAGAAGGTAAAGTTTTTAGCAAACCTTCTACTCCACCTGCCAAGGAAGCCACTTCTCTTGCTTCTTTTGCAGAAATCTCTACCGAAGTAATATCATTGGTTTTGAATTTTGCTTTTTTCTGAAAAACAACTTCCTGAATCTCTGTAGCATTAACTGCGGGTAAAAAGAGAACATTGATTGTTTGAGATTTGGGAGATGTTTTGATAGTTTTAGAAAAACCTTTGAAGTTTTCTTTTTGAACCTCTAAAGTTTGTTCAAAATCCGAAAGTGGAACACGCACAAATCCATTTTTATCGGTCTGATAGGTTTGATTATTATAAGTTACCTGAGCCTCAGAAACTGGTTTCCCGTCTTCTTCGTTCAGTACTCTTAGATTAATTTGAGAAAATGCCAAAACTGGCAAAAAGAAAAGAATTAAGAGAATATAATTTTTCAATGTTGTAGTTTTTTATCTGAATTTATTTTTAATGCAATCTTGAATGAACAAAAATAGCAATTAATACAAAGAACGAAAGAATATTTGTAAATCTTATACGAAAAACTGAATTTAATAAAAAAGTCCGGCAAAACCGGACTTTCAATTCTTATAATATAGCTTCTCTGATTCTCGTCAGCTTTCCAAGTAAGCCATCCAAAAGATCCAATTTCAACATATTTGCACCATCAGATTTTGCTACTGAAGGGTCTGGATGTGTCTCGATGAATAATCCATCTGCGCCTACTGCAATTCCTGCTTTTGCAATCGTTTCAATCAATTCTGGTCTTCCGCCTGTAACACCAGAGTTCTGATTCGGTTGTTGAAGTGAGTGTGTAACATCCAAAATCACCGGAGAATATTCTCTCATCGTCGGAATCCCACGGAAATCTACTACCAAATCGCTGTAGCCAAAAGTATTACCTCTTTCGATAATCGCTGTTTTATCATTGCCTGAATCTTTCACTTTCTGAACAGCAAACTTCATAGCTTCCGGAGAAAGGAATTGTCCTTTTTTAAGTGTCACTGCTTTTCCAGTTTCAGCTGCAGCAATCAACAAATCGGTTTGTCTTACCAAGAAGGCTGGGATTTGCAAAACATCCACATATTCTGCCGCCATAGCTGCGTGAGGAATCTCGTGGATATCCGTTGTTGTAGGAACATTGAAAGTCTCTCCTACTTTTCTAAGGATTTTCAAAGCTTTCTCGTCACCAATTCCTGTGAAAGAATCTACTCGGCTTCTGTTCGCTTTTTTGAAACTTCCTTTGAAGATATAAGGAATATTGTATTTATCGGAAAGCTTCACGATATGTTCTGCGATTTGCAAAGCCATTGTTTCATCTTCGATAGCGCAAGGTCCAGCAATCAGGAAAAAATTCTTGGAATCTTTGTGATGAATGTTATCAAGATATTGTATCATTTATTTTTGATTTTATAATTATGAATTTTAGATTTTAAATGTTCTAAAATCAGGATACAAATATACGGAATTAATGCAGGAAAATCTTTTCACATTCAAACTATCGAAAGAGTTGAGATTATCTATTTCTCAAATTTATTGATGATTTTCTCAAACGTATTAGCATTCCTGCTCGTCATTTTATCTTTCAGACTTTTCTTGCCCAAAACCTTACCGAAAGATGAGTTGAGGGTTTGGCCTTTTGGAACTTGCCAATAGAATATCCCATTAATCATTTTCCCTTGTTCACCTTCTTCTTTGGTAGCTTTTTCGAATTCTTCTAATAAAATTTCTTCTACTTTTTCACTTCCGATGAAGATGTAATTATGAAAATTTTCGATAGGAGAAAATGGATTATTATCGAAAATATCTTTAATCTCATTCTCATCTTTGATAAACAAAAAAGCTTCGTAATCGAAATGTTGTGACATTGCTTTTTCTAATATTGTCTTCAGTTCTGTTGAGTTTTTATCAGATTGAAATAAAACATTTCCACTCGCCAAAACCGAAGCAACGTTTTTCATCCCAGCATCGGTAAAGACTTTGCAAACATCAGCCATTTTCATATTAGTTCCTTTGACATTGACACCGCGGAGGAAAGCACAGAAATTTTTCATAGATGTTAGATGTTAGATGTTAGATGTTAGATGTTAACAAAATTACATTATAAACTTAGACCAGATGATATTAATTAAAACAAAAACCCTTTCAAAGTTTGAAACTCCGAAAGGGTTGATATCATTTTTGAAGAAAAGTTTTTATTGAGTTACTTTCATCAATTTCTTTGTAATCTCATCCATCTTTTCACCTTCGTAAGTCGTGTCATAGTCCTTCATAATATCGAAAAGATAAGAGTAGAACGATGTTACTTTCTGTACATCATCAGCTTTTTTGTAAGCTTTTTCTTTACCCATCTCTTGCAAATCCTTAATAAATGTATTGAATCTTTTATCAATTACATTCAGAGAGTTGACAAGATATTGGTAGCCTTTTTCTTTCTGTCCAATTTTATTATAAGCATCGGAAACGGCACCAACAACTAGAGAATATTCCATTGGTTTAGTTTTCATCTGTCTTGCAGCATAAACCTGAAATTGTGGTGACAATCTGGTGTAATAATCATATTCTTCGAAGATGCCTTTCTTAAGATCTTCTGCCAGTTTCAAACCTTTTTGCTCTTGTCCTGCAACGATGTAAGCATAAACAATAGAGCTCAAAGATCTTGGATCATTATATTTTGAAACCGGAATTTCTCTGCTTGCTAAATCAAGAACTTCAATCGCTTTTTGCTTTTCACCTTTCAGAACCAAAGCTTCTGCCGCTCTACTTGCAGACGATCTATAGCCCGCTATATTCTGCGTACAAGTCTCATCAAAATGAGTTTTAAGGTCTTTGAAATTACCCCATTTGTAATTTTTCACAACGTTATAGAGCTCATCCGCATTTACCATTCCAAGCTCACCACTCACAGATTCTTCTGTTTTCACAGGGACCAATCTGTAACTGAATCCATCAAATTTCAGATAATTGGATAGGAAGAATAGATTGCTTGGATCATAGATTCCGCCGCTTGAGAAGTTGATTGGGCGTTTCCAATCGAAGTTCGCCAAGATATCCATCATCAAAATATTGTTCTTGAACATGCTGGATCCTTTATAATTAATCACGATTTGCTTCTCTGCTTTTTGAGCTTCTGCTGGCGTGATGATTCCTGCTTTCACAGCATTATTAACATTAACAGGAAGAACAAATTTGGAAACCGGTAAGAAGTTGAATTTCTCATAACGTTCTTCTCCAAAAATCATTTTAACGATTTCGTCTTTCTCAGGCGATTTCATTTTCAAGAAATTTACAGCTTCTTTTAAAGTGATTGAATCCTGAGTTAAATATTTTCTAAAAGCAGCAAACTCTGTATCTGGCGCACCTTGATCTTTTAGATTAGCAAAGATATTATTCCAATCATCTTTGGACATCATATAAACTTGATCATTGGAACCTTCTCTATAATCCTCGTGTGTCAATGTTGATGGAACTGGCATAGAATTATACGTTCTTCTTTTAACCTGATCAATATTCCAAGGTGTGGAAAGTAACGTAAAGTTGACCACCTTCACATCTCTACGGAACTCTTCAGTTTCCTGAATTGCCCAAACCGGATAGGTATCATTATCTCCGTAAACGAACATAATATCGTTTTTCGGAAGTGATTTTAAACTAGAATAAGCATAATCGTAAGCCGCGTATCTATTACTTCTGTCATGAACATTATAATTTTGAAAGCCCATCATCAAAGGGACTCCCAATAATACAACACCAACCAGAATCTGTGCACCTTTGGTTTTTACTTTTTTCTGAAGCAACCAATAGATTGCTGCAACACCCAATCCTATCCAAATCGCAAAAGCGTAGAAGGAACCAACCATTGCGTAATCTCTTTCACGAGGTTCAAACGGTTTCATTCCGGTATAGAACACAATCATTACACTTGTTAAAATGAATAATGATAATATGGAATAGAATCTTCCAAAGTCCCTGTTTAACTGAAAAAAGAACCCAATTAATCCTAATATCAATGGTAACATAAAGAATTTAACAGTACTTTCATTTTTGAATTTCGCAGGCATCTCAGCTTGATCTCCCCACATATTATTATCAATGAAAGGAATACCTGTAATGAAGTTTCCATTGGTATTTTCCATGTGTCCTTCCACATCATTTTGTCTTCCAGAATAGTTCCAAAGCAAGTATCTCACAAAGTAGAAATAATTTTGGAACGTGATAAAATAATCAAGATTCTGAGCCAAAGATGGACGTTGAACATTAATCAAACCAAATTGTTTAGCCTTCAGATAATCATCCATTTTGATGGTTCCGTTCTCATATTTCTGACGAAGCTCGTCGAAGAATTGTTTAGCTTCTGGACTTTCGGAGATTTGCTCATTTCCATAATTGAAAGTAAAATCTGGCGCACCATACATCGAGATGTAATTTGGCATAACAGATTTGTCCTCACTAAACATTCTTGGAAACAAACTAACGTGCTCTGGACTGAAAACATAATTGAATTTTTCTCCTACCAAACGATATCTTCCTGTTACAGGATCTTTTTCGTAAGTATCTCCAGTTTTCTGAGTCTTATAACTTCCGTCTTCGTTTTTCTGAATTCCGTTCGGGTCCAGATACGCTGTATAATTTTGACCATAAAGAGTTGGCCAATCACCGTATTGCTCACGGTTATAGTAATCCAACATTCCCAAAGCATTGTCTGGGTCATTAAGGTTCATTGGCGGATTTGCAATTGCTCGTATTGGGATAACCAACCAGCAAGAGAATCCAATCATCATATAAACAACTGACAAAGCAATCGTCTGATAAAGTGATTTCCCCGTTTTTCTCGTATAAGTAATGAACAAATAACAAAGAACAGACAGAATAACGAATGCAAACACAGTCCCAGAGTGGAAAGGCAAACCTAAACCATTCACAAAGAATACTTCAGACTTCCCAAACAAAGTCATAATGACTGGGAAAATAATTTTGAAAACAATGATTAAGATTAATAAAGTCACTGCGTTAGCAATCAAAAACGATTTCCAAGTGAATTTGTAATTTCTCGTGTAATAAATCAAGCAAACCGCAGGCAATGCCAACATACACATCATATGCACACCTACAGAAAGCCCAACAATAAAGAACAATAGGATAATCCAACGCTCATTGTCTTTTTCAAGATATTCGTTTTCCCATTTTGTGATGAGCCAGACAATTAACGCAATGAACATACTTGCCATAGCATAAACTTCGCCTTCAACCGCAGAAAACCAAAATGAATCTGAAAAAGTAAAACACAACGCTCCAACCGCTCCAGCAAACAAAGTTGCAATCTCTTCTGTAACCGTAATGTTTTCGAATTCTTTATTCAACAATCTTCTTACAAGATGAGTAATTGTCCAGAACAAAAACAAAATCGTAAAAGCACTGAACAAAGCAGACATTGCATTAATCACCAAAGAGTAATGTTGTCCATCACCGAATGCAAACAACGCTACAACCGCACCAACCAACTGAAAAAGTGCTGCTCCGGGAGCGTGAGTCACTTCCAATTTCACGGCTGAAGAGATGTATTCTCCACAATCCCAAAAACTGAAATTAGGTTCTATGGTTGATAAATAAGTAATGAATGCAATTGCAAAAACAACCCATCCGAGAATGGTGTTCCATTGTTTAAAAGTCCAGTTCTTCATATTGTAAAAAGAAATATCGGCGAAATTAACATTTTTGATTTAGTTATCGGTGTTTTTAACAAAAATTAAACTTTATAAATGAGTGAAAATTAACCTAATAATTTACATTCTGTCAGACTTATGTCATATTAATGTCTCAAAACCAAAAACATTGCAATTTTTTTTTTATTTTTGCAGACAGTTTTTGAGAGAAAAAATGATATAAAAAATGATGAATGTACACGATAATATTCTTGGTTTAATTGCCAATACTCCGTTGGTCAAGCTAAATCAAGTTACCAAGGACATTCCTGCGACAGTTTACGCTAAGCTAGAGTCTTATAATCCGGGGCATTCTACAAAGGACAGAATTGCGCTTCACATCATAGAAAATGCGGAGCAGAAAGGACTTATAAAAGAAGGTTCTGTAATTGTAGAAACCACTTCAGGAAACACAGGTTTTTCTATTGCAATGGTTTGTATTGTAAAAGGATACAAATGTATTCTTGCAGTTAGCGACAAAACGAAAGCTGAGAAAATTGCTTATCTAAAAGCATTAGGTGCAACGGTTTACGTTTGCCCAGCTTCTGTTCCTGCAGATGACCCAAGATCTTACTATGAAGTTGCTAAAAGAATTGCGAGGGAAACTCCTAATTCGGTTTATATTAATCAATATTTCAACGAGTTGAATATTGACGCCCATTACCAAACAACTGGTCCTGAGCTTTGGGAGCAAACAGAAGGCAAAATTACTCACCTTTTCGCTTGTACAGGAACCGGAGGAACACTTTCCGGAACTGCAAAATATCTTAAAGAACAAAATCCTGACATCAAAGTAATTGGTGTAGATGCAGACGGCTCTATCCTGAAAACTTATCACGAGACAGGAACAATTAATAAAACAGAAATTCATCCTTATCAGATTGAAGGTCTTGGAAAAAACTTAATTCCAGGCGCACTTTTATTTGATAAAATTGATGAATATGTAAGAGTTAATGACGAGATGTCAGCTTATAGAACCCGCGAAATTGCTTTGAAAGAAGCGATTATGGGAGGTTACACGACTGGTGCGGTAACTCAGGCTTTGATTCAGTATGCTAATTCTCACGAGTTCAAAAAAGATGACTTGATTGTTTTGATTTTCCCAGACCACGGTTCTCGTTATATTACCAAAGTTTACAGCGACAAATGGATGGAAGAACAAGGCTTTATCAATAATTGTTTCCACAATTATGATGAAGTTTTCAAAACAGAAATCATCAAATAAAATTGAATCACAATATTTATAACCTTTTGTAAATACAAAAGGTTTTTTTAATAAAATCAAAAAATATCAGTTACAAAAAATGGACATTTTTGAAAGAATAAAACAGAATCCAGGTCCACTAGGACAATTTGCAGATTACGCAGAAGGCTATTATATTTTCCCAAGACTAGAAGGACCAATTGGCCCGAGAATGAAGTTCCAAGGGAAAGAAGTGATTTTTTGGAGTGCTAATGATTATTTAGGACTTTGTAATCACCCAGAAGTTATTGCTGCCGATGCAAAAGCCGCAGCAGAATACGGAATGTTTTATCCAATGGGAGCAAGAGCAATGTCCGGAGAAACTGAGCAACATCTTCAATTAGAAAGAGAATTAGCAGAATTCGTTCAAAAAGAATCTGCTTATCTCTTGAATTTCGGTTACCAAGGAATGGTGTCTTGTATCGATGCGTTGGTTTCCAGAAATGACGTGATTGTTTATGACGTAGATTCTCACGCTTGTATCGTTGACGGCGTTAGACTACATGCTGGTAAACGTTTTACATACAGACACAACGATATTGCAAGTCTTGAAAAAAATTTAGAAAGAGCTAAAAAAGTAACTGAGGAAACTGGAGGCGGAATCTTGGTAATTACCGAAGGTGTTTTCGGAATGAGAGGACAACAAGGTAAATTGAAAGAAATCTGCGCTTTGAAAGAAAAATACGGTTTCAGAATTTTGGTAGATGACGCTCACGGATTCGGAACTTTGGGAGCTACTGGAGCTGGTGCCGGCGAAGAACAAGGATGTCAAGACCAGATTGATGTTTATTTCTCAACATTTGCAAAATCTATGGCTGGTTTCGGAGCTTTCCTTGCTGGAAACAAAGAAATTATCCGTTATTTGAAATTCAATCTAAGGTCTCAAATTTTTGCTAAATCTTTGACAATGCCAATGGTAATTGGAGGTTTGAAAAGATTGGAACTATTGAGATCAAGACCAGAAATCAAAGCTAAACTTTGGGAAAACGTTAATAAATTACAAGGCGGACTTAAGAAAATCGGTTATAATCTTGGAGATACCAATACTTGTGTAACACCAGTTTTCATCCAAGGAGGTCCGATGGAAGCGATGATGTTGGCGAAAGATTTGAGAGAAAATTACTTGATTTTTACATCCGTAGTTTCCTATCCAGTTATCCCAAAAGGAATGATTCTTTTAAGATTAATTCCTACAGCTTCTCACACAGATGCTGAAATCAACGAGACATTGGAAGCTTTTGATTCTATTTACAAAAAATTAGAAACTGGTTATTACAAAAACTTAGCAGACAAACAAGTCGAGGAACAGAATTTACAATTTAAAGAGATTTAATTGAGCTTATTCTTATAACTATAAAACGCCTAAACAAATTTAGTTTAGGCGTTTTTTAATTCAATCTCTCAGACCATTCCAATTCTTTTGGTAATTGGATTGATTGAAAATCCTTTTTTGGAGATTTCTGTTTTATGTTGTTCTAAAAGCATTATTTAGAGTCTTTTTTTTAAATACAAGTATTCGCTACTCAATTTAGTTTTTTGATTATGTTGCCACGTTTTAGATAAATTGTATCGTTATTTTTCAATTTGTATAATGAATCATTTTTCTTAATTGCATAATAATATGACTCTGGAAAACCTGTTTTTTTAATTCCATCCTTAAAAAAAACACTTACTACAGCGTGATTTGCCTTGTCAGAATATAAACTATCTACTATTCCTGAAAATTGAGATTGCTTCCTTTTCTCAGCCATTAACTCACCTTGTTTTTTAGAATATTTAGACATAATCAAAAAAACAGCACTCAAAAATATTAACAAAAAAATATTAATAATCCATTCCGTTTTCTTATCTATTTTAACACCAAATAAGAACTCAGTTGCATCTTTTAAGGAAGCCATCAGATAAGTTTTTAATTAATCTTCTTCAAATCCAAATCCTCAAAATCAAAACTAAAATCCGTCACATCAGAGATGGGTTTCATTTTCGCAGAAACTGCTTTCCCGTTTTCATCAAAACTCAAAGTAAAAAACGCATCAGCATCATAACTTCTATCATCCCACTTCGCCACAAAAGAATTTGCAGAATATGGAATCAAATCACCTTTCAGTCTTGGAGAAGATTTAGAGATAATTCTGTAACCTTTGCCTTGTTTAGAAACCTCAACAATCCCGAACCAATCATCTTTGTACCAACCGATGAATTGGTCTTCTTTCAAATAAGATTTGAATTTTGAAGCCTTATCATAAACTTCCTTCTTTTGTTTTGCGAAAGTTTCCTCATTTTTCTTATTTCTGTCGCCATAGAGTTTCAGCCAATCACGATTTTCAACGCCGAGATAAGCATCTTTCACAGAATTTGTAATGGTAGAAAAAGCTGCACCAGATTGCTGATTCGTCAAAACTACAATTCCTAATTTCAAATCCGGAATCAATGTAAAATGCGTCACAGTTCCAATCAAACCTCCAGAATGCTGAACTTGCAAATGACCTTTCACATCACTCAAAAACCAGCCTAATCCATAGCCATAAAAATGGGTATCATAAGGCGAAGTCATCCCAACTTTATCAGGAATCTGAAGACTCCAAAGTTCGTGAGCATTTTTCTCAGAAACCAAACGTTTTCCGTCTTTGGTTACAAAGCCATTCAGAAGAAAGTTTGCCCAAGTCGTCATATCTTGGATGTTGCTCATAATTCCGCCCGCTGCGTTGGCTGTTTCGTTCCAATCGTGAGGAACTGCAATCACTTTTCCGTCCACAGGAGCATGGGCATCGATGATATTTTGAGAATTTTTTGCTCTGTTATAAGAACCGAAACTTGCCGTCATCCCGACAGGTTTCATAATTCTCTGCTCGATAAAATCTGCCCATTGCAAACCGGAAACTCTATGAATCACTTCCCCCGCCACGATAAACATAATATTATTATAATCCAAAGTCGTACGGAAAGGATTTTCTGGTTTAAGGAATCTAACATTATGAACAATATCATTCACGGTTAAATTACCACCTTCCGGAAAAAACATCAAATCGCCTTGTCCTAATCCTAATCCAGCTCTGTGTGTGATTAAATCTTTTATCGTCACATTTTGAGAAACGTAAGGGTCGGCCATTTGAAATTCAGGAATATATTTGCTGACTTTATCATCCCAATTTATTTTACCTTCATCTGCTAAAATCGCTAAAGCCGTACAAGTGAAACCTTTACTATTAGAAGCAATTCCAACCAAGGTATTATCGTCCATCGGCTGATTATTTTTAAGGGAACGAACACCAAAACCTTTAGCATAGATTAGTTTTCCGTCTTTTACAACACCAACAGACATCCCGGGAACATCAAAAGTTTTAAGCGAATTTTGAATCAGTTCATCGAGTTTTTTTTCTTCAATCTGAGCATTGAAAAAAACAAATGAGAATAGGAAAAAAGAAAAAGATAATGTTTTGTTCATTTTGAAAAAGCTTTGTACGAAGATAGGAAATTGTAATTTCTAATTGTTAATGATTAAGGGTTAATTATCTTTACATTTCAAATTTAATCCCAAAATAAAATGTCATATTGCCAAGCTATAGAAACAATGCAGCCTGAAGAAAGAAAAGCATTGCACAAAAATTACCACGATAATCATTACGGTTTCCCTATTCATAATGACGATGAATTGTTTGGAAGGCTGATTATGGAAATCAATCAAGCTGGATTGAGCTGGGAAACGATTCTGAAAAAGGAAGAGTCTTTCCGAAAAGCTTACAGTAATTTCAATATCGAAAAAATAGCTGGTTATACTGAAATAGACAGAGAACGACTCTTGTCCGACGCTGGGATTATTCGAAATAAACTCAAAGTAAACGCGGCGATTGAAAATGCGAAAACTATTTTGGAACTGAAAAAAGAATTTGGTTCCTTCGAAAATTGGCTGGAGCATCATCATCCGAAAACGAAGGAAGAATGGGTGAAACTATTCAAGAAAACATTCAGATTCACAGGTGGAGAAATTGTGGGTGAGTTTTTGATGAGCATTGGTTTTCTGAAAGGTGCGCATTCTGACAGCTGTAAAATCAATGAAAAAATTTTTGCTACGAATCCGAAGTGGAAACAGGATTAAACCACAAAAGTCACAAAAGGAAATCTAACGTGAAAAATATTCAAAAAGTCCAAAAAAGTTTACTTTCAAAACATTTTCCTTATTTAAATTTTTAAAAAGCTTAAGAATAACAATAGCTTTTGTGTCTTTTGTGGTTAAAAAAATAGCCTTAAATTTGTAGAAATCTAAAGAAAGTAAATGGAAAGTAAAAAAGAATTCTTCCTCGAGTGCTACAAACTCGGGATAATCAAGTTTGGGCGTTTCATACTGAAAAGCGGGATAGAAAGTCCGTTTTACGTTGATTTGCGACCGCTCGCTTCTGACCCAAAAATCCTGAAAAAACTGGCCAATTATCTTTTGGAAATGCTTCCTTTGGATAATTTTGATATCATCTGCGGAGTTCCTTATGCGGCACTTCCGATGGCAACTGCAATGTCTCTTGAAAGTTACATTCCTTTGATTATCAAAAGAAAAGAAGCAAAATCTTACGGAACAAAAAAACTAATTGAAGGCATCTACGAAAAAGGACAAAACTGTCTTTTGGTGGAAGATGTCATCACATCCGGAAAATCTTTGGTTGAAACAATTGATGAAGTAGAAAATGAAGGCATCAAAGTTTCGGACATTGTTGTTGTTCTTGATAGAGAGCAAGGCGGAAAAGAAAAATTGGAAGAAAAAGGCTACAAAGTTCATTCGCTTTTCAACATTTCTGAAGTTGTGGAAATACTGAGAGAAGTGAATTATATCGATGACGAAGAAGTAGCAAGAATCCAAGATTTTGTGAACGGAAACCAAGTGGTTTTCGAAGAAAAGAAACGTTTATCTTACGAGCAAAAACTGGAAGTTGCCGAACATTCTTTCGCTAAGAAAATCCTTGAAATTGCTATTGCAAAAAAATCAAACCTTATTGCTTCGGCAGATTTTATCACCACAAAAGAATTATTGAATTTCGCTGATTTTGTTGGACCTCACATCGTAGCATTGAAAACTCACATTGATATTCTGAATGATTTCGATGCAGATGAAACGATTCTTCCGCTCAAAGATTTGGCAATGAAACATAACTTCCTTTTGATGGAAGACCGAAAATTTGCGGATATTGGAAACACTCAGGAATTGCAATTTTCTTACGGAACTTATAAAATTTCAAATTGGGCAGACCTTGTTACATCTCACGTAATTGGTGGAAGCAAAAGTTTGGATTGCTTTATGAATGTTGGTGTGGTGGCGATTTTGGGAATGTCTTCTCAAGGTACTTTGACGGATTCTCATTATCGTGAAGAAGCAATGAAAGTGATAGAAAATCATCCGAATATCATTGGTTGTGTTGCTCAGAACGAAATTTCAGACAATCTACTCCTTTTCACGCCTGGCGTAAATCTTTCGGTTGCAGGCGATGACAAAGGCCAACAATACAATTCTCCGGAACACGTGATTAAGAATTACGGAACAGATTTTATCATCGTTGGACGTGGCATTTACAAATCAGACGAACCGGAACAAGAAGCTTTGCGTTATAAAACAGAAGGCTGGAAAGCTTATCAAGCTTCTTTATAAATTTAACAATCTAAAATCCCGCTTCATCAGAAAAAATTAGTAGTTTTAATTACTGATTATTTTTGATGAAGCGATTTTTTTTGTGTTTGGTTTTATTGTTGACGAATTTCTGGGCAAAGGCTCAGCAAGACAGCATTATGCTGAACGTCAAATTGAATGACGACAAAAAATTAATTTCTGTTGAACAGACTTTAATTTATCATAATCCACATCAGAAATCCATCAATCAAATTAAACTTTTGAATTGGGTTGCGGCTTATCAAAAAAGAAGAACACCTCTACTAAAACGTAAAGTTGAAGACCGCAAAAAAGACCTTTATTTTGCAAAAGACAGCCAATTGGGAAAATTGGAAAGTCTCCAGTATTCTTACGGAAACTCATCTTCGGAAATCCTTAATAAAACTCAGGAAAATATTTTCATTCCGCTTTCTGAACCTTTGGAATCCGGGAAAAGCATCAGACTTAATTTAAAATATCAGATTTTGCTTCCTGACGCCCGCTTTACAGGTTACGGCGTCGATGCTGACAAGATTGTTTTAAAATATTTTTTCCTGGTTCCCGAGACTTACGAAACAGAAAATCAGAGCAATTCTTTTTACAGAGATATCGAAGAAACAGCCAACGCAGGTTCTTTCTGGAAAGTTGATTTTCAAGTGTCACAGAATTGGAAAATCTATTCTAATCTTAATCAGAAATCGGATTTAGCATTTGAAGGACAATCTATCAACGACCCAGAATTTCAATTATCAAATGAAATTTATCCTAAATTTTCAGTAGATGTTAACGGACAAAAAATCAATATCCAGTTAGGTTATCAGGTTTCTGAATATCAAAGACAAATCTTAAATTCTGTCTTGAGTAATCATCTGAAATTCATAAAAGCAAGAATCGGAAACCTTCCCAACCAATTATTTATCACTCAAAAATTCTTAAATAAGGAAGAGTTTATCGGGATTGATGATATCAAATTCTGGAAATTCAAATATCAATTGTTCACGGATTATGAGAAGACAGATTTGGATTATTTCAGTGCCGTTTCGAAGAAGATAATGGATGATTATTTCATTAGCAATAAAACGCAGGAACATTGGCTGAAAAATGGTTTGAAGTCTTATCTCGAAATTCAATATCTAAAAAATTTCTATCCGAATCATCAACTTTTGGGGAATCTTCCAGACAACGCCAAAATATTTGGAATTAAACCTTTGAAACTATTTCACGCTTCAAAACTGAAACTTTCCGAACGTTATGGATTGGCCTATCATTATATCTCGACTCAGAATCTTGACCAGAAAATTGACACGCCTTTTCATCAACTGAGTAATTTCAATACGACAGCCATCAGTCAATTTGAAATGGGTAATCTTTTGAATTATATCTCGGAATATCAAGGAACGGATTCTTTTGATTTTTTCCTTAAATCCTATTTATCATCAACTTATGGAACCAAAACAACGGGGAAAGATTTTCTTGATAATTTGAAGAAATTCACGAGTGGAAAATCGATTTTTCTAAATCAAATGATGAGTGAAAAGCACAGAATTAATTTTAATTTGAAGAATTTTAAAGAACAAAATCAAGATTATCTTGTTCATATTAAGGACAAAAACGCCACTAATATTCCTCTAAAAATTGAATCTGAAGCTAAAAATGACGAAAAGAAAACCTACTGGAAGGAAGGAAATTCTCAAATAAAAGACACACTTACCATTCCAAAAGAGAATGTCAATAAAATTGTTTTGAATGATAATTATGCTTTTCCGGAAGCTAATTTCCGAGACAATTACCTTTACACAAAAGGCTTATTTTCCAACACAAAAAAGATAAGATTCAAGTTGGTAAAAGATGTTCAAAATCCAGAATATAATGAGATTTTCCTTACACCGAAATTGACTTTCAATGCTTATGACAAAGTTTTGTTGGGACTTAATTTTAAGAATCAAGGGATTTTTGACCAGAAATTTGATTATTCTTTCACGCCTTATTATAGTACAGGAACTGGAAAACTGACAGGTTCGGGAGCTATAGGCTATTCAATTTTACCTCCAAATAGTTTTTTCAGAAGTTGGAATTTCGCCGTTTCGGGGTCTTATTTTCATTATAATACCAATCTAGCTTATAAGAGATTTGGAGCCGGAACTTCCATTAATTTTAATAAAAATCCGAGAAGTACGATTGGAAGAAGTTTATATTTTTCTTACAACTATTATGACCGAGAATTGACTCCGCTGATGATTGAAAATAATCTTTATTCTAAATATAATCTTTGGAACTTAGGCTATTCTTACTCAGACAACCGATTGATTCACGAGAAATATATCTCGACTAATTTGCAATGGATGGAAGATTTTCAGAAGATTTCTGCAGAAGCTTTCTATCGTTGGGAATTTTCTAAGGATAAGAAAATCAGTTTCCGTTGGTTTGCAGGTTATTTTATTAAGAATGAAACCAAAAATGCCTTATTCAATTACGGATTATCACGGGTTTCCAATTATTCTTTTTCCTATGGATTATTGGGGCAAAGTGCAACATCGGGGATTCTTTCTCAGCAATTTATTTTGGCAGAAGGCGGTTTCAAATCAATGTTCAACACATCAGTTAATCAATTCATCACCAGCTTGAATGTAGATTCACATCTTTGGAAATGGTTTAATGTTTATGCAGATGGTGGCGTCTATAAAAACAAAAATCACGCAGCGAAATTCATTTGGGATTCTGGAATAAAAGTTAAAGTAGTTCCTGATTTTCTTGAAGTTTATTTCCCAGTCGCTTCTACTTTAGGATTCGAACCCGGATTCAAAAACTATGGTTACAGAATCCGATATACTTTGGTTCTTAATCTTGGAGCATTGATTAATAATCTGAGACGAGGAGTTTATTAAAACAAAAAACCACCAATATTCTCGGTGGTTTTTTATTTAAAAGCTAATGCTCAAATTATTTTTTGATAACTTTTTGAGCTACTTTTTCTCCGTTTACAGAACCAGTAATAATGTAAACACCTTTTGCAAGAGAAGATACATTAAGAGTAGAACCTTCTGTTACTTTAGCAGCTTTTACCACTTGACCAGCAGCGTTGATAATTTGGATATCAGCAGTCTTAGCGAAAGCGATAGACTCTCCAACTACAGTGTTTTTAACTAAACTGAACTTTGATTTAGATAAATCATTAACAGCCATAGTTCCTTTTTCGTAAGCTAAGATATCATCAAAAGAAGCAGTACCTCCATTATACACTCTGAATGCTACATCTAAAGTAGCCGCATCTGCCCCTGCAGGCATTTCTACTGTATACTGAGTCCAAACTGATGCTGATGGAAGATATCCATTATTAGTTCTGAATGCATCTGTTGAAGCATCATCTGTAGTGTACACAGCTGTACCTGCCTGAGATTTATAAACACTCCAAAGTCTAGAATCTGCATCATCACCTGAAGACTTATACCAGAAAGAGATTACATAAGTCTTACCTCCTGTTACTGGAACATTTTGGTAGAAACCTGTAGTAGCTGTAGCAGTATATGTTGCACTGTTATTTCCTGTATGAGCTCCTGTAGTAGCAATTGTCGGTGCAGTGTAGCCAGAACCAGTTCCAGCTGCCCAAGGTGCTAATCCTGATTCAAACCCAGAGTTAGCTGTTAAATTTTGAGCTGATACCAAAGATACTGCAGCAATACTTAAAATTGTAAAGATTTTTTTCATAATATGAAAGTTTAAAAATTGTTTTAGTTATATATTTAAAGGGATGCTAAGTTAATAAAAAAATGTATTCCGCAAAATTTTGTTTGTTTTTTAACATTTACGCATTGTTAAGATTAGATTACATCAATGATAGAAAATTATTATCTCAAAAAATTAACATTCTTGTATCTCAAAATCTCCCTTTTTTTCTTGCCACAAAAGTAAATATATTAATAAGACCATATGTTAAGCCTACTTTAAATAATAAAAAATAACGCATCGTTTTACAGATGCGTTATGAGGCTTAACTTTGATAAGTTCTTCTATTTTTTAATGATCTTTTGAGAAATCGCTTGTCCGTTTAAAAGACCTGTTACTATATAAGTTCCTTTCGGCAAAGCAGAAACATCTAATCTAGAGTTTTCAGTAACCTCAGCAGTTTTCACTATTTGACCAGTCATATTATAAACCGACACTTTTGTAGTAGTATCAAAGATCAATTCGTTTGAAACGATGGTATTTTTCACTAAGTTAGCTTTTCCTTTTGTAGCATCTACAACCGCCATAGTTCCATACGCCGTCCAAGATACATCATCTATAGTTGTTTGTTTGTTCCCATTAGCAGTTCCTGTAGGATAAGAAATTTTGATTTTTACAGAACCAGATTTATTAACTTCTGTTGTAGAAGTTAATACCGTTGTGTCTTCTCCAGCAGCACCAAAAGTTGGAGTAACTGTTGTCTGAACACCATCGATAAAAACTGCTAAAACTCTTGTATTAGTTCCACCAGTGAAAGCTTTTCTATACTTGAATGTAAAAGAACCAACACCATTAGGAATTGTAAATTCTACAGAACTAGGTTCATCAGCCCTTCTTAACATAAGCCCTTTACCCGTAATTGCGTAATCACCTTCGTCACGAGAATGAGTGTATGCAACAGTAACACCAGACGTTTGCCCTGCAAAAGTACCATCTGCATAGGTTCCTGTTAATGATGTCTGAGCAGAGAAATCCTCAGATCCTTGCGCATTAATCGTTGCAGTTAAAGCTACTGCCGCTAATAAAGAATAGATTTTTTTCATAATTTAAAAATTTAAAATTGTTATTGTTTTGTTTGCTATTCCAAATATAAAACTTTATGTTGTATTATACTTTTTAACAGTGGTTTCACGTTTTAAATAATTGTTAATTCGTGTGATAGCCTATTATCGTTAACTTTGGAGCGTACATCAATCGGGTGAAAAAGAATATCTACTTTTTACTATTTTTCTCTTACTTCCTGGCATCAACAAGCGTTAATGCACAGATATTCAGTTGGAAAAACCCAAACATCCCGCAAGATTCACTTAAAAAAGACAGCGTCTTAGTTTCCAAAATCAATCAGGATTTTTTCACCAAAGACACACTCGACTTCATCAAAAAACAGAATCGCGTGATTTATGACGAAGAAGTTCTTGTAAAAAACGACAAGAAAAGAATCTTGGGAGAACTCAACTCCAAAGGCTCTATCATCCGAGGAATTACTTTTGGAAATAATCAAGGATCATCTGTGCAGAGTTCTATGGATATGCAGATCTCCGGAAAACTGAGTCCTGATGTTTCTATCTTAGCTTCCATTTCGGATCATAATCTTCCGGTGCAGGCAGATGGATACACACAGACTTTGCAGGAATTTGACAAAATCTATCTTCAGCTTAACATCAAAAACCATAGCATCATCCGCGCCGGTCATCTGGATTTGAATGATGAAACCACTTATTTCGGACGTTATCAAAGACGAAGTATGGGTTTACAATTTCTTACCAATTGGGAAAAGAATGGTAACAAGACTTCGGTAGATGTTTCTGGTGGTGTCGCCCGAAGCGAATTCTTTAGGATGCGTTTCCAAGGTATTGAAGGCAACCAAGGTCCATATCGATTAACCGGAAAAAACGGAGAACTATTCATTACTATTATTTCAGGTTCGGAACAGGTTTACATTGATGGCGTATTGATGAAGCGTGGCGAAAATCAGGATTATACCATTAATTATAATACAGGCGAAATCACATTCACGAGTTTCCGCCCCATCTATAAGCAGAACTTCATTAATGTTTCATACAATTACACTAATCGAAATTACACCAGATTTCTCATCACAGGAAATATCAAACATCAGCGAGAAAGACTGAAAGCGGGATTCAGTTGGTTTATGGAGAATGACAATAAGAATGCTCCACTATCACTCAATCTTAGCGAAGAAGACCAGCAACAATTGGTAAATGCAGGTAATGATCCTACTTTGATGTACTCTCAGTCCGGCGTGGAAACAGAATATGACGTGAATAAAATCTTGTACAAAAGAGTATTCTCTGGCGATTCTTATTATTATGAATTCTCTACAGATCAAACACAGACGCTCTATCAGGTTTCCTTTACGTATTTCGGAAGCGGAAAAGGTGATTATCAATTGCAACAATCTACAAACAACGGCCGTGTTTTCCAATATGTAGGAACGGGATTAGGAGATTATCTCTCGGTAAGAAAATTACCTGCGCCAGAAAAGTCTCAGGTTTACTCTGCCAATGTAGAATATGCTCTGAATGAAGGTATGATTGGAACAGATCTCTCGTTGAGTAATTATGACCTCAACGCTTTCTCATCAAAAGATAATGAGCAGAATATTGGTTACGCAGCAAGAATTTATGCTAATAAAACCTTCAAAAAGAATACTTGGACTGGAACACCAATGGTGGAATATCAAGTGATTCAAAAAAACTTCCACATTCTGGATAGAATTAATAATGTTGATTTCTGGAGAGATTTTAACTTGACTAATGAGTTCAGTCAGATTACTCAGAACAGATTTATATTTTCTTTCCTTAATGATTTTAACAAGACTTCAAAAATCAACTATAAATTGAATTATCTTGAAGAAACAAACACCTACAAAGGCATCAAAAATGACATCGATGCTGTATGGAAAATCGGAAAGTTCAACAATCTTGCAGCTGTTTCTTATCTTGACACCAAATCAACTGACCTTACTACGACTTTCATCAGAGGTGCGGTTTCTACTGAATTAGCAGGCAAAAAAGGAAGCTGGATGTTGGGCGGTTCTATGGAGCATAACGAGAAAAAATACAATGCGACACAACTGCTAGATGTCACGAGTTTTAGCTGGAAAGAAATTTTCATTCAGAAAAAAATTGCAAACACCGCTAGAACTAAACTATTAACAAAAATTTATCTTCGAAGCAATGACTCCGTTCAAGATAATCGTTTGCAAAAGATGAACAACATTTTGGGGATCCAAGCAGAAAGTCAAATCATTAAAACCGAGAAAACGCAGTTATCAACTTTGGTTCATTATAGAAAATTCTATTACGAGAATCAAAATCTAACCAATGACCAGAATCAGGATTTTGTAGTTGGAAACATCTTGTATAACCAGCAATTATTCAAAAACGGAATGCGACTTCAATTTTTCTACGAGCTTGGAAATGGTCAGGAAGCGCAACGAGAATTCCAATACATCAAAGTAACCGATGGACAAGGCGTTTACAAATGGACAGATTATAATAATGATGGCGTTCAGCAATTAGACGAATTCGAAGTAGCAGAGTATGCAGATTTGGCGCAGTACATTAGAGTTTATACGAATAGCGTGAACTATTTGGCTTCTAACAAAAACAAATTACAAGTAGCTTTATTTGTAAATCCTTCAGTCATTATCAGCTCAGAAAATGCTTTCCTGAAACGCTGGAACTTCAATTTATCTTTACTTTCTCAGAATTCTTATATGAAAGGTAGCAAGGTTCTGATTTGGAATCCTTTCGAAAAGCAAGCTGACCAATTGCTGAGAACTCAGAATATTTTGGCTTCAGCATTATTTAATTCTAATGATAAATCTGGCTGGAATGGTAGTTACCGATACACAGACAATGATAATCTGGTTAATGCTAATTTCAGTAACGAAGTACATTCTCAGAAATCTCATTTTATGAATATTGGCTATTCTTTTACTAAGGCTTTCCGTGCAGATTGGGAAAATACGTTGCAGAATGTAACCAACAATTCACAAGTTTACAATACCCGAAATTATCTTCTTCAAAATTGGGAAACCAAACCAAAAGCCACTTATAAATTAACCGAAACTTTGCAAACCGAATTATTCGGAGCACTTCGCCAAAAGAAAAGAACCGACGGTGAAGAACTTTTGAAAACCTACGAAATCTCAGGAACACTCCAATGGGAAAAAGCCAAAACTTCTATTAGAGCTAATTTTTCATTCATTAATAATGACTTTACAGGCAATAGCTACAGCATCGTCGGAAATCAAATGCTAGAAGGTCTGAAAGCCGGAAAAAACCAAGTCTGGACTTTATACATCCAACAAGCCATCAATTCTTTCATTCAACTCAATGTAAATTACGAAGGTCGAAATTCCGGCGACAGAACCATCCACATCGGAAGTATGCAAATCCGCGCAAGCTTCTAGAATAATGATTAATTGTTAATTATAAATGGTAACAATTAATCATTAGCAATTGACAATTAAATTTCGTTTCTACTCCACTCACTCCAGCTTCCAACATAAAGATTCGGGATTTCAAGACCTGCATAATCTAAAGCCAAAAGAGAATGACAAGCCGTTACGCCACTTCCGCAATGAAAGGTGATTTTGCTTTTGTCATATTGCTTAAACAATTCAGAATATAGATTTCTAAGTGTTTCAGGAGATTTAAACAAACCATTTTCATCCAGATTATCTGAGAAAGGAAAATTCTTGGCATTCGGAATATGTCCTGCCACTAAATCAATCGGTTCAGTAATTCCTTGATAACGCTGAGATTCTCTAACATCAACAATCACAGCATCTGAATCTTGAGTGGCATTTTTCACATCATCAATCCAAATCTGTGGCAATTGCCAATCTTTGTAATCAGAAATATATTCAGTTTTTGGATAATAATTTTCACCAGAAGCTATAGGATAATTTTGATTTTCGGCAAATTGTAACCCGCCATTCAAAACCTGAACATTCTTGTGACCAACTGCTTTCAACATCCACCAGAATCTCGCTCCTGCATTGGCTCCATTTTTATCATCATAGATTACAACATGAGAATCTTTATCAATTCCTAATTTCCCTAAAGTCTTGATAAAATTTTCAAACTTCGGAAGTGGATGACGACCTCCATTTTTCGGATTATCGATTTCCGCCAAATCGGAATTCAAGTCGACATAAACTGCATTTTTGAGATGTTTCTTATCGAATTCTGATTTTGAATCTGGTCCAGTTCTCACATCAAAGATTTTTAGATTGGGATTTTCTGATAGCTCCAAAAGTTCATTAACCTCGATAATTGGCAATTGTTTTTTCATTTTATCATATTATTAAAAAATTATTGGAATTCTTTTTGATTCCCAATCCCAAATTTAATTAGATTTGCCAATCAATAAAAGTAAAAATGAAACTATGACAGAAAAAATCCTAATCACAGGCGCACTTGGCCAAATCGGAACAGAGTTAACCGTTAGATTATCAGAAATATATGGTAAAGAAAACGTTATCGCTTCCGGATTGGACAAGTGGAAAGAAGGCATCACCGAAGCTGGCTATTACGAAAGACTTGATGTGACTAACTTTCAAGCTGTTACAGAAGTCATCAAAGAACATAATATTACAACAGTATATCATTTAGCTTCACTTTTATCAGGAACATCAGAAAAACAACCTCTTTTTGCTTGGAAACTCAACCTTGATCCATTAATCCACCTTTGCGAATTAGCAAAAGAAGGACTTTTGAAGAAGATTTTCTGGCCAAGTTCAATCGCAGTTTTTGGAAAAGGAATCCCGAAAGAAAATGTAGGACAAGAAGTTGTTCTTAATCCAACAACCGTTTACGGAATCTCAAAAATGGCAGGCGAAAAGTGGTGCGAATATTACTTCGAAAAGTATGGCGTTGACATCAGAAGTATCCGTTATCCCGGTCTGATTTCTTGGAAAGCTCCGGCCGGTGGAGGAACTACAGATTATGCTGTTGAGATATTTTATGAGGCAGTAGAAAATGGAAAATACACAAGTTTCATCAGCGAAAATACAGCGATGCCAATGCTCTATATGGATGACGCAATTGCGGCAACAATTAAGCTAATGACAGCTCCAAAAGAAGAGGTGAAAATCCGTTACTCTTACAACCTTGGAGGAATGAGTTTTACACCAAAAGAATTGGCTGCAGAGATTCAAAAAACTATTCCAGATTTTGAGATAAAATATGAGTCGGATTTTCGTCAGGCGATTGCGGATTCTTGGCCGGCAAGTATCGATGATTCTGCTGCGAAGCAAGATTGGGGATTGGATTATAAGTTTGATATATCATCTATGTCAATAGATATGATAAATAATCTTAAGAAAAAACTCAACAAAGAGTAAAGTCTAAACTATCAGTTTTAATTAAATTAATTTTAACATTTGATTTTTAATTCATTAAAAAATTTATCTCAATTATAATTTAAGTGGTTTTATTAACTTTCAACATATCATTATCGGAAAATCAGACTTTGAAAACTAAAAATATTTCAGAATCTGAATTGATAACTTCTATCGAAGAAAAGGTTAATTCTACCCTACTCTTGTTGGAGCTTCATGAATTCCAAGCGACATTTTTCATTGATATTATTCTTGCTGAAGGATTAAAAAAATCCATAAAAAGCATTTCATTTGCGGGTCATGAAATCGCATTTTACAACAGCAATTCTGACCTGAAAATCATAGAAAAAGTGAAGCAAAATTTGGAAGATTTTTTACAAAAACCAATCAGAGGTTTGAGGCAAAAGTACCACCAAATTTCTTATTCAGAAATCAAGAAATTAGACTTCAACTACATCTCCAATATCGAGGAATCGAGAATCAATTTTCTATGGCGAAAGTTGACTGCTAAAACCGAAATTCATATCGAAAATGATTTGACAATTGTACCGGAAAGTCAGTCGCCTTACTCTCAACTTCCGTTCAATGATTATGTCCTCCAAGTGACCCCGATGAAGTATTACGAAAATATGCTTTTGGAAAGTTTGAAGAACAATGAGTATGTTATGATCTATGCCAACATTTGGCAATTATACGAATCCGAAGACCTGCCAATTGAGATTCCTTTTTATAAAAAAATCAACATCGGTAGAAAATTCGAAGATCGACTTGAAAAGCTATTTCAATTCATTAATGAAAACGAAATTGCCGTTTCGAGAATGAAGGATTATTTGTTTTAATTAAGAAAACTTAGATTAAAAATTCATCAAATAAAAAGATTTATTTTTCAATTATTAATAATTCTTATAGAATAAGGTTAGGTAATGGAACCCATACAGCGATCTCACGGAAATCATCCAGAAAAGCCTGTTATCATTTATCCGACAACAGGCTTTTTTATTATTAAAAAGATAATTAACACAATTCAAAAACTGTGATTTCCGGCAACACTCCTACTCTACCCGGATAACCAATGACTCCAAATCCGCGGTTGACATAGAGATATTTATCTCCACTTTGATAAAGGTCTGCCCATTTTGGATATTTGTATTTCACAGGCGACCATTTGAAGTTTTCCAAGTCGATTCCGAACTGCATTCCATGGGTATGTCCGGAAAGTGTTAATTGTATGTCTTTCGGATGATTCTTTACGACAGCATCAAAATGCGACGGATCGTGAGACATCAGGATTTTACAAGCTTCTGTTGGTACATTTTGCGTTGCTTTATCCAAATCACCAAATTGTGGAAACGGTGGAATTCCCCAGTTTTCGACACCAAGAATGTATAATTTTTCACCATTTCTTTCAATGATTCTGTGTTCATTCCTGAGCATTTCGAAGCCGGCTTTTCGCTCGTTTTCTATAAGTTTCGGAATATTATTTTTTTGCTCATCGATATTTTTCCAAACGCCATATTCGCCATAATCGTGGTTTCCCAAAACCGCCAATTTCCCGTCTTTTCCTTTAATCTGAGAAAACAAATCAATGAATGGAACAAACTCATCCGCATAATTATTCACCATATCTCCGGTAAACAAAACCAAATCTGCATTTTGTTCATTAATCAAATCAATAGCGTGTTGCAAATGTTTAGGATTTTGGAAACTTCCGCTATGAACATCAGAAATCTGAACGATTTTATAACCCTTGAAACTATCAGGAAGATTTTTCAGCTTAAGTCTCACAACTCTCGCTCTATGACGGTATTTTCCGAAGATAATTCCATCCAAAACAATTCCTGCTAAAATAGCGCCTGAACCAAGCCCAACCAAGCTTATAAACTTCCTTCTCGAAGGATAATTATGATTTTCTGTCGCCACATAATTGTAACCGAAATTCAGAAGTCTGAGTAAATCCTCAATCAAAAGAAAAACAGCAATCAAAAGCTTTGGCAACACAAAAATCAAAATCACAGAAAACACGATTTGAAGTTTGAGATATTTGTGAGAAGCCTTATCAAAAGTAAGAATCGAATAAAACAAAAACACATAAATCAGAATCGTCGGGATCCAATAGATAAATCTACCATTCTGATTGGTATAAACCGTTTTAAAAGCTTGATAAACGTAAGCTTCCAGCAGTAGAAAAACTCCCAGAAGAAATAAAATTGTCTTTTGCATATTGTGATAAAAAACAAAAGGAATAAAAATTTATTCCTTTTAGTATAGTGACGTTTAAAATTTATTTTTACTTTAAATGATTTATATTTTCCCTTCCGGAAACTTATAAACCACACAATTGATATTCATCCCTGCTCCAACTGACGTGAAAATAATATGAGAACCCGGCGTAAATTGCTGACCTTTCATTTTTCCTTTTCTGATTAAATCAAATAAAGTAGGAACTGTTGCAACCGAAGAATTCCCAAACTCCTGAATCGTCATCGGAGAAATCGCGTGGTCGTAATCTTTTTGTCCGTATAGCTTGAATAATCTTCCAATCATTGCGTAATCCATCTTCGCATTCGCCTGATGAATCAGGATTTTCCCAATATCAGAGATATCAAGGCCAGCTTTATCAATTGTTGCTTTTATTGCATCAGGAACGTTTTTAAGAGCATATTCGTAGATTTTACGACCTCTCATTCTGATGAATA
Organism: Epilithonimonas hispanica; assembly: GCF_003385395.1. GTDB lineage: Bacteria > Bacteroidota > Bacteroidia > Flavobacteriales > Weeksellaceae > Epilithonimonas > Epilithonimonas hispanica. Next base: position 20,363 of record NZ_QNUG01000017.1, on the reverse strand, counting down.
ATTGAGTTTGGTCGTGCTCAAGATTGAGTGAAGGACCATTTTCCAAATAACATAATTCCTCGCCGTTATCGCAAAGTGTGTTATCCGCTAAAACTCCAACTGTAGTATCTTCAGTCGCTGTTACAACAACTGCTCCGGCGCCATCCGCAAAAATCATTTTGTTTCTATCGTAAGGATCTGTAACCCTGCTTAGAGTCTCTCCACCAACAACCAAAACTGTTTTTGCTTTTCCGGCTTTTATCATTGTATCAGCTAAAATCAAAGACTCAACCCAGCCCGGACATCCGAAAATCATATCATAATTGATACAATCTCTTCTTTTGATTCCTAATTTTCCTTTTAATCTTGCAGAAAGGGACGGCATAAAATTCGGAATTCCGTTGACATCAACTTCACCAAAATTGGTTGCGAAAATGATGTAATCAATCTCTTCTTTATCAATACCCGCATCTTCTATAGCCTCTAAAGAAGCTCTGTGAGCCAAATCTGAGTTAAAATCTTCCGGATTAGCATATCTCCTTCTTTCTATCTCTGTAATCTCAACAAATTTGCTGATAATCTCCTCAGTTGGTTTTTCAATCAGTTGATTATTATCATCATAGAATATTGCATCTTTGAAATGAGAACCGTCTATTATGTTTTCCGGAACATAACTTCCAGAGCCAATGATTAATGTATTAGGCATTGAATTTTAAAAATTTGATTGCAAAATTACATAAAATTTAATTCATCAAATTTTATTTTTTTAAGCATTTTTTAAGAAAGTAATATCAGTCAACTCAAAATCATCATAAAAAACACAAATACAGTAACAAAACATCATTTTTTCGAGTTATTAATAAATTTATTTAATTTAAAATTCTCTCGAAAATCTTTACTTTTGACGAATGTTTGAATTCCAAACCATAGAAAAACCGATTGAAGACACCCTACTCAAAGAGAAAGGAAGCAAATTCATTGGTTTCGCCTATCCAGTCAATTCTGAAGCTGAAATCAAGGAAAGATTAAATCATCTCTATGAGATCCACCCCAAAGCAACACATCATTGTTATGCTTACAGACTTGGAATCAATGGAGAAAATTACAGAGCCCATGATGACGGAGAACCTTCTGGAAGTGCTGGTTTACCAATCTACAATCAGCTTCTTGCCCACCAGATAACCAATGTTTTGGTCGTAGTCATCCGATATTACGGAGGAACAAAACTAGGTGTTAGTGGATTGGTAAAAACCTATAAAGAATCTGCAAAATTCACTTTGGAAGAAGCAGAAATCATTACTAAAGAATTAGAATCCGAAATTGAAATCAGATTCAAGTTTTCTCATCAAAATCAAATTTTCACACTTCTAAATAAATATGATGCAAAAATTCTAGATTTTGATGCGCAGGAAATTTGTATCATCAAAGCCAGTATCAAAATCGCTAAAAAAGAAAACATCTCAAACGAATTGTCTGAGATGCTTTTGGAATTTAACTTTTCATAACTTTTAATCCCTTCTATTTCCCATAAGCATTGATGCAAAATAAATAAGCTGCGCTAATGAACCCAACGCTGCAACAACGTACGTTCTCGCCGCCCATTTAAGCGAATCTTCCGCCCCTTCATATTCTTCCGAAGTTACAGTTCCGGTAGATTTCAGCCATTGTAATGCGCGATTACTAGCATCATATTCTACAGGAAGAGTTACAAATGCGAACAAAGTAGTTATAGCAAAAAGAATAACGCCAATAGCTAAAACTGTAGTGTTTCCGTTCGGGTTGTCGATACTTCTTGTCGCTGCCATTATGGCAATACCTGCGAACAAAACAAATTGTAAAAGATTGGAACTGATATTCACAATCGGAACCATTTTTGATCTCAATTGCAACATAGAATAACCGACAGCGTGCTGAACTGCGTGTCCGCATTCGTGAGCTGCAACCGCCGCTGCTGCTGCATTCCTCTGCATATAAACAGCTTCGGAAAGATTAACGGTTTTATTTTCAGGATTATAATGGTCTGTCAATTGTCCCGGAACCGAAACCACTTGCACATCCATAATACCATTGTCTCTCAACATTTTTTCTGCCACTTCTTTCCCGGACATTCCGTTTCTGAGGTGGACTTTTGAGTAATATTCGAACTTGGATTTCAATCTGGAAGAAACTATCCAGCTTATAAGCATTGAAACTCCAATAATTAAGTAATAACCTGTCATTATTTTGAAAATTTACATTAAAATAAATTATGCAATTTTATAGAAAAATTATGCCAAAGCATTGCTTTTTTCGGCTTAAAAACTATATTTGCCCTATTGATTAGCAAGAATATGGAAAATGTCATTATAAAGCAAGTTGTTACAGAAAACAACCTGACAAACTTCATCAAATTCCCAATGGAATTATACAAAAACAACCCGAATTTTGTCCCGCCATTGATTAATGAAGAAAAAAACATTTGGAACAAAGATGAAAATCCGGCTTTGTTATATTCTGTTGCAAAACAATTTCTAGCTTATAAAAACAACAAAATCGTTGGCAGAATTGCTGTGATGATTAATAATAAGGAAACTCAAGAATTAGGAATTAAAAAAGTAAGATTCGGGTGGATTGATTTTATTGATGATGAGGAAGTTTCTAAAGCTTTGATTAATGAAGCTATTAAATACGCCAAGGAAAATCAAATCAATAAAATCGAAGGTCCAATGGGATTCACCAATCTTGACAAAGCAGGAATGCTGATTTTTGGATTTGATAAATTGGCGACGATGATTGGAATTTATAACTTCGATTATTATCCAAAACATCTTGAAAAATTAGGTTTAGTAAAAGAAAAAGAATGGGTAGAATTTGAGATTAATTTTCCTGAAGTTCTGCCTGAAAAAGTAGTGAAATTTAGCAGTTTGATAGCTGAGAAATACAAATTAAAAGTCCTTAATTTCAAATCAAAACAAGAGATTTTGCCTTTGGTGAATCCTATGTTCAAACTTTTGGATGAGACCTACAAACACCTATCAACATACACTCCTATTTCCGAAGAGCAAATCAAAACTTATAAAGAAAAGTACTTTCCGTTTATTGATAAAAACTACATCATTTGCATTGCAGACGAAAAGAACGAACTGGTTGCTTTTGCCATCACCATGCCCTCCTACTCCAGAGCGCTACAAAAATCCAAAGGCAAGATGTTCCCTTTTGGTTGGTGGCACTTTTTACAAGCAGGAAAGAAAAACGATAGAGCTAATTTTTATTTGATAGGAATCCATCCAGATTATCAAAGACGCGGGATTACGTCTATTATTTTCAAGGAAATCTTTGACCGCTTTAGAAAAATGGGAATCAAATTTACAGAAACCAATCCGGAGTTAGAAGAGAATAAGAATGTACAACTCCTTTGGCAGGATTATCATCCGGTTCATCATAAAAGCAGAAGAACCTACTCTTTGGAGTTTTAATTATTAAACGATTGTTTGACAAAATTAATTTCACAATACAGGATTTAATCTAAAAAAACAAAGCAGATTGAAAAAGCAACTATACATCTATGCAGTTCTAATTATTTTGTTTGTAGCCTACAATTTTTACAAACCCATCAAAGATGAGCGAACAGACGCAGTCATCAACATATTGTTTACCAGCGTATTATTCCTATACATTGCATATATTGCTTATCTCGTTCTCAAGAAAATCGGAAAGAAAGAGAAATAGATTCTTATTTATAACAATTCTAAATTTTCAAAAAGAGACTTTTGTCTGCTCTTCATAAGGGCGATAATTTACTATATTAAATCTTTATTTAGTATTTTTGCATAGTTAAATTTAGACTTTATGAATTTACCAGAAAATTATATTCCTATACTTATTCAAGCGGCAGTTGGCCTTGGATTCGTAGCCGTTTCTTTGCTTGGTGCGCATTATTTGGGTCCAAAACAAAAGAAAGGAAACTCTGTTAAAAACCAAAGCTGGGAATGCGGTGTAGCTGTTGAAGGAAACGCAAGAACACCTTTTTCAATCAAATACTTTTTGACTGCGGTCTTGTTTGTTCTATTCGATATAGAAATCGTATTTTTTTATCCTTATGCTGTTAACTTCAGAGAATTTGGAATGGAAGGCTTTTTAGCGGTTCTTACATTCTTAGCTATTTTCTTTGTAGCATTTTTCTATGTTTGGAAACGTGGCGCACTAGATTGGGATAAATAATAACTTCGAGAGTTTGAGGGTCGGAGCGTTTGAATTTCAAACCTCAAATTTCAAATTTTAAATTAAAAGAAATGTCAGATAAAAAACCAGTAATAATAACAGATGCGCCAGCTCCTGAAGGATTTGAAGGAGAAGGATTTTTCGCAACTAAACTGAGCAGCGTCATCGGGATGGCAAGAAAGTTCTCACTTTGGCCTTTACCGTTTGCAACGTCTTGTTGTGGTATCGAATTTATGGCGACATTGAATCCAACTTATGATGCTTCAAGATTTGGAATGGAAAGAAACTCTTTCTCCCCAAGACAGGCAGATATGTTGATGGTTTGCGGAACTATTTCTAAGAAATTAGGACCAGTTTTGAAAGAAGTTTATACCCAAATGGCCGAGCCAAAATGGGTAGTTGCTGTTGGCGCTTGTGCTTCCAGCGGCGGTATTTTTGATACTTATTCTGTTTTACAGGGGATTGACAAAATCATTCCTGTTGATGTTTACGTTCCAGGCTGTCCGCCAAGACCTGAGCAAATCATAGAAGGTGTAATGCAAGTTCAAGCTTTGGTAGAAAGCGAAAGCATCAGAAGAAGAGATATGCCAGAATATCAGCATTTGTTAGATTCTTACAATATTAGCAACTAAGAGAAAATGACGAACGAATTTGTATTAGAAGCTATCACAAGAGAATTTCCTGAATCTGTAATTTCAAGTTCAGAACCTTATGGAATGTTGACGATTGAAATCAAAAAAGATGATATCAAGAAAGTGATTCATTATCTTAAAGATTCTACTTTGGAATTTAATTTCCTTACTGATATCTGTGGAATTCATTATCCTGAAACTCCTGAAAAAGAAATTGGCGTTGTTTATCATTTGCATAATTTGATGGCTAATTTCAGATTGCGTCTTAAAATCTTTATGACAAGAGAAAACATCGAGGTTGATTCTCTTGTAGAATTATATGCTGGCGCCAACTGGATGGAAAGAGAGACTTATGATTTCTATGGAATTAAATTCAAAGGACATCCTGACTTGAGACCTATCCTTAATATGGAAGACCTTGGATATCATCCAATGCTGAAGGAATATCGTTTGGAAGACGGAACAAGAACTGACAAGAACGATAGTATGTTCGGAAGATAAATATAAATGATTGATGATAATCGAGAAATCAATTATCTCATCAAATATCAATTATAATATGAAAGATAACTCATTATCTAATATACTTAACCAATACGACAGTAAGGAACAAATCGACGGACAATTGTACACGTTGAACCTTGGTCCTACTCACCCAGCGACTCACGGGATTTTCCAGAACGTTCTTACAATGGATGGCGAAAGAATCCTTCACGCAGAGCAGACTGTTGGTTATATCCATAGAGCATTTGAAAAGATTTCTGAAAGAAGAAATTTTGCTCAAATTACTACTCTTACAGACCGTATGAACTATTGTTCTGCTCCAATCAATAATTTGGGTTGGCATATGACAGTAGAAAAACTGATTGGTGTCAAAGTTCCAAAACGTGTAGATTATATGCGTGTTATTTTGATGGAATTGGCAAGAATTGGTGACCACTTGATTTGTAATGGTGTAACCGGAATGGACTCAGGAGCGATTACAGGTCTTACTTATATGTTCATCGAAAGAGAGCGTATCTATGATATGTATGAACAAATCTGTGGAGCAAGAATGACGACCAACATGGGAAGAATCGGAGGATTCGAAAGAGATTTCACACCGAAGTTCCACGAGTTGTTGAAAGACTTCTTGAAAACTTTCCCTGCAAGATTTGCAGAATTCGGTCAATTATTAGAAAGAAACAGAATCTTTATGGACAGAACGATTGGCGCAGGTGCAATCTCAGCAGAAAGAGCTTTGAGCTACGGGTTCACTGGTCCAAACTTGCGTGCAGCCGGCGTTGATTATGATGTAAGAGTTGCACAGCCTTATTCTTCTTATGAAGATTTTGATTTTATTATTCCTGTGGGAACTGCTGGAGATACTTACGACCGTTTTATGGTTCGTCAGCAGGAGATCTGGGAATCTTTGAAAATCATTAATCAAGCTTACGACAATCTGCCGGAAGGTCCTTTCCACGCAGATGTTCCAGAATTTTATCTTCCTGAAAAAGCAGACGTTTATCAAAAAATGGAAGCTTTGATTTACCATTTCAAAATTGTAATGGGAGAAACAGATGTTCCTAAAGGCGAAGTTTACCACGCTGTTGAGGGTGGAAATGGAGAATTAGGATTCTATCTTGTAAGTGATGGTGGAAGAACTCCTTACAGACTGCACTTCAGAAGACCTTGTTTCATCTATTATCAAGCGTATCCGGAAATGATTCAGGGTTCTGTAATTTCTGATGCAATCGTAACAATGTGTAGTATGAATATTATTGCGGGAGAATTAGACGCATAAATGAAATTATAGATTTTGGATTATAAATTTTAAATTAATCTAAAATCTTTAAATATAAATTAATATCAAAATTGATAAGATTTTTAGAACTACGATTTTCATCTAAAATCTAAAATCTAAAATCTAAAATCTTTAAATATGAGCGAAACAATTGCTTTTAAACCTGAAAGCTTAGCACAGGTTCATAAAATTATCGCAAGATATCCGGAAGGAAGACAAAAGTCTGCTCTTATTCCTGTTTTGCATTTGGCACAAAAAGAATTTGATGGTTGGCTGGCTGTTCCGGTAATGGATTATGTTGCAGAATTATTGAGTATCACTCCTATTGAAGTATATGAAGTAGCAACTTTCTATACAATGTTCAATATGAAGCCGGTTGGGAAATATGTTTTGGAAGTTTGCAGAACCGGTCCTTGTATGCTGAAAGGAAGTGATAATATTCTAGACCATATCCGAAAGAAACTGAATATCAAAGACGGAGGAACTTCTGAAGACGGATTATTCACTTTGAAACCAGCTGAATGTCTTGGAGCGTGTGGATATGCACCAATGATGCAGTTGGGAAAATTCTTTCACGAAAATTTAACAATAGAAAAAGTTGACGAGATTCTTGACCTTTGCAGACAAGGAGCCATCGCTTTAGATTAATATTAAAGAAATGGGTAAAAAACTTTTACTTAAAAATGCACATATAGAGGGAATTCGTTATTTCGAAACTTATCGTAAACACGGTGGTTACGAAGCAGCGGAAAAAGCTCTTAAAATGAAACCTGAAGAAATCTTGGAAGAGGTTAAGACTTCCGGACTTCGTGGTCGTGGTGGCGCTGGTTTCCCGACAGGAATGAAGTGGAGTTTCCTTGCAAAGCCAGAAGGTGTTCCAAGACACTTGGTTGTTAATGCTGATGAATCTGAACCAGGGACTTTCAAAGACAGATATCTAATGGAGTTTCTTCCTCATCTTTTGATTGAAGGAATGTTGATTTCGTCTTATACTTTAGGTTCTAATACATCCTATATATATATAAGAGGAGAATATTCTTGGATTCCGGATATTTTGGAAGAAGCCATCGAGGAAGCAAAAGCCGCAGGATTTCTTGGAAAAAATATTTTAGGAACTGGTTATGATTTGGAAATTTATGTTCAAAGAGGTGGTGGAGCTTACATCTGTGGTGAAGAAACTGCATTGCTTGAATCTCTTGAAGGAAGAAGAGGAAATCCAAGACTTAAACCACCTTTCCCAGCTGTAAAAGGACTTTGGGAAAGACCAACGGTTGTTAATAATGTGGAGTCTATTGCAGCAGTTGTTCCAATCATCGAAATTGGTGGTGCTGAATATGCTAAAATAGGTGTAGGAAGGTCAACAGGAACTAAATTGATTTCTGCTTGTGGTAACATCAATAAACCTGGTGTTTACGAAATCGATATGACAATTACGGTTGAGGAATTCATTTATTCTGATGAATATTGTGGTGGAATACCAAATGGTAAAAAACTGAAAGCTTGTATTCCTGGAGGAAGTTCTGTTCCAATTGTTCCGGCAAATCTTTTATTGAAAACAATCAATGGTGAACCAAGATATATGAATTATGAATCTCTTGCTGACGGTGGTTTTGCTACCGGAACAATGATGGGTTCAGGAGGATTTATTGTGTTGGATGAAGACCAATGTGTAGTTAATCATACTATGACTTTAGCAAGATTCTACAACCACGAGAGTTGCGGACAATGTACACCTTGCCGTGAAGGAACTGGGTGGATGTACAAAATCTTGAAAAAAATAGAAAAAGGAGAAGGCAAAATGGAAGACATCGATTTGCTTTGGGACATCCAAAGAAAAATCGAAGGAAATACTATTTGTCCTCTTGGAGACGCAGCAGCTTGGCCGGTTGCAGCAGCCATCAGACATTTCAGAGACGAGTTCGAATGGCACGTTAACAATCCTGAGTTGAGCCAGACTCAAAATTACGGAATAGCAAATTATGCAGATCCTATTCCGGCTGTTAGTAACAGTTAAATAAAGATTTAATAGAATCTGTTTTTTCAAATTCACTAGAAATAATGAAGAAGTTCTTTGAATTAGTTTTTGTATTTTTTGTAGGAACAACAATGTTGTTTGGACAAAATCAAGACACAGTTGATAATTCCGGATATAACCAATCTAAGTTTTCCAAAGGAACAATGTTTGTTTTTTGGGGTTGGAACAGAGCAGGATTCAGTAAGTCTGATATTAGGTTTAAAGGAAATGGATATGATTTTACTTTAAATAATGTAGTAGCGCACGACAGACCGTCAGAATTAAGTTGGGATTACATTAATCCGGGAGAGGTTTCCAAACCACAATTTAATTTTAGATTTGGTTATTTTATCAAAGATAATTTGGCAATTGTAATAGCGCAAGATCATATGAAATATGTGATGGATCAAGATCAGACTGTTGATATTAATGGTCATATTTCGGATCCAACTTATGCTAATATGATTCAAAATGGAAAAATTGATTTAACCAATGCAGAGTTTTTAACTTTCGAGCACACCGATGGTTTAAATTATGTAAATGTAGGTCTTGAGAAATACAAAAACGTATTATCCAAAAAAGATTTTAATCTATTTTGGGCTTACGGAGCAGGAGCAGGCGTTCTTTTCCCGAAAAGTAATGTTAAACTTTTTGGAAACGAAAGAAGTGACAGGTTTCACGTTGCAGGATTTGGATTGGATGCAAGAACTAACATCAATGCTGTTTTCTGGAATCATTGGATGGCAAGAGTAGAAGGAAAATTCGGTTATATTAATATGCCGGATATCAAAACAACCCTTAATAATAAACCTGATAAAGCGAGTCAGGACTTCGTATTCTACCAAGTTAATTTTGGAATCGGATATGTATTTAATAGAAAAATAAAAAATTAAGATATTTTAAATATATCTTAGAAAATAAATAGAATTGACATAAGATTTGGAACAAGGATTTTCATCTAAAATCTAAAATCTAAAATCTAAAATCTTGAAATATGAGCGAAGAAGTCAAAAAATTTAAAGTAACCATAGACGGACAAACTACCGAAGTTTTGCCTGGTACTTCTATCTTGGAAGCTGCAAGACAAATCGGAGGGAAATCTGTTCCACCTGCAATGTGCTACTATAGCAAACTGGAAACCAGCGGAGGACGATGCAGAACGTGTTTGGTAGAAGTTTCCAAAGGCTCCGAAGCGGATCCTAGACCAATGCCGAAGTTAGTCGCAAGTTGCAGAACTGGTGTTATGGACGGAATGGAAGTGAAAAACTTGACTTCTGAAAAAGCACAGGAAGGTAGAAAAGCGGTTACAGAATTCCTTTTGGTAAATCACCCGTTGGATTGTCCTGTTTGTGATCAGGCTGGAGAATGTCATCTTCAGGATTTGGGTTACGAGCACGGAAATCTTGAAACCAGAACTGAATTCGAAAGAAATACTTATGATGCAGACGACATTGGTCCAAACATCAAATTGAATATGAACCGTTGCATCCTTTGCGCAAGATGTGTATTGGCTGCCAATCAGTTGACTGAAAAAAGAGAACACGGAATTCTTTACAGAGGAGATCACGCAGAGATTTCAACAATGTTGAACAAAGCTTTGGACAATGATTTCATCGGAAACGTTATTGATGTTTGTCCGGTGGGAGCTTTGACTGATAGAACCGCGAGATTTGCAAGCAGAGTTTGGTTTACTAAACCGTACAATGCGACTTGTACTTGTACAAAATGCAGCGGAAAAGCAGTCCTTTGGATGAAAGGTGATGAAGTGGTGAGAGTAACGGCAAGAAAAGACCAATACGGAGAAGTAGAAGATTGGATTTGCGACGAATGCCGTTTCCACAAAAAAGATACTTCTCTTTGGAACATCGAAGGACCAAGACACATCGACAGACATTCTGTAATCTCTCTTAACCATTACGAGAAAAAAACAGATAGCTACAATGTTTTAGATAATCCTGAAGCCAAAGAAATTGGTGTTGCAGACGAAAAAGAAATTGAAAAATTAGATAGTTAATTTAAAATTGTAAGCTTAGCTTTATAGAATTTTAAATTTTGAACTTTAAAAAATAATATGGAATTACTGACTTTTAAAATCATATTAGTATTGGCGCTGTTCCTTCTGGCACTTACTATCGCTGCCTACTCTACTTGGGCAGAAAGAAAAGTGGCGTCTATTATGCAAGATAGGATTGGACCAAACAGAGCTGGACCATTCGGATTATTGCAACCTTTGGCAGATGGTGGTAAATTTTTCTTCAAGGAGGATTTTACACCTGCTAATGCCGAAAAATTCCTTTTCATCTTAGGCCCGTCATTGGTAATGTTCATCTCATTAATTACTGGAGCAGTAATTCCTTGGGGTAAAACATTGAATTTCGGAGGTGTTTCTTACGATCTTCAAGTGGCTAATATTGATGTCGGCGTTCTTTTCATCATCGGTATGGCTTCCATCGGAGTTTACGGAATTATGATTGGAGGCTGGGCTTCCAATAACAAATATTCATTGTTAGGAGCAATCAGAGCTTCTTCTCAGATGATTTCTTACGAATTAGCGATGGGATTAGCGCTTCTTTCAATCATTATGATGACAGGAAGTCTTGACCTTAAAGCTATTTCTGAAGCTCAATCCACTGGAAAAATCTGGGGATTCATTCCTGCAATTTCTGGTATTAATTGGAATATTCTTTACCAGCCTTTAGCATTCTTAATATTTTTTGTTGCTGCTTTGGCAGAAACTAACCGTCACCCTTTCGATTTGCCTGAATGTGAATCCGAATTGGTAACTGGTTATTCTACCGAATATTCATCAATGAAATTAGGATTGTATATGTTCGGCGAATATGTGAATATGTTTATTTCTAATGCATTTATGGTTGTTCTTTTCTTCGGAGGTTACAACTACCCAGGAATTGATTGGGTGACTCATAACTGGGGAGAAAATGCAGCTGGAATATTAAGTATTGTTGCGTTCTTAACAAAAACAATCCTCGGAATTTTGATCTTTATGTGGATCAGATGGACACTTCCGAGATTCAGATATGATCAATTGATGCACCTTGGATGGAAAACTTTGATTCCATTAGCTTTGGTAAATCTAATTGTAACGGGTGCTGTAATTTTAGCATTTGGAAATTAAAACAAATTAATTTGGAATTTAAATTTTGAAATTTGAAATTGTCTCAAACTTCAAATCTCAAATAAAAAAATTAAATAATGAAACTTACTAACAGATCAAAAGTTGTTTCGAATAAAGAAATGACCATTGCGGAAAAGATCTACCTGCCAGCGATCTTCAAAGGAATGGGAATTACTTTTAAGCACGCTGTAAGAACCGTGATGAAAGGTGCGCCTGCAGTTTATTCTTATCCAGAGGTTCAGAAACCAAGAGCCGAAATCTGGAGAGGCCAGCACGTTTTGAAAAGAGACGAGGAAGGAAGAGAAAGATGTACTGCTTGCGGACTGTGTGCGGTTGCCTGCCCTGCGGAAGCTATCACAATGAAAGCTGCCGAAAGAACCAAAGAGGAAAAACACCTTTACAGAGAAGAAAAATATGCTGAGATCTATGAGATCAATATGCTAAGATGTATCTTCTGCGGAATGTGTGAGGAAGCTTGTCCAAAATCCGCTATCTATCTTACAGACAGATTGGTAGATGTAGAGCAGAATAGAAATTCTTTTATCTATGGTAAAGAAAAATTGGTTGAAAAAATTAATGCAAGGATTGATATCACAGAGAGACAATCTGAGAAACAAAAAAATGCAGTAAAATAATGGATCAGTTTTTATTTTTCTTAGTCGCATTTTTTGCAATATCAAGTGCTGTTTACTTTGTATTTGCGAGAAATCCTTTATATGCGATTCTGTCACTTATCGTGACAATGTTCTCGATTGCGGGAATGTACATTCTTCTTAATGCCCAGTTTTTAGGAATCGTTCAGATTATTGTCTATACGGGAGCCATTATGGTATTGTTCCTTTATATACTAATGATGTTAAACCTTAATAAAGAAGATGAAAGTAAGAAGGCCAACCTTCCGAAATTCATTGGAATAATCTCAGTTTGTATCTTGTTCGTAGGAATGTTGGGTGCTTACAGAGGTCTTTCTGGAAAAACAACTGTTGTAGACAATATTGACCATTCGGTTGGTTTGACCAAAAATCTGGGAAGATTATTATTTAACGAATATGTATTGCCATTCGAATTGGCTTCTATCCTGATTTTAGCAGGTATTGTAGGAGCAGTTCTAATCGGTAAAAAAGATTTATAAGATTATGGGAGGAGATGTAAATACATTTATACAGCAGATACCTTTGGAATATTTTATTATTCTGAGTACAGTTTTGTTCTGCCTTGGTGTTTTGGGAGTTTTAATCCGTAAAAATGCCATCGTTATATTAGGATGTGTAGAATTGATGCTTAATTCCGTAAATCTTTTATTAGCAGCTTTTTCTGCTTACAAAGGTGATGGTAACGGTCAACTTTTGGTTTTCTTTATAATGGTGGTTGCGGCAGCGGAAGTAGCTGTAGGATTGGCAATCATCGCAATGATGTACAGAAATACCAAATCTGTAGACGTAAGTATTTTTAATAAATTAAGAGGATAATAAAAGGAATGGAAAATTTAGTTTACGCGATTGTACTTTTACCTTTAGTTGGATTTCTTATCAATGGACTTTTTGGAAAAAATCTTCCGAAGATAGTTGTTGGAAGCCTGGCAACATTGGTAGTTTTCGCTTCGTTTGTTATCACAACAAGTTTATTTTTAGGATTTGATAAAGAAAGTGCCCCTGTTGTTATTAAAGCTTTCGAATGGTTTAGAGTGAACGGGATTCAGGTTAATTTTGGTTTCCAAGTTGACCAATTGTCATTGATGATGGTAATGATTATTACCGGAATTGGGTCATTGATTCACCTTTACTCTATCGGTTATATGAGCCACGACAAAGGTTTTTATAAGTTCTTCACTTACCTGAATCTTTTCATCTTCTCGATGTTGCTTCTGGTTTTAGGAAGCAATTATCTGATTCTTTTCATCGGTTGGGAAGGTGTAGGACTTTGTTCTTATCTATTGATTGGTTTCTGGTACACTAACGAGGAATATGGAAAAGCTGCGAGAAAGGCTTTCATTATGAACCGTATTGGTGACCTTGGATTGTTGATTGGAATTTTCGCAATCGCAGCCAATGTTAATGCTATCGATTATCTTTCTGTCGCTCAAAATGCTTCAAGTTTTGAATTAGACGGAACAACAATTATATTCATCACAGCGAGTTTATTCATCGGAGCAACCGGTAAATCTGCTCAGGTTCCATTATATACTTGGTTACCTGATGCGATGGCTGGACCAACACCGGTTTCTGCATTGATTCACGCTGCAACGATGGTAACGGCTGGTATCTATTTAGTAGTGAGAAGTAACTTCTTATTTACATTAGCACCAACTGTTCAAGACGGAATTTTATTAATCGGATTCTTAACTGCAGCTTTAGCAGGTTTCTACGCACTTCGTCAAAATGATATTAAAAAAGTATTGGCATATTCTACTGTTTCTCAGCTTGGATTTATGTTCATCGCTTTAGGATTAGGTGCTTATACAACGGCAATGTTCCACGTAATGACGCACGCTTTTTTCAAAGCTTTGCTATTCTTAGGAGCTGGTTCTGTCATCCACGCAATGAGCAACGAGCAGGATATGCGTTTTATGGGGGGACTTAAAAAGTATATTCCTATTACTCATATCACTTTCTTGATTGGAACATTAGCAATCTCCGGTTTCCCTTTACTTTCAGGGATGATTTCTAAGGATGAAATTTTGGTTGCAGCTTATGCTAAAAATCCTATTTACTGGGTAATGTTATTCGTGTTAGCAGCTATTACTGCAACTTATATGTTCAGATTGTATTATTTGACTTTCCACGGACAGTTCAGAGGTACAGAAGAACAAAAACATCACTTGCACGAAAGTCCAGTGAATATGACTTTACCATTAATTGTTTTGGCTGTACTTTCAGTGGTTGGAGGTTTTATCAATCTTCCTCACTTCATCGGACACGGTCATTATGCTAAATTAATGGAATGGTTGAAACCTGTTTTAACGGAAGAGAGTTTCAAGCAAATGGAAAATACGCTTTCCGGAGTTGATTTCAATACAGAAATGATTCTTCTAGGCGCAACAATATTGATGTTCTTCACAGTTTGGTTTTTCGTTAAGAATACTTACGTTAAGAAACAGAAAAAAGCACTTCCGGAAGAACAATATTCCGGTTGGGAAAAATTGTCTGCTAAGAAATTATTCATTGATGAGATTTATAATGCTTGCATCGTAAGACCAATTGAAGAGGCTGGAAAGGCAGCTGCAATGTTTGATAAAGCTGTTCTTGACCCGATTGTGAATTTCATCGGATTGGGAGCGCAAGACTCTGGACGAGCGGCAAAACGTCTTCAGAACGGAAACGTGGAAAACTATGTGTTGATAATGTCATTAGCCATAGGAATTGTACTGATTGTTAACTTTTTATTGAAATAATAATGTCCTGTTTACTATTAACATTATTACTTTTACCTCTCGTAGGTTCGGGTTTACTATTTTTCTGGAAGAATCCTTCTAGTAAATATATCGCATTGGCTTTTGCTCTTGCAGAGATGTTCATCGCATTCTATATCTTAGGAAATTTCGATTTCCACCCGACTGTAGATGCGCCATTGCAATACGAAATCACTTATCCGTGGTCGAACTACATCAAGAGTAGTATCAATTTCGGAATTGACGGAATGAGTATGCTAATGGTTCTATTAACCAACATCTTAGTTCTATTGATTATCCTTTCTTCTTACAATGAGAGCAAAGGTTATCCTAATTCTTTCTACGCATTGATATTATTGATGCAATTCGGATTGTTAGGTGTTTTTACTTCGTTGGACGGATTGTTGTTCTACATCTTCTGGGAAGTAACATTGATTCCAATCTGGTTAATCGCCGGAATCTGGGGACAAGAAGATAAGCGAATCAAATTCACGACAAAATTCTTTGTTTATACATTCGTAGGGTCGTTGTTTATGTTGATTGGTTTAATCTACGTTTACAATCACGCTGCATCATTTGCACTGACAGATCTTTACAATGCAGACCTTAATATTAATGAACAAACAGTAATCTTCTGGTTTATTTTCTTTGCTTTCGCAGTTAAATTACCAGTATTTCCTTTCCATACTTGGCAGCCTGATACTTATACTTATTCTCCGACTCAAGGGTCAATGTTGTTATCAGGAATTATGCTGAAGATGGCTGTTTATGGAGTAATGAGATATTTGCTTCCTATCACGCCATTAGCAATCGGAGGAATTTCCGGAGAAATCGTGATTATCCTTTCTGTAATCGGAATTATTTACGGTGCTTTAATCGCTTTGATTTCTACAGATACTAAACGATTGATTGCTTACTCTTCTCTATCTCACGTTGGATTAATTGTAGCCGGTATTTTTGCTTCTGCAGTTGTTACTATGAGAGTTGGATTAGATTTCGAAGGTGCTCAAGGTGCAATGATTCAAAGTTTTGCTCACGGTATCAACGTTGTTGGATTGTTTTATTGTGCAGATATTCTTTACAAAAGATTTAAG
Source organism: Epilithonimonas hispanica (assembly GCF_003385395.1). Taxonomy (GTDB): domain Bacteria; phylum Bacteroidota; class Bacteroidia; order Flavobacteriales; family Weeksellaceae; genus Epilithonimonas; species Epilithonimonas hispanica. The sequence goes on along the minus strand of NZ_QNUG01000017.1, from coordinate 4,137 downwards.
ACAAGAGATATTCGTCAAATGGGAGGTTTGGCAAAAGTCGCTCCTAAATTTGCAATCTTGTTTATGATTATCTTGTTGGGAGCAACAGGAGTTCCATTAACCAACGGATTCATCGGAGAATTTATCTTATTGAAATCAGTTTTCACTTACAATGTATTAATGGCTGTTTTAGCTGGTTTGACATTGATTCTTTGTGCCGCTTATATGTTGAGATTCTACGGAAAAGCAATGTTTGGAAAAGGAGACGATGCAATTTTGGCAACAGCAAAAGATATCAGCAGTGTTGAGTTTACAGTTTTAGCAAGTTTAGCAGTTTTTGTAATTGTTCTGGGTGTTTATCCACAACCGGTTATCGAAATGGTGACAAGCTCTGTGAGATTCATTTATGCATCAATGCTTAATTAATTGAAGAATTAATAGATTAAAAATTTAGAAATTAGAAAGAGACTATGAAAATTGAGAATATCAAATTTCTAATCTCAAATCTCAAACATATATTATGAGTGTTTTAATAGTTTTATTCCTTACAGCAATTCTGGTATTATTCTCAGGAGTTTTTGAGAAAGGAAAATATGCGAGATATATCGGAATCTTAGGATTAATCGTTGGTCTGGGAATCAGTTTTCTTCCGGAATGTGAGTTTTTCGCTCAGTACAAATCAATGTATGACTACAGCTACAATGCAGCTTTGTTCACAAAAGTATCGATTGTTGTCACTACTCTATTATTCTTTTTGGGAGGATTTGCATTCAGCAATCACAGAAGTCATCAGTCAGAATTATATGCATTGATGTTGTTTGCTCTTTGTGGCGGAATCGTATTGTTCGGGTTCCAAAACTTGGTAACATTATTCATCGGGATAGAAATCTTGTCAATTCCTTTGTATGTCATGGCCGGAGCTAATAAAACCGACCTTCGTTCCACAGAAGCTTCTATGAAATACTTCTTGATGGGAGCATTCGCAACAGGATTTCTTTTGTTTGGAGTAGCTTTGGTTTATGGAAGCGCAGGAAGTTTTGATCTTTATGCGATTCACGATTTTGCTTACAACAATCCTAAGAACTTAATGCTGATTATGGGAGCTATCTTGATGTTGTCTGCATTAGCTTTCAAAGTATCATTAGCACCTTTCCATATGTGGAGTCCGGATGTTTATCAAGGAGCACCTTCTTTGATTACAGCATTTATGGCTTCGGTTGTTAAGATTTCAGGTTTCTTTGCTTTGTTCAAATTAATGACGATTGCTTTCGGTGGAATTGCCGGAGATTGGATTAATATTTTAGGCGTTTTCATCATCCTAACTTTGCTTTTGGCAAACGTAATGGGATTGGTACAAACCAATGCAAAAAGAATGTTGGCCTACTCTTCTGTTTCTCACGCAGGTTATATTTCATTGATATTTTTCGGAATCAATAACTTCTCTGCTTATATTTTAGGTTATTATTTATTCGCCTATTCATTAGCAACAGTTGGGGTTTTCATCAGCTTGATTTGGGTTGAGAAAATTAAAAAAGAAACTTCTATTCCTGCCTTCAACGGGCTTGGAAAAAAAGAACCAATATTAGCAGTAGTTTCTACAATCTCTATGCTTTCAATGGCAGGGATTCCTTTGACAGCAGGTTTCATTGGAAAGTTAGGAATCTTCAACCAAGCAATTGGCGGACATTATGAATTCTTGGTTCTGATTGCTGTTCTAGGTTCAGCATTGAGTATCGCTTATTATCTAAGATTGATTATAGCAATGTTCTTCTACAAAGAACACACATTCACAGCAGCAGAAACTTCTACTATTACTTACAAGATTGTTTCTGTAGTGATTATTGTAGCGTTAGTTGCAATGGGAATTGTTCCAGATTTGTTTGCTAAACTATTCGGATTGTAAAAATTCAACAAAATAAAATATAAACCTGATTCCATTTGAGTCAGGTTTTTTTATTAATAATTTGGGCGCCTTAATCCGCCCTCCGTTCCCGCTTTTTTCTTTTTATTCAAAAAGAAAAAGAGCTCCACTCAGGTCGGGGCGCAGATTCCAGCACAAAACAAACATTCACTATAATAATAAACTTTTGTTTAATTTTTCACTGTTAATTCTATCAAAAAACTTAATTTTATTCAAAATTATTTATCAATGAAGAGATTATTAATGTTTTTCTGTTTTGTAACAGTTAGTTTAGGTTTTGCACAAACCAATTCTGTTGAAGAAAACTACACAAAAAAGGAAGTTTACATCCCGATGCGAGACGGAACTAAATTGTTCACCATCATTTATACCCCAAAAGAAATTTCAAAAAGTAATAAGTATCCGTTCATTATGAACAGAACTTGTTACAGCATCGCACCATACGGAGAAACTAATTTCAGAAAGAAACTGAGCCCCAACAAATTCATTGAAGATGAAAAATACATCTTCGTTTTCCAAGATGTTCGTGGCAGATATATGAGCGAAGGCACTTTCACGAATATGACGCCGCAAGTGGACCACAAAACTAAAAAAGATGTCGACGAAAGCACAGATACTTATGACACGGTTGATTGGTTGGTAAAAAATGTTCAGAACAACAATGGAAAAGTGGGACAATACGGAACATCTTATCCCGGATTTTATACAGCTGTAGGAACTTTAGCAAATCACCCTGCTTTAGTTGCCTCTTCTCCACAAGCGCCAATTTCTGATTTTTGGTTTGACGATTTTCATCACAACGGCGCTTTTTTAATGGGTTATTTCAAAACCTTCCCTGTTTTTGGCGTTCAAAAAACTAAGCCAGAAAAAGAATCTTGGTTCGCAGACAAAATGATAAAACCAACTTCTGATGACGGATATCTTTTCTATAAAAATATGGGAACATTGAAAGATGGCGTGGACAAATATTATAAAGACAATTTCTTTATGCAGGAAGTGGTTGAACATCCCAGCTACGATGATTTCTGGAAAAAAAGAGATTTGATTCCTCATCTTAAAAACATCAATCACGCTGTAATGACTGTCGGTGGTTGGTTTGATGCAGAAGACTTACGCGGTCCTTTAGAAATTTATAAAACGATTGAAAAGACAAGCCCAAAAGCTAAAAACACGATTGTAATGGGACCTTTTTCACACGGTGGTTGGAACAGAGAAGATGGCAAACATTTTCATAATGATATCTATTTCGGAGACAGTATTGCGACTTATTATCAGAAAAATATTGAGCAGCCTTTCTTCCATCATTATTTGAAAGAAGATTCTAAAACTGCAGCAAAACTTCCTGAAGCTTATATGTTTGACACTGGCAAAAAACAATGGGAACAGTTTGAAACTTGGCCTCCAAAGCAAAGTCAAAAAGTAACTTTTTATCTTGACAATTCTGGAACATTAGCTAAGAATATTCTAAATCAAGTTGCTTTTTCAGAATATACTTCTGACCCAAACAAACCGGTTCTAAGCAGCGAGAATTATAAGGATATGAATGGTTTCACGCCGAGAAATTATATGAGCGAAGACCAGCGTTTTGCTAGTTATAGACCTGATGTCCTTACATTTACAACAGAGGTATTGGACAATGATTTGACATTAGCTGGAGAAATCTTGGCAAAATTGAAAATAGCTTCCACCTCTACCGATGCGGATTTTGTTGTCAAATTAATTGATGTTTATCCTGCTGATGAAAAAGCCAATAAAGATAAACCAGGTGTAGTTTACGCCAATTATCATCAAATGGTAAGAAGCGAAATAATGCCGGCAAGATTCCGTAATAGTTTTGAAAAACCAGAAGCTCTTATTCCTAATCAGGAAACCAACGTGGATGTCAAATTACAAGATGTTTTGCACACGTTTAAAAAAGGACATAAAATCCAGATTCAGGTACAGAGTACTTGGTTTCCTTTGATGACAATCAATCCTCAAAAGTTTCTTGAAAACCAATACAAAGCAACAAAAGAAGATTATACAAAAGCGAATATCAAAGTTTTCAACAGTAGTTCAATCGAAGTTGAAGTTCTTAAATAGTCGTTCCTTAACAAAACCCACTATTTAATTTATTTTTAAAAACAGGATTAGAAAACAGCATAATTTGTATCTTATAAAATAAGAAAATAATTTTCTGTTTCAGTAGTTCCATCATTTTCTTCATGTTCCAAGCGGTTGCAGCTAGTAATGCATTG
>NZ_QNUG01000016.1 GCF_003385395.1 Epilithonimonas hispanica | reverse complement strand
AAAACACGATAAAACCGACAAAGTTCGCCAAAAACGAATGCCTAAAAAAAAGAGAACGCCCTGTTCTCTTGAAATATTTTCTAAAAATTTTACGATAAACCCATAGTGTGGGAAAATACCCAGCAAAAAGCTCCCGAAGCTTCCGTTCAACAGGGTTTTCATTGTTCGTGCTTCGCACGCAACGAAAACTTAGCTATTACCTGCAGGCATTATTTACTCAACGCTTTTTCAATTTGTTCGGATAAATCTTCGTAAAACCCATCAAATTTTTGTACTAAACTTCCGTCGGGACTGAACAAATAAAAAGTTGGTGTCCCAAACACTTTATATTTGGCGTAAGTATCACTCAACCTGCCTTTTTTATCCCAAAGAATATTCCAATTTTCGCTGTGTTTTTCTGATAACCCTTCAAAACCTTTTTGGCTTTCGTCAACATAAAATGTTACAATTTCCAACTTATCGTTTTGAACTTTTTTAATTTTTTCGAGTTCAGGAATTGCTTGTTGGCAAAATCCACAAAATAAAGTTGAGAAATCCAATAAAACGTATTTTCCGTCAAAATAATCTGAAAAATTTACTTTTTTATTTTGTGAATCTAACGCCAAAAAATTATAGAATTTGTCGCCGATTTTCAAGTCAGGATTTTTAATATGCGAACTGATTGATTTTGCATAAATCGTTTTTTTGAAGTTCGGATTTAGTTGGGAAACAAGATTGGAAAGCTCAGCTTTAGAATATTGAGTTTTTGACATTTCCAAAAGATAAAGAGCGTAGTAAGAATTTAAATTTTTTGCAATAAAGTCTTTTTGAATTTCGTCCAATTTTCGGTCAATGATCGTGATTTTTCCAAATGGCTCAGATTTTCCCCAATATTCATTTTGCAGACTATCATTCCATTTTTTTTGTTCTCGAAGCGTAAGCATTTCTTTCAAATACTTATTTCTTTCAATATTTAGTTCTTTCCTAAGTAATGTATAATTGTATCTCAAATCATCATATTTTGAGCCTTTGGTTTTTACGCTATGTGGAAAATCTTCAATTTTCGCATCGATTGTAATGTTTTCGTTTCCAATGAAAAAAGAACTGTAAACCCAATCTTTTCCGTTTTTAATAACCAAATAAACAGAAGAAGGCGATTGTTCTAAATTTCCCGTGAGTTCAAATTTTCCGTTTTTTATCCGACAACTGTCTAAAGTAATATTTTCTCTATCAATTTTCACGAGGGAATTTTCTTCAAATCCACGTAAAATTCCAGAAATTTTGAAGTTTTTTTGTGCATTTGCTACAAAGCAAAAAAATGTCAGCAGTAAAGTTATTATTTTGTTCATCGTCAATTTTTTATCTGCGGTTAATATATGCTTGCAGGTAACACCCAAATATACGAAAGTTTATCATATAATGGATATTTTTCTATATTTGTTTAAAACTCTTTAAAGAAGAGTGTTTTACACTGATAGTTTGTTGCGTATTTTATATAGAATATTAGTAATTTAGTTTCGCATTTTCTCTGCAAACTATATGAAATGCGCAATGGTTAAAGTAATGCTATAAAAAATAATTAAAACAGCTTTCTCTTACCTTTTTAGCCGGCCTTCGCAACTGACACTTTAACACATACAACAGCGCATCTTTCTTTACAAACAAATGATAATCAGATAATTATTCATTTAAAACTCACAAAACAATAAGATTATCCAATCGATTCGGCCCCGAAAACGGACTTCTTTTTGCAAGATTCTCAAATCATGGGAGAATATTTTGCGTTACACACTCCGGAGATACTCCGTACATACGCCATACATACCCCGTACATACTCCATATAAACCCTTATTAATTCTCATTGGATGATTTATAAAAATCCATTTCAAAAATTATTAAATTAATAATTGTTATGATAACTATCTGTCAGGGAAAAGATTGACAATTTAAAATCTAATCCGCTACAAATGTTTTCATTCTAAATTTATCTCAGTAAATTTGCTCTGTGAATATCAATCAAGCAGACCTTAACGAACTCGAATTTCCGGAACTTCTTGCGGAAATCGCCCCTTTCGCTTATTCGCCAAAAACGGCAGACAACATCATGGAACTTCGCCCAATGGAAATTGACGAAGCAGAGATTTCTTTGAAAAAAACTTCAGAATTCCTAACTAGTTTTGAAAGTTCCAACGCAATCCCTTTTGATGAATACGAAGACATCGAAGAAGAATTGAAATTGATGCATATCGAAAACTTTCGATTAGAGAATAAATCTTTCATCAAAATCAAAACGATTACCGAACAAATCGGGAAATTACAGAGATTCTTCCCTCAGTTTGCGGAAGCGTTCCCAACATTGATTGAGGAAGTCAAAGACTTAGAATTCCGAAAAGAAATCATTGATAAAGTGGATAAAGTTTTCAACCGATTTGGAGATGTTAAAAGTGATGCTTCTGCTGTTCTGAAAACTTTAAGAACCGAAATACAGCACGCCAGAAAAGCCGTTGATGAGAATTTCAATCGTTCTTTAACTACTTATTCAGAATTTTTAGAAGATATTAGAGAAAGTATCATTGAGGATCAAAGAGTTTTAGCGGTAAAATCAGGATTTAAGAAAAGAATTAATGGAAGAGTTTTAGGAATTTCCAAAACGGGTTCTATTACTTTTATGCAACCAGAAAGTGTTGTAAAACATTATTTTAAACTGAAGGAAAATCAGGAAGAAGAGAAAAAAGAAATCGATAAAATTCTTAGAAAATTAACAGCGGAGTTATCAGAATTTCAGCCACAACTTTCGGATTATCAGACTTATATTTTTGATTTGGATTTAATCCGAGCCAAAGCCAAATTTGCTGAAAAAGTGAACGGAATCTTACCGAAAATCAACAGACATCAAACATTGCGTTTGAAAGATGCTTTTCACCCGTTACTTTGGATTCGAAATAAAAATGAAAATAAGGAGATTTTCCCACAGACTTTAACCTTAACCGAACATAACCGAATTATCTGTATCTCCGGACCAAACGCGGGCGGAAAATCTATCACTTTAAAAACGGTTGGATTATTACAACTGATGATTCAAAGTGGTATTCTTGTTCCTGTTCATCCAAAATCTGAAATGTTTTTCTTTGAGAAAATAATGACTGATATTGGTGATAATCAATCCATAGAAAATCATTTATCCACCTACTCTTCCCGATTGAGAAAAATGTCTGGAATGATTCGCGAAGCTGACAACAAAACCCTGCTTTTGATTGACGAGTTCGGGACTGGTTCTGATCCGGAATTAGGTGGCGCTTTGGCGGAAAGTTTTATGGAATATTTCTATGACAAGAAAAGTTTCGGAATCATAACTACGCATTACACGAATATCAAACTGGTTGTTGAACAATTGCCTGCAGCTACAAACGCAGCAATGCTTTTTGACGAGAGAACATTGGAACCACTTTACAAATTGGAAATCGGGCAAGCCGGAAGTTCTTTTACTTTTGAAGTAGCTGAGAAAAACCGAATCCCGAGATTCATTATTAAAAATGCAAGAAAGAAAGTTGAACACGACATTGTAAATCTTGACAAAACAATTGTGAAACTTCAGCAGGAAAAATTCGAAGTTGAAAAATTAAAATCTGATTTATCGGAAAAAAGAGATTCTGTAGAAGACAAACGCGACAATCTCCAAAAACTGAATGAACAGCTTCAGCAAAAGTTATTCAATTTTCAAAAACTTTATGAAGAAGAACACAGAAAACTGCAGTTCGGAAACAAGATCGAAAACTTCATCGACAGTTACGTAAAAGGTAAATCCAGAAAAGATGTGGTTAAAGATTTTGTAAAAATCTTGGAACAGGAAAAATTTCGAAAAATTGGAGTTGATAAAGACGAAAGCAAACGCTTGCAAGTCATCAAACGAAAAATCACACAACAGCTAAAAAAAGAAGATGTCCAGGAAAAAATAGTAGAAACCAACGAGAAACTGGAGGAAAAGCGAAAAGCAGAACGTGCTGTCTGGATGAAAGTAGGACAACGTGTGCGAATCACCGGAAGCACAAGTGTTGGCACCATTGAAAAAATTTCAAAAAACAAAGTGATTGTCAACTATGGAACCTTCAAAACTACGATTGATTCAGGAGAATTGGAGAGAATTTGATAATTTATCATTTTGTGAGATAACTCATACACAATAGAATATTGCTTCGAAAAATCCTTCATAAATTTGATATTATAATCAAATAAAAAGTATCCAATTATGAAAGCAGCAAGATGGTACGCCGCAAAAGATGTACGAGTAGAAGAAACAGAAATCCCAAAAGTTGGTTCTAACCAAATTAAAGTTGAAGTAAAGTTTGCAGGAATCTGTGGATCCGATTTACACGAATATGTTCACGGTCCCAACCTCATCCCAAAAGATGAACCTTATCCTTTAACAGGGCACATAGGTGTAACAACACTTGGTCACGAGTTCTCTGGAGTCATTTCCGAAATTGGCGAAAATGCCAGCACAAAACTTAAAGTTGGAGACAGAGTTGTAGTAGAACCAATATATAAGAATCCTGAAAGTTCTTTCATTCCTAATGGAAAATATAACCTTTCTTCTCCTTTAGGATTTGTAGGATTATCTTCCAATGGTGGATTTGCACCATATGTAGTGGTAGAAGATTACATGGTTCACAAGATACCCGACAGCATGAGTTTTGAACAAGGCGCTCTTGTAGAACCTGCAGCTGTTGCAGTATACGCCGTAAAATCTAGCGGTCTAGAAATTGGCGAAAGTGTTGCCATTTTTGGAGCAGGACCTATAGGATTATTATGTCTTCAGGCTGCAAAAGTCGCAGGAGCAACAACTACTTTTGTGATAGATGTTTCCGAAACCCGCCTTGAAAAAGCAAAAGAAGTTGGCGCAGACTATGTCATCAATGGAATGGATAACGACATCCCAGAGCAAATAAAAAAAATTGTTGGAAATGACGGTGTAGATCGTGTGATAGACGCTGCTGGTGTACAAGCCACTTTCCAAAACGGAATAGATGCTCTTAAAAATGGCGGTACCTCTTTATTAGTTGCTTTATTTGGTAAACCAGTAACCCTTGATGCATTTGACCAAGTTTGTAGAGAAATTACTATTAAAGGTGTAATAGCATACAGAAATATTTTCCCACAAGTCATTGAGCTTATCAACTCCAAACAAATGGATGTTGAAAAATTGATTACTAGCAAAATATCTCTTGATAATATTGTAGAAGAAGGTTTTGAAAAACTAATCAAAGATCCATCCGAAGTCAAAATCTTAATAGATATTGCTTCTACAAACAGTTAAACTTAAACAAAGAAGAGACCTAAATTAAAATTAAGTCTCTTCTTTTATTTTCTTTGAATCCTAATGATGATAAACATCCTCATACATCACACCGGCTTCAATTCTAATTGGTAATTTGTTTTCAGCCGGCACAATTGGACAGTTATAATCAAAAGCATTATAAGCACAGAAAGGCTGATAAGATTGGTTAAAATCTAAAACGATTTCGTTTCCAATCGGGATTTTCAAATCCATATATTTTCCGCCGCCGTAAGTTTCTTTTTCATTGGTTTTATCGCGGAAAGGCAGGAAAAGATGGTCTTTATATTTCTCCATTTTCATCAAATCCAGACTTTGATATAAAGTCAAGGTCAACGATTTTCCGTCCAATTCAAAAGTCGCTTTTCCATATTCCTGATATTGCTTGAATTTTCCAGAAGAAGTTGGCAACTCAAACGGAACAGGATTTTCGGTTTTTACAAATTTTGCTGTAACTCTGTATTTCAGATTAATTGGAAAGAACGGATGCTTTTTAAAATTCTTCAGATTATCGCCTCTTAAAGGTGTTTCTTTGGGGTTCAGATATTCTGTGTTCAGTTCTTTTTGGAACTTTTTTATCGATGCAATATTTTCTTTTTCAGTCTGAGCATTTAGAAACAAAGACAATATTAGGAATAGGAAACTTAATTTTTTCATAACTTTTTAAAACATAAAGTTCACAATTTTTTTGCACAAGGTTCACAGATATTAATTATAAAACTTGCGGATATTAGTGAAATAAATTTGTGTCATTTTTGGTTAATTTTCTTCTATAATTTCATCAGACTTCAACTCAGCCTTTTTCATTTGAAAATACTTATCAAAAGTCGATTTGAAAACCGGGACTTCATCATCTTCACCCATTAGGAAACCCCAAGACTGGAGACCTTCTACTCTATCAAAAATAATTTTAAGAATCGCCAAAACCGGAATCGTCAAAAACATTCCCGCAATTCCCCAAAGCATTTCACCAATTACAAGTCCAATAATAACAATCAAAGAATTGATTTTCACTTTGGAACCGACAACTCTTGGCATTATGATATTTCCGTCAATCGCGTGAATCACCACAATCGCAATCACAATAAACAAAACGTGACTAATTCCTGCCGTCGCAAACGTAATCAAAGCACCAATCAACAAAGCAATGAAAATCCCGATATAAGGAAGAATATTCAGTATTCCTGTGATGATTGCCAGCATAAAATTATATTTAACTCCGATAATCGTGTAAGCAATCAAAGATAAAATCGTTACAATAATCATCTGCAGAAACAATCCAACGAGATATTTTTTCACCATAAACTGAATACTATGAACTACTTCAAAAACTGTTTTATGATGTGATTCTGTAAAACTTGCCACCAAGAATTTTAAAAGATGCGTTCTGTACAAAAGGAAAAATAAAGCAAACAAAAACGTAAAACCTGTTAGCATCAAGATATAACCAATCGATTTCAAAGCACTTTCCAAAATCGCAGTTCCTGTACTAATTGATTTTTTTGCTGTGTCATTCAGATACTCCAATTGGTCGCGTCTTCTGACTCCGAAAGTCTTGGAAATCCAACTTTGCAAATCATCCGTCAAAGTGATAAATTGCTTCTGAAACTGAGGCCAATCATTGGATAATTTCGCAACTTGCATCGAGATTCCGTAAATCACACCTCCAATAATTGCTAAAGCTAAAAGACTTGCAACAATAGAAGACAAGCTTCTAGGGAATCTCAATCTTTTTTCCATAAAACGAGAAAGTGGTGTCAGCAAAATCGCAACAAGTAACCCCAAAATCATCGGAACAAAAATCTGCTCACCAATAATTGCAAAGAATCCTAAAACAACGATGCTTATAAGAACACAAGATAACTTGAGATAAAAAGGATAAGTTTGATTCATATTATTAGATTTTAGTTTTTAGAAGTTAGAAATTAGACTAAATTCTAACCTCTAATATCTAACTTCTTTTTACATTTATTTTCCGATTAGAAAAACTGCCGGAATCTTATGTAACTCGGGCTTTTCTTTTTTCCAATCGTTAATCGTTTTTGTTTTGATAAATTCTGTTTCTGGGTCATTGATGTTGGCGGCGATGCACAACTTTGTATTTGGGTTGAGAAACTTGGTCAAATCTTCAAACAATGGATTATTTCTGTAAGGTGTTTCCATAAAAATTTGTGTAAATCCAGTTTTTTCAACCAGATTTTCCAAATGCTGGATTTCCTTTTTCTTCTTATCTTTTTCAATCGCCAAATAACCATTGAAAGAAAATTGCTGTCCATTGAATCCGCTTGCAATCAAAGCTAAAACGAATGAACTTGGACCGTTAACCGGAATCACCTTAATGTTATTTTTGTGAGACCAACCCACCATTATATTTCCGGGATCGCCAATACAAGGCAAACCAGCTTCTGAAAGTAATCCGAAATCTACGCCTTCTTTCATCAACTTTTGTGCTTCTTTCAAATCTGCCGTTTCAGAATATTTGTCGAGTAGAAATAATTTCAAATCCGGTTGTTTTTTTTCGGGAGCAAAAAATTTGATGACTTTTCTAGCTGTTTTCTCGTTCTCTACAAAATAATGATCAACATTCATAATGATGTCTTTGATTGTTGGTGCAAAAAAATCTGCTGGAGAATTTTCGGAAAGATAAGCTGGTAAAAGGTATAGCATTTTAAGTTTATTAATTATGTTATGTTCTTTTGTCTTGAAACAAAAGAACCAAAAATTCAAGACTGTGGAAACTCAGCTAAAATATTGAATAAATTACTAAAAAATCTAAACTCGCTGCCGCCGCTTTTCCAACCACAGCTTCAAACAGTAGATTTTTCTTAACGCAATTTTTTCAATATTTCTTAACGCTTCCGTTTCCAATGTCACTATTAACGTTGAATCACTCGCAGCCCGACTTGAGCGGAAATCCTTTTTACGCAACGCAGTGGAGTGAAAAGATTGGGAGCGGAAGGCGGATTAAGCTGCCCAAACTTAAATCATTACAAATTTAATTCAAAACTTCTTTTAATCGGTCTTTATCCAATCGATTTTCCCAATTGGAAACGACAACTGTTGCAACCGCATTCCCAATCACATTGGTCAAAGCTCGACATTCTGACATAAATTTGTCAATCCCGAGAATCAAAGTCATCCCTGCAATCGGAACTTCGGGAACGACCGCCAAAGTTGCAGCCAACGTGATAAATCCTGCACCTGTAACGCCAGCCGCACCTTTGGAACTCAGCATCGCGACCAAAAGCAATCCAATCTGATGTTCCAAAGTCAAATCTATATTGCAAGCCTGCGCAATAAACAACGCCGCCAACGTCATATAAATATTGGTCCCATCGAGATTGAAAGAGTAACCCGTAGGAACTACCAAGCCAACGACGCCTTTGTCACAGCCTGCATTTTCCATCTTTTTCATCAATCCCGGCAGTGCAGGTTCAGACGAACTTGTTCCTAAAACTAGAAAAATCTCTTCTTTGATATATTTCAGAAATTTGAAAATATTGAATCCATTATACCAAGCAACACTCCCCAAAATTAAAATAACAAACAGCGCCGAAGTCACATAAAATGTCCCGACGAGCATTGCCAGATTTTTGAGCGATTCAACACCATATTTCCCAATTGTGAAAGCCATTGCTCCGAAAGCACCAATTGGAGCTAGTTTCATCAAAATTTCCACAATTTTGAAAATAGGAATCGTTAAGGTTTGAAGAAAATCTTGAATTGATTGACTTTTCTCCGAAGTCACAGCTAAAGCCACTCCAAATAAAATTGCCACTAATAAAACCTGCAGAATATTATCGCCAGTCAATGGACTGAACAAGGTTTCTGGAATAATATTGAAAATAAAACTGACCAACGAATTGTCGTGAGCCGCTTTTACATATTTTTCAATTTCCGCACCGTTCAGAGTGCTTGGGTCGATGTTAAGACCTTTTCCCGGCTGAACGATATGACTGACAATCATCCCAATAATCAACGCTAAAGTTGAAAATGTAAAAAAATAAATAAATGCTTTTCCTGCAACTCTTCCAACTTTTTTAAGGTCGCTCATTCCGGCAATTCCTGTAGAAACAGTTAAGAAAATTACCGGCGCAATAATCATTTTGACCAGCTTGATGAATCCGTCGCCAAGAGGTTTCATTTTCTCACCCAAATTGGGATAAAAATAACCGAGAGAAACACCGAAAACAATCGCAATCAGCACCTGAATATAGAGTAACTGATAGATTTTTTTCGGTTTTATAGGTTTTTGTTCAATGTCCAAATTCATAAAAAGACTTATCCTACAAATTTAGAATTGTTTGTGAATTATATGGTCTTGTTCTTGATTTTTTTGGCGATTATTTCGCAGGAGTCGTTGAGCATTTTGTAAACTTTATCAAATCCGTCGATTCCGCCATAATACGGATCCGGAACTTCCAATTCGTTATCGAGAATCAATCTGATTTTATGCTTTTGAGAATCGTCCGCCATTTTCAAAACATCTTTGTAATTGTTTTTGTCCATACAGAAAATCAAATCAAAGTCATTCAAATCCGATTTTTTGATGGGTCTTGATTTTTGCATCGAAATATCAATTCCGTTTTTGAAAGCAGTTTTTACAGAACGTTCGTCGGGACCATTGCCTTCGTGATAATTGATGGTTCCAGCGCTGTCCACGAAATAATTATCATCGAGTTTCGATTTCAAAATCCCTTCTGCTAAAGGACTTCTGCAAATATTCCCAAGGCAGACCATTAGTATTTTCATCTTTAAAATTGTATAATGTATAATGTAAAATGTAAAATGACTTTAAATTTAACATAAAAAAAAAGGATTTAAAATTAATTAAATCCTTAAATTGTTATTGTCCAATTTTTTCCTTCAAGTCCTTGATGTATTTCTTCAATTCTTTATCAATTTTGGAAACGTCTCGGATCGTGTCACAAGCGTACATTACAGTTGAATGGTCTTTTCCGCCCATTTCTTCACCGATTTTTGTAAATGTTGCATTGGTATATTCTTTCGCAAAATACATTGCCAATTGTCTAGGCAAAGCAATTTCTCTTTTTCTGGTTTTAGACAACAATTGTTCTCTCTGAATCCCAAAATAATCGCAAACAACTTCCTGAATATAAGGAATATTGATAGTTTTCTTTTGAGTTGTCGCTAGTTTATTAATTGTATCTTTTAATAAATCAAGGCTAAAATCAGATTTATAAACTGTTGAGTAAGCAATAACCGCATTTACAACCCCAATTAGCTCTCTTACTCCGTTTGTTTTAACTTCAGAAGCCAGATAATCTAGCATATCTTCTGTTAATTCGATTCCATCACGATTTAATTTATCAACAATAATTTTTCTTCTTGTATCGAAGTTTGGAGATTTGATTTCTGCAGAAAGTCCCCATTTGAAGCGGGAAATAATTCTTTCCTGAGTATCCAGAATATCAGCTGGAGCTTTATCGGAAGTCAAGATAATCTGTTTTCCATTTTGATGCAAATAATCAAAAATATGGAAGAAACTATCCTGAGTTGCCGCTTTACCAGACAAGAACTGAATATCATCGATAATCAACACATCAATCATCTGATAATAATGCTGGAAATCTGTTTTATTCTGAGACTTAGCCGCTTTCACAAAATCCTGAATAAACTTTTCTGAAGACTGATAAAGAACTACTTTTTCAGGAAAAGTAGCCTTAACTTCAAGTCCAATAGCCTGAGCTAAGTGTGTTTTCCCAACACCATAACCTCCATAAACAAATAACGGGTTAAAAGCCGTAGAACCAGGTCTTTTTGCAATTGATCTTGCAACAGTAGAAGCAAATCTGTTGCTTTCTCCTTCTATAAAGTTATCAAAAGATTGATCAGCTTTAAGGTTCGACTCAATGTTTACTTTTTTGATCCCAGGAACCACAAAAGGATTTACGTTATTCTCTCTAATAACAGGTCTAGCTTCTTGGATTTTTGGTGCTTGTGTAGATATACCTTTTACGTTCATCGTAATTGGCTTTTCTTTTCCTGATGGTTTGTTTTCCATCACAGAATACCACAACTTCACACCTTTACCAATATTTTTCTTAAGCGCAGCAGATAGTAAAGACAAATAATTGTCCTCGATATATTCTTTGTAAAAATCACTAGGAACAAGCAACGTAAGATTATTGTTCACCAAAGAAATTGGCTGAACTTTATCAAACAATAAGTCGAAAGAATTTTCTAACTTTTTGAGGTCTGTGTTATCCTCCGTTGCGTTTAGATTATCCCGCATAAATTGGAGACACCTATCCCAAATCAATACTAAATTTTCGTTCATTTTTCTGCTGCTATTTTCGGTGGGATTTTCGTTTTTATGAAGGCAACAAATATCTTATTATTAATTTTCTTAAAAAAATTTTTTCACTATTGATTATTAAAAAATATATTTGTATGAATTATTAAGAGCTTGAAATGATACACACAACACACTCAATAAGAGTACGTTACGGAGAAACCGACCCTATGAAATATGTTTATTAT
This sequence comes from Epilithonimonas hispanica, assembly GCF_003385395.1. Classification (GTDB taxonomy): domain Bacteria; phylum Bacteroidota; class Bacteroidia; order Flavobacteriales; family Weeksellaceae; genus Epilithonimonas; species Epilithonimonas hispanica. The sequence goes on along the minus strand of NZ_QNUG01000016.1, from coordinate 77,703 downwards.
GGCAACTATGCAGAATATTTTGAAGTCGCAAGAGTTGAGCTTTTCCGGACACTTGGGATCTCATACGACGAGATAGAAAAAAGAGGAATTTTCTTACCCGTTTCCGAATATAAAATTAAGTATTTAAAACCAGGACTTTATGATCAACTTCTAGAAATTCAAACTTACGTCAAAAAAATCCCGGGCGTTAAAATTGAATTTGATTATGAAATTTACAATGAAGATAAAGTAAAAATTACAGAAGCCTCCACTACCCTATTTTTCCTGGATGCCGAAACGAATAAAATTGTAAGATGTCCTGATTTCCTTTTGGATTTAATCAACAAGAATTGGAAGGAATAAAATTGTTCTTCATAAAAAATTCAATATATTCGGGATTAAAATAATTTTCAATGAAAAAATTACTAGCAATAGTTTCATTATCTATTATATCATTATTTTCTGCTCAGCAAAAAACTTATTGCAACCCTATTAATATAGATTATGGTTATACTCCATTCGAAGTTTTTTCAAAACAAGGAAAACATCGCGCAACTGCGGACCCAGTGATTGTGAATTTCCAGAAAAAACTTTTCCTGTTTTCTACAAATCAGGAAGGTTATTGGTATTCTGATAATATGTTGGATTGGAAATTTGTAAAAAGAAAATTCCTGAGAGATAATAAATATACACACGACCTGAACGCGCCAGCAGTTTGGGCCATGAAAGACACTTTGTACGTCTATGGCTCAACCTGGGAACAGGATTTCCCGATTTGGAAAAGTACTAACCCTACAAAAGACGATTGGAAAATTGCTGTTGACACTTTGAAAGTTGGCGCTTGGGATCCTGCTTTCCATTATGATGAAGACAAAGACAAACTTTATCTCTATTGGGGTTCTAGCAACGAGTGGCCACTTCTTGGAACTGAAGTCAAAACTAAAACTTTACAATCCGAAGGTTATGTAAAACCAGTTTTAAGGTTAAAACCAGAAGACCACGGCTGGGAAAGATTTGGAGAATACAATGATAATGTTTTTCTTCAACCATTTGTAGAAGGTGCTTGGCTTACTAAATATAAGGACAAATATTATATGCAATATGGTGCGCCAGCAACAGAGTTCAGTGGCTATTCTGACGGAGTTTATGTTTCCAAAAATCCTTTAGAAGGCTTTGAATATCAGCAACACAATCCGTTTTCTTATAAACCAGGTGGTTTTGCGAGAGGCGCCGGACACGGCGCAACGTTTCAGGATAATTTCAATAATTGGTGGCACGTTTCCACGATTTTCATTTCGACAAAGAACAATTTTGAAAGACGATTAGGAATCTGGCCAACTGGATTTGACAAAGATGATGTAATGTACACCAACACAGCTTATGGAGACTATCCTACTCTTTTACCACAATATGCACAAGGCAAAGATTTTTCAAAAGGGTTATTTACCAACTGGATGTTGCTCAATTATAATAAGCCAGTCCAAGTTTCTTCGACTTTAGGTGGTTACCAACCGAATCTTGCCGTGGATGAAGATATTAAAACATATTGGTCGGCTAAAACTGGAAATTCAGGAGAATGGTTTCAGACAGATTTGGGAGAAGTTTCTACGATTAATGCGATTCAAATTAATTATGCCGACCAAGATGTTGAGTTTATGGGAAAAACGCTCGGCAAAATGCATCAGTATAAAATCTATGGTTCTAACGATGGCAAAAACTGGAAAGTCATTGTTGACAAATCAAAAAACCAAACCGATGTTCCGCACGATTACGTAGAATTGGAAACGCCTGCAAAAGCAAGATTCTTGAAAATGGAAAACCTGAAAATGCCAACAGGAAAATTCACTTTGAGTGGATTCCGAGTTTTTGGAAAAGGCTCCGGAACAAAACCTGGAAAAGTTCAAAACTTCGTTCCGTTGCGAGCTGACCCTAAAAAATATGGCGAGAGAAGAAGTATTTGGTTCAAATGGCAACAAAACACTGACGCAGATGGCTACGTCATCTATTGGGGAAAATCGCCGGATAAATTATATGGAAGCATTATGGTTTATGGCAAGAATGAATATTTCTTCACAGGAGCAGACAGAACAGATGCGTATTATTTTCAAATTGAGGCATTTAACGCCAATGGAATCTCTGAAAGAACAGAGGTTGTAAAATCAGAATAAATTTTAAAGTTTTTCAAACAAAAATTCAAGCTTTCGGAGTCAATCTTCGAAAGCTTTTTTATTTTTTATGATTATTATTTCGAAATAATAAATTTTTATTAATTCAATGTTTTTTAAAATTAAATTAATATTCGTTAATGAACTTAAATTTTAAAAGAAAAACACTCAACAATTTCTAATTAATTGAAATAATTTTATAAATTTATAACAGTAAAAGAATTTTAAAAGCAAATGGAGTTTTTTCTGACATCAGAAGATAATGATGACCGACCGATTTTTATTACCGGTAATTTTAATAAGTGGAATCCGAAAGATTCAAAATTTGAATTGGGAAAATTGAACGAGAATAATTATTACATCAATATTTCTGACGAACTTTTAAATGATGAAATAGAATATAAGTTCACAAAAGGCGGTTGGGAAAATGTAGAGATTGATAAATACAACAATATCACTCCGAACAGAAAAACTAAGAAAGAGAATAAGAAAACACAAGATTCTGTAGAAAAATGGAGACTGAATTGGGGACCTTTCAAACAAGAATTTTTCCCGATTGTAGAACTAGTGGATGAAGAATTTTATATTCCTCAGCTCGACAAAACCAGAAAAGTTTGGGCGCTTTTGCCTTATGATTATTACGATTCTGAGAAGAGTTATCCGGTTTTATATCTTCAGGATGCGCAGAATTTGTTTAATGAAGGTTCGGCTTACGGGAATTGGGAAATCGATAAAAAACTGGCACTGTTGGCAGAATATGGTCGCGGAGATTTGATTGTGATTGCTGTTGAACACGGAAACGATGACCGAATCAAGGAATATATTTTCGATAACGAAGATGTGACGAAAAATGCGGAAGGAAAAAAATATCTGAGATTCATCACAGATACTTTGAAACCTTGGATTGATAAAAATTATAGAACTAAAAAAGATAGAGAAAACACAGGAATTGGTGGAAGTTCTTTAGGCGGGTTGATTAGCATTTATGGTGGATTTCTTTATCCTGAAGTTTATTCCAAGTTATTAATTTTTTCGCCGTCGCTTTGGGTTGAGCCCGAAAATGATTTTCCAATGATAAACTTCACGAATCCTTATAAGATTAAAGTTTATCTCTACGGCGGAAGATTAGAAGGTTCACGAATGGTTGGCAGAATCAGATTATTTGAAAAAGCTTTGAAAAAATTGACAGCTCAGAAATCATTCGATTTTGAAGTGAGAACCAACATCAGCGACAAAGGAACGCATCAGGAATTTTTCTGGTCTCAGGAATTTCCAAGAGCAGTGGAATGGCTTTACATCGACAGTTTGGAAAGTCCTGTGAAAGCCAAAAATGAATTAGAAAATCAAACAAATGATTAAAATTTACAATAAAAAAGAATCAACAACTCAAAATATATATCTGTTCAGCGAAGACGATTGGGAACAGGAAAAAAACTCGCATCCGAATGTTGAATTATTCTTCAATGGAAAAAAGAATGAAGTTTTCATCAAAACTCATTCGGATAAATTTGATTTTTTCATTGGAATTGGGAAAGATTCAAAAGGATTCGAAATTCAAGCTATTGCCAACAAATTTGCTAATGATTACAAAAAAAGTTTGCAAGCAATTCCAACTTCTGTTCATTCAAAGTTAGGATTGGATTTGAAGGAAGAATTTGTGAAAGGTCTGTTTTTGGGAACTTACCTCTACCCTTTTGAAAAATCGCATCCGTTTTGGCAGGAGAATTTTGAACTTCATTTTGAAAATATTTCTGAGGAAGAAGGAAAAAATTTAGCTTTAAAAACAGCAGCGCTTTGCAACGGACAATTTGCCGGAATGGAATGGCTGAACAAACCTGCCAACCATAAAAAAGTAAATCAAATTTCAGATTTTCTAAAATCGACTGCGGAAAAATATGATTTGAAGTATAAAGCATTCAACAGAGAAGAGTCTATAAAAGAAGGCTTAGGAGCATTTGTTGCAGTTAATCAAGGAAGTTCGCAGGAAGCATCTTTCACTATTTTAGAATACAATTGCGGAAAAGATGATGCTAAAACCTTCGGATTGGTAGGGAAATGCGTTTTGTTCGACACAGGCGGAATTTCCATCAAACCGTCTGACAATATGCATTATATGAAGAGCGATATGGGCGGAGCTAGTGCAGTGATAGGAGTTTTGATTACAGCTTCAGAACTGAAACTTCAAGTCAATATCATCGCTATTCTTCCGATTACGGACAATGCAGTTTCGGAAAATGCGTATTTGCCGAGCGATGTTGTGACGGCTTACAATGGAAAAACTATTGAAGTTCTAAATACTGATGCAGAAGGAAGAATGACTTTAGCAGACGGACTTTCTTACTTGTCAAAAAATTACAAAACCGATGTTTTGATAGATTTAGCAACACTCACAGGAAGTTCAGTCAGAATGTTTGGTTACACTTGTGGTGCTTATTTTTCGAACAATAATGATTTTAAAATCAAGGTGGAAAAATCTGCAGACAAAACCAATCAAAGGCTTTGGAATCTTCCGCTTTGGGATATTTGGAAAGATGATTTCACTTCTGATGTGGCGGATTTTAAAAATATCTCAATGAAACCTTTTGGAGATTGCATTATTGCAGGGAAATTTCTGGAACAATTTATAGAAGGACACGAAAATTGGGCGCATCTGGATATTGCAGGCGTTGCATTTGGCAATGTTGGTTATGCTAAAGATAAAATGGCGACCGGTTATGGCGTTCAGCTTTTATTAGATTTAATTGAAAACTATAATAACTAATGAACACAATTTTAAAAGAAAACTTACGAGAAGATTTTTATATAAGACTTTTCTTCAACACCAAAAATGGCTTCTATAAAGCTGGAACAATAAGAGCTTTTTTAGATTTCAGCAGAACTTTACCCGTAAAAGATGAAAATCGTTCCGAATTAAAAAATAATGCCGAAAATTTTCTTATTGAAGAACTAAAAAAATTAACTGAAAAAGAATTAAAAAGTCAAGAAGAATTTGATATTTTTCATAGAAAAGTTTCTCATAATTTAAAGAAAATTTGGGAAGAACTTTCTTTTGGACAAACACAAAAATGGATTAATATGACTCTAAAATATTGGCTACTCTTCGGAGAAAATAGAATTAATGGAATAGAACTCAATGCAAAATATTTTCACATTCCAATAGACAGTTATGTACAAAAAGGAATGTTTGAAGAAAAAAAACCTAAAGCTTGGAGTAAAATTTCTGATTATGAAACTTATTTACAATATCAAAACAAACATCGAGGAAAAAAGACCGGTAATTTCCCAATTGTTGATGAATTTGAATTTTTTAATTTTTATGAACCAAAATAATGCATTATCAAAAGAAATTAGATAAAATATTTTCAAACGGAAATCTTTGGAAACATAGAACTCTTAGAACATTGTTTGACCCGAATTCTAGCGAATATAATGAAACCTCGATGGAAAAGAAGCTTGAAATATTACAAAAAATCAGAGATAATAAAATCGATTTGAATCAATTACTTGATGAATACAAAGAATTTTATATCAATGAAAATAAAGCTCACGTTGCTGAAATTGCAGATGAAGGATACAAAATCCTTTTAAAAAATGAAATGAAATAAAAAATAACAAATCAGACTTCGGACATCCGACTTCTGACTTCCAACAAAAAATATGAATATGGAAAAAACGATTGTCTGCATCTCCTGTTATTACAAAGGTTACGATTTTATGGACGAGTGCAAAAAACTCGGCAACAAAGTCATTCTAATCACTTCGGAAAACTTGAAGGAAAGACCTTGGCCTTGGCACGCAATAGATGAAGTTTATTATATGCCTGAATTGGAACCTTCAGTTTGGAATCTTGACCATTTGGTTCAGGGATTCGCTTATTTGATGAAAAATCATCAGATTGATGCGGTGATTGCATTGGATGATTTTGATGTAGAAAAAGCGGCGATGATTCGGGAAACCTATCGTATTCCAGGAATGGGACAGACAACGCATCGCTATTTCCGTGATAAATTGGCAATGCGTCAGCAGGCAAAAGACAACGGGATTTCTGTTCCAGAATTTTCCTCGATATTCAATGATGCAAAACTACATCAATTTACACAGGATGTTCCCGGACCTTGGGTTTTGAAACCTCGTTCCGAAGCTTCGGCAAGTGGAATCAAGAAAATCAATTCTGTTGATGAACTTTGGCCAGCTGTGGAAAATCTTGGCGATGAACGTTATAAATTTCTTTTAGAATCTTTCAAACCCGGCGATGTTTATCACGTGGATTGTTTGGTTTATAATAAGGAAATTGTGTTTTCCTGTTATTCAAAATATCTTTCTCCACCAATGAAAGTTTCTCACGAAGGCGGTGTTTTTCGTACTAAAACTTTGGATAAAAATTCGGAGGAAGCAAGAGGTCTGAACGAAATCAACAGAGAAGTTCTGACAAAATTCGGAATTCAAAACGGGGCAACTCACAGCGAATATATCAGAGGAACTGACGGACGATATTATTTCCTTGAAACGTCTTCCAGAGTTGGTGGTGCTCACATTCCTGATATGGTGGAAGCTGCAACTGGTGTTAATATTTGGCGAGAATGGGCGAAATTGGAAAATGCACTTTTAGACGGAACTCAATATTCTGTTGAGGAAACTCAGAAATTATTTGGCGGATTGATCATTGCATTGGCGAAAGACAAACATCCTGATACACGCAATTTACAAAGCGAAGAAGTTGAAAAATTTTTACCAATCGATTATCACGTTGGAATTGTTTACAAATCTGATGATTCGGAAAAAATTCAGCAAAGACTGGACGAAGCTGCAACAATCGTGACAGAGCAAATCCTCAATATTCTTCCGCCAAAAAGCAAACCGACGAGTTGATTATTAATGATGAATTATAAATTGTTAATGATAAAAAATTCACTCAAAACTAACAACTAAATAACTAGCAACTAAATACAAATGCCTCAAATAACACATACAGATTATTATTCACATATTCTTGGAATGAGCCTTCAGGTGGAAGTTACAGGACATTTTGGTTATCCGATTATTATGTTTCCGACTTCTCAGGGGTCTTATACTCAGAATGCCGATTTTCATTTAAACGGAAGTATTTCCCATTTCACAGACAATGGAATTTTGAAATTATTCAATGTTCAGACGATTGATAAATTCAGTTTTTATGACAAAGGAATTTCACCTTATGAAAGAATCAGAAATTACGAAATGTATGTTCAGTTTTTGGTTCAGGAGTTCATTCCTTATATCCAAAGAACGCATAACACACATCGCGTAGCTGTTGCAGGAGCAAGTTTCGGAGGTTATCACGCCGCAAATATTGCGTTTAGATTTCCAGATTTGGTTTCGCATCTTTTCTGTCTGTCTGGTGCTTTTAACATCCGGAATTTTATGGACGGCTATCAGGATCAGCTGATTTATTTCAATTGTCCGGATGAATTCGTGAAGAATGATGAAAACTGGAAATATAAGCATATGCATATTGTTCTCAGTACATCTGACCGTGACATTTGTTTGGAACCAACGAGAAAAATGGCGGGCATCTTAACATCAAAAGGAATTAATCACTGGTATGATGAGCAAAAATGGATAGATCACGATTGGGTGCTTTGGAGAATGGTTTTCCCGAAATTTATTGGAAGATTTTTCGGGTAAATTTTAAAATAAATATCTCGCAGATTTTATTGAGTTAGCAAATATATAATTATGGAAAATCTGCTTAATTTGCTTAATCAGCGAGGCAAATAGTTTTAAATTAATAAAATAAACATACAAACTTCGGACTTCGGACATCCGTCTTCCGACCTTAAAAAAACAAAATTATGGCAAAAAAAATTGGAATTTTATTCGGGATGGAAGACACGTTTCCTTGGGCTTTTATCGATAAAGTAAATGAACTCGGAAAAGGAGAATATATTGCAGAACCGGTTCTAATAGACAAACTAGAACAAGGTGCTGATTATGGTTATGCCGTGATTATCGACAGGATTTCACAAGACGTTCCTTTTTACAGAGCTTATCTGAAAAATGCTGCAGTTAATGGAACTTACGTTATCAACAATCCATTTTGGTGGAGTGCAGATGAAAAGTTTTTCAATAATGCATTGATGTCCAAAATCGGAATTCCATTGCCGAAAACTGTATTGCTGCCTTCTCACCAGAGACCAACCAATACTTCGGAAACGTCTTTCAGAAACCTGAAATTCCCTCACGATTGGGAATACATTTTCGATTATATAGGATTTCCGGCTTATATGAAACCTCACGACGGTGGCGGTTGGAGAAATGTTTACAGAGTTGAAAGTCCAGAAGATATGTGGGCAAAACACGCTGAGACCGAGCAATTGGTAATGATGGTTCAGGAAGAGATTGTTTTCGAAGATTATTACAGAGTTTATTGTCTGGGCAGAAAATACGTTCACATTATGCCTTATGAACCGAGAAATCCGCACCATTTGAGATATGCCACAACACATCAAACCGAAGGAAAAGAACTCGAAAAACTGTTGAAAACCATTACGGATTATACGATTAAAATGAATGAAGCTTTGGGTTACGATTTCAACACAGTGGAATTTGCTGTAAGAGACGGAATTCCTTATGCGATTGATTTCTGTAATCCAGCGCCCGATGCAGACAGAAATTCAGTTGGAGAAGAAAACTTCCAATGGATTGTAGAACACGCTGCAAAATTAGCAATCGAAAAAGCCAAAGACTACAAGCCTGGAAAAATCAATATCGACTGGGGAACATTTGTAACCAACAAACTTTAATAAAACAATAAAACCTTCAAGGTTTTGGAAACCTTGAAGGTTTAAAATACAACTAACTACTACTAACTAACACAAGAAAAAAAATGCACAAATTCACAATAGGTGTAGAAGAAGAATACCAAATCATAGATGCGGAAAGCCGCGATTTGGTGTCTCACGTTTCCAAAATCATTGAAGGAGGAAAAGCCGTTCTAAGCGAAAACTTAAAACACGAGATGCACGAGTCTGTCGTAGAAATGGAAACAGGCATCTGTGAAAACATTCAACAGGCTCGTCAGGAATTGACCGACCTCAGAAGACATCTCGTAAAAACGGCTCACGACCAAGGTTTGCGAGTTTCGGGCGGTGGAACGCATCCATTTTCGCATTGGAAAGATAATATCATTACAAAAGACGCTCGTTACGACAAAATCGTAAGTGATATGGGCGATGTTGCAAGGTCGAATTTAATTTTCGGATTGCACGTTCATATCGGTATTCCTGACCGTGAAGAAGGAATCAGAATCCAAAATGTAATGCGATATTTCTTGCCACACGTTTATGCTTTATCTACCAATTCTCCTTTTTGGGTTGGAAGGTTGACTGGTTTCAAATCTTATAGACAAGAAGTTTTTGCCAAATTTCCGAGAACGGGATTACCAAGTTATTTCAGCAGTGTGGCGGAATTTGATGCGTATGTCAATCTGATGGTCAAAACCGGAACAATCGATAATGCAAAGAAAATCTGGTGGGATTTGAGAGTTCACCCGTTCTACCCTACTATTGAATTTAGGATTTGTGATATGCCTTTGACGATTGATGAAACCGTTTGTCTGGCGGCAATTATGCAATCTTTGGTCGCAAAAATCTATAAAATGCACCAGCAAAATATTAGTTTTAGGAGTTACAGAAGACTTCTGCTGACAGAGAATAAATGGCGCGCTTCCAAAGACGGAATTGATGCACATCTCATCGATTTTGGCAAAGAAATCAGCGTACCTTATAAAGACTTACTGGAAGAATTACTGGCGTTTATTGATGATGTTGTTGATGATTTAGGCTGTCGAAAAGAAGTTGAATATGCAAGAGAAATTGTCAAAAACGGAACAGGAGCAGACAGACAATTGAAGGTTTTCCACGAAAGCGGTGGCGATATGAAAAAAGTCGTTGATTATATGATTTACGAAACTGAGAAGGGACTTTTGTAATTATTAATTTTATTCTGTAATTTAATAAATTAAAGAAATATTTTCAATTTTGTAAATTTGCAAAAAGGATTGGTTATGAGCATTGAAACAACCAAATTGGAACTAATGAAACTTCTCTTAAATACTCAGAAAGAAAGTGTTCTCGAAAAAATAAAAGATATTTTTCAGAAAGAATCGTCTCAAGATTGGTGGGAAGAAATGAATGAAGAACAACATCAAGACATTGAACTGGGACTGAAAGAAGCTGAAAACGGGCAAGTAAAATCTCATCAAGATGTAATGAAATCTTTTGATGAATGGAAATAGAAATTGTCTGGACAAATCGTGCAGAAAAAGGTCTTTTCAAAACAATTGACTATATCAAATCAAATTGGACAAAAAAAGAAATTCTGCGATTGGAAGACAATATCCATCAATTCATAGAACGAATCAAATTACAGCCTAATCTATATCCTAAAATGCTAGGTTCAAACGTCTGCATAAAGGAATGGTTGACGAACATAACTATATCGTTTACAAAATAAATCCGAAAAAGAAACAAATTGTAATAATTAATTTCAGAGACGGTAAACAAAAATCAATTTATTAAAGACAATATGAATATGAGTAAAAATGATGTGAGAATTGCACTTCTTGATATGAATAATAATCATCCGAATCAAGGGATGAGAAACATAAAAGAGCTCTCGAAAGCATTTCAGGAGCATTCGGAATATGAGGTTTCTGTAGAGCTTTTTGATGTTCGTTACAAAAATGAAATGCCAAATATTGAAGATTTTGATATTTTCATTTCGTCTGGAGGACCTGGGAATCCGCATCGTGAAGGTTACGAATGGGAACAGAAATTTGCTGATTTTCTGACGCAAATCTGGGAACACAACAAAACTAATGAGCAGAAAAAATATTTATTTCTGGTTTGTCATTCTTTCCAGTTGGCGGTTATTCATTTCGGGATTGCGAATGTTTGCAAGAGAAAATCATATTCTTTCGGTGTGATGCCCATTCACAAAACCGAAGACGGCGAAAAAGATTTTTTATTCAAAAACTTGCCGGAACCTTTCTATGCCGTAGATTCCAGAGCTTACCAATGTATAGAACCAAATGATGACAAAATCAATGCGTTGGGAATGAAAATCGTGGCGTTGGAGAAAATCCGTCCAACGGTTCATCTGGAAAGAGCAATGATGGCCGTTCGCTTTTCTGATGAGATTTTTGGAACTCAGTTTCATCCTGAAGCTGACCCACTTGGTTTCATCAAAAATCTGGAAGACGAGAAAAATAAACAAGCAATGATTGAAACTTTTGGGATGGAGAAATATCTTGAAACTATTGACAGAATGGACGATGATGACAAAATCGTTCTAACAAGAGCGCAAATTATCCCAAGATTTTTACAACTGGCTTCTGAACAAATTACTAAAAATTTAGTATTTGGTTAATGGTTGACTGTTGATAGTTTATTTTGAAACTAACAACTTTCAACGCACAACTATCAACAAAATTTAAACTATGATTCCAAAATACAGAACTCAATTCAACGAAGAATTTTCTCAGGAAAAATATCAAAAAGTCAATGAGTTAATAAAAGAGAAAACGGGATACGAAGCCGGTTTCCGAATATCAGAAAGTCCTATTTTTCTTTCAAATGAGTTCTGGCAAAAGCTGGATGATGCTTCTCAATCGATTATTTCGCAAATCAAGAAAATGTCTGATGAAGAACTCAGCAAAGCTATTCCGACGAATTGCAATGTTCCGAATGATACTAAAAAGCCACATTTTGTAGCAATCGATTTTGGAATTTGCCAAGATGAAAATGGAAATGTAATTCCGCAGTTGATAGAATTACAGGCTTTTCCGAGTTTGTTCGGATTTCAGAAGTTGTTTGAAGAAGTGATTACCGAAGTTTATCCTTTTTTGAATGAACTGAAAAACTCGCTCCCAAATGATGAATACATCCAAAAATTGAAACAAGTGATTGTTGGAAATGAAAATCCTGAAAATGTAATTCTTCTGGAAATCTATCCTGAGAAACAGAAAACAGCTATTGATTTTGTTTTAACAGAGCAATATCTTGGAATCAAAACGGTTTGTCTGACGAAAATCAAAAAGCAAGGCAAAAAGTTATTCTATGAAAGTGATGGAAAATTAGTTTCTATTCATAGAATTTACAATCGTGTGATTTTTGATGAATTGGATAAAATTGAAGGTTTGGAAACGGAATTTGATTTCCGAGAAGACATTGATGTCGAATGGATTACGCATCCGAATTGGTTTTTCAAAATCTCAAAATATATTCTCCCAAAACTGAAACACGAGTTTGTTCCGAAAAGTTATTTCTTACCGGATTTTCCTGAAACTGAACAATTAGAAAATTTTGTTTTAAAACCGCTTTTCTCATTTGCAGGAAGTGGTGTGAATCTTAATCCGACTCAAGAAATCATTAATAAAATTGAAGATAAAGAGAAGTACATCCTTCAAAGAAAAGTGACTTACGCTCCACTTTTTGAAGACATCAATGGAGAATTCTCTAAAGCAGAAATCCGTTTACTTTTTGCGTGGAATTCTGAAGAAGAAAATCCTGAACTTCTTGTCAACCTTGTTAGAATGACCAAAGCCGCAATGGTGAATGTGGATTTTAATAAGAAAGATGCAATTTGGATTGGAAGTTCTATGGCGTTTTTTGAGAAATAAAAATCAAACCTAAATCAATTCTAATTCTTCCACTTTCAACTCATCAAAGTGATGAATGACTAAGTCTGCAGTTTCGTAATTCTGATTCTTGCTATTTTCGCTTTTGTAACCCACACAGAAAATTTCTGCGCCGTTTGCAGCTAATATTCCGTTGGTGCTGTCTTCTATGATAATGCAATTGGATTTTTCATTTCCAGAAAGCCTTTGCGCTTCGATGAAAATAGCAGGATTTGGTTTTGATTCGGGGAAATCTTCACCACTTACGAGATGTGAAAAAAACGGAAATAAATTGAAACGCTTAAAAACCCGATGAATGGTAGATTTGGCAGCAGAAGAAGCTAATATCAATTGGAAATTGGCAGAATGAAGATTTTTTATCAACGATTCTACTCCGTCAAGCAACTTCAAAGCTGGATCAGAATCGAATAAATCGTAAAATAGGGTTCTTTTTCTTTGGATTAAATCTTCAACATTGATATCGATCGCGAAAATTTCTTTTATCATTTGATACACATTTCGGGTAGATTTCCCTGTAAATTTTGAGAATAATTCTGCATCTACATCGATATCAAGTTCTTTGAAATGTTGATAATAAGCTTTTTTGTGAAGCGGTTCTGTATCTACAATCACGCCGTCCATATCAAAAATAACCGTATTTTTCATTAGTTGATTTATAATTTTCATTTGTCTAATGGAACACTGGAGTGTTTCATTGATCCTGTTTCATTAATTCGGTGCAAAAGTAGGGAATCTGTTTTTAACGCAGAATTTTGAACACAAAGTACACTAAGATTTTTGAATTTATTGAAAATATTTTTAGGTTCACAAAGACGCTTCGCTCAGATAAGAAATACAAATTAAATGTCTTAAAATATTATTGGAAATTCATCTTAACGATTTTATCTTTCCCAGCTAAAATCAAAGTGTTTTTATCGAGCCATTCGCAGGCGTAGAGATTTTTTTCGTCGGAGATTTTTGTCCAGGTTTTTCCGTAATCTGAGGAGAAACTGATGTGTTGATCGCCAACTGCAACGATTTCTTTTCCTTTGGTTTTCGGCCGGAATTTCACACAAGTCATATAACCTGCATTTTGTCCGCTGGCTTGGATTTGCCAAGTTTGTCCACCATCATTAGTTGTTGCGATATTATTGATGTTTTCGGATTGTTTTGTATAATCTCCGCCAACTGCAATTCCGAAGTTTTTATCATAAAAATCTATGGAATAAATCCCTTGTGACGATGTTCCTTGAGTGAAGGGTGTTTCAAAGGCTTGCCAACTGTAGTTACTCAATTTAAAAATTCTAGCTTTTGTACCTCCCGTAGCAATCCAAATTTTTTTATCTTGAAAAGCTACATTTGTATTACTTGCAGCAAAATGAGCTTCTCCATCATAATAATCTAACTTTTTATGCCCATCATCTTTGCGCCAATTTTCTCCTCCATTTTTTGTAAATGCAAAACTATTGAAGTTTTTGTTTGGATCACTTATCGCTAAACCTCTATTATTATTACTAAAAATCAAAGCATCATAAAAAGCAGATTTTACAGTATCAACTTTAACAATTTTAGAATGTAAATTTTGCTTATCAATTTGAAAAAAATAAGCCGGACTTTCTATATTAATTGTGTAAAAATATTTGTTGTTTTGAGCTAAAGTTCTGAACTGAAGAGATTTTTGAGACAATCGGATTTGCTTTTTATTATTAAAATTCTTTAAATCTACATACCCAAACTTGGAATCTGTCCCCGCATACCAGACTTTTCCGTCCCAGAGTTGTATTGCTCGGATGCTTATTTTATCCGTCAATAAAGTATCGATTGTGCATTTTTGAGACAGGAGAAATGACGAAATAATCGTGAAAGAAAATAGGATTAGTTTTTTCATTTTATAAAAATAATGAAAGTTTTGAAATTATCAGATGCTTCGGGAACCTCAGCATGACATCGCACTAAATGTTTAAAATAAAAATTTTGCAAAAGCTAGATTAACAAACAAAATCCCTAGCCCCGATAGTAGCGGCATCCTTTTTTGTTATTGCGATTGCCAAAAAATTCAACAGATTGCTTCACCTCGTTCGCAATGACGAAAAAGATATAGCGGATAGCGGGATCAAGCTCCAAAAAAAATTCCGCTAAATGATAGCGGAATTTGTATTGTTAGTCTTTGTTGTCGATATCGATGTCAATATCTTGTAAAGGTTGCTGTTCTGCTTTTAAAGTTTCTCCGTAACCTTCTTTATGAAGCTTACTGTTTCTGATACTGTAAAGGAAATAAATGATAACTCCTAATAACAACCAGCCTGTTGATAGAGCCTTTGCTTCGTGGCTAAGGTTCCAAATCAAATAAACATTGATAACAATACCTAAAGTTGCAATAATCGGCAATGCAGGAACTTTGAAGTTTCTAGGTAAGTTTGGTTCTTTTTTTCTAAGAATCCAAACCGCTACGCAAACCATTGTAAAAGCGAACAACGTCCCAAAACTTGTCATATCCGCCAGTTTACTAATAGGAGTAAATGCAGCAATAGTTGCAATCACAATTCCTAAAAGCATCAAACTCTTAGCTGGTGTTTTTCTCACTGGATGAACATCACTGAACATCTTTGGAATCAATCCGTCTTTTGACATTCCTAGGAAGATTCTGGATTGTCCCATAATCATCACCATCAATACAGAAACCAAACCTACTGTAGCTGCAATTGTAATGATATAACCTGCCCAACCTTGGCCTGCAATCTCGAATGCATAAGCTACAGGCGCTTTGATAGCATCAGGGAATTTACCTTGTGGATTGAAGTCCGTGTAATGCATCATTCCTGTTAAAACCAATGATACCAAAATATACAAAACAGTACAAACCAAAAGTGATGTAATGATGGCGAACGGAACATCTTTCTTAGGATTGATAGCTTCACCAGCTTGTGTAGAAACAGCATCGAAACCTACATAAGCAAAGAAAATAGCAGCTGCTCCAGAAACTATCCCTTGGATACCGTAAGCTTCCTTTGCTTTATCACCTTCCATTACTTTTGCAACTTCTGGAATAAAAGGATTCCAATTTTCTGCATTGATGAAAAATACACCTGCTATAATAACAAAAAGAACCGCAGAAACCTTCATAATCACTATAAGATTGTTGGCTTTTGCGGCTTCTTTTGTTCCTTTGATAAGGATAGAAATAACAAATAATACGATGAGAAAAGCTGGAAGATTCATAGAAAATCCTTCTCCTGTATAACTTGCAGGGTCTGATGTCAAATAATCTGGCAAGTGTAAACCGAACATTTTTAGCAACTTATTAAAATATCCTGACCATGAGACAGCTACTGTCATAGAACCCATTGCATATTCGAGAATAAGCCCCCATCCAATAATCCAAGCGAATATCTCTCCTACTGTCCCATATGCATAAGCATAAGCTGAACCTTCAACAGGTAATATAGATGCAAATTCTGAATAACAAAGTGCTGCAAAAACACAAGCAATCCCCGCTATTACAAAAGAAAGAGCCAATGCTGGTCCTGCGTGGTAGTAAGCTCCGGTGCCCGTTAACACAAAAATACCTCCTCCAATAATAGCTCCAATTCCAATTGCGGTAAGACTCCATTTTCCAAGAACACGTTTCAGCTCACTGCTTTTTACATCTGCCTCGAAGGCGCTCATTGGTTTTTTTGTCCAAATTTTCGACATAATTTTAATTTTTTTTAATTACCCCGTATAAAACGAGGTGGTTTTCTTCTTATTTATTTATTTATTTATTTTGAATTACGAAAGTATTAAAAAATTGCTTTCATTAACTTTTTTTAAGTAATTAATTTCACTTATCTATATTAATTATTAATAGTAGCTTGATTTTTTAGACTAT
Organism: Epilithonimonas hispanica; assembly: GCF_003385395.1. GTDB lineage: Bacteria > Bacteroidota > Bacteroidia > Flavobacteriales > Weeksellaceae > Epilithonimonas > Epilithonimonas hispanica. The sequence goes on along the minus strand of NZ_QNUG01000016.1, from coordinate 61,034 downwards.
TAATAATTATCTTTGAAACCATGAATCTTTGGCAAAATCTTACTGCGCAGTATAGTTCTTACGACACTTATCTTATTATTCTAGAAATTATTGCCGTTATTTTTGGAACTTTAAGTGTTTACTTTTCTATTAAAAAAAATATCTGGGTTTATCCTACAGGAATTATCTCTACCATACTTTTCATCTATATCATGTATGTTTTTGGATTGATGGGAGATATGTTAATCAATGTTTATTATTCTGTAATGAGCATATATGGATGGATTCTCTGGAACAAACATTCTGATGATCACATCCACGTAGAAGTCAAAAAAGCCAACCTGAAAGATTGGCAAATTGGAAGTATTTTATTTGTGGGAAGTTTGCTCTTTGTGGGAACAGTATATTATTACAAACCTTTTATTGATAATCAGTTTTCTATGAAGGATATCCAATTAGGACTATATCATCTTGATTGGGCAAATTATACCGACATCATCACGACTTCATTATTCCTTGTCGGGATGTATTTTATGGCAAAACGACTTTTGGAAAACTGGATTTTCTGGATTGTTGCGGATTTTATCTGTATACCTATGATGCTTTATAAAGGACTTGGATTCACCACATTGCAATATATTATTTTCACTATCATGGCAATCATTGGTTATATAGAGTGGAAGAAAAACTTAATTAAGTCCTGATAATTTCTCAGTATATTCTTTAGCAAAAAGCTCTTTATCGTGCTGCAATTTCTCTAGAGTTGTTGGCAAAACGTAATGAAAGATATACTCTTTATCATCATTTAGGAAGACGATTTCTTTTTCTTCGTCGTCAATCATTTGCGCGAAAATATCCCACATCGATTGATCTTTTAGCTTCAGTAATTCGAAGAAGTCGTTGGCTTTTATTGTAATGTTTTTCATTGCTATTGTAATAAGTATAATTGTATTAAGTAAAAAGTATTTCTCTTTTACCCATTTCTAAACATCTTTGATAAAATCCTCATACTCATAAAAGAGCCTTTCAAAACCATCCATTTTCTCAACAAAGAATTCGAAAATATCTGGCCAAGTCTGCTTGTTGAAAATACTAACGCCGGATTTCTCAACCCAAATTCTACTGATGACTTTTCCATTCTTCAAAGTATAGAATTCATCTTTGGTAAACTCACCAATCTCATCTTCTAATATCGATTCCAAAGACCAAATTTTCTCGTAATAAGCATTTCTGAATAATTCATCTTTCATTTCTATATCAAGCGAAACCTCAGCTTTTTTATTATCTGCATAGAACTTGAATGAGAAATCCTTGATTTTGGTATCATACAACAGCCATTTTCTTGGAAAAGCCTTTCCAAAAGCGGTCCAAAATTCTGTTTTTAAAAGTTGAGCTTCTTGTTTAGAAAACACGTTGTTAATTATAAATGATTAATGATGAATTATAAATGATGAGCAATTTGCTGCATTTCTTTCTTGATCGAATGTTAAAGCTTGTCAAGCTGAGGCGCTCGAAGCCTTTCAAAATTGACTCTTTTTATTTTTATTTTGTTTCTTCTCACAATGTAAGCTCCACTTTTGAATCATTGAATTCCTTAATTAAGTTTTCGAAGACTTTTTCTACTGGAAGAATTTCATCAATCAAAGCAGAAACTTGTCCGATTTCCAATTCACCTTCAATCAAATCTCCCTCGAACATTCCGCGTTTTGCTCTAGCTCTTCCAAGTGTTTCCTTCAAAGCTTCAACGTTTCTTCCAGATTCATATAAAGTTTCTAAATCTTGATAGAATTTATTCTTAACCAAACGAACTGGCGCCAGTTCCTTTAAAGTCAATTGTGTATCACCTTCTTTCAGTTCAACAATTTTATTTTTAAAATTCTCATGCGAACTTGCTTCCATTGTCGCTGCAAAACGAGAACCAATTTGAACGCCATCTGCACCTAAAGTCATTGCAGCTCTCATCTGACTTCCCAATCCAATTCCACCGGCTGCAATCAAAGGAATATCAATATGTTTTCTGACATTCGGGATTAAGCAAAGTGTTGTAGTTTCATCTCGTCCGTTATGTCCACCAGCTTCAAAACCTTCTGCTACAACTGCATCTACCCCAGCTTCCTGACATTTAACAGCAAACTTAACACTTGATACAACGTGAGCGACTTTTACACCTTCTTTTTTGAAAGTTTCGGTATAAGTCTTAGGATTTCCCGCCGATGTAAAAACGATTTTCACACCTTCCTCAAGAATGATATTAATGATTTCTTCGATATTTGGATAAAGCAAAGCGATATTAACACCGAAAGGTTTATCCGTAGCTTCTTTGCATTTTCTGATATTCTCTCTCAAGATATCAGGATACATACTTGCTGAACCAATCAAACCTAGTCCACCGTTATTAGAAACTGCCGAAGCCAATCGCCACCCAGAATGCCAAATCATCCCACCTTGAACAATTGGATATTTGGTTCCGAAAAGTTGTGTGATTTTATTCATTCTGTTATATTGTTTTTGGGCAATTCCAAAATCTATGAAACTAGACATTTTTTATTTTTTTCAAAAATAGGAAAACTAATATGATGTGGAAAGTTTTTATATGATGACAAATGTTTCTGTTTTGCGCAGCGCGCCCCGAACTGAGTGGAGCTCTTTTTCTGACATTGCGAATGCTTAAAAGTTCAACAGATTGTTTCTCTTCCTTCGCAATGATAGAAAAAAGCGGGAACGGAGTGCGGATATAGGCGCCCAAATGGATTTAAAAACTTATTTTTACAAAAAATTACAAGTTGGACTTATCATTAAGAACAGTTACCGTCACGCGCTACATTCTTCCTTTGAGAGAAGGCGGATCTTTGCCTGCTTTGGCGGAAGCGGATGACGACTTCAAATATGTTCTCAAATTTCGAGGAGCTGGTCATGGCGTAAAAGCATTGATATCAGAGTTAATTGGAGGAAAGATATCGCAAGTTTTAGGCTTCAGAATCCCAGAGCTTGTTTTTGCAAATCTCTCGGAGGATTTTGGTCGTACTGAAGCTGATGAAGAAATTCAGGATTTATTAAAAAATAGCTGTGGGCTTAATCTCGCTCTACATTACCTTTCTGGAGCGATAACTTACGATCCGGTAGCTGTAAAAATTGATTCAAAACTTTCTTCCGAGATTGTTTGGTTAGACGCTTTTTTGACTAATATAGACAGGACTTTCCGTAATACCAATATGCTGATGTGGCATCAGGAATTGTGGTTGATTGACAACGGTGCTTCTTTATATTTCCATCATTCTTGGGACAATTGGGAGAAAACAGCAGTAAGTCCATTTGTAATGATAAAAGATCACGTTTTATTGCCTCAAGCTTCTGAATTGGATGCTGCTAATGAAAAATTCAAAGCGATATTAACGGATGAGGTTCTAAGAGAAATTGTAGAACTAATCCCAAAAGACTGGTTACAATGGAACGACACAGACCTTAACCCAAATGAAATCAAAGATGTGTATTTCCAATTTCTAACAAGAAGACTCGCTAATTCTGATAACTTTTTAAATGAAGCCAAAAATGCAAGAGCCAAAGTTATATGAGTATGCAGTAATTCGTCTGGTCCCAAAACCTGAACGTGAAGAATTTTTCAATGTAGGATTAATTATGTTTTCAAAGAGAGAAAAATTTATTAAAGTTAAAATTCATCTTTGCAAAGACAAATTTCAACTAATGCACTCCAAAACAGAGTTTGAAGACGTAAAAAATCACTTGATCTCTTTTGAAAAGATTGCCAATGGCGACAGATTTGCTGGCTCTATTGCACAAATGGAAATCCCTGAAAGATTCCGTTGGTTAACTGCCGTGAAAAGTTCTATTATTCAGACTTCAAGGCCTCATCCTGGCTCTAGCTTGGATTTAGAAAAAACTTTTGATAGATTATTTGAAGAGTTAGTTTTATAAATTATTCCTCTCGATGAACCAAATCCATAGAAAAAGCAGGTAAACAAATCGCAATATATTCACAGGGATCATAAAAAGGATTAGAATAGCGAACTCTTGCTCCTTTTTCTATCAAGATACTTTGTCCTCTCTCAAGAATGATTGAGTCGCCATCTATCTCAAAATGCTTCTTCCCAGAGATAATTAATGTGAATTCATCAAATTCTGGAGTCTGATGTGGCTCGCTCCAATCTGGCGGCGCAACCATATGAGCAATAGAAATATCAGGCGTTCTGGTGGAGTTTCCCCAATGTTCCTCGATTAATTTACCATCGGTGGTTGGAACTACAAATGGTCTAGTTTGGACTCTGTACTTTTTCATTTTTATGGTTTATTGATTTCAAAAACAACATTTAATTTTTCTGGTTCTCCGAAGTAAGCAACATTGACCTCATCTATTCTATTGGCTCCCAATTTTTCCATCGCTTTCTGAGAACGGATATTATCTTTCCCAACGTGAAAATTAACCTTATCTACGAATTGAAAGATGTAATCTAACATTAGCTTTTTGACCTGTGGATTTAGCTTTGAACCCCAAAATTTCGTAGCATAAAATGTATATCCTATAAAAATAGAATTTTCATCCGGATTATAATCATAGAATCTTGTACTTCCAGCAACTTCATTAGAACTTTTATCCATGATTTTAAACGCGCCTTTACTTTCAGTCGCTCCTTGGAAGAAGTTCTCAAACACTTCTCTTTGGTAACGGTCTTTGTTAGGGTGTTGTTCCCAAATTTTTGGGTCAGATGCAACGGAAAATAGCTCCTCAAAATCATTTGGATTCAAAGGAACGAGTTTGACATTTTCGTTTTCTAAAGTGGGTTGGATATTCATTTTGTTGATGGTTGATGGTTGTTGGTTGATGGTTGTCAGGCTGAGGCTCTCGAAGCCTTCTAGAAAAGTATCGCTTTCTCCAATTCAAGCAATTTTTGTTTTCTCCAGATTCCGCCTCCATAGCCTGTCAAAGTTCCATTGCTTCCAATCACTCTATGACACGGGATAATGATGGATATTTTATTAAGTCCGTTGGCGTTTGCGACTGCTCTCACCGCTTTTGGATTTCCTAGAATATCGGCTTGTTGTTGATAACTTCTCGTAGTTCCATAAGGAATTGTTCTTAGAATTTCCCAGACATTCTTCTGAAAGTCTGTTCCAACCGGAGCCAATGGAACTGTAAAATCTTTTCGTTTTCCTTCGAAGTATTCTTCTAATTCCTTTTCTAAAGTTTTGAAATGAGGATTCTCGCCCTGAACAATATTGGCATCGAAATGTTTTGGAATATCTTTAAATTCCGTTGGAAGTGCTTTTCTGTCGGAGAATTCCAGCATACAGATTCCGTTTTCGTTGGCGCAGGCAATCATAGTTCCAAGTGGAGTTTCAATTCTTTTGAGGTCAACAATCTTTTCCATTTTCGAGTTTTTAGGTGACACACCAAATACATTTTTGAAACTGTCATTGAAACCACTCAAACTTTCATAACCATTATCCAAAGCCACATCCAAGACATTCTCGCCTTGCTGAAGTTTCTTAAAAGCCGAATTGATTTTGAACGTTCTCTGAAACGCGTGAAAAGTCATTCCGTGATGTTTAAGAAACCAGCGTTTTACGGTTATTGGTTGCAATCCTCTTTCAACTAAGTCAATATCTTTGAATTTAGTCTCAGGATTAACTGACAATTCATCCATCAATTTTTGGATTTCGGCAGGTGTTTCATCTGGATTTTCCAATGGTTTGCAAACTTTACACGGTCTGTAACCTTTTAGAATAGCGTCTTTTGTATTATCAAAGAATTCTACATTTTCAGGTTTCGGTTTTCTGGCTGTACAAGTTGGACGACAAAAGATTCCTGTCGTTTTCACACCCATCCAAAAAACCCCTTCGAATTCGGGATTCTTTTCAAACGATGCTTGGTACATTATATCGTTGCTCAAATTATTCATAATTGATAAATCATAGTTGATGAATGATACAAATCTAAATCATTTAATAACTTGCAAACAACCGAAAACTGAACAAGTATTTTTTCACTCCGGAAATGCTTTCCATTTTTTGATAAATCCTGTGTAGAAATATAAAAATATAAAAGACAAAATCAACATTATATAACTTGCTGTTAATCCCAAATCATCAAGAACACCTCTGCAATTTGTATAATTATAATTGTCTGTCGAATACATTTCGGCTCGGCAATCAACAGTTTGATGTTCATTAATAATTCCAAAAATCAACCAAATAAGAATTGGAAAACCAATCATTGATATAATCATAAAAATCGCCGAGATGATTTTAGGGAATCTTCCCATCGATATAAAAGGAAGCAATAAAATAATAACTCCTGTTACTAAAATGGTATAAAAGACAAAAAACGAACTATTAAACTTAAATATAAAAAACGACGCCACACAAAACAGCGTCACCACCAAAATAATAACACCAGCAGAAATAATACTAAACAATAACGAACGTAAATCCGTCACTCGGAAACTGAAAATAAACATTGCCAGAGCAAAAGAAATCCAAATATAAAGATGAATGACATCTGTAAAAAAATCATCATTTTTAATCGTATCAACATTCTCCAAAAGTGTTTGCAAGTCCGATGTGTAGTAATAATAATCGGAAATATTATTCTTAAAAAAATTATCCGGAGACACTTCTTTATCCCAGTTCGGGTTGAAATCTTTTACGCTGATTGTATCTTGTTTCACCTCACCATTTTCATCAAGATAATTATCTGTAGTTGCGACTGCAGAATCTATAACAGCAACTGTTTCATTTCCGTCATAATAGCCATCTGGTGATTTGTTCGGGTCGTATTCTTCACCCAACGTTGTTTGATATTTTTTAATGAATTGTCTAACCTCAAATTTATCCGGATTATAAACCATCTTTGACCAATCTTTGGAATTCAAATTATTGGCAATCCTAAACTCATTAGAAATAGCAAGAAAATCCGTCATCAACTTTTGTAATTCTTGAGAATCTTTATTTCCAAGAATCTTAATCGTTTTTTCATTGATGAAAGCTTGTTGATTTTTTAATAAATCTTCGTCCTCAAGATTACTGATGTTATTTTCATATCTATATTTTCTAATATGGGTTGAAGGATTATTTTTAATATCATAAAAAACCGATGAAAAATTAACATAACTCGGCATCGAAGTTTTGATATAAGGCGATAAATCTTCTACTTGTTTTTTGAAAAAGTAGGTTCTTGATTTTCTATCCCCGTCATCTTTATAATAAGCCAAAGCTGTTTTATTTTTCTTTTCCTCTTCTGGATATAAAAACAGGCCTCGTTTATCTTTTTTCGTTACCGTTTTTTTGTACAAACTAAAGAACTGATAAACACGATTGTGATAGACAAAATACTTTTTATCTTTTTCAATTTTATTAATATCAGTTTCGCAATAATAGTCTGAAAATTCTTGTGGGAACAACCGATTTTCTAAGGTATAAGATTCCAAATCCTGAGAAAGAAAAGGAACCGAACGATTGATTACATCGATGTTTTTTGCCATTTTTTCATCATCATATTGATGATTGATGAAAAGACGAAAACCCGTCATATAAGAGAAATAAAATGTTGTAGAAACAAAAATAATGACGAAATATTGCAAATATTCTAAGAACAATTTTCTGCCAGAACTCGGATAAAAATTCTTGAAAGCATTATTCTTTAGCATAAATATCAGCCAGCCGACAATCATCAAAACAGAAATAATGACGTGGACAAAAACAAGTCCTGTTGAGAAATAATCATCGATGGCTCTAGTGTGTTGCAACGTGCCAGGACTGGCGTGCGAAACAAAGCCGATAAAGAAGAAAATGAAATGAACAGCAATTCCCAAAAGCAACATCCAGACGATTCTCGTGTTCCAGATATTGGGAAATCTCTCCAGTAAATATTGATTGATTTGATTGATTTTTTGCATTGGTCAAGAGTTTTTATTCCACGAAGAAACGACGTGTAGAAGATGAAATATTACGAATGTAGGTCACATGTATTTTCGAATTTCCAAGTGCTGATAAAACATTGGAGAATTCTGTTTCAGGACTGAAATAAGCTACGAAAATTCCACCATTGAAATTCACCTTTTCGAGTTTGAATGGCTGGAAAATCTGCAACAATTCTTCTCTGGAATTTTCTGTATCAATTTCTACAATCAGATTTTGATTTTCGGTTTCAGGCTTGATTTCGTTATCTTGATATTTTCCGTTTTTCAGAAAAATCACTTTGTCCGAAATTTTCTCTACTTCATACAATTGTTGTGAACTTAGAATCAACGCAATCGGATGATTGACTGAATTGGAAATCGCTTTCAAATCTTCCAAAATCACTTGTTGCGCCAAAACATCAAGGTTTGCTAAAGGTTCATCTAGCAAAAGAATTTCAGGTTTTCTAAGAAGTGTTCTCGCCAATTCAAAACGCATTTTGTAACCAGAAGACAACTCACTCCATTTCAAATGTTTGTAATTCCAAAGTCCGAGACGCGCAATCATCATCAGCGTTCTGGTTTCATTTTCCTCTGGATTAACGCCGTAATTTGACAGAACGAATTTCAAATTATCCTTCAGACTTCCATACCATTTTTCAGTTCTTTGCGGGATGTAAACGAGTTTTGTTCTCAAATCAAATTCATCCTTTGGGACAGAATCGAATTGATATTTCAGTTCGCCTTTATTATGAGAAATTTCTTTAGCTAAAATCCTCAACAAAGTTGTTTTACCATTTCCATTTTCACCAACCAAACCGTAAACCTGACCTTTTTTGATTTCCAAAGAAACTGGTCCGAGCGAAAAACGATTGCTTCCGTAAGATTTTTGTATTTGATTAGATTGTAAAACAGGAGATTCTGTAGGATATTCGTTGATAGATATTTTCTCGATTTCTGAAAGGAAATTTTTAGCTTTCTCTATTAATTCATCTTGCTTTTCAGGATTTTTCTCTTTCCAATCCGTCAATTCGATAGCTGTTTTATAGATAGTCATATCCTGAGTATCCATCGCACAATCCAGCAATTTTCGGAAACCCAGAACTGTATCTTTATTATCAAAAAAGTGAAAAACGGCTTTCACTCTCTGTTGATGTTTCGTCATAGTTATTTTGTTTTGAACGTTTTTAAAGATAACTAATTTGCAACTGAATTTATTATTAAAATTCAAAAAATAAAATATTGTATTTTATGGGTTATTGTATCTCAGCAAAGTATTCTCGGCTTGATTAATATGTCTCAAATTATGGTAAATCACAAATCGGAAAGTATCGTCTAACTTTAGTTTAATGAATTTTGAAATACTAATTGATGTTTTAGTTTTCTCCCAATCAACCGTTTTTGCTTTTTCCAAAAGTTCAAGCATTTTGTTCTGTTGTTTGATGAATTCATCAATAACAGATTTATCCAAAAGATTGTGAATCAGATTAGAAATCTTAAGCGTTTTCATTTTATTAAGCTTCTCTTTAGGAAGCATCATACTGGCGAAATAATTTCCTAAAAATCCAGTTTTGAAATCGAGTTGCAATAAATTGGTTTTCATTAATTCGGTTTTCGATTTCAGGAAGATAGAAATTTCCATAAAAATTGAGATGTTCCAGACATTCCAAAATGCTCCAGCTATTTTCTGATGTTCTGAAATTCAAAGTTTCATTACTTTGATTCTGTAATGATTTAGCAAAATCAATATTATTTTCTGTGATTATTCTAAGTTCGTTAAGCAATTGATTTATCGGAATTTTCATCATTAAAAATTTTCACAAATGCAAACGGATATAATCTTTGTAAAAATACATCAACTTCAATTTACTACATTAGAGGCATCCTGATTCCATAAAAAAATCCGAAAAACTTACATCTTCCGGATTAATATTTTTAAATAATTATCAATTAATTGAACATATCTTTTACTTTCTCAAAGAATGTTTTTTCTTTTCCAGTTGGTTCAGCGTTCATATCGCCGTTTTCCATTTGGTTTTTGAAAAATTCTTTTTGTTCTTTCGTTAGTTTTTGTGGCGTCCAAACGTTGATATGAACAAACATATCTCCTTTTCCACCATAACCCTCGATATTTGGGAGACCTTTTCCTGCTAATCTTAGAATTTTGCCAGATTGTGTTCCTTCGTCCACTTTGATTTTAACTTTTCCACCAACCACGTTGATTTCTTTGGTTGTTCCCAAAGCTGCTTCTGCAAAAGAAACATATAACTCTTGATGAAGATTATCACCTTCACGCTTGATTACCTTATCTACTTCTTCTTCTACAACCACAAGTAAGTCACCCGGAGTTCCGCCAAGTGGTGCATCATTTCCTTTACCTCTTACATTCAGTTGGATACCGTCTCTTGCACCAGCAGGAATGTTGATTGTGATTTCCTCATCTTCTTTGATAAGACCTTGTGCATTAGCTCCAGCAGGAATTTTATCCGCTACTTTTCCAACACCTTGACATGTTCCGCAAGTCGTTTGTGTCTGCATCTGCCCGAACATAGTGTTCATCACTTTGATTTGTGCACCACTACCATGACAAGTTGGACAAGTCTTAGCAGTAACACCTGGAGCCAACTTCATCTTTTTGACCTTGATGGTTTTCTGAGTTCCGGCAATCATCTCTTCAAGATTCAGCTTGATACGAACACGTAGGTTAGAACCACGAGATTGCTGTTGTCTCTGTTGTCCACCGCCAAATCCTCCTCCGAAGATATCGCCGAACTGACTGAAGATATCCTCCATATTCATTCCGCCACCAAATCCGCCGAAACCTCCGCCAGCTGCTCCGCCCATTCCAGCGTGACCGTACTGGTCGTATCTCGCTTTCTTGTTGCCGTCGCTCAAAACTTCATAAGCTTCTGCTGCTTCTTTGAATTTTTCCTCAGCAGCATTATCACCTGGGTTTTTGTCTGGGTGATATTTGATAGCCATTTTTCGGTAGGCTTTTTTGATTTCGTCTGCACTTGCCGACTTGGATATTTCTAAAACTTCGTAATAATCTCGTTTTGACATAATTGTTAATTGATAGTTGATGAATAATAATTGATACTTAAAATGAAAAAAATCATTAATCAATTATTTCTTATCATTCATTAATATTAGTTTCCAGTTACAACTTTAGCAAATCTAATTACCTTGTCGTGAAGTTGGTAACCCGTTTCTATCACATCTACTATTTTGCCTTTCAACTCTGGCGTAGGTGACGGGATTTGTGTAATAGCCTCGTGAAAATCTACGTTGAAAACATCTCCGGCATTCACTTCAATAGGCTTTAGACCTTTCTCAACCAATTTGTTTCTAAATTTTTGATAAATCAATTCAACACCTTTCAAGTCTGCCTCGTTCCCATTTTTAGCAATTTCTTTCAACGCTCTTTCGAAGTCGTCCAAAACGCCCAACATAGATGTCATCAGATCTTTTGATGCGTAAAGATAGAACTCGTTTTTTTCCTTCAAAGTTCTTTTCTTGTAGTTTTCGAATTCTGCATAAAGACGGATGTATCTGTCTTTTTCTTCTGCCAAAAGTTCTTCTGGAGTCGGCTGTTGTGACACATTTTCCTGATTTGTTCCCTCAGTAGTTTCAGTGTTTGCAGTCTCTGCACTTAGGTTTTCTTCGTGTATATCTTTGTTTTCGCTCATTATCTAATATTTTACAGGATAGCTTTTTCAATTCTTTTGCCAATTCTGATTTTTTGCCAATTAGGCAGAATTTGGGTTGGAGGGTTTGAGAGTTTTAGGCTTGGAGCGTATGAGAGTTGGAGAAGCTTTCAGGTTTTATTAGACTTGTTGATGTATCTCAAGTTAGATAAAAAACTGAGAAATTAAAAGTTATTTTTTCCAGTAATAGCATTTCTAAAAGTAATATCATCTAGAATCCAATTCAGCATTTTATCTTCTTCCGAATTAAGAATATTAGCATAGCCAGTTTCAACTTCATAATTAGGAAATACGCCTCTGCTCTTGTTCTCAAATTCTATATTTGGACGGATAAGCAAAAGTCCAATTGGTAAAGCCAATCTGGAATTGGGAAGTTTCACAGTATTGTTAACACCCGCAACAGTTCCATCATTAGCTCCGCCGGTTTCCTCGCCCACAATTACAGCTCTTTTCTCATACTTCAATTTTGCAGAAATAATAGATGAAGCGGAAAAGCTAGCTCCATTAATCAATACATAAATCTTACCTTTAAAAGCATCGTTTTTTGGTTTTGTAGGTTTGGATGCAAACTCACGAAAATAATATTTGTTATCCTTTTTGGATGCAAAAAGATAGTTTCCTGCCAAAAAGAATGGATAACCAGCAGCTCTCAATACCGACGAAAAAAAGGTCTGCCCACGGAAATAATTCTGATACATTCCTGATGTTTTAGAAGTCATCTCCGGCGACTTTATCAATGTAAAATCTTTATCCGTAAGATAAGAATACAGTGTATTAATCTCAGAAAGCGAGCCTCCAAGATTGTCTCGAATGTCCAGAATCAAATAATTTGATTTGGCTTTTTTTATCTTCTCAAAGGTTTCTCTGTAAAACTTTTTGGCATAGGCAGAAGAAAACGATTTTACCTTGATGTATGCAATTGCACTATCGTTTTTTAGAAATTTGAAGCTTCTGTTATACGATTTAGATTCAGAATCATAGTCTTGGACTTTTTGCTCTAGCGTAATTTTTTGAGGATTATTATCCAAATCTAGTTCTTTGTCTGTTTTCTTTTTTCTTATGATAGAAACATCGGTGATTTGGTTTTCAAATTTGGTTTGTAGTTTTGCACTGTCGAGATAACCTTTTTCCAAAGTATAAAAATTGAAAAACGCGAGATTGATAAAGTATTTCTGAAAAGTTTTATTCTCACCATCAGAACTATAGAGTTGATTATATTTTTTGATTAAGTCGGATACATTCTCATCATTGATTTTAATGATTTCTGTACCTACTTTTATTCTTCCTATATTTTGTTTGTTTTCTTTTACAAATAATTGATTACCCAAAACCTTGTATTCCATCATTGCAAAAAGAGGTTTTTTGGTTTTAAGGACTTTCTGTTCTGCTTTGGAATATCTTTTGGGCAAGGATCGCAATCTAAGATGCCCTTCGTTCACACTCGCAACAACTGGTGCTAATTTGAAGAAAAACTCATTAGGCGTCAAAGGCTGAATGATACTGGTTTTTAGACTATCAAATTTATGATCTAATTGTTCCTTAGTAATATACCAATAGAGATTAGGATGAAATCTCTGCAGTTTTTGATACGTAAAGTCAACATCTTTTTTAAGATCTTCTACCGAAATCTTCTTTTCCAGAAATAAATTATTTTTCTTGACAGACTGACAAGAAAAAAGAAATATTATCATAAAAAAAGAAACTAATTTTCTCATAAATAATGAATTAAAAATAAGATATTTAAATCAAAAAATTCTTTATCGATAATAATTTTAACATTTTATAACAAAAAGTGGTTTTAGATTTGTAATGCAGAGTTATTATAAATTTAAAATATTATGAAAAATATAATTCTTGCAACTACAACTTTTCTGATATCACAGTTTTCTTTCGGACAGAGCAAAGATGTAACTGCTTTTACTAGTTTGAAAGTCTTTGATAAAATCCCTGTACAGCTAGTTCCATCAGATTCTTATAAGGCTGAAGTTAGTGGAAAAATGGCAGATGACATTGAGTTTGTAAACTCTGGAAATGAGCTGAAAATACGAATGAAAACAACTAAGTTACTCCAAGGCGATGATGTCAATATTTTACTCTATTATCAAGATATCAATGATATCCAAGCTAGCCAAGGAGCAAAGATTACTTCTGCCGACGTTGTAAAATCCACAAAATTAGGATTAACTTCCAACGAAGGTTCTCAAATCGATTTGAATGTTGACGCCAATGTCATCGAAGGAAAAGTAAATACGGGAGGTTTGTTAAAAACGTCTGGTACGGCAGAATCCCAATCTATTATTATCACAACAGGTGGAAAATATGACGGGCAAAATCTGAAAACGCAAATCACAAGTATTACAACTAATGCTGGTGGTAAGGCGCTAGTCTATGCAACAGAATCTGTAGATGCCACAACAAGAGCCGGAGGCGTAATTGATATCTACGGATCTCCTAAATCCAAAAAAGAAAAGAAAATTGCTGGCGGAAAAATCAATTATAAGTAATAGATTTAGTTTAAGAAAAAGCTCCCAAAAATTTGGGAGTTTTTTTATTTTCTGTCAGATGATTGTCTTATGTAGAGAGTAGGAGCAAGAACTAGTTTTTTCTCTATACTAATCCCCGATGAGTTGTCTTTAATCCTTTCTAAAAATACATTTCCTGATATTTTCCCCATTACAACAGGCGTCTGGTCCACAGAACTGATAGAAAGTTCCATAAACTGAGTAAAAGGCTCATTACTAAAACCTATCACTCCAATATCTTCCGGAATTTTAACCTTGAGATTCTTGATTTCTTTACACGCTCCAAGTGCTGTAAAATCTGAAGCAGAGAAAATTGCATCTGGTTTTATCTTACGTTTCCAAAGGCTTTTCACAGCATTGATCCCTTCTTCTATAGAACTCCCTGTATTGATGATATTTTCTTTAATAACAGGTAGATTATTCGCTTTTAAAGCATCAATATAACCATTAAGACGATTCTGATAAATCTCAAGATTCTGATCTCCCGAAAAATGGCAGATATTCTTATATCCTTGATTAATCAAATGTTCTGTCGCCATAAAAGCACCCTTGTGGTCATCAATCGTAATCGTACTGATTCCCGGAATATCCTTCTTTCTATCGAAGAATATAATTGGTGTATTAGTCGTTGCTAGGATTTCCTTGATATACTCCATATCCGAAGTATTTCTGGAAATAGAAATAAAAATACCATCAACTTGCGTATTCAGCAACGTGTTAAGTTGCTTTTTTTCTATCGCGGCATCTTCATGGCTTTGGCAGATAATCACGTGATATCCATGTGGAGATAACTCTTCTTCCAAACCTCTGATGACAGATGAGAAGAAATTAGTATTAATATAAGGAACTATGACACCTACGGTTTTCGTTTCACCGCTCTTGAGTGCTTTTGCAAGATTATTCTGCTTATAATTCATTTCCTTTGCAGCAGCCATTACCAATTCTTTGGTTTCCTGACTGATTCTTGGATGGTTGTTTAGCGCTCTGGAGACAGTCGCTACACTCACATTCAGTTTTTTGGAAATGTCATATATCGTCGTGTTTTTTTTCGTCATATATTCTTTTAATGAATATTGATGGTTGTAAATATATAAATAATACGCGTGACAACTGCTTTTAGATTCAAAATCTTTGATTTCTTTTTTCAGTTCCTCAATTCTACAATTTCTATTATAAAAAAAGCCGCTCCACCGAAATGAAAACGGCTCTCTTATTATGAAAAATGAATAGTTTATTTTTTAATTAATTTTCCGTTTGTCTGCTCAGAATTATTTTTCAAAGTGTAGAAATAGATACCTGATTTCAAATCTGTTGTAGAAATCAAAAATTCTTTCTGTCCAGATTTTTCATTAGACTTTTTAATATTCTTCAAAATTCTTCCATTGACGTCCTTTGTAAATCACACCTTCTGATTTTCCAGAAAAATCTGTAACATTGATTATCACAGGCTTGTTATTAAAATCAGAAAAAACCTTTAAATAAATGTTTTCAGAAGCAGGATTTGGAAAGAAAAAAGCATTAGAAATACTTTTAGAAATCGCTTCATTAGTTCCTAATAAAAGACAGTTATTTTTAAAGGGCATTTCTTCTTTTTGAAGAGTGCTCTTTTTTTTATTTAAGTTTTTACGAAAATTTATCCGAAAAATTTCTGATTACAGTTATAGAATTAGAATTTTCTAGAATCAATAAAAAACACCTCATCGATTGATGAAGCGTTTTGGTTTATTTTACACTTTTGACTCTTATCATTCCTTTGTTCTCGTGGTACATCATACACATAATTTTGCCATCACGTTCCTTACATTCTTTGGTATAGTCATAAACAAGTGATACTTTCTCGCCCTCTTTTTTAGACGCTAAAATATCAGAATTACAAACCAGATAATCTTCGTTTTCTGCTACTCTAACATACGTTCCCGTACAGTCTCTTACAATTGTTCCTGTATTCAGCCTATCGTGAACAGTGGCGCAGGAAAATAGTAGTGTTGAGAAAAGTCCTGATAATAAAATGTTTGTTGATTTCATTTCTAAAATTTATTTGAATTAAAGATATAAAATAAAAACGCACCTTAAAATTAAGATGCGTTTTATTTATCTGAATTTAAAACTACATCGTTTCCATCTTGAAACTCATACTTTCAATCACTTTCAAAATCGCTTCAACTGTGTCCATTGAAGTCAAACAAGGAACACCGTTTTCTACTGACATTCTTCGGATTTGGAAACCGTCTCTTTCAGCTTGTTTTCCTTTTGTAGTTGTGTTAACAACGTATTGAACTTTTCCTTTCTGAATCAAATCGATTAAGTTGACATCTTCCTCTCCGATTTTGTAACCGATTTTCGTCTGGATTCCTTTTTCCTCGAAGTATTTTGCTGTTCCTTCTGTTGCCCAGATTCTGAAACCGGCTTCCTGAAATCTTTTTGCCAACAGAGAAGCTTCTTCCTTATCTGAATCTGCAACGGTGAACAAGATAGAACCGTGCGTCGGAACTTTTCTTCCGGCTCCGATTAATCCTTTGTATAAAGCTTTTTCAAAGGTTGAATCTTTCCCCATTACTTCTCCTGTTGATTTCATTTCAGGTCCTAATTGGATATCAACTTTCGTCAATTTACTGAAAGAGAAAACCGGAACTTTTACGAAGATTCCTTCTTTATTCGGAACCAATCCTGACTGATAACCAAGGTCTTTTAGTTTTGTTCCAAGAATTGCTTTTGTAGCCAGATTCGCCATTGGAACATCAGTGATTTTCGATAAGAAAGGAACTGTTCTGGACGAACGCGGATTTACTTCGATTACGAAAACTTCTCCTCCGGAAATTACATACTGAATATTCATTAATCCAATAACATTCAATCCTTTTGCTAATCTCTGGGTATAATCTTCAAGAGTTTTGATTTGAGTTTCCGTCAAAGTCTGAGGCGGATAAACTGCAATCGAGTCTCCGGAGTGAACACCTGCTCTTTCGATGTGTTCCATAATTCCCGGAATCACTACGGTTTCGCCGTCAGAAATCGCATCCACTTCCACTTCTTTTCCGGTCAGATAACGGTCAATCAGAACCGGATGTTCCGGACTTGCATCCACCGCATTTTCCATATAATGAGCGAGTTCTTTCTCAGAATAAACGATTTCCATCGCTCTTCCTCCCAAAACATAACTTGGACGAACCAAAACCGGATATCCAATTTCGTTAGCAATCACAATTGCTTCTTCTTTTGAAGTCGAAGTTTTCCCCAACGGTTGTGGAATTCCTAAATCTTGAAGTGCTTTTTCAAATTTATCTCTGTTCTCGGCTCTGTCCAAATCTTCAAGAGAAGTTCCCAAAATCTGAACACCGTGAGCCGCCAATTTATCTGCCAGATTAATCGCTGTTTGTCCTCCGAACTGAACTACAACGCCTTTTGGTTTTTCGAGTTCGATAATATTCATCACATCTTCTTCTGCCAAAGGTTCGAAGTATAATTTATCCGAAATCGAGAAGTCTGTAGAAACTGTTTCAGGATTTGAATTGATGATAATCGCCTCGTAACCCATCTGTTGAATCGCCCAAACCGAGTGAACCGTTGCATAATCAAATTCAACTCCTTGACCAATTCTGATTGGACCTGAACCAAGTACAATAATTTTTTCTTTTTCAGAAATTATACTTTCGTTTTCTTCTTCGTAAGTTCCGTAAAAATAAGGTGTTTCTGATTCAAATTCCGCTGCGCACGTGTCTACCATTTTATAAACCGGCATTATTCCGTTGTCTTTTCGGAATTGGAACACTTCTTTCTGAGTTGTTTCCCAAAGATGAGCGATATTCAAATCTGCAAAACCTAATTTTTTAGCTTCGAGAAGAATGTCTTTATTGAATTTATTTTCCTTGATTGTCGTTTCGAAATCAATCAGTTTTTTGATTTTCCAGATGAAGAATTTATCAATTTTACTCCATTCCACAATTTGTTCCCAATCGTAACCTCTTCTTAAAGCATCTCCGATGATGAACAATCTTTCGTCATCACAAACCCGGATTCTTCTTTCGATTTCCTCGGCTGTTAAAGCTTCTGCTTGTTTTTTCTTTAATCCTAAATGACGAATTCCTGTTTCCAAAGAACGAATTGCTTTTTGTAAAGATTCTTCGAAATTTCTTCCGATTGCCATAACTTCTCCCGTTGCTTTCATCTGCGTTGACAATCTTCTGTCAGCAGTTTCAAATTTATCGAAAGGAAATCTTGGGAACTTAGTCACTACATAATCCAAAGCAGGTTCAAAGCAAGCGTAAGAAGTTCCTGTAACCGGATTTTTAATTTCGTCCAAGGTCAAACCAACTGCGATTTTTGCTGCGATTTTTGCAATCGGATAACCTGTTGCTTTACTTGCCAAAGCCGATGAACGCGAAACTCTTGGATTCACTTCGATGATATAATAATTGAATGAATGCGGGTCTAAAGCCAACTGAACATTACATCCACCTTCGATTCCTAAAGCTCTGATGATTTTCAAAGAAGCATTTCTAAGCAATTGATATTCTCTGTCAGAAAGTGTTTGCGAAGGTGCCACCACAATCGAATCTCCTGTGTGAACACCAACCGGGTCGATGTTTTCCATATTACAAACCACAATGGCGTTGTCGTTGGAATCGCGCATCACTTCATATTCGATTTCCTTGAAACCGGCGATTGACCTTTCAATCAAACATTGTGTTACCGGCGAATGTTTCAATCCCAATTCAGCGATTTCACGAAGTTCAGTTTCGTTGGAAGCAATTCCACCGCCTGTTCCTCCCATTGTAAAAGCAGGACGAACAATCACAGGATAACCTAAATTATTAGCAAAATCCAAAGCTCCCTCAACAGTGGTTACGATGTCAGATTCTGGAACTGGTTCGTTCAGTTCACGCATCAATTCTCGGAAAAGGTCTCTGTCTTCCGCCTGATTAATCGCTGAAAGTTTTGTTCCTAAAACTTCCACTTTACATTCTTCAAGAATTCCGGATTTCTGTAATTCAACTGCCATATTCAGTCCGGTTTGCCCTCCCAAAGTTGGAAGAAGCGCATCCGGACGTTCTTTGCGAATGATTCTGGAAACGAATTCCAAAGAAATCGGTTCAATATAAACTTTGTCGGCAATCTCCACATCCGTCATTATCGTTGCAGGATTGGAATTAATCAAAATCACTTTGTAGCCTTCTTCCTTCAAAGAAAGACAAGCTTGTGTTCCCGAATAATCAAATTCCGCCGCCTGACCAATAATGATTGGACCTGAGCCGATTACTAAAATTGTTTGTATATCTGTTCTTTTCATTTTTTTATTAGATGTCGGAAAACCGATTTTATTTAATTTTTATTTCATAGGATTTCACCTACGAATTAATATTTCTTCCTTATTTCAACAGCGAATTGCTCGCAGCCCGACTTGAGCGAAAATCCTTTTTTGCTAACCTTTAAGTTCTATTTAGACCAAAATCGTCTGCAAAAAAGATTGGGAGCGGAAGGCGGATTAAGCTGCCCAAATTATTAATCTTCTACTTTTTGAAATCCTCCATCAAAGTGATGAAATTATCAAAAAGATAATTCGCATCTTCTGGACCAGGACTTGCTTCCGGGTGATATTGAACTGAGAAACAAGGATGAATCTTGTGTTTCACACCTTCGTTTGTTCGGTCATTCAGAGCGATGTGAGTTTCTACTAAATCTGTATTTTTCAAAGATTCTTGGTCAATCGCATAACCGTGATTCTGAGAAGTGATGGCAACTTTGTTCTTCTCCAAATCCAAAACAGGATGGTTCCCACCTCTGTGTCCGAATTTCAGTTTGTAAGTTTTTGCGCCACAAGCCAAACCTATCAATTGATGACCTAAACAAATCCCAAAAATTGGAACTTTTCCCAGTAATTTCTGAATCATTACCAAAGCTTCCGCATTATCCTCTGGATCACCAGGACCGTTGGAAAGCATTATTCCGTCCGGGTTCATTAATAGAATCTCTTCTGCAGTTGTGTCGTGAGAAACTACGATGATGTCACAGTTTCTTTGAGACAATTCGCGGATGATTCCCAACTTGGAACCGAAATCAACCAAAACAACTTTGAAACCTCTTCCCGGACTTGCGTACGATGTTTTTGTGGAAACCTGTTCTACTTGATTTGTAGGAAATTGAGTCGCTTTTAGTTCTTCGATTACAGCTTTTTCGTCTGCATCTGCGTTGACGATTTTTCCTTTTTCAACCCCTTTGTTTCTAAGGATTCTTGTTAATCTTCTGGTATCGATTCCCGAGATTCCTGACAAGTTTTTCTTTTGGAACAATTCGTCCAAAGTGATCTGCGTTCTGAAATTGGAAGGCAAATCGCACAATTCTTTCACAATCAAACCTTTGATTGCAGGTTCGATGCTTTCGTAATCGTCACGATTAATTCCGTAATTTCCAATCAAAGGATAAGTCATACAAACAATTTGTCCGCAATAACTTGGGTCGGAAATCAGTTCCTGATAACCCGTCATTCCTGTGTTAAAAACTACTTCTCCAGCAGTGTCCTGCTCTGCTCCGAATCCCGTTCCGTAAAAAACTTCACCAGATTCTAATATTAACTTCTTTTTCATTTTTAAATTTTATCAAACGCCAGACTCTTCGACAAGCTCAGAGTGACAGTTTAAAGACTTACTTTTAGATTTTTACTCAAAAAAAACACGCCCGAAAGCGTGAATAAATATTTTAATTTTTGGAGTCGATGAATTTGAATCCTTTGTTTTCCAAATCATATTTAAGGATTGCCATTCTTGCAAAAACGCCGTTCTGCATTTGCTTAAAGATTCTCGACCTTTCGCATTCAACTAATTCTGAATCAATTTCCACACCTCTGTTGATTGGCGCCGGATGCATAATAATGGATGTTGGTTTCATTTTCGCTTCACGTTCTTTTGTCAAACCAAATTTCTTCAGATAATCTTCCGATTTGAAATTGAAGCTTTTCTCGTGACGCTCGTGCTGGATTCTTAATAAAATCAAAACGTCAACTTCCTTTACCAAATCATCAAACTGCATATAAGTTCCGTTCACCAACATTCCTTCGTCAAACCAAAATTCTGGTCCGGAGAAATAAACTTTCGCACCCAATCTTCTGAATAATCCCGAATCTGAATTCGCAACGCGGCTGTGTTTTACATCTCCTACGATTCCTATCTTAAGGCCTTCGATTTTTCCAAATTCCTGAATAATTGTCAGCGCATCCAAAATGGCTTGTGAAGGATGACTTCCTACGCCGTCGCCAGCATTCACGATACTAAGTTTTGCATCTTGCAACGCATCATAATAACGTTTTTCTGAATGTCTGATAACTGCGACATCTACACCAATGGCTTCCAGAGTTTTAATCGTATCCAAAAGTGTTTCGCCTTTAGCAATCGAGCTTTTATCCACTTCAAAATCAATAACCTGAAGTCCCAATTTTTTCTGAGCGACCTCAAAACTTGTTTTGGTTCTTGTACTATTCTCAAAAAACAGGTTTGCTGCGAAGACATCGCCATCAATTTTGCTGATTTTTCCATCTGCAAACTGCTGCGCTTCTTGCAAAATTTTCTCTATACTTTCTGTAGATGTGCGGGAAAGCTTAATCATATCTCAAATTTTTAAATAAAAAAAAACGAAGCCTAAAAAGACTTCGTTAAATATAAAAAATATTGTTGTTGTCGGCAAATTTGCCAATTGTTGTTATCGCTAAATTCTGTACCAGATTCATTGGGTGCAAAGATACCAATATTTTCTATATTATGAAATCTTATTCATAATTTTTTATGTTAAATGAATGAACTTCTGCTCTAAAATTTTTACAAACAAAAATTTTCTTTACTTTTGAAAGAATGATTTGCCATTATGGGATTGGATAAAAAAGACAAATTAATACTTTCGCTTCTACAAGAGGATTCTACATTATCTGTAAAAGAAATTTCCGAAAAAATCGGACTCACTTTCACACCAACTTACGAACGCATCAAAAACCTTGAAAAACAAGGCGTTGTAGAAAAATATGTTGCTATCTTAAACCGAGAAAAACTCGGAATCAACATTGTGGTTTATTGTAATGTCCGTCTCAAAGAGCAATCTCAAAAAACTTTGAAAGAATTTGAAGATTATATTTCCAAATATGATGAAATTCAGGAAATTACAAGTCTTTCCGGTGAATACGACTATATGATAAAAATTCTGGCTAATGATATCAATTCTTACAACGAATTTGCCGTGAACGTCATTTCAAACAGTCCTCATATTGGGCAATATCACAGTTCTATTGTTCTTGCCGAAGTTAAAAAGACGACTAAGTTTAAGTTGGATTAATTGTTATTTTTCGCAGATTTAGCAAATTCAGCAGATTTAAATTATCTGCAAAATCATTCCATTCAGCGAGAATATTTATCCCAACAATTTATCTCTAACTTTATTGAATTGATATTCGATTTCATCGAGGCAAAGATTCCCTAAACTGCCTTGATGAGAATGATTGAGTTCTTTGTAATCGTATTCAAAAACACCATTTTCAATCTCTTTTCCGATTTGGATATAAGCATCACGGAATGATTTTCCCTTCTTCACTTCTTCATTGATTTTTTCTACGCTGAAGATGTATTTATATTTTTCATCATCCAGAATATTATCTTTCACTTCAATATTTGGAAGCGTGTAAACCAGGATTTCCAGACATTCTTTCAACGAATCGATGGCTGGAAAAAGGATTTCTTTTGTCAACTGCAAATCTCTGTGATAACCAGAAGGCAGATTATTGGTCAACAAAATCAATTCATTGGGTAAAGCCTGAATCCTGTTACATCTCGCTCTTACCAATTCGAAAATGTCTGGATTTTTCTTGTGTGGCATAATACTGCTTCCCGTTGTAAATTCTTTCGGAAAGCTTATGAAATCAAAATTCTGACTCAAATAAAGACAAACGTCGTAAGAAAACTTGCTTAAAGTTCCAGCCAAAACCGAAAGCGAATTCGCCAATAATTTTTCGGATTTCCCACGTGTCATTTGCGCATAAACAACGTTATAATTCAGGGTTCGGAAATCTAGTTTATAAGTTGTGCTTTCTCTGTCAATCGGGAAAGAAGAACCGTAACCTGCAGCAGAACCGAGTGGATTTTTATTAATGATATTCTTCGTGGCAAACAGCAATTCCAAATCGTCAACCAAAGATTCTGCATACGCTCCAAACCATAACCCAAAAGACGAAGGCATCGCCACCTGAAAATGTGTATAACCAGGCAATAAAACGTTTTTATGCTGATTGGCTTTGTCTTTCAATATTTGAAAAAACGAGTCGGTTCTTTCCGTGATTTCTCGGATTTCGTCCAAAAGATATAATTTAATATCTGTTAAAACTTGGTCGTTTCTTGACCTTGCAGTGTGGATTTTCTTTCCTGTTTCGCCAAGTTTATCGATGAGAATCGTTTCGATTTGTGAATGGATGTCTTCTGCTGTTTTATCGATTTCGAAGCTTCCTTTTTCGATTTCAGAAAGAACTTCTTCTAAAACCGCAACAATCGCCTGCTCTTCATCCAAACGAATCAAACCAACTTCTGCTAACATTTTTGCGTGAGCAATAGAACCCAACACATCGTATTTTGCTAATCTGTCATCAAAATCCAAGTCTTTCCCGACTGTAAATTGGTTAACCAAATCATTGGTTTTCGTATTATCTTTTTGCCAAATTTTTTTCATTTTTTTTATATTTTGAACGCAAAGAGCGCAAAGATTTTTTTTTTATTTTATTGAAAACACTTTAAGGTTCGCAAAGGCGCTTATGCTCATCAAAGGCTAATTTTTAAATTCGTTCTGAATTGAAGGCAAATCTTCAACTTTGCGAAGTGCAGCCCGACTTGAGCGGAAATCCTTTTTTGCGTATTCATCAAGTTCTATTTAAACTGAAATCGTCTGCAAAAAAGATTGACTTCGTCGAACCACTTCGTTAGGTTTGGGAGCCCTTCGACAAGCTCAGGATAAACTACAGGCGGATTAAGCTGCCCAAAACTTTAAAATTATTTATAATATTTTTTCTAATATTTTGATGTAAATATCGATGCCTTCTCGGATTTCGTCGATGTAAACAAACTCGTCCGCTGTGTGAGAACGCAGACTATCGCCAACGCCCAACTTGACCGACGTACACGGAATAATCGCTTGGTCCGAAGATGTCGGCGAACCGTAAGTTGTCCTTCCCAACGCCAATCCTGCCTGAACAAACGGATGATTGACCTCGATTTTTGAGGAATTAAGACGGAATGACCTCGGCGTGAGTTTCGATTTCATCTGAGATTGGATGATTTCGAAAACTTCGCGATTCGTATATTCGTCTGTGACACGCACATCCAAAGTGAAATTGCATTTTTCTGGAACCACATTGTGTTGACTCCCCGCATTGATAACCGACAAAGTCACTTTCACTTCGCCTAGATAATCGGAAACTTTTGGAAATTTGAAGTTCAAAATATTCTGCAAATCCTGCATACATTTCACAATCGCATTGTCATTGTTAGGATGTGCGGCGTGAGAAGGTGTTCCTATCATGTCTCCGTCAATAACCAACAAACCTTTTTCTGCAATCGCGAGATTCATTTTTGTAGGTTCGCCAACGATTGCTAATTCTACATTTGGAAGTTGTGGAAATAAGGCTTCAATCCCGTCCAAACCAGAGATTTCTTCCTCAGCTGTCAGAGCAATTACCAGATTATGAGTCAAATCTTCAGCTTCATAAAAATAAAGAAAAGTCTGCGCCATTGCTACCAAAGACGCGCCTGCATCGTTACTTCCCAAACCAAATAATTTCCCATCTTTCTCCACAGGAATAAACGGGTCCAAAGTATAAGCTTTGTTCGGTTTTACCGTGTCGTGATGCGTGTTTAGAAGAATCGAAGGTTTGCCTGCATCAAAATATTTGTTGGTTGCCCAAATGTTATTTTTGAATCGGTTCACAGTCAGCTGATGCTCATTGAAAAATCCTTCTATGATTAGAGAAACGTTATATTCGTCTCGGCTCATAGACGGTGTTGCGATGAGTTTTTTCAGTAATTTGACTGCGTTTTCCGTTAATTCTTCTCTGCTAAAGACAGATTTCAGTTCCTTCATTTCCTAGTTTTATTTGGTCTGATAATTTTTCTTCTTTGATTAATGCCACTTTCTGAACGCCATTTTCTTTGGCTCGGAAAGCATTTTCAAGTTTTGGCAAAATCCCTTTGTGGAGTTTTCCTTCAGATTTTAATTCCGAAAATTCTTGTTTGTTAATTGTTTTCAAATTTGAATTTTCGTCTTCAATATTTTCTAAAACTCCATTTTTATCGAAACAGAACAGCAATTCTGTCTCGAAATGTTTTGATAAAGCCTGAGCGATAGTTCCGGCAATCGTGTCTGCGTTGGTGTTGAACAGATTTCCTTTTTTATCGTGAGTGATTGCAGAAAACACCGGAACCAAACCCAGATTTATCATATTTATAATCAATTCGTGATTGATGCTTTTTTCATCAATATCGCCAACAAATCCAAAATCGATTTCAGGATGTTGTCTTTTTTCAGCTTTAATAACATTTCCGTCCGCTCCGGAAAATCCAATCGCATTACAATCGAAACTCTGAAGTTTTGCCACCAAATTTTTATTGATTCTACCTGCATAAACCATTGTTACGATTTTCAACGTTTTCTTATTCGTGATTCGTCGTCCATCAATCATTGTTTGCCTTATTTTTAACTTTTCAGCTAAAGTTTCAGCTATCTTTCCACCGCCGTGAATCAGGATTTTAGCACCTTCGATTTCTGAAAATTGCTCAAGGAAAGTTTTCAATGCTTTTTTGTCATCGATAAGAGTTCCGCCGATTTTTATGATGTGTAGTTTTTGCATTTTTTGTTTTCAATTCTTACATAATTTACACAAAGGCACAAGGATAATTAATTATGCAGTATTGTGTTTTAAGGCACAAAGTTTTTAAAATCTTCGATTTTTTTAGTGCCTTAAAATTATTTCCATTACAATTCTTTTTGTGCCTTTGTGTTTAACATTTATCTAACTCATCCAAAATTTCAGAAAACACAACTTGAGCAGAAAAAATTCTGTTTTTTGCCTGCTGATAAATGATAGAGTTTTCGCCATCCATTACTTCATCACTCAGCTCAAGATTTCTACGAACTGGCAGACAATGCATTACTTTCGCCTGATTGGTCAATTCTAATTTTTCATTGGTTAAGATCCAATTGTCTTCAACTTCCAGCACTTTTGCATAATCATCAAACGAAGACCAATTTTTCACATAAACGAAATCTGCATCTTTCAAAGCTTCGTTTTGATTATGAATCACAGGTGTATCTTTTGTGAAATTTTTGTCCAAATCATAGCCTTCTGGATTTGTGATTACGAAATCAACATCCATTTGCTGCATCCATTCTGTGAAAGAGTTTCCGACAGCTTGTGCAATCGGTTTGATATGAGGCGCCCAAGTCAAAACGACTTTTGGTTTTCTGGTTTCTGTCCAATTTTCTTTAATTGTAATACAGTCCGCCAAACTTTGCAACGGATGTCGCGTCGCAGATTCCAGAGAAACAACCGGAACTTTGGCATGTTTTAGGAATTGGCTTAAAATACTTTCATTAACATCATCTTCTTTGCTTTTCATTCCTGCAAAACATCTCACAGCAATGATGTCGCAATATTGATTCAGAATTTCTATTGCGTCTTTAATATGTTCAACTGTATCGCCATTCATCACAGTTCCATCAGCAAATTCTAAGTTCCAAGCTTCTTGTGCAGCGTTGAGAACTAAGACATTGAGTCCTAAATTCTGAGAGGCGATTTGTGAACTTAATCTTGTTCTGAGACTGGAATTAAGGAAAACCAAACCAATTGTTTTTCCTTTGCCTTTGGTTGGACTTCCCAGTGGATTTTCTTTTATTTTTAAAGCTTTTGCAATAATGTCTTGCAAATTATCTATATCGTAAACCGAAGTGAAATTTTTCATTTTGAAGATTTTTTGAATGCAAAGCGCGCAAAGATTTTTACTAATTTTGAAAATATTTTAAGATTCGCAAATCGAAGATTCATCGATTCCTTTAAAATCAAATAATAAATTGAGATAAAGGCGCTTTCGCTCAGCTAAGCAAGTTTTTAATTTTCTGTTAAAACTTTCTTTTTCTCATCAATTGCTTTCAAAGTTTTTTCTAAAGCATTGATGAATAAGTCGGATTCTTTTTCCGAAATATTGAGCGCTGGCAAAATCCGCAGAACATTTTTATCATTGGCATTTCCGGTGAAAATAAAATGTTCAAACAACAATTCTTTCCTGACATCTACACAAGCTTGGTCGAGCTCAATCCCAAACATCAGACCGCGTCTTTTGATATTTTGGATGTGAGGGAAATTTTTAATTTTTTCTTCGATATAAACTCCTATTTTTTCAGAATTATCAATTAAATTTTCTTTTTCGATGACTTCCAAAACCGCTAATCCGGCAACACAAGCCAAATGATTTCCGCCAAAAGTTGTTCCCAACAATCCGTAACTCGCTTGGAATTTTGGACTGATTAAAACACCGCCAATCGGAAAGCCATTTCCCATTCCTTTTGCAACCGTGATTAAATCTGGTTTGATGTCGAATTCCTGATGCGCAAAGAATTTCCCTGAACGTCCATAACCAGACTGAACTTCGTCTAAAATCAAAACTGCATCGTTTTCTTTACACAATTTTTCAATCGTCAAAATGAAATCTTCCGTCAACAAATTAATTCCGCCAACACCTTGAATTCCTTCGACAATCACTGCTGAAATTTCGTTTTGATTTTCCGCAAAAATCTTCTCCAATTCTTCTGAATTATTGAATTCGCATTTGATGAAATTCTCAGATTCGTTGACTGGTGCTACAATTTTCGGATTGTCTGTAACCGCAACTGCAGCCGAAGTTCTTCCGTGAAAAGATTCGGAAAAATAAACGACTTTCTTTTTCTCGTTATGAAATGAAGCCAGCTTCAAGGCATTTTCGTTCGCTTCCGCTCCGGAATTGCACAAGAACAATGAATAATCTTCGTAGCCTGATAACTTCCCTAATTTTTCAGCTAATTCTTCCTGAATTTTGTTTTCCACAGAATTGGAATAAAAACTGATTTTTTCCAATTGATTCTTCAATTTCTCAACATAATGCGGATGATTGTGACCAATAGAAATCACAGCGTGACCGCCATAAAAATCAAGGTATTGCTGTCCGTTTTCGTCCCAAAGAAAAGAACCTTGAGCTTTTATAGGATTGATGTTGAAGAGTGGATAGACGTTGAATAAATTCATTTTGGTTGATGGTTGTCGGTTGATAGTTGATTGACTTTAAAAAGCAATTGGTTTTAGGTTTAATCCAAGATTTTGTTCCCAGCCATTTGCGATATTCATATTTTGAACTGCTTGTCCGGATGCACCTTTCAAAAGGTTATCAATCGCAGAATGAACCGCTATTTTATTTCCTTTCTTTTCTATTTGAATTGTACAAAAATTGGTATTTACAACTTGTTTCATATCGATTGCTTTTTTAGAAATCTTGACAAATGGTGAGTTTTTATAAAATTGCTCATATAAATCATAAACCGCTTCCAAACTCAAATCTGTTTTGACAACTGATGTCGTAAAAATTCCTCTGGAAAAATCGCCCCGCCAAGGAACAAAATTAAGCTCCACTTCGTTTTTATTAAGTAGATTAAGTTGCTTAACAACCTCGTCTACGTGCTGATGATTCAAAGTTTTGTAAGCCGAAATATTATCATTTCGCCAAGTGAAATGTGTTGTTGGCTGCAACGATTGCCCAGCTCCAGTTGAACCAGTGATTCCTGTTGTGTAAACTTCATCTAGCAAATTTTCTTTCGCCAACGGCAACAAAGCTAACTGAATTGCCGTCGCAAAGCACCCAGGATTAGCAATACTATTAGCCTTTTTGATTTGATCGAAATAAATCTCTGGCAAACCATAAACAAAATCTCTGCTTCCAAAATGGGTAGAAAGTCGGAAATCGTTTCCTAAATCTATTATTAATACCTCAGCGTCTGCTGGTCTTTCTGCAAGCCATTTTGCACTTTCTGTGTGAGGCAAGCAAAGAAAAAGAATATCAACCGGACGCAATGTATTTTCTAAAACCAAATCGCAAACGGAATCTAAATCCGGATACAAATCCGAAATCTTAACGCCGGAATTGGAACGACTGTACAAAAATTTTAATTCTATATTCGGATGAAAAGCCAGCAATCGAACAAGTTCACTTCCTGTGTAACCGTTGGCACCGATGATTCCGACTGATTTTTTCATTTTTTAATATTTTGAACGCAGAGAGCGCAAAGTTTTTTATTCTTATTGAAAATATTTTAAGTTCGCAAAGGCGCTTACGCTCAGCAAAAGTTTGGTTAAACATTAAATCCTTCGGATTCTGTTATCTCTAATTCCTTTCTTTCCGTAGGTTTGGCTTCGCCGAATCTCATTCCTCGATTTCACCTACGGCTACTGATATTGAACTCTTCGAGTTCTTTGATTCTAGTTCAATTTGTTGACCTGATGATATATATTGAGCGAGTTGCTGAGGATTTTGGTAAAACCTTTCACGTCTTCCCCACTCCACGCGAGATTTTCTTCGCCATAACTTCCGAATTTTGAAGACATCAAATCATTGGCAGACTCAATCCCGTTCAAAATGAAACGATACGGATGAAGCGTGATGAAAACTTTTCCATTAACCGTTTTCTGAGAATCCTGCAAAAACGATTCGATATTTCTCATCACTTGGTCAAGGAAAAGTGCCTCGTGAAGCCAGTTTCCATACCAATCTGACAATTGTGATTTTATTGTCTGCTGATATTTTGACAATGTATGTTTCTCCAGCAAATGATGCGCTTTAATAATGATTGATGCAGCAGCAGCTTCGAAACCGACACGCCCTTTAATACCCACAATTGTGTCTCCAACATGGATATCACGGCCGATTCCGTAAGGTGAAGCTAATTCCTCAATCTTCTGAATCGCCAAAACCGGATGCGAAAACGTCTCGCCGTTCACAGAAAATAGCTCTCCATTTTTAAATTCAATTTCCAATTGAGAAGGTTCTGTTTTCTCGATTTGCGAAGGAAATGCTTCTTCTGGAAGGTAATTTTGCGAAGTCAAAGTTTCTTTTCCTCCAACAGAAGTTCCCCAAAGTCCTTTATTAATAGAATATTTTGCTTTGTCAAAATCCATTTCGTAATTGTGATTTTTCAGGAATTGAATTTCATCTTCACGCGACAAACTCAAATCACGAATTGGTGTGATGATTTCGATTTTCGGGCACATTACTTGGAAAATCAAATCAAAACGAACTTGGTCATTTCCTGCACCTGTACTGCCATGCGCAATCGCGTCCGCTCCAATCTCAATCGCAGCTTCGGCAATGGCCTGCGCCTGAATGGTTCTTTCTGCACTTACAGACAACGGATAAGTATTGTTTTTCAAAACATTACCAAAAATTAAATACTTAACACAATCATTATAATATTTCTCCGAAGCATCAACAAACCTGTAAGAAGCCACGCCTAATT
The DNA here is from genome assembly GCF_003385395.1 of Epilithonimonas hispanica. Taxonomy (GTDB): domain Bacteria; phylum Bacteroidota; class Bacteroidia; order Flavobacteriales; family Weeksellaceae; genus Epilithonimonas; species Epilithonimonas hispanica. The sequence goes on along the minus strand of NZ_QNUG01000016.1, from coordinate 30,368 downwards.
TTTCCGCTTTCTCTTTAAGCGAAACTTCATCTTCCTTATCAAAACCGCCTGTATTAATCGTGACTGCGTGAACTTCGTAACCCAAAGTTTCACTCAGATATTTTGCGCAATAAGAGGTATCCAAACCTCCGCTAAATGCCAAAACTACTTTCTTACTCATTGTTGTTATTTATTGATTCAAAATTTTTCTTTTTCTCTTTATTCAGATTTTCGGGAACGAAAAGCATTGCCGTACAAAGACAGTTTTTACGTTCTTTCATCATCAGAATATCATAATTGACGCAGTTTTTGCAACCATTCCAGAATTGTTCGTCCTGAGTCAATTCAGAATAGATAACCGGTTTATAACCCAAACTACTGTTGATTTTCATCACCGCCATTCCTGTAGTCAATCCAAAAATTTTAGCGTTTGGATATTTTTCTCGTGATAATTGGAAAATCCTTTCCTTAATCTGAGTCGCCAAACCCATATTTCTAAATTGAGGCGAAACTATCAATCCTGAATTGGCCACATATTCACCATTTGTCCAAGTTTCTATATAACAGAAGCCCGCCCAAGTTCCATTTTCGTCAATTGCAATAATGGAATTGCCTTCTGAGATTTTTTTGCCCAGATATTCTGAAGAACGTTTTGCGATACCTGTTCCGCGTTTTTTCGCAGAATCCTCCATTTCGTTTCTGATTTCTTCTACATAAACCAAATGTTTCTCTGAAGAAACTTCTAATTTCATTGATATTATCTAAATTAAGATGCAAAACTAAAAATAATTATCTTTATATACCAAATAAAAAAGATAATTTTATCTGTTAAATTTATTTTAACAATAATATTATCTTTAGTTAAAATTACAATATTGCTAATTTATTATACATTTGCTAAAAAAGTATAGTTATGGAAAATCAATGTCCTAAATGCAATAATCAAAATGTTTCAAAAAGTGGAATTATAAAAGGAAAACAAAGATTCTACTGTAAGAATTGCAACTATAATTTTACCGTTAAAAAATTAGGAAAACAAATTGATGACTATTATGTAACTAAAGCTTTACAACTCTATCTTGAAGGATTAAGTTATCGAGAAATTGAAAGAATTATCGGCGTTTCTCACGTGAGCATTAGTTCTTGGATTAAGAAATATAATATTACAAGACCACCACATTCGGAGTCCCATCCCGTGTATAAGATATTGAAACAAAGCGAATTAATAGAATATATCTCTCAAGAAAACAATCTTGAAAATTCCGGATTGATTATCACTCAATTTGCTGATAAATATATGCTAATTAAGTGGGAACGATTCAAAAAGTAAATTTATTATTAATTAAAACTATACTATTAGCATTAATATATATTAAATTTTTGTAAACAAAATATTAATAACAATTTGGCAATCACAAAATAAACACCAAATTATTATTAATTTATGAATAAAATTCTCACTTTTATAGGATTAGCGCTTTTAAGCACCAGCCTATATTCGCAAGGTTCGCCTGATTATGGGAATGGTTTAAAACTAAACCTGAATCCTGAAGGCGACAAGTATGTAAGATTTATTCTTTGGAACCAGATCTGGTTAAGAAATACGGAAATGAATCCCGGAACGATGGTTTCTGACGAAGCTACCAAAAATACATGGAACATAGGAAACCGACGTCTGAGAGCACTTGCTTATGCACAAATTACCAAAAGATATATGGTTTTGATGCATTTCGGGATTAATAATCAAACTTTCATCAATGGTGGAGGTTCAGGCTCTACTGGAACCGGAGGTTATGGAAACGGTAAAAAACCTCAAATGTTTTTTCACGATGCCTGGAACGAATATGCGGTGGTTTTACCCGGAGAAGCGGGGAAATTCAGTTTAAGTTTGGGAGCCGGTCTTCATTATTATATGGGACTTTCCAGAATGACAATGGCTTCCACCTTAAATTTCTTGACTGTTGATTCGCCGATTTTCACTTGGCCATTGATTGACAATTCTGACCAATTCGCAAGACAAATGGGAATGTTTGCCAAAGGGAAATATGGCAAGTTCGAATATCGTTTCAGTCTCAACAAACCTTTTGCCACCAATATTGCGCCTGTAGATGTCACCAATCCGGCAGCTAGAGTTGCAGTTGACAACAATGGAAATCCGGAATTTTCAAAAGCAGGTTATGTAGAATATCAATTTTTGGATTCCGAATCTAATCTTTTACCCTTCAAAGTTGGTTCTTATCTGGGAACTAAAAAAGTTTTCAATTTAGGAGCAGGTTTTTATCATCAAAAAGACGGTACAAGAACCTCAGTTAATTCTCAAATCGAGAAACACGACATTGCACTTTACGCAGTTGATGCCTTTGCAGATTTACCTTTAGGAAATGCTAAAAACAAAATGGCACTTTCTGCTTATGCTGGTTTTTATAATTACAACTTCGGACCGAATTATTTGAGAAATATTGGAATAATGAACGTTGGCTCCAATGACCCAAATTTCATCGGAGACAAAGCGATTGCCGGCGCCGGAAATCTACAACCAATGATTGGAACAGGAAACATCTATTATCTGCAGGCCGGATTACTCTTGCCAAACAATGCCGATAAACCGAAAATCAGAATTCAGCCCTTTGCAGCTTACACGAATAAGAATTTCAAAGCTTTGGAAAATTCATCTTCGCAATTTGATATTGGAGCCAATTGGTTTATTGACGGTCATCACGCCAAACTGACGACGCAGTACTCCACACGGCCAACTTACACAAGCGCTTCGGCAGAACCAAAATCAAAAGGAGAATTCATCCTTCAGTTCCAGATTTATCTATAAAAATCATTAACACAAAATCATAAAATGCAATGAGCGATTCACATCACGTACAGTACGAGAACCTGAGCGACAAGCAAAAAAACCGCACCATTTGGAGCGTGATTATGGCTTCATCTCTCGGCACCCTTATCGAATGGTATGACTTCTACATTTTCGGAAGTCTGGCAATTGTCCTAGCCACAAAATTTTTTCCGGCAGATAATCCAACAGCAGCTTTCCTATCAACTTTAGCAACATTTGCGGCAGGTTTCGTAGTGAGACCCTTCGGAGCGCTGTTCTTTGGAAGATTAGGCGATATCATTGGAAGAAAATACACTTTTCTTGTAACGCTTTTGATTATGGGATTCTCGACATTCCTAATCGGATGTATCCCGAGTTATGAGACGATTGGTTTTATGGCTCCGCTTTTAGTTTTAATCCTTAGACTTTTACAAGGTTTAGCACTTGGAGGAGAATATGGAGGAGCAGCGACTTATGTTGCAGAATACGCACAACCAGGAAGACGCGGTTACTGGACATCTTGGATCCAAACAACAGCAACGGCAGGTTTATTTATTTCATTAATTGTTATCCTGATTACAAAAACATCACTTTCCGCCGAGGAATTTGACACTTGGGGATGGAGAGTTCCGTTTTGGATTTCAATATTGATGGTTGTTGTTTCTTATTTCATCAGAAAGAACATGAAAGAATCTCCTCTTTTTGCCAAAGCTAAAAGCGAAGGAAAAACTTCTACCAATCCACTGAAAGAAAGTTTTGGAAATAGATTCAATTTCAAATTTGTTTTGCTTGCACTTTTCGGAGCTGCGATGGGACAAGGTGTCATCTGGTACACTGGACAATTTTACTCAATGAGTTTTATGCAAAAGGTAATGAACATCGATGGAACTCAAGTCGACTCATTAATGGCATTAGCATTGTTCCTTGGAACACCTTTCTTTGTATTCTTCGGATGGCTGTCTGATAAAATCGGAAGAAAAGCCGTGATGATGACAGGAATGGTAATCGCAATTTTTGCCTATAGACCTATCTACAGCGCAATGTTTAATTCTGTTGATCTTTCTAAAAAAGAAGTTGCAGCAGGCGGAATCACAGAAACCAGAACCGCCAAAATTCACGATAAAGTAGCAACAGACAGCTTGATTACTTTCCATAAAGAAATTGCTTATACAGATGGGACCTTGATGAAAAAAGACAGCGTAGTTCATTGGTCAGCAGCCGGACCTGTAATGAAAGATGGAAAAATTGAGGAACCAAAACTTTCAAAATCAATCAAAATAAGTAATGATACGAGATGGTATTTGGTATTCTTAGTTTTCATTCAAGTGATTTTTGTAACCATGGTTTACGGTCCTATTGCAGCATTCTTGGTTGAGATGTTCCCTGTCAGAATCCGTTATACATCTATGTCTTTGCCTTATCACATTGGAAATGGAGTCTTCGGTGGATTGCTACCTGCAGTTGCGACTTATCTCGTGACAACTGCAAAAGATGCAGGACACGTGAGCTGGTATTTGGAAGGACTTTGGTACCCGATTGGCGTTGCTGCAGTCTGTCTCATCATCGGATTAATCTATTTGAAACATAAAAACAATAGTATTCACGATTAAATCCAGAATTATTAATTAACTTTAAATCAAACAAAAAAATGGACGGATTAAAAAAAATATTAGGCATCGTTTGGATTCTACTCGCATTGGTAGTTCTCTACTTCGGGTTAACTGTAATGGGAATCCCTAAACTAACATCAGGGAAACAGGAAGATTTGGTATTCGGGATTATTATTGTATTTATCTTATTACCAATTGTTTCAGGAGGATTAGGAGTTTTCGGGTATTATGCTTTGAGTGGCGATTATTCCGAAGAAAAATTGTAAACAAATCACTAAATTATAATTACAAAAACCACACATTTCAAATTTTGTTTTGTGTGGTTTTAAAATTAAAAATGAAAAAGAGACACGAACAAAAACTGATTCTCCTGAGCTTTGGATTATTTATTTTATTCAGCGCTCCGATGATTCTTTTGTTCAACAGCGAGAAAGGATTGTTCGGGTTTCCGATGATTTACATCTACATCTTCGGAGTGTGGATGCTCTCCATTATCATTTCGTTTGTCATTTTCAAAAAATACGATGAATAGCTACGCCTTATTTGCAGTTGTAATTCTCTATCTCGCCCTTCTTTTCCTCGTTGCACATCAAGCAGAAAAAAAGAAGAGCAAGATTTGGGTGAACAATCCTTACATCTACGCATTGTCGTTGGCAGTTTATTGTACAGCGTGGACTTATTACGGAAGTATCGGCGTTGCCGTGAATGACGGACTGGATTATCTTCCGATTTATGTTGGTCCGATTATCATTATTCCAGCGTGGATTTATATCAATCGAAAAATTATCCGAATTGCGAGAATCAACAAAGTCAGTAGTATTGCGGATTTTATTTCTCTGCGTTATGGGAACAGTCGTTCGTTTGGTGCGATTATTACTTTGGTTTGTATTTTTGGGATTATTCCTTACATCGGACTTCAGATTAAAGCCATTTCCGAGACGTTTCATTTGGTTACAAAAACTCCGATTTCGAAGGATTTGTTTACAGATAATGCGACTTATGTAGTAGTTTTATTAGCATTATTTTCGTCTTACTACGGAACGCGTTATGTTGACGCATCCGAGAAAAGATTAGGAATAATTTCTGCTGTTGCGCTAGAAAGTTTTCTAAAATTAATTTTCCTAATTGTTCTTGGAATCTTCGTTACGTTTTTTGTTTTTGACGGATTTTCTGACATCTTTCAAAAAGCAAGTCAATTTTCAGATTTTAAAGCTAAAAATACATTTTCAGGATTGGAAGGAAGCATCAATTGGATTATTTTAAGTTTAATTTCTGCTTCAGCGATTTTCCTTTTACCGAGACAATTTCACACGACAATTGTTGAGAATAGACAAGAAAAACATCTGAAAACAGCGATTTGGTTTTTCCCACTTTATCTTTTGATTTTTAATGTTTTTGTATTTCCGATTGCTTGGGGCGGACGCATTATTTTTGAGGGACAAATTGTCAACCCTGAGTTTTATTCAATTTTGATTCCTCAGCATTTCGGCAATCAATTGATTACAGTTTTAGTTTTCCTTGGCGGATTGAGTTCATCAATTTCGATGGTAATTATTTCGAGTATTACATTATCAATTATGCTTTCAAACAATCTTATTATTCCTTATGGTTGGCTGGATAAATTCAAATCCGATAATGATATAAAAAACACCAAAAGTATTACTAACATTAGAAAAATAAGTATTTTCATTCTGATTGTAACCGCTTTTATTTTTTATAAATTTTTCATTTTACAGAACAGTTTATATTCGGTTGGACTGATTTCTTTTGTTGTGATTTCTCAACTCGGACCTTCATTTTTTGGAGCGATTTTTTGGAGAAGAGGAAGTTATAAAGGAGCTGTTTTCGGGTTGATTGGTGGGCTAATTATTTGTTATTTTGGATTAATTATTCCGCAGTATTACTTTTCTTACAATCAGGAATTCAAAGGATTTTTGATAGAGATGTATGATTGGTTCAGCTTTTTCAACATTCCTTATTTGGATAGTATTTCTCAGATTTTCTTTTGGTCGATTTTGATCAATATGATTTTATTTACAGTGATTTCCTTGAGTCAAAAAGGCGATTATCGTGAACGTAATTTTGCAGAAATCTATGTTGATGTTGACAGATATATTCAGAATCACGAGAATGCTTTTATCTGGCGAGGAAAAGCTTATGTTTCTGATATCAGAAATATCTTGGTTAAATTCCTTGGAGAAAAGAAAACCGAACAGGCAATGCGGATTTTCAATCTCAAATATAATATTGACACAAGAACGGAAACTGCTGATGCAAGATTCATTAAATTCTCAGAGAATCTTTTGTCCGGAAGAATTGGAACCGCTTCTGCAAAAATCTTGATTGAAGGTGTGACTTATGAAGACAAAATCTCTTTGAAGGAAGTTTTGGAAATCCTAGAAGAATCCAAAGAAAATATCAGTCTTAATAAAAAACTGACGGAACAAAGCAGAGAACTGAGACAACTTTCTGATGAATTAAGCTCTGCCAACGAAAACCTTATCTTCAAGGATAAACAGAAAGATGATTTCTTGGATTCTGTTGCACACGAACTCAGAACACCTCTAACAGCCATCCGATCTGCTGGTGAGATTTTGGCTAACGACGATGATATTCCGTTGGACATCAAGAGAGAATTCCTCAATAATATCATCACAGAATCTGACCGATTAAATGAAATCATTAATGATATTCTTTATCTCGACAAGTTGGAACACGGAGAAATCACTTTGAATATCAAAACCAATGACATCATTGAAACCTACCAAAAAGCCCTGAATCCAATCAGTCATCTTTTACATCAAAAGAATATTCATCTGAGTGAAGTCAATCTTTTAACAGAAACAAAATTCGAATATGATGAAGCAAGGTTGATTCAGGTTTTCCAGAATATTTTAGGAAATGCTTTGAAATTCACGGATGTGCAAGGAACAATCCAGGCAAAGTTTCAAGAAAAAGACAATCAATTGATTATAAGGATTTTCAATACGGGTAAACAAATCCCAGAAGATGACCTCAATCTGATATTCGATAAGTTTTATCAATCCAGAAATCAGAATATCAGAAAACCTTTGGGAAGCGGACTGGGATTGGCGATTTGTAGAAAAATAATGCAAGCGCATAAAGGGAATATTTCTGCAGAAAATAATGGATTAGGAGTGAGTTTTGTATTAAAACTCCCTTTAAATACACAAAAACAACAATGAAAAAAATATTAATAGCAGACGACGAACACAAAATCCTGATGTCTTTGGAATACAGCTTTAGGAAACAAGGTTACGAAGTCTTCATCGCAAGAGACGGAACCGAAGTTTTGGACTTATTAAAAACCATAATTCCAGACGTCATTTTACTCGATATTATGATGCCAAATCTCGATGGTTACAGCACATTGAACGAAATCAAAACTATGGAAAATCTCAACCACACCAAAGTCATTTTCCTAAGCGCGAAAACCAACCCGAAAGACATCGAAAAAGGTTTGGAATTAGGTGCAGATGCTTATGTTACAAAACCCTATTCTATTAAGAAATTGATTCAGCAGATTGAGGAGATGCTCGATTAGAACAAAGAGAAAAGAATAAAGAAATAAGATTTATAAGAATTAAAAATATTAATACATATGAGAAATTATCACATTCAGAATTTACAGGATTATTTCAAGGAGTACAAAAAGTCAATCAAGAATCCTAAGAAGTTTTGGGACAAAGTAGCAGATGAGAATTTTGTGTGGTATCAGCGTTGGTCCAAGGTCGTGGATTACAATATGGAGGAAGCCAACATCAAATGGTTCAAGAATGCTAAACTTAATATTACCAAAAACTGCCTAGACAGACATCTTTCCGTAAGAGGTGACAAAACCGCCATCATCTGGGAACCCAACGACCCGAAAGAAGAAGCACAACATATCAGCTTCAACGAGCTTTATGAAAGAGTTAATAAAACAGCAAATGTTCTAAGAGAAATGGGCATAGAAAAAGGAGACAGAGTTTGCATCTACCTTCCTATGATTCCTGAATTAGCGGTTACAATGTTGGCTTGTGCAAAATTAGGAGCTGTTCATTCGGTGATATTTGCTGGGTTTTCTGCTTCTGCTGTGGCTTCCAGAGTGAATGACTGTGGAGCGAAAATGGTCATCACTTCAGACGGAAGTTACAGAGGAAACAAAGTTCTTGACCTGAAAAGCATCGTGGATGAAGCTTTGGAAAAAACACCAACTGTAGAATCTGTTTTGGTTGTGAAAAGAACCCACAACGACGTGAAGATGAAAGAAGGCAGGGACCACTGGATGTCCGAGTATTATGACAAAGCTTCTGCTGAGTTCGTAACTGTGATTATGGATGCGGAAGACCCGTTGTTTATTCTTTATACATCAGGTTCTACAGGGAAACCAAAAGGAATGCTTCACACCAACGCCGGTTATATGGTTTACACGGCTTACACGTTCAAAAATGTATTTAATTACAAAGAGAATGACATCTATTGGTGTACGGCGGATATTGGTTGGATTACTGGACACTCGTATATTCTTTATGGTCCGTTATTGAATGGCGCAACGACTGTTATCTTCGAAGGGATACCGACTTTTCCTGATGCAGGGAGATTCTGGGAAGTGATTGAGAAACATAAAGTGACTCAGTTCTATACTGCTCCAACTGCTATCCGTTCTTTGGCGAAAGAAAGTGTGGAATGGGTAGAGAAGCACGACCTTAGCTCTTTAAAAGTAATTGGTTCGGTTGGAGAGCCTATCAATGATGAAGCTTGGCATTGGTACAACGACCACGTTGGAAAGAAGAAATGCCCTATCGTAGATACTTGGTGGCAAACCGAAACTGGCGGAATCTTGATTTCTCCAATTCCATTTGCTACACCTACCAAACCGACTTATGCGACACTTCCATTACCGGGTATTCAGCCGGTTTTGATGGATGATAAGCGTAACGAAATCACAGGAAATCAAGTAACAGGAAATCTTTGTATCCGTTTTCCTTGGCCTGGAATTGCTAGAACGATTTGGGGAGACCATCAGCGTTATAAGGAGACTTACTTCTCGGCTTTCCCTGGGAAATATTTCACGGGTGATGGTGCTTTGAGAGACGAGGTGGGTTATTACAGAATCACGGGTCGTGTGGATGATGTGGTGATTGTTTCCGGTCATAATCTTGGGACTGCTCCTATTGAAGACAGCATCAACGAACATCCTGCGGTGGCTGAATCTGCAATTGTGGGTTACCCGCACGACGTTAAAGGAAACGCCTTGTATGGTTTCGTGATTCTGAAAGAATCCGGAGAGGTAAGAAACAAAGAGAACTTGACAAAAGAAATCAACCAGTTGATTTCTGACCAGATAGGCCCTATTGCGAAGTTGGATAAAATCCAGTTTGTGTCTGGGTTGCCGAAAACCCGTTCCGGAAAGATTATGCGTAGAATACTGAGAAAGATTGCGGAAGGCGATTACTCTAACTTTGGAGATACTTCTACTCTACTGAATCCAGAGATTGTGGATGAGATTAAGGATGAAAGGGTGTAGATTCGTTGATTCGTTGATTTGTTAAATTGTTGATTTGATGATTTGATTTTTATAGCAGTGGGCTTCGAGAGCCTCAGCCTGACAATGACTTTAGACCTTAAATTATAAAGCAAAGACCATCCGATTTTGGGTGGTCTTTGTCATTTTCAATGTACCAATTTGTCACTTGAAGTAATCCATCATATAGAGAAGTTGGGGGTTGAGGTTACTAAGGTTCTCGATACAATTTTTCTCCGCTGGGCTGCGAAAAATCATTCGGACTTACGGGATATTTCTAAGATTATAGATACAGTTTATATAGGATGTTTTAATAAAAAATCAATTGAAGAAAGATTTGGGGTTATTTGAGTAGCGCTTGTGTACTCTTTCTGTACCCTTTGTAGTATCTAACTCTAATTTTGTTCCAGTACTGGTCTATTACTAGTCCATTGTTTTATTGGACTCTATTGGACTTGTATTGGACTTGTATTGGACTTGCTCTTGTAGAATTGAAGATATTGAGCAATGTTTGTATTGTAAAGTTAAGTAAATATTTTGACTGAAAATGATTTTAAATAGTAATCATTAATTTGTTGAATATGAGGATGTTCTTTAAATTTGGTTTCAAACTAACTTACTATTGAAAACAAATGATTAAATTTCTATTTACTAGATTTCTATTAGCAATCTTATCTTTTAGCTATACACACGAACTTCTAAACAACTGCCCAGAAAAGGAATATCTTGCAGAGATATCCTATACCCAATTCTACCAGATAGGAATTCTTCAATATGTTTATCAGTAAAGAAAATTGATAGTCGCGGATAATAAATCCTCGATATCAGAAAGCAAGTATAATACTTTATAATACGTTTAACTTTAATAACTAATCCCTAATAAAATAATGATATGACACATAAGAAAATATCGAATAAATTTATTGAGTCAATTCTTCAAGAGTTTCCAGAAAACAATGGTCTAGAGAACTTAGAAGAATTTAAAAAAGTTTGAGCATTTAAGTAATTATTTAACTATTTCAAAACATCATCCTGAAGCATTTGATTCGATTGAAGTATTTGAAAGCGTTAATATGGACTCAGGCTCAAACTATGGAATAGATGGAGGTGCAATATTAATAAATGGAAATTTATTAAGTAACCCATCAGATATAGAACTTTATTCTAAATCTAGAAAACGTGAGGTAATAATTGTTTTTAATCAATCAAAAACATCTGCTAGTTAAAACCAACAAATACGTAACAACATATTCTACGAAAATGTACGTGACTTTCAAGGTATTGAAAATAAGGTAAACAATTGATAACAAAGCCAATTATCCTGTTCTCCTCATCCATTGCCATCACGGTGTGGGACGTTCGCGTTTGTTCAGTTCTATATATCGAATCGAATATGAAAAATTTTCTAATGAAGATGCGAGAGCTAATGCGCGTTACCTTTGGGAATTGAGTGGTAACTTCTCTAAGAATTCTTCAAAAGGTCAGTATCTCATTAATTATAAAAAGAGAACTCACAACAATCATTGATGATTTGAAGAAACAAATTCTTATTTTAGCAACTATAACTCATTAAAAAACTAAATTCTATGGAAAAAAGAAAAGCGCCCGTATTCACAATGTGGATTGTTGCTCTGATTGTGGGAGCTGCGTTATACAAGCAAATCGATTTTAAAACCTTTACAGTGGAAAAGCAGGCTTTATCGGCGCTTTATGCTGTGACTTTTATATTTGCTGTAGGGGTTTTGATAAGACATTACACCAAAAAGACTGAGAAATAACAATCAATCTATTTACATAAAAAAAACCGTTCTTCAGCAGAACGGTTTTGGTTTTATTAATTATTCAGAATATAATTTCAGTAATTGTCTATACCCGATGAGGATTGCTGATTTTGAGATAAAACCAATGAATTTGTTATTCTCATCTACAACCGGCAGATTCCAATAGCCTGTATCATCAAAAATCTGAAGTATCTCCAGAGCTTTATTCTCCTGATGAATAATAGCAGGCGGCGCTTTCATAATTTTAACAATTGATAGTGAGTCAGTTTCTTTTGAAAAAAGATAAGGTCTGATATCATCCAGATTAAGAATTCCTTTGAGTTTACCAAGATCATCAATAACGGCAAAGGTATTTTTGTTACCGTTTTTTATCATTTCGAATAACTCTGTAATAGATGCATTGACATTAATCGTTTGAGATTGAAAATCAATATAATCTTTGGTACGTAGAGAAAACAAAAGGTTTTTATCGTGCTTGTTGGTGAAGATTTTTCCTTGGTCTGCAAGAGATTTCAGTTCCGGAGAAATTGGAGAGAAACGTTTTGCCATCAGGTAAGAAATCACAGAGACAATCATTAATGGAATGAAAAGGTCATATCCAAAACTGGATTCTGCAATCAGGAATATCGCTGTCAATGGCGCGTATAGAATTCCGCTCATTGCGCCTGCCATTCCTACCAAAACAAGATTGGTTACAGGAACTTCTTTAAAACCAATCTGCTGACAAACTACCGCAAACAGAAAACCTGCAGTTCCACCCGCAAAAAGCGAGGGCGCAAAATTACCACCGTTTCCACCACTGAAAATGGTAAATGGTGTTGCAAAAGCTTTCAGAATTAATACTAAAATCAGAAAGATAATAATCGTAAAATTCCTGAATTCAAAATATCGGAACAAACTGTTTTCGATAATCTCAAGTGTATCGCCATTCGTAAAAGCTTTAATCGTATCATAACCTTCACCAAACAATGGTGGAAATAATACACATAATAAAGATAAAACCGCACCTCCAAACATCGCTCTCCTAATTGGAGACATCTTGAGCTTCTGGATAAAATGTTCTACTTTTTGAGAAACAATAACAAAGTAACGTGCATACAAACCTGTAACAACACCTAAAAGAAGATAATACGGGATATTCTTATAATCAAAAGCTTCTCTTGTATAAAACCTAAATAATATATCTTCCTGCAATAATATCCTGGACAGCAAACTTCCACAAACCGCAGCTACAACCAAAGGAATAAAATCTGTAAAAACCACACCGGTCAGCAGAATCTCGAAGGCAAACATCATCCCCGCAATCGGCGCATTGAAAGCCGACGCAATCCCCGCAGTTGCACCTGCCGCTAAAAGTAATGTTCTTTCTTTGTAACTCAGTCTGTAAGTCTGTGCGTAGTTGGAACCAATCGCAGCTCCGGTTACAGCAATTGGACTTTCCAAACCAGCTGAACCACCTAAACCTACAGTAATCGCACTCTGAACAATCTGAGAATACATTTTTACAGAAGAAACAATACTAGAGTTTTGCGCAATCTCATATAAAATTGCACTGATTCCTTTTCTATCTTGTCCTTTGAAAATAGCTTGAACAACCATAGTTGTTAAAACGATTCCTAAAAACGGAAATACAATGTAGAACAGAATCTGATATTCGAAATGAACTTTGTGCGTGATGAAATAATGGATATTATGAACCAATGTTTTCAGAATCACGCCAGCCATTCCAGCTGTAAGTCCCACCAAAATACCTGACAAGAGCAGAAATTGATTCCTGCTCAAACGTGTATTGAGCCAATGCAGAATCAACTCATAACTGCGCGCTTTTTCCAGACCAAACTGTTGAAAGTCTCTTTTGAATTTTAAAAAGCTGAGGTATTTTTTTCTAGTATGAATCTTCACAACCGTGAGTTTGAATGCAAATATACCAAATGAAAAAGAGACTGGCTAAAGCATTAGAAATTACTTTAATAAAATCATCATTCAATAAAGTGGTTTTCATAAATTTGAGTTCTATAAATCAGAAACTGATGTTTGATTTTCGATTAAAAGTTTTTTATATCACGGCAAAACGACTCAACTTTACCAAAGCTGCAGAAGAATTATTTATTTCGCAACCTGCAGTAAGTAAACACATTCACGAAATTGAACAGTATTACGAAACAAAACTTTTTGACCGAAACGGAACCAAAATAAAACTCACGCAAGCCGGTCTTCTACTCTACAAACACACTGAAAAATTGATGGACATCTATCGAGACATCGATTTTGAAATTGCTGCTTTGTCCGACCATTCAAAAGGTGAATTGAGAATTGGAGCAAGTACGACTGTTGCGCAATATTTTCTTCCGAAATACATTGCTTCTTTCAAAGAAAAATTCCCTGATATCAATGTGACTTTGATTTCCAATAATACAGAAATCATCGAAAATCTACTGACCGAAAATAAAATAGATCTGGGCGTGGTAGAAGGTCAGCCCAATCATCAAAATCTAAAATACACTTGTCTCGTAAAAGATGAAATTGTGTTATGTACAAGAAGTAAAAATAAGGAGATCAGCAAACCGAATATCAAAATTGAGGAGCTTAAAAAACTTCCTTTTATTCTTCGTGAAGCAGGTTCGGGTTCGTTGGACATTATTGCTTCTCAACTGAAACGTAATAGAATCAATCTTTCTGAACTGAAAAAAGAAATCGAACTTCAAAGCACCGAAAGCATCAAATCTTATCTTCTGAATTCTAATACTTATGCTTTTCTCTCCATCCATTCTATTTTCAAAGAACTGAAAGATAACGAGCTTAAAATTATTGACATCAAAGGATTGGATTTTGAACGTTGTTTTTATGGAGTCATCAATCAAGGAGACCAAAACAAATTGCAGGAATTATTCTTTAATCACATCGCATCTTCATAACTTAAAGTTATTGTATATTAAAAATAGTTATTTCTCTACCCTGTTTTTACTGCGGAAATTTGCTGTAAAATAATATAGGTTATGATTACCGAAAATACCTTAGCGAAAAAAGAAACTTTTAGAAAAATTACTTTCATTATTCTTTTATTAATTTGTTTAACACCTTGGATTTCGCCTCCGATTGCTTTGTTATTAGGAATTTTTGTTGCTCAATTAATTGGACATCCGTTTTCACATCTTAATCATAAAGTCACAAGCATTTTGTTGCAATTTTCAGTTGTCGGATTAGGATTCGGAATGAATATACATACCGCTCTGAAAGCCGGAAAAGAAGGTTTAATGTTTACCATCATTTCGATTGCAATTACATTGTCTGTCGGTTTTATTTTAGGCAAGCTTTTAAAAATCGACAGAAAAATAGCTTATCTTATTTCGACAGGAACAGCCATTTGTGGAGGAAGTGCGATTGCCGCAATTTCTCCGGTTATAAAAGCAGAAGAAAGGCAAATCAGCGTGGCTTTGGGAACAATTTTCATCCTAAATTCATTGGCTCTTTTTTTATTCCCTTTCATTGGTCATCAACTCAATTTGTCTCAGTCTCAATTTGGAATTTGGAGTGCGATTGCAATTCAAGATACGAGTTCGGTTGTGGGAGCTGCAAGTAAATTTGGTTCTGAAGCTTTGCAAATCGCAACGACGGTAAAACTGACCAGAGCATTATGGATTATTCCGATTGCAATTGCGAGCTCGTGGGTGTTCAAATCGAAAGATGCAAAAATCAAAATTCCTTATTTCATCGGATTATTTGTAGTTGCGATTTTACTTCACACTTACATTCCATTTATTGGAAAAATAAGTGATTCGATTGTCAATATTTCTAAAATCGGATTAACAGTAACATTGTTTCTCATCGGTTCAGGACTTTCTAAAAAGATTTTGAGTTCAGTAGGTTTTAAACCGATTTTTCAAGGTGTTGTTTTGTGGATTATCATTTCATTGATTGGACTTTGGTCCGTGCTGTCGTTTGTTTAACAATCAATTTATTTAAATATTTTCTGCGCAAATTCATACAAACAACGTCTCCAAGTCAGCCATTCGTGATAAGTTCCGGCAGATTTGTATTGTACGAACGGATATTTATTTTGGTTTAAATAATCACTCAACAAATTATTGTAATTAATAAAACGTTGGTCTTCTTTTTCGCCAATTCCCATAAAAAAGAAAGGCTTTGATTTTGACTTCAAAAGATTATCTATCGGTAATTCCTTGAAAGGCTGAGTTTCTGTTCCTTCATAAATTACCGGGCTGAAAGAACCAATCGCAGAAAACAAATCCGGATGATTAGCGCCAATCAACATTGCCTGATAACTTCCTCGGGAAAGTCCTGCAATTGCTTGTTTTTTATTAGTCTTATATTTTTTATTAATGTAAGGAATCAGTTCATCCACCACAATTTTCTCAAGATTTTTTGTTGAGAGAACTGTTCTTGGATAATCATCGGGTAATTTTTCTTGTTCAGGATTCAGAGCAACGCCGTAATCCAATACGACAATCATTTCTTCTGCTTTTTTATCTGAAAAAAGATTATCTAAAATATTACCGATGTAACCTTGCTTTTCCCAGCCTGTGATATCTTCACCGGTTCCGTGATAGAGATATAGAACCGGAAATTTTTTGGTTCCATAACTTGGCGGCAGATAAACTTTGAAGTTTCTTTTTCCCTTAGTAATTTCTGAATTCAAACTATCGTCAACAATTTTTCCGTGTTTTACATTCTTGTCGAAAAAAAAATCTTCACCAGAAAGAATTTCAATTCCGCTTGTCGGTTGTCCATAGCCGAAATAAAGCTCTGTATTTGGGTCATTAGTTCTTTTTCCATCCACATTGAACCAATAATAATGAAATCCAATTTCTAAAGGCGAAGTATTGAAAATCCAAAAACCATCAGTTCCTTCCGCAGCATCGTATGATAGATTCTGCATTCCGTCTCCGCCTTCTATCGTAACAGATTTAGCTTTTGGAAAATAAACTTTGAACTCTGCTTTTCTATCTTTATTTATTTTCGGAAACTCCTTTCCGGCTTTTGCAGTTGAAGAGGTTTTATAGGTCTGCGAAAATAATAGAGTTGAACTTAGAACAAGAATAGAAGTTATGGTTTTAAAGCTCTGCATTGAATCAATTTTAAAGAATGCAATTTAAGGATTCTTAGCTCATTTATATTAAATAAAAAACCGCTCAATGTAGAGCGGTTTTAAATGAAATATTTGAAGTTTAATAATTTCCTTCGTCCTGTAATTCTTTGTTCTGATAATCCTGAACCAATTCAATCGCATTATTGATAACATCGCTAAGAGCTGTAATGAAAGTGCCTTCCTCAGCAAGACTCATCGCGTGTTTCAAAGCATCAATCTCTTTTGGGATGCACTCGTAACTTACGCTTTTATCCACACTTTGAATTCCCTCTATAATCAATCCATTAATCTCGTCTTCAGTTCTGCCACGCAGATGTTTCTCATTTCTGATGATGATATGGTCAAACATTCTTGCAGCAATTTTTCCACACTCTCGGATGTCATTATCACGTCTGTCACCAACACCGGAAATAATTCCGATTTTTTTGTTGGATTCAACATTTTTCAAATAATCTTCAATCGCTTCATAACTTGCAGGATTATGCGCAAAGTCAATCATCACTTTGAAGTTCTTGAATTTGAAAATATTCAATCTGCCTGGAGTCAACTGTGCGCTTGGAATAAACGTTGTTAAAGCCAAAGCAATATTCGGAATTTCGAAACCGTAAACATAGGCCGCGAGAGACGCTGCTAGAACATTCGCAATCATAAACTTCGCTTTGCCTTCCATCGTAATCGGAATATTCTTAACACGTTCGATTCGGATTTTCCACTCTCCTTTTTTGATAGTCACAAAACCTTCTTCATAGACGCAGGTAATTTTTCCTTCTTTCGCAAACTTCTTGATGTGAGGATTATTTTCGTCCAAACTAAAAAGTGCCACTTTTGGACGCAAATCATCTGCTAATCTCATAGAATATTCGTCATCAGCATTCAAAATACACCAACCATCTTTTTTAACACTGTCCAAAACCACACGTTTAACTCTGGTCAAATCTTTAAGATTATGAATATCGCTCAATCCTAAATGGTCTTCCTTGATATTAGTCAAGACACCAATATCACAGCTTCCAAAACCAAGTCCTGAACGCAGAATTCCACCTCTGGCTGTTTCCAAAACTGCAAATTCTACAGTTGGATCTTTTAAAATAAATTCAGCTGACATCGGACCAGTAGTATCTCCTTTTTCCAATAAAGTATTCTGAATATAAATTCCGTCCGACGTTGTGAACCCTACTCTTTTTCCATTATTCTTAACAATGTGAGCCAATAGTCTGGTCGTTGTCGTTTTTCCATTAGTCCCAGTTACTGCAATAATCGGAATTCTAAATTCTTTTCCTTGTGGATAAAGCATATCCACAACCGGAGCAGCTACGTTTCTTGGTAAACCTTCACTCGGAGCAAGATGCATCCTGAACCCCGGAGCCGCATTCACTTCTAAAATTGCACCACCACTTTCTTTCAAAGGCTGCGTCAGATTTTCCGCCATAATATCGATTCCGCAGACATCCAATCCGATAATTCTTGAAACACGTTCAGCCATTTGAACATTTTCGGGATGAATCATATCTGTCACATCAATCGAAGTTCCTCCAGTTGAGAGATTCGCTGTTGATTTTAGATAAACGATTTCTCCTTTTTGCGGAATCGTTTCAAGAGTATAATTTAATTTTTCAAGAAGTTCGTTGGTGTCTTTGTCAACATCAATTTCCGTCAGCACATTCTCGTGTCCGTAACCTCTTCTTGGGTCTAGATTTTCTTTATCTATTAATTGCTGGATATTCAGTTCGCCATCACCGACTACGTGAGCAGGAACTCTTCTCGCTGCTGCAACCATCTTGTGATTGATGACCAAAACTCGGAAATCAAAACCTGTAATATATTTTTCAACAATCACTTTTCTGGAATATTTCTGAGCGTGTTCTAAACCAATAACCGCAGTTTCATAATCCTTAACATTGATGGAAGCACCTTTACCGTGATTTCCGTCCAAAGGTTTCAGAACCAAAGGATAACCGATTTTTTTGATGACATATTGCAAATCTTCTTCATCCACAACCAAACCTCCTGAAGGAACAGGAATTGCGGCATCTTCCAGCATTTTTTTTGTCAGTTCTTTGTTGCAGGCAATATCAACGGCAATACTGCTTGTATTTCCAGTAATAGTCGCTTGAAATCTTTGCTGATTAATTCCATAACCCAGCTGAACCAGCGAGTTTTTCCCTAATCTAATCCAAGGAATTCTCCTAGAAGCGGCTTCTTCCACAATACTTCCTGTAGAAGGACCTAATCTTTCTCTTTCTCGGATTTCTTTAAGATTATGAATACATTTTTCAATATCATATTCTGTGGAGTTCATCAACGCTTCTGCAATTTTTACCGCTTCTTCTGCTGCAAAAACACCCGCTCGTTCTTCAAGATAATTGAAAACGACATTGTAAACACCTGGTGTTTTGGTTTCTCTAGTCCTTCCAAACCCAACATCCATTCCTGCTAAAGTCTGGATTTCCAAAGCGATATGTTCTATAACGTGTCCCATCCACGTTCCCTTTTCTACACGTTTGAAAAATCCGCCTTCTACACCTTCAGAACATCTGTGAGAAATCAACGATGGTAAAAGCTGTTCGATTCTTTCTCGAAATCCTTCAATTTTGTTGGTTGGAAAATGCTCGGTTTCTTCCAAATCCAAGCGCATTTGTATTAATTTTTTTCTTGTGATGCTCCAGATATTAGGACCTCTCAAGACTTGTATTTTTTCTATTTTCATATCCTTTTTTCGCTATATCACATTTCTATTTTATCAAAGATAACGGAAAAGCTTCAAAATCAATAAAAATCAGAAATAATTATTTTAACATAAAATGAATTTTTTATCAATTTGTAAAAACAATTAACAAATCGTTAATTTTAAAACACAAAACAATTCAAATAAGTCATTAACTATTAAAAGTTTAAATCTTATTTAAGGATTTTTACGCTGTTAAGATTATGTTTATTCTATAATGATTTATTATTTTTGTTATCTATGAAGTTAAATGGAAAATTAGTCATCATCGGAGGCGCTGTAAACAAAGGAAGTTTTACAGAAATCGAGTTTGACCAAAATGTAGAAAAAAACCTCAACTTTTTTGAAAGAGGAATCCTCAGAAAAATAATCGATGAGTCCAAACATAAAGAAAACTCTGTTATAGAAGTTATCACGACTGCATCACAAATCCCAGACATCGTGGGACCTGAATATAAAAAAGCATTCGAATATCTGGGTGCAAAACATTGCAATATTCTTGACATTCAGAATCGTGAACAAGCAAATAGTGATGCGATTGTTGCAAGAGCTAATGCCGCAGATGTTGTAATGTTTACAGGTGGCGATCAACTTCGCCTGACCTCAATTCTTGGAGGAACAAGATTTCACGATGCGATTTTAACTAAATATCAAACCGAAGACTTTATCTACGCTGGAACTTCTGCGGGAGCTGCTGCTGCATCGGAAAATATGATTTATCAAGGTTCCAGCTCGGAAGCCCTTTTGAAAGGTGAAATCAAAACGACTCAAGGTCTTGGATTCATAGAAAATGTCATTATTGATACACATTTTGTTCAAAGGGGAAGAATTGGAAGATTATTTCAAGCTGTTGTAAATAATCCGAGAACTTTGGGAATTGGTCTTGGTGAAGACACCGGTTTATTCATTGAAGGTGATACGATGACCGCAATTGGTTCTGGCCTTGTGATTTTGGTAGATGGACTTCAAATCAAAGATACCAACTTAACAAATGTAGAATTGGGGCAACCTATTTCTATTAAAAATTTGATTGTTGATGTGCTTTCTATGAATGATACTTTCGATTTGAAAACCAGAGAAATGACGATTGTTAATTCTCAGTACAATCCGATTCCGCAGGTAAGTTCTGAATAACTAAAACTTTTTCAACCACATAGACACATAGAAAAATCTCTATAAAAAGGAAACATAGAATCAAATCTATTTATCCTTAAAATTTCAATAAAACTATTTGACTATGTGGTTTATTTTCAATTATTCCATTAAAAATAAATCTATGAAAATAATCATCCACGGCGGATTTTTCTCCGAAAGCAGTCAAAGCAATGAAGTGAAATTGGCAAAACAAAACTCATTGAAAGACATTGCTAAAAAATCTTATGAATTTCTAAAAGACAATTCGGCTTTCGACACTGTTGCTTATGCGGTTTCGCTTTTGGAAGATGATGAACTGTACAATGCTGGAATCGGTTCACAAATCCAAAGTGACGGTGTAATCCGAATGAGCGCTGCGATTATGAATGGCGAAACTCAGAAAATGAGTGGCGTGATTAATATTCAAGATGTTAAGAATCCAATTTTTGTTGCTAAGGAATTGATTAAAGAAGACGACCGCGTTCTTGGTGGAAATGGTGCAAAAATTTATGCTGCAGAAAATGGTTTCGAAGATTTCTCGACAGAAATCCCGCAACGAAGAAAAGAATACGAAGAAAAACTGAAAAACGGAGGAAAAGGAACTGTTGGTGCAGTCGCCATTGACAAACACGGAAAACTAGCTGTTGCTACTTCAACCGGTGGAAAAGGGTTTGAAATCCCCGGAAGAATTTCTGATTCTGCAACTGTTGCAGGAAATTACGCCAATCAATTTTGTGCTGTGAGTTGTACCGGAGTTGGTGAGGATATTGTGAGCAACGCAACTGCCGCTAAAATAGTTACCCGAGTTACAGATGGTTTAACTATAGAAAATGCTTTTGATAGAACCTTCGAAGAATTAAAAGAAATTGACGGTTTTGCAGGCGCAATCGGAATTGATTCTGAAGGAAATATTTTTCATCAAGATTCTTATCCAACAATGGTTTTTGCAAGTTTTGACGGGATTGATTTTGAGGTTTTTGAGTAAATAAAATCAATACATTATATAAAAAACAAAACCGCTTTCTTTCAACAGCGGTTTTGTTTTCTTTATTATTAATTAATCTAACCAGCCCATTTCCTTCATCCACTCATCATTGTAGATTTTCCCTACATAACGTGAACCGTGATCGTGAAGCAAAACGACAATAATGTCATCTTTTGTAAACTGATCTTTCATCTGAACCAAAGATGATATCGCACTACCTGCAGAATAACCACAGAAAATACCTTCTTCTTTAGCTAGCTTTCTAGCGTAGATTGCGCCATCTTTATCCGTCACTTTTTCGAAGTGGTCAATCACACTCATATCATAATTCTCCGGAAGAATATCTTCTCCAATTCCTTCTGTGATGTAGGTGTAAGCATGATCCAAATGAATCTCTCCAGTTTCATGAATCTCTTTCAAAATTGAACCATAAGTATCAATACCAATTACTTTGATATTTGGATTTTTTTCTTTGAAGAATTTTCCACAACCCGTGATTGTTCCTCCTGTTCCAGCTCCAACAACAAAATGAGTTAGTTTTCCTTCTGTTTGCTCCCAGATTTCCGGTGCCGTACTTTCGTAATGCGCTTGTCTGTTAGACAGGTTATCATATTGATTCACATACCAAGCATTTTCGGTTTCTTGTGTCAATCTTTTAGCAGTTGAATAATAAGAACGCGGATCTGTAGGCTTAACATCCGTTGGACAAACAATCACCTCTGCACCAACAGCACGCAGGATATCACATTTTTCTTTGGATTGTTTGGAATTGGTCACAAAAATACATTTGTAACCCTTTTGGATGGCTACCAATGCCAGCCCCATTCCTGTATTTCCGGAAGTTCCTTCGATGATTGTTCCTCCAGGTTTCAGACGTCCGTCTTTTTCTGCATCTTCAATCATCTTAAGAGCCATTCTGTCCTTAACAGAGTTTCCAGGATTAGTCGTTTCTACCTTCGCTAAAACCAAAGCTGGAAAATCATCTCCCAAAACTCTGTTAAGCTTCACCAAAGGTGTATTGCCAATCGTTTCTATAATATTATTATAATATTTCATATCGTATTGTTATAAAACAAATGTTTTAATTTTTTATGCTTTAAGGCATTTATATTTATCCTCTCGCTCTTTCCAGTAGCACCATCATCAGAAAGCTTAACACCACCAAAGATTCATCTTCATCATCAATATCAATTAATCTTTCCAGCTGAAATCTTCTGCCAATCAATGAAGGCATTTTCTTGAGTCTAAAATACTCTTTTCCTGCAGAATCTTTCACAGTATAAGAAGGATTAAGAAAATAACCTGTAAATAATCCTATAATAGGAATCTCACCAATAAAAGAATCCCATACTTTTATCCAGCCATTATCTTCATTAATCTGATACTTTGGTTGGTCATTTTCATCAATAATATCGTATCGCGATTTCCAGATAGAACGCATCCCTTTTCTAGCCAATCTCCCGAACTTTTTACCATTCACAAGATCTGTCATCATATATGATGCATTGAAATCTATCCACTGATTAGCCTTAATGTTAAACAATTCCTGAGATTTGCTTTCGTCATTAAAAACAATCACATCTTCTTTTAGCTTAAACATTTTTTGACGCACATACGCCACATAATTACCATTTTTGTCGGTAATATTAAAGTCGCTGGCCAATGTTGTGATTTTGAATTTAAAATCAAGCGGATAGTTGAGATTTTTTAATATCATATTAGTTTGTTTGATTATCTAAAAATTACTTAACTGTACTTAATCGATTTTACAGGTGAAATCTTACTAATCAAATAACTCGGAAGAATCATCGCAATTCCCGATACGATAAAAATCCCGACCGATACGGAAATAAAATACAACGGATTAAGATCTACCGGAACTGTACTGATGAAATAATTTTCCGGATCCAGCTTGATGAGTCCTGTATATTTCTGAATAAGCAACAGTCCAATCCCTATCACATTTCCTGCCAAAAGTCCCGGAATCATAATTATTAGTGTATAATTAATAAATATCGAGCGGATCTGTGCATTACTTGCCCCAAATGTTTTCAGAAGTCCAATAGAGTTAGTCCTTTCGATAATCAAAATCAGTAAAACCATTATAATATTAATGACTACAACAATGAGCATAATGGCAATAATCAAAGAAATATTCTGATTGAAAATGTTGACCCAATCCAGAATCTGAGGATATTTCTCCGTTACTTTTTCGGCGTAATTTTTATAACCAATATATTTTTCGATTTGAGGAAAAGCAGAATTAATATCATCTGTATCTTTCAAGAAAATATCCAAACCTCCAACTTCTTTATCACTCATATCCATAACTTTGCGGACGTGATTGATATCACCAATCATATAGAGATCGTCCACCAATTTGATGTCGGTCTTATAAATTCCTTTGATTAAAAATTTCCTGTAAATCGGTTTTTGATCTTCTTTTGAGAAAATCGTAACAATACTATCACTGGCTTTCAGAGAAAGGTCGTTGGCTATTTTTTCGGAAAGGATAACCTCGTTATTATAACCATCTTCATTATAATCCGGAATAGAACCCGAAATTATAAAAGACTGGAAGCGTGCTTTGTCAAAATCTCTCCCAACACCTTTCAAGATAACACCTGCAAAGTTGTTTTCTGTTCGCAAAATCCCACTTACTGTAGCATAAGACTGCAAACCTGATACTCCATCAATAGAAGCGATTTTTTTTAAGTCTAAACCATTTGTTTCTAAAACTGAGGAATTGTAGGAGGAATTGGAACGTGTAGATCTCACGGAAACATCACCACTAAAATTAGAAATCCTATCCTCTATTGCTTTTTTGGAGCCTATACCTGTAGAAATCGTAATCAAGGAAACAATGATACCCAAAGCCACAGAAAGCCTACCAATATAGACAATCACCTTGGAGAGATTATTTTTGTTATCTTTGGAAAACGCTATTTTTTTCGAGAAATATAACGGAAAATTCAAATCAATGATTTTAAGCTTCAAAAATAAAACTTTAGTTTTTATCCTGCTAATTTATTTTAGTTCATTAACTTTTATTAAGTCTCAAAATCAATCTGCAGATTGTTTTGAAACTGCAGCTGACAGACCAGAACTGTATCTTCCTTTACTTAAAAATAAAAACGTCATTATTGCAGCTAATCAAACCAGTCTTTTGAAGAATAAAAAACATTTGGTTGATTTTTTAGTTGAAAACAATGTTAAAATCAAATCCATTTTTGCTCCGGAACACGGTTTCCGAGGAACTGCTGATGCTGGTGAACATGTAAAAAGTGGTATTGATAAAAAAACAGGTTTGCCGATTGTTTCTCTTTATGGAGACAACAAAAAACCAAAAGCGGAATATCTGAAAGGTGCAGATGTTATTTTGTTTGATATTCAGGATGTTGGCGTGAGATTTTATACTTATATATCTACGCTTTCTTACATAATGGAAGCAGCAGCTGAGAATAATATTGAAGTGATTGTTCTCGACAGACCAAATCCTAACGATGGTTATACAGATGGACCAATGATGAAAAATCAATGGAAAAGCTTTGTAGGATTACATAATGTTCCGGTTGTTTATGGACTCACAATCGGCGAATATGGTAAAATGGTAAATGGAGAAAAATGGCTGAAAAATGGAGTGACAGCAAAATACACGCTGATCCCAATGCTGAATTATCATAAACAACAGCGTTACGGCGTTTCTGACAAACCTTCTCCTAATCTTCCGAATGATAAAGCCATCAATCTTTATCCAAGTCTCTGTTTCTTTGAAGGAACACAGGTTTCTGTAGGAAGAGGAACAGATTTACCATTCCAAATCTACGGTTCGCCGTGGACAAAAGATTTCCAATATCAATTCACACCGAAACCAACCGAAGGCGCAAAAGATCCTTTTCTGAATGGCAAATTATGTTATGGCGAAAATCTGAGTCAATATTCCCAAGACTTAAGACAAATAAATCTTGAATGGCTTTTGAAATCCTACAAAAATTATAAAAATCCTCAGCAGGATTTCTTTTTGAAAAATCTTTTCTTTGATAAGTTGGCTGGGAATGATGAGCTTAGAAAACAAATCATCTCTGGCAAATCTGAAAAAGAAATTAAAGATAGCTGGAAAAAAGATCTTGAGAATTTTGAAAAAATAAGACAGAAATATATTGTCTATTCAAACTAAAAAAACCTCACAATTGCGAGGTTTTTAGTTATATCTTAAATTGATTATTTCAAGAAAACTGAAACACCTACACCAACACCGATATTATTTGTATTATTCTTAATATCACTATTCTCTTTATATTTAAGATTTGCTGCAGAATAGTTTACACCTAAGTTAAAAGCCACACTTTGATTAACAAAATAGGCTACACCAGCACCAAAACCATAAGCTAAGCCATTAAATTTAACATCTTCGTCTAGCATTGTTGTTGTATTAGTTGCAAATCCAATTCCTGCCTCAACAAAAGGTTTAACTTCACCTGAAACGGGAAAAAAGTAAGTTGCCTGAGGAAGAATGGCAAATGTATTTGATTTACTATCTTCTATTTTTTGGCTTGTATAAGACAAACCTAATCCAACAGCCAAATTGTCAATTACAAAATAACTAGCTGCAGGTGTAATAGAAACGGTTGTTGTTTTTGTTTCACCATAGTTATTCCCTTGAATTTCCAACTTTGTTTTTGCAGAATTGAAAGATAATTCAGTTTTACCAGAAAGCATCCATCCTCCTTTCTGAGTTTGAGCATTCACAGCTCCGCAAAGTGACAAAGCACCAACTAAAAATAGTTTTTTCATAGTTTATAATTTTAAGCCTGCAATTTTAAGAAAATTTAAACAAACTCCAAAATCAAAAAATACTAAAATTTAGTTTTCTTCAGCCAACCATTCTCCGTAAGAATTTTCGGTTTCGTGAAGTTTAAGATAGGCTAATTGGATTTCAGAAGGCAGTTTAGATTGGATTTTTGAAGCAATATCGTAAAGCATATTTTCACAAGTTGGCTGATAATCACAAAAAATTACTTTATGACCTTCATTTTGTAAATTTTCTCCTAAAATCCTGTGCGGAGAAGCGCCATTTACCAAAACTGCATGATCCCAAACATCCACAACTTCTTCCTTTACTATTTTTTTGATGTCACCAAAATCTACCACCATTCCGTTCTTGTTATGTTCCAAATCGTTGATGGGATTTCCTTTTACCGTAACAAATAACTTATAGGAATGGCCGTGCATATTTTTGCATTTGCCATCATAATTATAAAGGACGTGAGCAGTTTCGAAAGTGAAAATCTTGGTAATTCTTATCATGGTGCAAAGATAATTAAAAATCTGTTTTTATAAATTTAGTTAAAGATTTGTTGTCGTGTATTGGAATGTCTATTTTTGTAAAGTAAAGACACAAATATTATAATGAAAAAAACATTCATCTTCCTCAGCCTAATCTCATCTGTCTATTTTTATTCCCAAGACTTTTCCAGCATCAACAAAATCCTTGAAAAAATTGAGGCAAAAGGAAAAAAAATGAAAGACGCGACCAACTACGATCTCAAAGGAAAAAAATTTGTTTTGGTAGAAGATTTTGAAGATCATGGAGAACGTCATATTCTAGAATTCAATATAGATGGGAGTTTGACGATGATAGAATTGATTGATGACAAATCTACCGGAAAAAGTTTTTCTAATATTTTCACAGGAGATTACATCAGAAAGAAAAATGCTATCTCTGTAAGAGCCAATTTCTTGGAAGGTAAACAAATTGCAATCCCGTTGGTTTACAACCTGTATCTTATGAATGCCAATGATGTTTGGTATTTGAAAGATATCAACAACAGCAAACGTTGGATTGAGAATAACAATCTGATTAAAAAGAAGAAATAATTAGTTGATAATTTTTAGTTGCCAGTTGATGGAATTAAGTTTTTAAATAATTGTAACCGAATCTCTAATTTTTCTTTAAAATCCAATACAAACTTCTATAACTTCATCTAATTCTTTTGGCAACGAATCACTTTCCCAAGGTTCTTTTGATCCAAAACTATGACCAGCATTTTCGATGATTTTAAGTTGTGAATCTTTTGTCCAAAGATGAAGGTTTTCAGAATGGCTTTGTTGAACAGATTCGTCATTAGAACCATGAATATACAGACTTGGGATTCTAAGAATTTTACAAGCTTTCTCAACATCAAATCTTTCTTTATTAATTTCAAAATTCTGATAGAATTGAAAATAATGAGGCATCTTTTGTTTGGTTCTTGCATTTTCCACGAAATAAACACCCTTTTTTTCCCAATTTTCAAAAGCTTCATTTTTAGGAAATCTATCCAAAGTAGAAACACTCGCTACAGTAATTAATTTTGAAATCGATTTATTTTCAGAAGCTTTAATAATAGAAATTCCTCCGCCTCTACTATGTCCAAGCAAAATTATTTTGTTGGAGTCAACTTCTTTTTGATTTTTGAAATGATTGATTACAACCTCCAAATCATCCAATTCTTTGGAATAATTATTTTGTCCAAATGCTTCTAAATCTGCAAAATCATTTGGGTTATCAATTGTAGTCCCGTTATGAGAAAAATTGAATTTAACAAAGTAAAATCCAGCTTTTGCGAACTTCTCTCCCATCAATTCCCAGGCGCCCCAATCTTTGTAACCTTTGTAACCGTGAACGAAAATAATCAACGGCAATTTCTCTTCAGAATCTGGAAAAATCGCATCGGCTAAAAATTCTCTGGAACTTTTGAGAATGATATTTTTTTGTTTGATTAAATTCATAGTTCAAGAATTGTTTAAAAATAAAATTGTCATTCTGAAGGAATCTCAGATTTAGATTCTTTCAGAATGAAAAAATGAATATTTTTTTCAAGAACAGAATCAAAAGTCTTTTATCTTTTCTCTATTATCTAAAAGTCTAAATTATATTGTCATCGAAAAAATCCGAGTTTCTGGTTTGTTTCTCATCATTCGGAGGTCGAAAACCATAGCAACATTCCGTGTAAAAGCTCTTCCTTTTTCGGTAATTTTAATTTGATTGTCGAAGATTTCTACCAAACCATCGGATTCCATTTCTTTTAATTTCTCAATCGCATTTTCGATTTCCGGGAAAGACGTTTGCAAGTCCCAACTTGTTTCCAATTGACACATTAGATTCAGAATATGTTTTCTTATGACTAAATCTTCTTCATCTAAAATATGTCCACGGAAAACAGGGATCTCACCTTCTTCTACAATCTTCTGATATTCCTCAACAGTTTTTGCATTCTGAGCAAAAGCATACCAAGAATCAGAGATTGCTGACATTCCCAAACCTACCATCAATTGAGTTTTGCTGGATGTATAACCCATAAAATTACGGTGCAATTTTTTCTGAGTTAATGATTGATAAAGGTCATCGTGTTCCAAAGAAAAATGGTCCATTCCAATCTCGATGTAACCGAGTTCTTCTAATAATTTTTTCCCGTCTTCATAAAGTCGTCTTTTTTCATCACCACTTGGCAGATCACTTTCGTCAAAACCTCTTTGACCAACACCTTTTACCCAAGGAACGTGTGCATAAGAATAGAAAGCTAATCGGTCTGGTTTCAGTTCCAAAGTTTTTCTGATGGTGAATTCGGTGGCTTCCCAAGTTTGATGAGGCAATCCGAAAACCAAATCGTGGCTGATTCCTTTATAGCCAATTTCTCTAGCCCATTCTGTCACGTTTTTCACATTCTCGAAAGGCTGAATTCTATTAATCGCTTTTTGAACTTTCGGGTCATAATCCTGAACACCAAAGCTCACTCTATTAAAGCCCAAATCAAACAAAGTTTGAAGATGTTCACGAGTGGTGTTATTCGGATGACCTTCAAAACTGAATTCCTGTTCTTCCGCAATTTCTACTGTGTCAAAAATGCCTTGAAGAAGTGTTTTCAAGTTTTCAGGTGAAAAGAAAGTTGGCGTTCCTCCTCCCAGATGAAGCTCTTTCAGTTTTGGTTTTTCATCGAATAATTCGAGATATAATTTCCATTCTTTCAAAACACTTTCCAGATAAGGAACTTCTACAGAATGTTGCTTGGTAATCCTCTTGTGACAAGCACAAAATGTACAAAGTGCCTCGCAAAAAGGCAAGTGAATATAAATGGAAATCCCTTCTCCAGAATTGCTTTCTGAAAAGGATTTTATGACTGATTTTTTCCAAAGATCTGCGGTAAAATCGGCCTCATTCCAATAAGGAACTGTAGGATAAGATGTGTAACGCGGACCTGGAATATTGTATTTATCAACTAACGAATTCATTGTTGCAAAGTTACGAAAAGTATGTTTGGAATGATTTTGAATTAGGATAACTTTTGATTGGTAGTTTCTATAATAGATGTCAAAATTTCTATTGAAGACAAATTTCATAGCCACGAATCCTTTTTGTTATTATGATTGCCAAAGAATTCAACAGATTGCTTCAATTTGTTCGGATGACAAAAAAAGATATAGTCCTTCGACATGCGAGATTAAGTTCCTAATAATGGTTTGTAACATACTTTTAAACCCGTAGTGCATTATAAAAAAGGTTACTCATAATACGAAAATTTCGTATATTGTATTGACTACCAATCTAATACATTATGAATAACCTAGATGCAATTTACGATTTTATTTTAAAGGAATTAAGAAAATTAACCATCAAAGAAAATTTTTATTTCAAACCAATTAAACCAAAATTATCT